>NZ_JBALFC010000107.1:0-95814 GCF_036917755.1 Nostoc sp.
CATCGAGAGATTGACGCTTACACCCAACAAATTTGGGCAAAATCTTCTTAAGTTGACACCAATGGGCATGCCGTGCCCCTACGGGTGTACCTCACGTAAACGAGAACCGCTATAAATATTGAATCACCAGAGGAAGAAATTTTGTTGTTAACTTTAGGTTCGCACGATGACCTTTACTAAATTCAGCATTATTTTTAACTAAGGCAAGCCGAATAATTAGAGAATAAGTACAGATTTTAAATGAACACCCAAATAACAACCCAACTATCCATTCCTCCCCACTTTAACCCCGATAAAATCGGCGAAGTTTGGCGCGTACCTTACCAAGAACGTGCCGCCGAAGCTGAAATCTGGGCAAAACAACACGATATCAAACCTGCATCTTTAGATAAAACCAGCATTTGCTTACTATTAATTGATGTCCAAAACACCTTCTGCATTCCTGGATTTGAATTATTTGTAGGTGGAAAATCCGGTACTGCGGCGGTGGATGATAACGTCAGATTGTGTGATTTTATCTATCGCAACTTGGGAGTAATTACAAAAATTATACCTACTTTAGACACCCACACAGCAACGCAAATTTTCCATCCGATCTTTTGGGTGAACGCCGCCGGAGAACATCCCACCCCAGCAGCGACTAGCATCACTGCTTTTGATATCGAACAAGGTATTTGGAAAGTTAACCCAGCAGTAGCTAACAGTGTTACTAATGGGGATTATGAATTATTAGAAAAACACGCTTACCATTACGTTAAGCAACTAAGTCAGGATGGGAAATATCCTCTGATTATTTGGCCTTATCATTCTATGTTGGGTGGTATTGGTCATGCTTTAGTTTCATCGGTAGAAGAAGCGATATTTTTTCACGGCATTGCTCGTCAGAGTCAGACACAATTTGAAATTAAAGGTGAAAATCCCTTAACAGAAAATTATTCCATCTTACGTCCAGAAGTGTTGGAAGATTTTGAGCAACGTCCACTTGCTCAAAAAAACACGCGCCTGATAAAACAACTTTTAGAATTTGATGCTGTCATTATCGGTGGTCAAGCTAAAAGTCACTGTGTCGCCTGGACAATCGACGATTTATTAACAGAAATTAAACAGGTAGATGCTGCCCTTGCTCAAAAAATCTATCTGCTAGAAGATTGTACTTCCCCTGTTGTTGTTCCCGGTGTTGTAGACTACACAGAACAGGCAGATGCAGCATTTACAAGGTTTGCAGAAGCAGGAATGCACATTGTAAAATCTAGCGAATTTGGGAATTGGGCATAGGGCATTGGGCATAGGGCATTGGTAATTCAGTTTCTTCTCTATTTCCTATTCCCTCATCCCCTACTCCCTACTCCCCACTCCCCACTCCCTCATTTCTTTAAATAACCCTTTGGATCTTCCGCTACCCAACCCAGAGATGAGCTAGAACGCACTTCAAAATGGAGATGCGGTTGACTGGAACTTGGTTGTCCACTGGTACCTACGGTTCCCAATATGTCTCCTTTTTTCACTTGCTGTCCGACAGTAACTTTGATATTGTCAAGTTGAGCATAACGGCTTTGGAGTCCGCCACTGTGGTTAATAATGACCAACTTGCCATAAGTACCTTGCTCGTTGGCAAAGGCTACGGTTCCAGATGCGATCGCTAGCACATCAGTACCAACTGGTGCTAATAAGTCAACACCACTATGAAAGAAAACTTGACCTGTCGCCGGATTAATTTGCCAGCCGTAAGCTAATCCGATCGTTGCCACTTGTGCCAAGGGATATCCAGATAGGGATGCACGGTTTGGCGTATCTGTATTAGTAGGTAAAGGGGACTTAGTTACAACACCATTGGGCGACCAATTTACCCCCGGAACAAACACAATTCTGGGGTCTTGTTGGCAGCCATTTACCTCAAAAAGGCTATCAGCACGAACTTTGTATTTTGCCGCCACTTGTCGCCAAGTTTCACCGCGAGGCACTTCGACTACAACCCCATTGTAGGGAGGAATTTGAAGTACACTACCAACGGCTACGTAGGTAGAACCCGCCGCAGCGATCGCACCGTTCTGCAAAGCTGGATTCATGCCAATAATAGTTGTAGGTATGAGATTGTAGCGCTGCGCTATGCTCTCCAAAGTTTCGCCACGAACAACTTTATGGCGTTGGAAGCGAGATAAGGCTGGAGTTGGGCAACCACTGACAGCAGCGTTGGCGCTGTTAGTGTTTGGCAGTATGCTTACTAGGCCCAAGGCGCTAACTAAGCTACAGAGAAACAGTTGACGAAAGGGTAAAGTCATGTATAAACGTCAAGAGCGCATTAACTTTAGATTTTAGATGGGAAGAGTGGGGAGTGGGGAGTGGGGAGATGAGGGAGATGAGGGAGATGAGGGAGATGAGGGAGATGAGGGAGATGAGGAGAATAACCAATGCCCAATGCCCCATACCCAATGCCCAATGCCCCATGCCCCATGCCCAATGCCCAATGCCCAATTTCTAGTAAATTGATTTGTCCACTTGCCGTTAGCTTGACTACACTTAGAAATTAGCAACTGCATTGCTGTCCTTAAGCAAAATGATTATGAAGTTATCCTTAAAGCAACTGGCGGTTTATGTGTTTTTATTGGTGATTGGCGGTGGTGCAGGTTTGTTTGGCAGTCGCTATCTCCTACCACAATATTCCTCGTTCCAACAGTTAAAAAATGTAACAATGGCTTCGCCTCCAGAATCCGTAGTTCCGAATTCTCCTAATGGAGCGATTGGGGCTACTGGGGGCGATAATGTGAATTTTATTGCGACGGCAGTGCAAAAAGTTGGCCCGGCTGTAGTGCGAATTAATGCCACCCGCAAAGTCGCCAATCCGATCTCTGACGCTTTGAAAAATCCCCTCTTGCGGCGATTCTTTGGAGAGGATGAGGAACCAATTCCCCAAGAACGCATTGAGCGCGGTACAGGATCGGGATTTATTTTGAGCGAAGATGGAGAATTACTCACTAACGCTCATGTGGTAGCAGATACAGATACAGTACAAGTCACCCTCAAGGATGGCCGGAGTTTAGAGGGGAAGGTGGTGGGAGTTGATACTGTGACAGATGTGGCAGTCGTGAAAATAAAAGCAAATCATTTACCGACTGCGAAACTGGGCAATTCGCAAAACTTAGTACCGGGACAGTGGGCGATCGCTATTGGCAATCCTCTGGGTTTAGATAATACTGTCACTATTGGCATCATCAGCGCTACCGATCGCACCAGCGCTCAAGTTGGTGTCCCAGATAAGCGAGTCAGCTTTATCCAAACTGATGCCGCAATTAATCCTGGTAATTCTGGTGGCCCCTTGTTAAACGCCCAAGGCGAAGTGATTGGTATTAATACTGCCATCCGCGCTGATGCTCAAGGACTCGGTTTCGCCATCCCCATTGAAACCGCCGCCCGCGTTGCCAATGAACTTTTTACTAAAGGGCATGTGGATCATCCCTTCTTAGGTATTGAAATGGCAGACCTTTCTCCTACCAGAAAACAGCAAATTAATCAAGAAAATCAGCTAAACATTCAGCAGGAAGCTGGGATTGTCATTAGAGGAGTTACAGACAATTCTCCAGCCAAGCAAGTAGGACTTCTTCCTGGAGACGTGATTCAAAAAGTTAACAGCAAACTCGTCAAAACCTCAGCCCAAGTACAGAAGTTGGTAGAGTTCAGCAAAGTTGGGGATATATTAGCGATCGAAGTCAACCGCAATGGTAAAATTCAAACCTTCAAAGTGGAATTAGGAGCTTATCCTGAAAGGAAGTAGTCAAAATAATTCGTAATTGATAATTCGTAATTCGTAGTTACAAGACGCTTGCGGACTTGCTCTAAGCGAAGCTATGCCGAAGGCGTTGCCTCTCGAACGCGAGTGCGTCTCCCCTTGGGAGAAGAGAAGGCTTTACGCTCCGCTATCAGTGGAAGCTTGCACTCTCCACTGTCTTGTTGACCACTGAATTAAAAATTCAGTGTGGGCTTGCTGTACGTTTTTTAATTACGAATTACGAATTACGAATTACAAATTAGTAATTATTTGGTCAATAGTCCCAGAATGTTTGACTACTGACTATTGATTATTGACCATTAGACAAATGCTCTAACTGCATTCTTTGTTCCATCTGGCGCAGAAAATACCCCGTCATCATGGCCGATGCTAGAAGCCCAGCTAAGTTATCCCGATCTGTTGTGATTTGCACATTGAAATTTTCTGCGGGGAGCATTCCCACTAGCCCTTGGACATTTTGCGAAATAATTTGCTTAATTTCGGGGCTGGCGGACTGAGCAATCCTAGCTAAAACATCAGGAGACTGATGCTGTAGATATTTGAGCAACTGATTGGGATATTCCCCAGAGTGGTCGGAAAGAAGTTGATTAGGGTGTTCCTCAGAGTTGTCATTCAAAAAATCAGGATTAAACACCATTGGCAGTTTTATTTAGCTTAATTGCTAACTCTACTCTAAACCATAGAACAAGAGTAGCGCATTCACCACGGGTATAAGTCTTTAAGAAGAAAGGGCATTGGGCATTGGGCATTGGGCATTGGTTATTCTCCTTAATCCCCCTCATCCCCCTCATCCCCCTCATCCCCCCACTCCCTACTCCCCACTCCCCACTCCCTTTAGTTCTAGTTCTAGTTCTAATTGTTCTTCCTTTTGGCTGGTGGAAAGTATTTGCGGGAGTTGTTCGATTTGGAAATACTGATGAAATTTCGCCGTTACTTGGAGCGAGTAGGAACGAGAATCGCTATCTCGGCGCTTGCGGATGAAACCAAGTTCGACGAGTTCTGGAACGTGCTGATATACTCCTGAACCGCGCAGGTTAATCAAGTCGCTCTGGAGTATGGGACTATTAAGGGCGATCGCTGCCAAAGTCCGCAATGCACCTACACCCAATTCTACTGGTATCATCGTTTGCACCAAATCATGAAAGTCAGATCGGAGTTGCAAACTATAACCATCTGGGGTTTCTATTACCTCTAAGGCGCTATCTCGGTGGGCATAGTTGTCCATTAGTTCAATTATCCCTTCCTTGACAGTGGCGCGATCGCACGCGGCATACTCGGCGATTTCGCCGAGCGACAAGGGTTTACCCTTTAAATAGAGAATTGCTTCTATCTTCGTCGCTGTGGCTGTAATCATTTAATCATTGGGCATTGGGCATTGGGCATTGGTCATTAGTCATTAGTCATTAGTCATTAGTCATTAGTCATTAGTCATTAGCAGATGACAACTAACAATCAACAAGTGTGTGGCATTATATCGTAGATTGTCAAAATATTTTTTGAAAGTATCAAATTAAAGATTGGGCATTGGGCAATTCAATTTTGGATTTTGGTGAAGCAGCGCGGTCTTGGGGGTTTCCCCCATGAGTGACTGCACCAAGCCGAAGGGATTGACGATTTTGGATTAAATTTCAATTCTTTAATCCCAAATCTAAAATCTAAAATCTAAAATTCTCAATCCCCCTCATCCCCCTCATCTCCCTCAAAAGCCTCTGCCCATAAGAATAAATTCTGCGATCGCCAAATCTTGGGGAGTAGTCACTTTTAAATTTGTCTCCTCTCCCTCGACAATTCGGACTTCGATGCCGCACTTTTCAAATAAAGCGGCATCGTCAGTTACTTCCCAACCTTGACGGACACCTTCAGCATGGCACTGTTTCAACAACTTGACATCAAATCCTTGGGGAGTTTGTGCCGCCCATAGTTGTCGTCTGTCGGGTGTTTTTTGAATTATGCCTTGTTCATCGACAACTTTGATGGTGTCTTTGACGGGCACACCAGCAATTAAACCGGGACAGTGGCGAATGGCTTCAGCACAAGAGTTAAATAAATCTGGTGTGGCTAGACATCTGGCGCCATCATGAATCAAGACTTGCTCTGCGGCTACTGGTAGCGCCTGCAAGCCATTGTAAACAGATTCTTGTCGGGTGGAGCCACCTTGAATCAATTCCACTGGTTTAGTCAGCTTCAGATCGGCGATAATTGCTTTGAAGTCTGGCCAGTCAGCAGGTTGAGAAATAATCCCGATCCAACTGATTGTAGTGGCGGCTTCTGCGGCTAATAGAGTCCAAGCAATAATTGGTTGCGATCGCACGAGCAGTAGGAGTTTATTGCGGTTACTCCCCATTCTTTTTCCCATTCCCGCAGCTGGAATTAGTAAATACACAGAATTCCTCAATCTTTAAGCTATATATTTTCCCCTAAAATAGGGAGCGAGTAAGCGTCAATAAATATTATGCGAGTAGTAGCCCTTGTACCTGGCGGAATTGGCGACCAAATTCTCTTGTTTCCGACTCTAGATGACCTGAAGCGCCATTACCCTAACGCTCAGATAGATGTCGTTGTTGAACCCCGGTCAAAGGCTGCCTACCGAGTGAGCAAGTCCGTTCACGAGGTGCTGACCTTTGATTTTCAAGACCGTAACAGTCTGGCAGATTGGGGTAACTTGGTGGGCACAATTCGCGATCGCGAATACGATGTTGTCATTGCTGTTAAGCAAAATTGGTTGGTGGGTCTTTTACTCTGGTTGACGGGAATTCCTGTACGCATTGGCTACCAAGGCAAAGGCTCGGTTTTTCTTAACCATGCTGTGCCTTTCAAACCATCTCAATATGCGGCAGAAGTATATCACGATTTGCTGCAACCATTGGGCATACAAACCCCTGTCCCAGAGTTAGCAGTAAATGTGCCAAAACCAGATATTGAGTGGGCGCAAAAGGAACAAAAACGTTTAGGGGTGCATGAAACAGGCTATATCTTGATTAATGGCGGTTCTGGCCAGTTATCCCAGGCTAAAGAACTGGATAAAATCTACCCTGTCGGCAAGTGGCAGCAAATTATTGAAAACTTCCAACAAAAGCAGCCGGATCTGGCTGTGGTGGTCATTAAGGGGTCTGACGAACAGCCGTTTGTGCGATCGCTTCTGGAGTCTTCTCCAGATATCAAGGTGACAGCCCCAGATAATATTGGCAAGTTAACTGCCATAATTGCTGGGGCAAATTTGATGTTGTCTACTGATAGTGCGGCACTACAACTAAGTGTTGCAGTTCAAACCTATACCATCGCCCTATTTGGCCCTACTGATCCAGCGAAGTTGTTGCCGAAAAACGATAAATTCCTGGCCATTGAATCTCCCACGGGAAAAACGGCGGATGTTTCACCAAACGCAGTTTTAGAGAAAATTTGGGGTGGCTAAACCAGCAGTTTGCCCCAATTTATGCGCTTCTTTCTGGAATAATCCGTAAGAAATTCATCGTCTACGGTAGGGCATTCCGTGGACTTTAAACAAAGCTCAACGCCTATGCACAGCAATTACACTGTACTGCTTGCAGTCAGTGTAGGAGTCTGTCACTTATGCCTTTGTTGAATGACCGCAAAACCTGGACGTGACAACTAGATTTTGCGGTTAATTTAAGTCAAATGCATGAAAACTATTTTCAGTAATTCGGTGCGGGTAAATGGTTTAGTAAGATATCCAGATGCCCCTACCAGTTTCGCTTTTACTTTGTCTACAATTCCTTTATTCCCAGTCACAAAAATTATGGGAGTCTTCTTAAAAATTAAATTATTTCGGATAATTCGACACAACTCATAACCATCGATTCCTACCATGTTTAAATCCAGTAAAATTAAGTCTGGTTTGTGCCTGATAATTGACAAAGCGGCTTTTACTGGATCGTTGATAGTCACTACAGAAAAATTTTCATTTTCTAAGAAATAGCTAATTGCTTTCAGAATTGTGCGACTATCATCTACAGAAACGATTTTGTGGACTTTTTCTGCTGCTACAGTAGCAGTCGTTACTCTTTGGGAAGCAGCATTTATATTATTTGATATTGTTGGTTTCTGAAAATTTGCTTTTGGAGGAGCAGCAATCTGTAGTAATCGCTGAACAGGAGCGATATTCCCTTCAGAAATATCTGGGTAATGGTTGATGGTGATAGTTAGTTTTTCTTTGGTGCCAACTAACTCTGTAATCAATTTCGGGAAAAGCGTAGGCGTAGGCCGTTGTAGACATCGCACCTCAAATATTTTTGGTAATTTATCAAATGGTGGATCGGGTTCATGCAAGATAATCGCACCATTAACAATGTAAGGGTATAAATTGCGAGCCACTTGGATTTCATCTTGATTCCAAATTACAGCCAGATGACACAGGCTAAAACCCTTCATCCAATTATTTAAATACGGCTGAAGGGTTGGTAAATCTTTCTCCTGAATTTTGCTGTTAATCAACAGATATGGACGTTGATATGGAGAAGAAATTTGGGGAACAAAAGCCTGCCAATTCTCTAATCGTGCTTGACAATGTTCGAGAATTTTTTCTGTATCTAGCCGACAATTTTTTGGCATTCTATTCAGTGATTCTGTTAATTCATAAGTACCTTTTTTAATCAGTAAAAATGATTCAATCACCTCTTTAACTAATTCTTGAACCAGCAGTGCTGCTTGTGTAGAATGTAGATGTCGTTGACTAACAAGCCAGGATATAGCCTGATACTCAGGAGGGTGGCTTCTGGAATTATTATCATGTTTGATTGACTGACTGTGTGAGTCAGGTTCAAACATCAGACGTAATTGAACACGAACCTCGCTAGTAAGCAGTGGAATTTGGTGGCTGAGGCGACGCAAATGACGTTCTAATCGATCAAAAGGTTCTACTGAATGGGTAGCGTAGGTTATTTTGCCCTGTTCTAGGTAAATCGACCAAGAAACTGAGTTACTCAATGCTTGCAAACAAGTACTGTCGGAGCAATTGGATAACTGTCTTAACAAACTTAGAGGACGTAGTGTGGTGAATCCACCAGAATTATTCATATTTTTCAAGTTTTTTACGGAATCAACAACCGAACATTTGTAAATTGAAAATATGAGCTATGAAGTATTCTCTTCTTTGTAATATTTCTCTATGGACAAATTATTTATTTTAAAATATGTATATTAAAATTTATAAACTTTTTAATTTTTTTGTTACATTTGGCACGTTCTACTTACAGCTAAAAAATAAGTAGGTGGGTATGAATAAAGCTAAACACTGATCATGGCTAGACTATCAGTAGATGTTAATTGCTTCTAAGCTCTACTCACTATCGACAACTATTAGCTGAAGACCTTAATAATGACGTTTATTTATGCCCACTATCTTCAAGAGACAAATTTGATTCCAAGTTTGCCCAGTTACAGTGGTATACTTCCAGAGCTAATCAGCTTAATTATGATTAATCACTTTTCTGTAAAAGACCGATTCTCCTACATAAAATCTTTAAAAACTTATCTAGGAAAGTTTACGTATTTATTGTACTGTAGGTTTAATGGATATAAGTTTTTGGTAGATAGATTACAACAGCTAATCCTGGGTTTTGATAAACTAAGCTGTACTCCAGTTCATCTGAAATATATAGAGAAATTCATGAAAATAATTTGTTTAATAAAGATTTAGAGCATTTCCCAATGGATACTATATTGTGTAATGGCCTGGGTGACTGAAATTATATACTCTAAGAGAAGGAAAATAAAGCTTTGAACTTTAACATAACACAAAAAGTTATGCATGATACTTTAAGACTTGATGAAGTAGTAGAATTTGCTGAGAACCCAGAACCACGTTGTCCTTGTGTGCTGTTACTAGACACATCTGGTTCGATGCAAGGAGATCCGATTGAGGCTTTAAATCAGGGTTTACTGAGTTTAAAGGATGAATTAGTCAAAAATTCCTTAGCTGCCAGACGGGTGGAAGTGGCGATCGTCACTTTTGATAGTAATATCAATGTCATACAAGACTTTGTGACTGCTGATCAATTCAATCCACCTATTTTGACAGCACAGGGCTTGACTACGATGGGTGCAGGAATTCATAAAGCTTTAGACATAATTCAAGAACGGAAATCTCAGTATCGTGCCAATGGGATTGCTTACTATCGTCCTTGGGTATTCATGATTACCGATGGAGAACCGCAAGGCGAGTTAGAGCATGTGGTAGAGCAAGCATCCCAGCGCTTACAGGGAGATGAAGCAAATAAGCGTGTAGCATTTTTTACAGTGGGTGTAGAAAATGCGAATATGACGCGTTTAAATCAAATAACTGTGCGTACCCCCTTGAAGCTGAAAGGATTAAATTTTATCGAGATGTTTGTCTGGTTGTCAACTAGTATGTCAGCTGTTTCTCATTCGCAGGTGGACGAACAGGTAGCACTACCGCCGATTGGTTGGGGGACTGTTTAATCAAAAATCGCAGCTAGCTGTGTAAACATCAAGCTGCTGGCAAAAAATCTATGAACATATCAAAACAGATTACTCAATGGCGGATTGTGGCTGCGTCTGTATGTGGTACAAGTCACTTAAAAAACAAGCAGTTATGTCAGGATGCTCATCACTGGCAGATATTGTCAGATAATGTTTTGGTGGCCGCCGCCGCAGATGGCGCGGGTTCTGCTAGCCTGGGGAAAGTGGGAGCGATGATTGCTGTGGAGACAGCAATAGAAAACATTTCCACCAAAGAGCTGACGCGGCAAATGTTGAATGATGATTCATTGGTGCGATCGCTTTTAAATGATGCCATACTAGCTGCTAAAAAAGCTGTCGATGCTGAGGCGGCTAGTTGTGACAAACAGCCTCAAGATTTAGCAACTACCTTAATTATGATGGTTGCCACACCAGAAGTTGCTGCTGTGGCACAGATAGGTGATGGTTTGGCAGTGGCAAAAGATAGCATGGGCAACCTCCTCGCACTGACTATACCTGATAGCGGCGAATACATTAACGAAACCACTTTTTTGACTTCGCCTAATGCCTTAGATGCAGTGCAAATGAGATTATGGCGCACAGACATTGTAAATGTTGGGATTACAACCGACGGACTACAAATGCTGGCTTTGAATATGGTTGTTGGCGAACCTCACAAACCGTTCTTTTTTCCCCTGTTTGAATTTGTAGCTAATACCAAGGATAAGACTGAAGCGAAGGAGCAGTTGATAAAATTTTTACGCTCAGAACGGATTACACAACGCACTGATGATGATTTGACACTCATTATAGCTGCATTCAACGATTCATAAGCAATACATCTACAGGTTTCACATCTTACATAACTCCCGTTAGCGGTAATTTCATTATGCAGGTACTACGTTGTTCCCCTAGAAAAGAAATTCTCAGCCTCAATGTCAGTTTGGGGCGTGGCGGTGAAGCTTGTGTTTATGCAGTGCCATCCGATAGCAACTTGGTGGCGAAGATTTACCACAAGCCAACGACTGCCCATGCTGATAAACTCCAGGCGATGCTTGCCAACCCGCCAGAAAATCCGACGGCGAGTTTGGGGCATATCTCTATCGCTTGGCCAGAGGATTTATTACGGGCGGCAGATGGCAAAAATAGCATTCTTGGCTTTTTGATGCCACATATTCACGGGATGCGGCCAATTATCGACTTTTACAACCCCAGAACCCGTCGCCAACACTGCCCCCTATTCAACTATCAGTACCTACTCCGCACGGCTCGGAATCTAGCGGCGGCTTTTGCAGCTTTGCACGCTAGTGGATATTGCATTGGTGATGTCAATGAGTCAAATATTCTCGTCAGTGACACCGCACTGGTGACTTTGATAGACACAGACTCTTTCCAAGTACCCGACCGAAACAACAATGTTGTTTATCGCTGCCCAGTAGGTAAACCAGAGTTTACCCCACCAGAACTCCAGAATAAAACTTTTGCCCAGCACGATCGCGAAATCTCTCATGATTTATTTGGGTTAGGGGTGCTAGTATTTCAACTCTTAATGGAAGGCACTCACCCATTTTCGGGGATTTTTCAAGGTGCTATTGAGCCACCGCCCTACGAAGCCCGCATTGCATCGGGTCATTTCACTTACAGCGAAAAGCGGCACGTACCCTACCTACCTACACCCATTGCACCCCCTTGGGAAATTCTTCATCCCGCCTTACAGGAATTATTTGTCCGTTGTTTTGAAGCGGGTCACAACAACCCACTGCTGCGCCCCAGTGCCCAGACTTGGCTCTCAGCAATAGCTGAAGCCGAAGATTCCCTGATTACCTGCACGACAAATCCTCAGCATCGCTACAACAGCCACATGCGTAGCTGCCCGTGGTGTGAACGTACCGTGCGATTAGGTGGACGCGACCCTTTCCCATCACATCGCGCTATAGAAGCTAAAGAACATCTACAACCGCGAATCAAAGCGAAAAAGCACTACACTCAGACACCGCGCTTTCCACAGCGAGCCATGCCATCGCACGTAGCTAATTATTGGCAACCAGTAATTAGCTCAAACCGTTCACCTTATAAACCTTCCAAGAAGTCAAAATTGTACCCGGTTATTTGTTGCTTGTTAGGTTTTGGTTTATTGGGATATGCGGACGTAATGATTAAATTTACTCAGCCGTTGATTTCCCAAAATGCTTACACCCAACAAACATTGAAGTCTCGCCAGACAAATAACATCCTCAACTTCACTGATTACTATCAGCAGGGTGACACTGCTTACAAAGAGCGAGACTACGAAAAAGCAATTGCCAACTTTAGCGAAGCAATTAAACAACAACCTACATCTGCCATAGCGGTTGTAAATCGTGGCAATGCCCGTTATAACCTGAAAGACTACGAAGGAGCAGTTGCAGATTATAGCCAAGCTCTCACAATCCAGCCCAATCAAACCAAAGCTCTTGTAAATCGGGGCAATGCCCGCTATATGCTCGCCGAATATAGCAACGATCCTGATCAAGAGTATAACCTAGCGATCGCTGACTATAATCGGGCCATCGGTCTGGATAGTAATGAAATGGAAGCTTATATCAGACGGGGGATTGTCCGCGCCCAAATGGCTAAATATAGCGGTGAATCTCAACAAGCTTACAAAAAAGCGATCGCAGATTTTAGTGAGGCAATAAAACTTAATGTATCCAAAGCTGAAGCTTACTTTCAGAGGGGTGCTGTCTATTATCAAATTGCTCAATATAGCAGCAATTATGAGCAAGAATATAATCTAGCGATCGCTGACTTTAACCAAGCATTAACTATTAGCCCCAAACTAGCAAAAGCATATCTCAAACGAGGTATGGTTCGCTATGAACTAGCACAATATGGCGGTAGTCAATCTAACAAAAACCAGACGAAAGCTATCGAAGATATACAGGCATCTGCCAAAATCTTCCTTGAGCAAGATGATATGGATAATTATCAGCAAGCACTCAGTAATATGTGCGTAGTCGTAGAAAACAAATGTGACCCTTTATTCCAAACCTCAAGTAATGTGGAAAAAACTAACTAAAAACAAGTAAGTTTTGTTACTGAAATATTATTGGTTTTGATTGAACAAATCAAGCCTGACTAGGGTTAGCGCCAGCTAATCCTAGTTGTTTTATGGGTGAAATTTTTCTTGAATTTAGTAATTTATTTCCGTATTTATAGATATTCATCGAGCTTTTATATAGAAAAGATTTTAATTTATATTTCCTTCATAATTTTGCCGAAAATTACAGTTAGATTGTTGACTGAGAATAAAGAAATCAGAAATTAATTTTTCTCTATCTAAGTGCATCCTCTTCATCTCGAAAAAGTCAATTGAAGAAGAATTCAGAAGTCAGAAATCATATCATGTCCGCCAAATTACCCATAATAAAAGAACCCCACCCCCAATCCCTCCCCGCCGACGGGGAGGGGAGCTAAAGCGCAGCTTTGGCTCTTTGGGGTTCCGGGTATTATGCTTAATTGCCCGGACATGATATCAGAACAAGAAAGTGGGGAATTCAGACCCGCCACTCACGCGGCCTCACCAATTGCACACAATTAAATTCTGAATTCTGGCGACTGGCGGCTTTATTCTTTCCTGATAATAATATCTCTACAAATCTCCGAGGTAATTGCATGAAAGCGGTGATTTTGGCTGGAGGGCTTGGTACACGCCTCAGTGAAGAAACTAGTATCAGACCCAAGCCGATGGTTGAGATTGGTAGTAAGCCAATTCTCTGGCACATAATGAAAACTTACTCTGCCCACGGCATTAATGACTTCATCATTTGTTGTGGTTACAAAGGTTACATAATTAAAGAGTATTTTGCTAACTATTTCTTACACATGTCAGATGTTACTTTTGATATGCGATTTAACCAGATGAACGTGCATTCTGGTTACGCTGAACCCTGGCGTGTCACCTTAGTAAATACGGGTGATAATACAATGACAGGCGGACGCTTAAAGCGAATCAGCGAACATGTTGGTAATGAAACTTTTTGCTTTACCTATGGTGATGGTGTAAGTGATATTAATATCACCGAGCTAGTGAAGTTTCATAAACAACAAAATACCTTAGGAACACTCACAGCCGTTCAACCAGCCGGACGTTTTGGAGCCATTTCCTTAGGAAATGAGCAAACTAAAATCACCAGCTTTCGGGAAAAACCTGAAGGTGATGGAGCTTGGATTAATGGCGGTTATTTTGTGTTAGAACCAGAAGTAATCAATTTGATTGCTGATGACTCTACGGTGTGGGAGCAAGAGCCATTAGAAAAGCTAGCTGATATGGAACAGCTATCTGCTTTTAAACATCATGGGTTTTGGCAACCGATGGATACTTTACGCGATAAAAACTATCTAGAGGGGCTATGGAACACCAATCAAGCTCCTTGGAAAGTTTGGTAGGGGGAGAGACGCGATTAATCGCGTCTGTACAGGAGTTATGAGTTTTAACTCCCCACTCCCAAATTCAAAGATTTACTGTAATTTTAAGTGCGATAATACTAATGTATGATTTTGCAATTATTGGTGGGGGAATAGTTGGACTCTCGACAGCGTTGGCTTTAGGAAAACGCTATCCCAATGCCCGGATTTTAGTACTAGAAAAAGAGAGCCAATGGGCATTTCACCAAACCGGCAATAATAGCGGGGTGATTCATTCTGGTATTTACTACAAGCCAGGGAGTTTCAAAGCTAAATTTTGTCGTGATGGTTCTCGCTCTATGGTAGAATTCTGTCAAGAGCATGGAATTGAGCATGAAGTTTGTGGTAAAGTAATTGTTGCAACTGAAGAACAAGAGCTACTACGCTTAGAAAATCTCTACAAACGTGGCTTAGATAATGGCATAGAAGTCCAGAGAATTAGCCCGGAAGAAGTCAAGGAAATTGAACCTCACGTAAAATGTGTAGGTGGACTTCGGGTATTCTCAACTGGTATTGTTAATTACAAGCAAGTTTGTTTGAAATATGCCCAGCTAATTCAACAACAGGGTGGGGATTTACACCTGAATACAAAAGTTCTGAAAATCTCCCCAAGTGGTAAAAATCAGGTACTGGAAACAAACAACGGTAACTTTGAAACGCGCTTTGTAATCAATTGTACTGGATTGCATAGCGATCGCACCGCCAAGTTAGGTCAAGTGGAACCCCAAGCAAAAATTGTCCCATTCCGGGGAGAATATTACGAACTCACCCCAGAAAAACGCTATCTGGTCAAGACACTAATTTACCCAGTTCCCAATCCAGATTTCCCCTTCCTGGGTGTCCACTTTACCCGGATGATTGATGGTAGCGTCCATGCAGGGCCAAACGCGGTTCTGTCGCTCAAACGCGAAGGTTACAAAAAAACCGACTTTGACCTGCGGGATTTTCTTGAAGTCATCACCTATCCTGGTTTCTGGAAATTGGCAGCAAAACACGCTGATGAAGGGATTCAAGAAATCATTCGTTCCTTTAATAAAGCAGCGTTTACCAGAAGCTTGCAAAAACTAATTCCCGAAGTCCAAGCAGAAGATTTAGTTCCCACCCATGCAGGAGTTCGCGCTCAAGCTTTAATGAACGATGGCAAGCTTGTAGACGACTTTTTGATTGTTTCTGGTCAAAACTCCATCCATGTTTGCAATGCTCCTTCTCCTGCTGCCACATCTTCTCTAGAAATTGGCAAAGCGCTGGTAACTCAGATTCCCCAACTCTCGCATCTAGATAATGTCGTAACTGCATAGATAACTTAGTTATTACTTCCGGTGCTGCTGAATAAGGGATGAATCTTGTGAAGTAGGCATCTTGTTCGCCCGGAAATACAAGGAACGGGTAAGATAGCCATCCCACAAGAAAAAAGTGTAGTGCATATAGAGCAATATGCTTGGGTTAAGGCTTAACTCTTTGTCAAAGTCAATTTTTTTAACGAACCGCAAAGGACGCAAAGAACGCAAAGGAAGAGAAGGAAGAAATACTGTATTGCGCTATAGAGTGCTACTACCCAATGGGTAAGCCTGCAAAAGGTTTTAGCAACTACGTAATGACTCTTAACCGAGTCATATATAGCGCTTCTGTGTTGAGTCCAATACAGACCTAACCCCCAACCCCAACCCTTGTAGCGTTGGGGAGTAAGATTCAAAGCCTCTCTCTTTTTAAGAGAGATGTCGAGCTATTGCATACAAACGAAAAACGCTATAGCGTTTCCTTTGGACGTACATCTGTGCGACCCTACTAAACGGAGAATTTAACTCATCAATACAAAGGTATTAACCACAATGAAAATATTAGTAACTGGCACAGAAGGCTATCTTGGTTCATTATTACCTTCTCTATTAATTGAACGGGGACATGAAGTTATCGGTCTAGATACTGGTTTCTATAAAGTTGGTTGGCTGTACAACGCTAGTGGGGTAACACCTAAAACCCTCAACAAAGATATCCGCAACATCACCCCTGATGATTTGGAAGGTGTCGAAGCAATAGTTCACATGGCGGAACTCTCCAACGACCCCGCCGGACAATTGGCACCCAAAATTACCTACGAAATTAATCATGTAGGTTCAGTTCGTCTGGCTAGTCTGGCTAAGGCTATGGGTGTGCGTCGCTTCGTATATATGTCTTCGTGCAGTGTCTATGGTGTTGCTACCGCAGGTGATGTCACAGAAGAATCCTCGATTAATCCCCAAACAGCCTACGCAGAATGCAAAACTCTGGTAGAAAAAGATGTCAGACCACTGGCTGACGATGACTTCTCTCCCACCTTTATGCGGAATGCCACAGCCTTTGGTGCTTCTCCCAGAATGCGCTTTGATATTGTTTTAAACAACTTAGCAGGGTTGGCATGGACTAGTAAACAAATCAAAATGACCAGTGACGGTACACCTTGGCGGCCATTAGTCCACGCACTGGATATTTGCAAAGCAATAGTCTGCGCTTTGGAAGCACCACGGGACATTGTACATAACCAAATCTTCAACGTGGGAGATACAGCAAACAACTATCGCGTTAAAGAAATCGCTGAAATTATTGCTGATATTTTCCCAGATTGTAAATTGTCCTTTGGTGACAATGGCACAGATAACCGCAGCTATCGGGTATCCTTCGAGAAAATCAACACAATTCTACCCGGATTTAAGTGTGATTGGAATGCCCGACTTGGTGCCCAGCAGCTATTTGATTTATTCAGTCAAATTGATATGGCTGAAGATACGTTCTTATTTAGAGGATTTACTCGTTTAAAGCAGCTAGAGTATCTGATTCGTACAGAGCAAATTGACAAAAATTTCTTCTGGAATAAAAAGTAGCTAGACCTGCCTTATTAGTGTGTAAATAATGGAATTATAGTAATTATTTGTAGTTTGGACTTTAGCAATAAAGTGCAAACTACGAGCCGATCAAATCAAGATTTACACACTAATAACATCAATATTTCCGAAATTAATAATATTTTATTCGGACTTATTTCCTTTATCAAATTATTTGCAATCAGTGAGTTTAAAATTATGGCGATCGCAAAATGTCGTTTCAGTGGTCAACCTCTGCACCAAACCTTTGTTGATCTAGGAATGTCACCTTTAGCCAATGCTTATCTTAGGGCAGAACAGCTAAATAATGCCGAAAAATTTTATCCTCTCCATGCTTATGTTTCTGAAGAAACTCTCTTAGTTCAATTAGAACAGTTTGAAACTCCAGATCACATTTTTAGCGACTATGCTTACTTTTCTTCCTACTCGGTAAGTTGGCTAAAACATGCTAAGACTTACACCGATATGATGGTAGAAAGGTTTGGTTTTAATCATCATAACCAAGTTATTGAAATTGCCAGCAATGACGGCTACCTACTGCAATATTTTTTAGAAAAGCAAATTCCAGTTCTAGGAATAGAACCAGCCGCAAATATCGCTAAAGTTGCTGAATCCAGAGGCATTCCTAGTATCAACAAGTTTTTTGGAGTTGAAACTGCCAAAGAACTCGTAATACAAGGAAAATTAGCTGACCTTTTGATAGGTAATAATGTTTTAGCTCATGTACCGGATCTAAACGATTTCATTGCTGGGATGAAACTCATCCTCAAACCCAATGGCATTTTGACGATGGAGTTTCCTCACATTTTACAACTCATTCAAGAAAATCAGTTTGATACGATTTATCATGAGCATTTTTCTTACTTCTCATTCCTGACTATCGAAAAAATTTTTGCAGCACACAATTTGCAACTTTTTGACGTGGAGGAATTACCAACTCATGGCGGTTCACTAAGAATTTATGCCAAACATGACTACGCTGATAATCCCAGCATTAGCGACCGAGTTAGGCATTTGAAAGCAAAAGAAATTGCTGCTGGACTGCATCGGATAGAGACTTACATTACATTTGCCAAAGAAGTCAAACAAACAAAGCACAAGCTATTAAATTTCCTCTTGACGGCTAAAGCAGAAGGTAAATCAATTGCTGGTTATGGCGCACCAGCTAAAGGCAATACATTGCTCAATTACTGTGGGATTGGTAAAGATTTTATCGATTACACAGTAGATTGCAATCCCTACAAGCAGGGTTTATTTTTACCTGGAACTCATATTCCCATCTTTGAACCAGATAAAATCCGCGAAACTAAACCAGATTATCTCCTAATTTTACCTTGGAATCTCAAGGAAGAAATTATGGAACAAATGGCATTTATTGGCGAATGGGGTGGACAGTTTGTAGTGCCAATTCCTGAAGTAAAAATTTATCCATGTTCTGTTCCGGATAAGCTTTTAATAGCGTCGTAATTACTAAACAGCAGCAATAAAAGCGCCTTTTGTTACTAATTATTTAACTGGCCAAATAATCGGCAGCTTTTAAAAAGTAATTAAAAGGCGTATCTGCTTTGCAAATATTGCTATCAAACTACAAACAATTAGACTAAAAAGCAGCTGATTAATTAGTAAGTATACTGTTGGATAAAATCGTGGCAAATTCCGAGTTGAAATTTAAACGCAGAGAATTCGCTAGGAATTAATGAAATGTTGTACTAAGCTGTTGTGACTGCCGATTCTTTTTAACTACATCTTTTAATTGAATATGAATAAATTGCTTACCATTGCCATTCCTACATTCAATCGTGCTGAGTTACTTGATAAACAGTTAGCATGGCTGGCTCAAGCTATCAAAGGTTTTGAAGATGACTGTGAAATTTTAGTTTCTGATAATTGTTCAACAGATAAGACTCAAGAGGTGATCCGAAAATGGCAAGCAACACTTAGCAATATTACATTCAAGTCAAATAAAAATTATCAGAATTTAGGCGTTGTCAAAAATATTATGTATTGCCTAAATAATACAACAACAAAATATGTTTGGACAATTGGTGATGATGACCCAATTCAAGATAGAGCTATTGCTTATGTGATTAGTAAACTTAAGCAACATGAAGATTTATCATTATTGTTCCTCAACTTTTCCGGTCGAAACCAAATTAGTGGTGAACCAGTTCATCCACCAACAATTGTTGGTAATCGCTGGTTTGATGTAGATAGTGAAGATGGTGCTGGTGATGGTAAAGCTATATTTGAGCATTGTTTCTCAAAAAGTGTCGGTGCAGTTATTTTTCTGACTGCTACAGTCTACCGCACTGACCTAGTGAAACGCGCTCTCCAAAATTGGCAAGATGCTGAAAATAACTGGATATCTTTAGCATATTTAGCCGGATATTGTGCTGCCAATGGCAGTGTAATTGTCACTAAAGAAACTTATTTGGAATGTGTTGTTGGTGTGAGTTATTGGCAGAAAGAGCCAAAATCTGCACTGTTAATGCAATACAAACACATACCCGAAGTGATTTTGAAATTGGAAGAGAATGGATATTCTAAGCAGTTTTGCAGGCGGATGCTTTTGCAGAACGGTAAAGAAGTCAACTTGAAAGTTTTCTTGGGTGCTTTAAGAAGATGGCCTATGTCCGCCATCAAAATAGTAGTTCCATTTTTGGCTTTAGTCAGCTTGTGTGCTTTTGATGTGATGGTTTCTAAAGAGTTAGGGTTAGCAGAATCAAGTGAAATACCTACTCAAGAAGTGCGGAACTATAAGTCATAAGCTACTAAATTACTGACAAATACACATCAAAAAATAGAAGGTATTTACGCCATGTTTACCGCAATTAAACGCAAAATATCTACACTGTCTTCTGACTTTGAATATTACATAGCCCGTTGGAAGCATAGCAGAAATTTGCCAGCATTGGAAGGACGCGATCGCAACATCTTTAATGCTCTCAAAAAAGATGGTGTTTACGTCACAACACTGGCAGATTTAGGGTTAAACTCTAGCTCTGAACTGCTCAAAGCTGCTTACCATCAATTGTCTCAGATGGAAAATGCAAACAACGACCATCTAGAACAAAAGTGGCCACAAATTTCCACAGTTACAGGTTTACCAGAATTTTATGCTTGGGGGATAGAGAAAAGACTGCTAAATATCATCGAAAATTATATCGGTCTTCCCATTGCTTTTCATGGTGTACATTTACGCAAAGATTTCAATAATAAACATCAGTTTGGGACGCTGCTATGGCATAGCGATGCAGAAGACCGTCGGATTATCAAAATCTTTATTTACTTGAATGATGTAGAAGAAAAAACTGGGCCTTTTGAATACATTCCCCGCTCTTTAACTCCCTTATTTAGTTGGAATTATTTTCGACTTTACTACAAACTTTGGAAGTCAGGCTATATGGGTATTGATGATGAAGAAGTAAAACCAGTCATCCCCAAATCAGCTTGGAAATCCTGCCCAGGCCCAGCAGGTACAGTTATTATTGTAGATACGAAAAATGCTTTGCATCACGGCACAGTCCGCACAGAAGACCGGTCAGCGCTATTCTTTTGTTATACCGCCAACCCTCCCGAACGACCAGACCTCTGCACCCAATATTGGGATGATACTTATCCCAGAGCAGAGTTACGTTCTGCATCAGATGCAGTTCAAGTTTCGACTTGAAAACGTAAATTACTCTCTTCTCGCCAGAAGAATATCTAATTTAATTAACCGCAGAGGTGCAGAGAACACAGAGGAAGAGAAGAAAATAAAAGGGTTGCACTCTATGAAATTTATAAGTTTAGGACTGATACAAAATATCTCTCAAACTCTCATATCTCCGCGCCCTCTGCGCCTCTGTGGTTCGTTTATTTTCTGTACTCAACATTCATCTCAAAGGAATATATGATTTTCACCGAAACCGCACTCAAAGACGCATTCATTATTGATTTAGAAGAAAAACCAGACCACCGTGGTTTTTTTGCTCGGTCTTTCTGCGCTCAAGAATTTGAAGCACACGGATTAAAGCCAATAGTTGCTCAATGTAACCTCTCTTTTAACTACAAAAAAGGCACTATCCGGGGAATGCACTATCAAATTCTGCCAGCAGGAGAAACGAAATTAATTCGCTGTACTAAAGGCGCAATCTATGACGTAATTATTGATATGCGTCCTGAATCTCCCAGCTTTTTATCACACATCGGTGTAGAATTAACTCCAGAAAACCGCCGCGCCTTGTATGTTCCAGAAATGTTTGCTCACGGCTATCAAGCACTCACAGATGAGACTGAAGTCGTATATCAAGTGGGTGAATTTTACACGCCAGGGTATGAAAGAGGTTTACGCTATGACGACTCATTCTTTAATATTGATTGGCCTCTAGATGTGACTGAAATATCTGAGAAAGATTTAAATTGGCCTTTGTTGAGAATGATGACTGTTGGCGGTACAACTTCCAGATAACTATAGGCTCTTTATCTGCGTCTTTAGTGAGAGTAAAATAATTAATTTAGGTAGAAATAAATGCCAAATAATATTCTATCTCGTGTCGGTAATACTATCTCTTTTGTCTCCAAAAAACTCCAAGCTCGCATCAATTACGCTAAGACCTTACAGGTTGTTTCCCTAAAGCCTAAACAGCCTTCCAAAGGAAATGTACTTCTTTCTTATCGGATTGAACCATTCCTCATAAAACCAGGTGAGCCTATCCCCAATGACCAGAGTTGGAACTGGGAATGTCTACTAATCGCCCAAACTTTTTTAGACATGGGCTATAACGTTGATGTTATCCAATTCCACAATGATAAATTCGTTCCTCAAAAAGACTATGCATTTTTCATTGATATCCGTCATCGTTTAGAAGCGCTTGCACCAAAACTGAATAAAGATTGCATCAAAATCTTCCATATCGACATTGCTAATATGGTGTTCCGCAATGCAGCTGAATGCAACAGACTTCTAGAACTCCAACAACGCCGAGGAATTACCTTACGTCCACAGCGATTTGAAACGCCCAACTTGGGAATTGAATATGCCGATTACGGTACCGTATTGGGCAACAATTTCACAGTTGATACATTCAAATATGCCAACAAACCAATGTATCGTATTCCCATTTCTTCGTCACTCGTTTATCCTTCTCCCGACGAGAAAGACTTTGAAGCGGTAAGAAAGAATTTTATATGGTTTGGTGGTAGTGCTTTAGTTCTCAAAGGATTAGACTTGGTTTTAGATGCCTTTGCCCAAATGCCGGAATACCATTTAACAGTTTGTGGCCCGGTAAGTAATGACAAAGAGTTTGAGCAAGCTTTCTATAAAGAATTATACGAAACACCCAACATTCATACCTATGGTTGGATTGATGTTAGCAGCCCTGACTTTTTAAAGATTACAAATAATTGTTTGGGACTTGTTTATCCTTCCGTTTCTGAGGGACAAGCAGGAGCAGTAATAACTAGCTTACAAGCCGGATTAATTCCGATTTTAAGCTACGAATCTGGTGTAGATGTTTATGATTTTGGTGTGATTTTTGATAATCTTTCCCTTGAAGAAATTAAGGCGAAAGTTAGAAGTATTTCCAATTTGCCTGTTGAAGACCTAAAGCTGATGTCTCGGAAGGCATGGGAATATGCAAGAGCAAATCATACCAAAGAAAAGTTTGCCGAAGCCTACAGAAATGCTGTGGAGCAAATTATCGAAAATCATAGCCAGAAAAAACAGACTGGTTCGATAGCATCTAGCAAACAGCTAGTTCTTAGCCCTGGCGATTAGAAATCGCGGCTACAGAAACAAAGTCCACCTCCGTGGACTAATCAAAATTAAGGGTTTCAAACCCGCGCAGGCGGGTTTTGCCTGTGTAGCTGCGACTTCTAGTCGCTTGGTGCAAGATGTCGCTAATCTCAATTCCCGATGAAAATCTACTTAATATTAAGTTGTAACAAATTATTAAGTGCAAAATTATCGAGATTTGTATCACAATAAACAGTTCCAAAAAGGAGTTTAGTTCATGATTATTATCGATCGCGCCTTACAAGCCCGTGCAGCAGCAGGCAATCCCATCAAAGTGGGAATGATTGGGGCTGGTTTTATGGGTCGAGGAATTGCCAACCAAATTGTCAATTCAGTGCCAGGAATGGAGTTAGTTGCTATCTCCAATCGTAAGATTGAGGCAGCCAAGCAAGCTTATTCGGAAGCCGGAATTGAGGAGATTCAAGTTGTTGCAACTGTCAGCGAATTAGAAGATGCGATCGCTAACGGTAAATATGCAGTCACGGAAGACGCTAAGTTACTGTGTCGCGCTGAGGGCATCGATGCACTAATCGAAGTCACAGGTGCAGTGGAATTTGGCGCTCAGATCGTCATGGAAGCGATCGCCCATTGCAAACATGTGATCATGATGAATGCCGAACTCGATGGCACCATTGGCCCCATTCTGAAAGTGTATGCCGACAAAGCAGGCGTCATCCTCAGCGCTTGTGATGGCGATCAGCCAGGGGTACAAATGAACCTTTACCGCTTTGTAAAAAGCATTGGTTTAACTCCCTTATTGTGCGGTAACATTAAAGGACTTCAAGACCCCTATCGCAATCCCACCACCCAGGAAGGATTTGCTAAACGTTGGGGTCAAAAGCCTCACATGGTGGCTAGCTTTGCCGACGGAACCAAAATTTCCTTTGAACAAGCGATCGTTGCCAATGCCACAGGCATGAAAGTCGCCAAACGGGGAATGTTGGGATATGACTTCAATGGTTATGTCGATGAAATGACCCAGTTATATGATGTTGAACAACTCAAGGAACTGGGCGGCATTGTCGATTATGTAGTTGGAGCAAAACCTGGCCCAGGCGTATATGTATTTGCCACTCACGACGACCCCAAGCAACGCCACTATCTCAACTTATACAAATTAGGCGAAGGCCCTCTTTACAGCTTCTATACTCCTTATCACCTCTGTCATTTTGAAGTTCCCTTGTCCGTAGCGCGTGCTGTCCTATTCGGTGATGCCGTTATGTCTCCACTCGCAGGCCCGCTAGTAGATGTTATCACCACCGCCAAAATCGACCTGAAAGCAGGAGAAACCTTAGATGGCATCGGCTACTACATGACCTACGGACAATGTGAAAATTCCGATATTGTCCAACAGCAAAATCTCTTACCAATTGGTTTAGCTGAAGGGTGTCGCCTAAAACGAGATATTTCTAAGGATCAAGTCCTCACATACGAGGATGTAGAATTACCTGAAGGCAGACTCTGCGACCAACTCCGAACTGAGCAAAACACTTATTTCGCTCCCGAAAAAATCTTGGTAGCAGTTGGGTAATATCGGTTTCAAAAATATTTGCACCAAATGAATTGGCTGTAGGGGCGTAGAGTCAGGGCGAACAGAATTCGCGGCTACACAAACGAAGTCCGCCTGCGCGGACTAATACAAAATCAAGGGTTCTTAACCCACAGAGGTGGGTTTTGCTTGTGTAGACGCGGTTTCTAACCGCCGATTTAACTGCGAGACACTAAAGTTGTTGATAGTAACTTGCTGGGGAGCGTTGAAACAAACCTGATCGAAACTTTAGGTCAAATTCATGAAAATTGCTCTAGTCCATGATTATTTAACCCAGCGAGGTGGGGCAGAGCGTGTGTTTGAACTGCTTTGTAAACGCTATCCCGAAGCAGATATTTTCACATCTTTGTACGATCCACAAAAAACTATTGATCTAGGCGATCGCATAGTTAATACAACTTTCTTGCAAAAGATTCCCTATGCAGCAAAATATTTCAGGTCGATGGCTCCTCTATATTTTCCTGCCTTTCGTGCCTTGGATCTGCAAGACTACGATTTAATTATTAGCAGTAGCACCAGCTTCGCCAAAGCAGTGCGAAAAAATCCCAATGCCCACCACATTTGTTTTTGCCATAATGTCACCCGTTTCTTATGGGATACAACAACTTATTTAAGAGAGTACGGAGACTATAGATATTTTGCTCCTTTAATCGAACAAGTGTTCCAAGTAATGAGAAAGGTAGACCTGAAATATGCACAGGAACCTGACCTTTACATTGCTAATTCTAGTGTTGTTGCCCGCCGTATTGAAAATATTTATGGCAAAAAGGCAATGATGGTAAACTATCCAATTGATACTAGTAAATTTCTTTTCTCAGATATAAAAGATGAATATTATCTGGCCTCAGCCCGGATGATTAGTTATAAGCGTCTTGATATAATAGTGGAAGCTTTCAATTGGCTAGGATGGCGGTTATTAATATCAGGTGACGGGCCAGAACAAGCACGGTTAAAATCTAAAGCATTACAAAATATTGAGTTCTTGGGACACGTAAGTGATAGAACCCGCAAAGACTTGTTTTCCAAAGCCAAGTCTATTATTGTCGCAGCCCTAGAAGACTACGGATTAGTTCCAGTAGAGGCTAATGCTAGCGGCACACCAGTCATCGCCTATGGAGCAGGTGGAGTATTAGATACTCAAATATCAGGTGAAACAGGAGTCTTTTTCAAAAGGCAAACACCCGAATCTTTACAAGTTGCATTACTAGAAGCCAAGGGCATTTCTTGGGATTACGATCGCATCCGTAATCATGCAGTAGCAAACTTTTCAGAGAAGGCATTCTTTGGGAAAGTTGAGCAAATTATTAATCAAGCTTGTGGCGTGCATCAATTATTCATTTGATTTCTGAATCTCTTTCCACTATAAGATTACCTATTTATTTTCTCTCCTCTTGGCGGGTTGTTAAAAAAAATAGGTATTCTTCGGAGAATCTCTTAGCGTAAATCTCGAAGACAAGGATAATAAAAGTGGTTCAAACTAGTCTAAATCCTCAGATAACTCCAGCTTCTGAAAGTGAAGTAGGTTACGGTCAATTGTTTGCCGTATTTGTGAGGAGATTTCCTTGGTTCTTAGCAGTATTAATTAGTTCTATTGCTCTTGCAGGCATGGTAACTTTTAAGACAAAACCTACTTATAAAAGTTCAATGCAACTGCTAGTAGAACCTAACTATCAAGGTAAGACAGAAGGTGCTGGGTTAGACAACCAGTTTACTGACTCGAATGTGGTCATAGATACTGCCACCCAGCTTAACTTGATGCAGAGTTCGGGACTTATCCAAAAAGCAGTTAATAAACTTCAGTCTGATTATCCAGATATAAGTTCAACTGAAATCAAAGCTTCTTTGGTCTTAACTCAATTAAGGAGCAAAGAAGATAATGTCGCTACTAAAATATTTCAAGTTGAATACACTGCTGGAGATCCAGAAAAGACACAAAAAGTTCTGGGTGCAATTCGACAAGTTTATGTGGAATATAACAAAGAACAACAGAATTCGCGTTTGCAAAAAGGTCTGCAAATTATCAGGGAACAGTTAAGTAAAGCCAGTGAAGAAGTAAACGCATCTGAGACAAATTTACAAAGGTTTCGGAGAAATCAGAACTTAATTGATCCAGAGTCACAGGCCAAAGCGATTGAGACAGCTTTGAATAATATTGCCCAAGAAAGACAGACAACTCGCGCTCAATATGGGGAAGCTTTGGCACGCCAAAAATCTTTGGAAGAACAACTTAACCGTTCTCCCCAGAATGCTCTAGTTGCTTCTCGTCTGAGTCAGTCTACTCGCTATCAAGGCTTACTGAACGAAATCCAAAAAACCGAACTAGCACTAGCACAAGAACGCTTACGCTTTACAGATCAAACTCCAAGTGTGCAAAAGCTCAAAGAACAGCTTCAGAGCCAGAAGGAATTATTGCAACAAGAGGTAGGAAGAACTTTAGGCGGACAGCCTACTGGTGGAGTTACTTCTGGAGATTCTCTTCTTGAACGAGGACAGCTTGGGCAAATTGATCTTAGCCTTGCTGGTCAGCTAGTGGAAACCCAGACCACTATAGTTGCTTTAACTGCTCGCGATCAAACTTTGGCTCAGAAAGAAAACGAACTGCGTCTTGAAATTAAACGCTTCCCACCTCTGTTAGCTTATTACAATCGGATGCTACCGCAGTTGCAATTTAGTCGTGAAAGATTAGAGCAGCTTTTAAGAGCAGAACAGCAATTGCGGCAAGAACTTTCCAAGGGTGGATTTAATTGGGAAGTTGTAGAAGAACCTCAAAAAGGCGCACAATTAGGCCCCAATCTTCAGCAGAATTTGCTGTTAGGTGCTGTGGTTGGGTTCATGTTAGGAGGCATTGCTGCCTTTATTCGGGAATCGGCTGATGATGCAGTTCACACCACTGCTGAATTAGAGAAGCAAATGGCCATGCCGTTGTTGGGAACAACTCCCAAGTTACCACCAGCCAAACCCAAAGAATCAATGATCAAATTGCCTTTTGGTAAGCCAGAAGTTCTTTCCCCTTGGACAATTCAGGTATTGCAATCTCCACCACGTTGGGAATCGCTGGATCTGATTTACAAAAACATTGAACTTTTAAATACTGTTACTAACTTGAAATCTTTGATGATCACCTCAGCTTTACCTGATGAGGGTAAGTCAGCTTTGGCCTTGGGTTTGGCAATGAGTGCTGCTCGTTTACACAAAAGGGTGTTGCTAATTGATGCCAATTTACGCGATCCTAGTCTGCATGAACAACTGAATCTTCCTAATGAGCAGGGGCTTTCAACTCTATTGGCGAGTGATGCAACTCTACCCAACCAAATTAGTTTTCAATACTCAGGTTCCGCCTACATCGATATTCTGACTGCTGGGCCAAAACCTGCTGATCCAGCTAATCTGTTGAGTTCCCCTCGGATGATGCAATTGATGGCAGCATTTGAGGAAAACTACGATTTGGTACTCATAGATGCTCCCCCAGTTCTTGGCTTGGTCGATGCCATGCTTACCGCATCATCTTGTCGTAGCGTGGTCATGGTGGCAAGCATTGGCGTTGTAACGCGAAGTCAGCTTAATCAAGCGACAGCCATGTTAAGTAAGTTAAATCTGATTGGGGTTGTAGCTAATGGGGTATCAAACTCTAGCAGTAATTACGTACCTTATATCAAACAACAGCAGTTAGCTCTGCGCCAAGCTGTAGAAAAGTAATTAGTACAGCAAGATTATAGATCCCCGACTTCTTAGAGAAGTCGGGGATCTTTCTCGTTTCTAGCCTCTGGCTGGAAATGCAGATCAAAAGCGGCTCTGCCGCGAGTCAGGGAGGCGGAGCCTCAATGAGGGGCATTCCCAGTCGGAGACTGGGAACGAGATAATAACCAAAATTTAATTTTGTTGCTATCAGGAAAAATTCAGTATATTTATGCTATCTTTATGGGTTATCAGAGAAATCACTGGCTTTTTAAAGAGTAAATAAAGAATTTATTTGAGCGATCGCTATTTCTACATAGTCTTATAATCTAGAGATTAAAGCACCTTCAAAAAGGCTAGAAGAGAACAGTGGACTGGTTTTGTTAAATCTATCGACACAATGAACACCTCAGCGTAATTAAACGTAGATATAGATTCATGGGTAATTTCCCTCTACATTTCTCTACTGTCAGTAGTTCCCGGAAAATCATAATTTACCCATGAATATTAATAGTAGCGTTACTCGTAATTAAGCATAGGGTTCAAGACTCCCAACTCTACAATTAGCTTTGTTTCAGACTGGGGTTTAGACTACATCTAATGTCATGTTCGCTTCAAGACTCATTGTTTAGGCTGACGCGGAGAGTTTTTTTAATAAGTGAATAATTACGAATTACGAATTACGAATTATTCAAACTTTTTGGACTTACAACAAGATGCGGATTTGGGTCTTTGGCATTGATAGCCTTTGATAACTCCTCAGCAATTCACTCCTGTATAATCCCAAAGACATATGACAACTTCAATAATTCCAACTCTAGAGAATTTATATGATGTAACCCAGCCACACCAAGATAATCGTGGGTACTGCACACTCTATTGGCGACGGGGTAAGCTGTTGGTGAAGCCGCTTGGACGAGTTCAACAACCATATCTAGCCTCATTAGATAGTAAGCGATCGCTAGTAGAATGCTTAGAACATTCTCCTGTAAGTCTGGTAAGCATAGATCCAAAATTGGGTGAGGCTTTGCTCAAGTTTTGGGCAGAAGCATGTGAAGAAGCTCAAAAACCAATATTCCTAAGCATACCCGCTAGCAATAAACTGCCTAACCAACCCTTGCAGCGACTAATTGATTGGATTGCTGCTTTACTGTTGTTGCTATTAGTAAGTCCAGTCATGTTGGGATTGATTGTATTAATGCAGGTTTACTCGCCAGGGTCATTTTTTTGTCGTGAGTGGCGTGTTGGAGAACGGGGTAAACTCTTTCGGGCGATTAAGTTTTGCACGGCTGCAAATCACAACATCACACCGCTAGGGCGTTGGATGCGTAAATACAGTCTTGACAATTTACCACAGTTATTTAACGTGCTGCGAGGTGACATGAGTTTAACCGGATCTTCTTGTTGGACTTTAGAAGATGCAGTACAGCTAAATCAACTACCAGAAATTACGACTTCATGGGAAGTAGAGGCACAGTCTCACCGGTTACATCTGGATAGCCAAACACTGTAATTTATCTGTGCGGTAATTGATGATTTCATCTACCGCACTTGGGCTAAAACAAAAATTGCTCACGTAGAATCTATAGCGCAATACAGTTTAATTAAGCATTTCTCCCCTCTCTTCCTTTGCGTCCTCTGCGCCTCTGCGGTTCGTTAAAAAATTCACTTTGACAAAGAGTAAAGCCTTAACTAAACCGTATTGATCTATAGCGGTCTATCTACCTTGCCAAATTATTGTTATAAAAATCAATGCTTTTCAAACTTCCTCAACCACTCAGCAATCTGCTCAAAGCTACCAGCTTCTGGCAGGACAACTATTTGATATTGCGAGAATTTAAACACTTTCGCAAAATTGCAACTTTAGCTCTAATATTCTCGATTCTGGCAGCAACTTTTGAAGGTGTGAGCATTGGTTTCTTACTTTCCTTTTTGCAAAGCTTAACTAGTCCTAATGCTCAACCTGTCCAAACAGGAATAGACTGGTTTGATATTTGGATTTTGGGAGCTAAGACATCAGCAATTAATCGTTTGTACCGTGTATCTTTGCTGATTTTATTGAGTACTTGGTTACGTGCCACCTTCAATTATTTTTCTCAAGTCTATACTGAATTATCTCAACTACATCTTGCCGATCGCTTACGTAAGCAAATTTTTGAACAGTTACAATCCTTATCGCTAAGTTACTTTGCCAAAACTCGTTCTGGTGAACTAATTAACACAATTACCACAGAAATCGAAAGGATCAGACAGGGTTTTAGTAGCGGAGCCTTTTTAGTGACGAGAGGATTAACAACCTTTGTCTACTTAATATCAATGTTTTTGATATCATGGCAGCTAACGCTCATTTCAGCATTATTATTTACCCTTTTAGGTGTTGGATTATCTAATCTAAATGCCAGGGTGAGAGAATCAAGTTTTGGCGTGACAACTGCTAATGCTAATTTCACATCAACAGCCGTAGAATTTATTAATGGCATTCGCACTGTTCACTCCTGTGGTACTCAAGAATTTGAGCGCCAGCGTTACTACAAAGCTAGCGACAAGATAATCAGTACTACAACTAAGGTTGTCTTCACTTGGACACTTGTCAAGCCAATTGCTGAAGGGGTCGCTACTACGGTGTTGGTCGGAATGATTATTTTGGCATTCACTAGCCTGGTTACGAATGGAACGCTACAAGTTGCTTCTTTATTAACATTTTTCTTTGTGCTATTTCGTTTTATCCCTTTCGTTCAAGATATTAATGGCACAAGAGCATTTCTTAGTACTTTACAAGGTTCAGCAGACAACGTTAAAAACCTCTTAAAAAGTGAGGATAAAAATTATTTTCAGAATGGAACAATCAAGTTTAATTCTTTGAAAAGGTCAATTAATTTAGTATCTGTAGATTTTGGCTACGACGATGAAAATCTAGTGCTGCATAATATTACCCTAACCATTGAAAAGGGAAAAATGACAGCATTAGTCGGAGCATCTGGGGCTGGGAAAACAACTCTTGCTGATTTAATTCCTCGATTTTATAATACTACAGATGGATATCTTTACATTGATGAAGTTGATATACGGGAGTTTGAAATTAACTCCCTACGTCGCAAAATAGCTGTCGTTAGTCAGGATACTTTTATCTTCAATGCTAATGTTTGGCAGAATATTACTTACGGTACTTCAGAAGCCACTAATGAGGAAATTCAAGAAGCTGCTAAACTAGCGAATGCACTAGAATTTATTTTAGAAATGCCCGAAGGTTTTGATACCCAATTGGGAGATAGGGGTGTTAGATTATCTGGAGGACAAAGACAGCGAATTGCGATTGCGCGTGCTTTACTACGGAACCCAGAAATTTTGATTTTGGATGAAGCAACTAGCGCCTTAGATTCGGTATCCGAACGCTTAATTCAAGATTCATTAGAAAAGCTATCTGTTGGTAGAACAGTAATTGCGATCGCTCACCGTCTTTCTACCATTTCTAAAGCAGATAAAGTTGTAGTTTTAGAACAGGGACGGATAGTAGAGCAAGGTAAGTATCAAGAACTTCTGGAACTCAAAGGCAAGCTTTGGGAATATCACAATATGCAATACCGTAATTCGTAATAGAGCCTCCGGCACGCTACGCGAACGTAATTCGTAATTCGTAAATTACGAATTCATTACCCTGCTCAATTATTTATAGTTTTGACAAGGAAAAATAAATGGTGAATCTAGGCTACCACACTGCTAAAATTCAGGGTAAATTTAATCGCTCCCTATATAAAACAGCCGTTTCTCAGATTGTCAGCATCCCAATCAAACAAACTCGGCAAGTTCCGATAAGTGTCTATGCCTTATCATGTGAACGCGATTTGCCTGAACAAGTAGCAAGTATTCGCTCCTTCATCCGTCATGTTGGCATTCCAGATACATTCACTGTAGTTTCTGATGGCAGTTACACTGACTCTAGTTGTAATTTACTCCGCCGCATCCATCCCTGCGTTCAGGTAATACTTTTACAAAACTTCCTGAGAACGGATTTACCTCAATGTGTTCTTGATTATGCTCAACTGCATCCAATGGGCAAAAAATTGGCGGCATTAATGTCAATTCCTATTAATGGTACTACGATTTACACTGATTCAGATATTTTATTTTTTCCCGGCGGTATTGACTTAATTAATTTGAGTAACTCCAATGAAAAATACTCTCTTTATCTACCTGATTGTTCTATGTCACTAGACGAACGAATTATTTATGATGATTCTGAGAAGTCAAATCCAGTAAATGGTGGATTTATATTATTTAGGCATGAATTTGACTGGAGTTTTGCTATCGAACGTTTAGCAAATCTTCAAGAAAAACCCACTTATTTTACTGAGCAAACAATTGTGCATTTGACAATGCACCATAATCATGGTAAGCCTCTCTGCTCAAAACAATATGTTCTAAATGTAGAAGATCAGTTCATTTATCCAGATAAATTTGCTAGTAAAAAAAATGCTCTGAGGCATTATGTTAGTGATGTCAGACACAAATTTTGGTTTAATGTTGGCATATAAATCGATGATGACTAGACTCTATTTATATGAGCAATCCAACTAATAAGGACGTGAAAATAACTGGTGAATAATGCCTAAATTAATCAATAATGCCAAGCAAAACAAGAAACAATTGCACGGGGAAACTTTTGAGAAAAACCTGATTTATCAATGCTCAAATTTTGACATAGGTGGGAGCGGAGGTGTTGAAACTTATTTAGGTTCTTTGTTTGAACATCGACCACCTGATGTTAGCGATCGCGTGATAAAATCGCTTAAAAATGTTGATCAAAGCCAGTTTAAACTGCTACATATCCACAGCCCAGATTTGCTATTGCAGCTGACAGGCGAATGTCCTACGATCTTCAGCGTTCATAATCACTCATTCTACTGTCCTAGTGGCACAAAGTATTTAGCAGGGCAACGGACAATCTGCGATCGCAACTTCTCTTACTTAGGATGTACCTGGGGGAAGTTGGTAGATAAATGTGGTAGCCGTAAACCTTTAAGAAGTTTTAGAGAACTTCAAACCACTCATCAGTTTTTAGATGTATTAAAAAAGATAAAAATTACTTTCATTGCTAATAGTGAATATGTGCGGCAAGAGTTGATTAAAAACGGTGTACCCCCTGAGCAAACTGTAACGCTACACTGTGGAATCTCTGTACCGCAAATAGCAACTGCACCCCTAAGTTTAGAAGTTCACCAAAATCATAGAATTTTGTTTGCGGGACGGATTGTTTCTGATAAAGGTCTGGAATGGTTACTCAAAACCTTAATACATACAAACCCGCAAATTCAACTTGATATTGCAGGTGAAGGATGGGAACGAGCCAGCTTAGAAAAGTTAGCAAACACCCTCGGATTGAGTAACCGCATCACTTGGCATGGTTGGTGCGATCGCGATAAAATAAATAAACTTTATCAACAGTGTTTTGCAGTCATCTTTCCTAGTGTTTGGCCTGAACCTGCCGGTCTTGTAACTCTGGAAGCATACTCTCGTTATCGACCTGTAATTGGTAGTGCAGTCGGAGGTATTCCAGAACATTTACGAGATGGAGAAACGGGTATTCTTGTTCCAGCTAATGATATCAAAAAGCTGGCTGATGCCATTAATGAGTTGTATATAGATCATCAAAAAAGCCGATACATGGGCGAACAAGGTCATGCTTTATTGATGAAGGAATTTACAATGGATGCTCATGTAAATAATCTGCGAACAATTTATGCAAAAACAATCGCTGAATTTACTTCTACAGCTAAAAAATTATATAGTCTCCCTCAAGCTAAATAAGCTGACTTCCTTATCTTTCTTTGCGTACTTTGCGTACTTTGCGGTTCGTAAAAATTCTTATTTATTCTCCTGACAAGACAGAAATAGTTCACTAAAAACCTCAAATGCTGCATCTTTTATCTAGAAAAAATCAATAGAGAAAAATATGTCATTGCATCAAGAATACCAACAACCTTTAGTTAGCGTTATCATTCCCACCTATAATCGACCAGAGTATCTCAAACAAGCGATCGCTAGTGCTATAAAACAAACTTATCAAAATATTGAAATTATTATTTCTGATAATTGTAGTTCAGAAAATCCACAAGCACTTGTCGCATCTTTTGGTGATTCACGCATCAAATTTTGGCGACATCAGCAAAATGTGGGTATGTTAGCTAATCAGCAACATGGTTTCAAGATCGCACGAGGTAAATATGTTGCTAGTCTCCATGACGATGATATCTGGAATGAAGATTTTTTAGCAAAGCTTGTACCACTTCTGGAAGCAAATTCTGAGTTAATTATCGCTTTCTGCGACCAATATATCATCGATGCTAATGGCATAATTAATCATGTTGGAACTGAAGAAAATACACGCGGTTACAAGCGAGATAAACTAACACCAGGAATTCATCAACCTTTCTATAAAATTGGGTTAATAGATAAAAGTATACCGACTGCGGCGGCTTGTGTGATTCGCAATAATTTTGTGGATTGGGATATTATTCCCCCAGAAGTTGGCGGAATGTGGGATTTATATTTAACTTATCTCTGCTGTATATCTGGTTATGGCGCTTACTACTATCCAGAAAGATTGACGCGATATCGTGCCCATGAGCAAACTGATACTATGCTCAGTGGTAGTCGAGATGTGCAAGCAAAAATTCGCAAAGCTAAAAGCGAAATGTTTTGTTATCAAGTCTTTATGGAAGATTCTCGTCTACAGGAATTTAGGAGGTACTTTCAACAGAAATGGTTAGAAGCTAATACAACTTTGGGAATTGGTTTGCTACGAAGTGAACAGATAGCAACAGCGCGTCCTTATTTTTGGCAGGTATTGAAAAAACAAAAGTTTAATGTGCGAACTATAGCGGCACTTGGTCTTAGTTTTACTCCCCGATTTTTTGCAAGTAAGTTAATTAAAATATCGAAATAATATAGCGTTTCCTAATCACATGAGGTACATCATAGTCCCCTCTCGAAGAGCGGGGAGGGGGTTGGGGGTGGGGTTCACTACCTACTCGATAACCGCTATATAAGAGTATTGTCTGAGTTGTGGAAGGTATTTTTTTAACGAACCGCAAAGGACGCAAAGGACGCAAAGGGAAGAAAAAAAGATTCTCCTCCGCGTGAGCTAAATAGAATTTATGCAATAGGTTTATCATTAAGAAAGGTAGTATATGAAACTTTGTATTGTTACTCATAAAATCAAAAAAGGTGATGGTCAAGGACGGGTAAACTATGAGGTTGCGAATGAAGCAATTCGTCGTGGTCATCATCTGACATTATTAGCTAGTGAAGTCGCACCAGAACTAGAAGAAAATAGTCAAGTTAATTGGATTAGAATTCCAGTTAAAAGCTATCCTACAGAATTTGTTCGTAATTTTATATTTGCCCAAACAAGTGCAGATTGGTTGCGTAAACATCGCTCTGGCATTGATTTAGTTAAAGTCAATGGAGCAATTAATCTGGCTGCGGCTGATGTGAATGCTGTACATTTTGTCCACAGTTCATGGTTGCGATCGCCTGTTCATATTTCCCGCAATCGCCGCGATTTATATGGTTTTTACCAGTGGTTGTTTACGGCTTTTAATGCCCGTTGGGAAAAACAGGCTTTCCAAAAAGCGCAGGTTGTTGTAGCTGTATCCGAAAAGGTAGCTGAGGAATTAGTCAACATTGGTGTGCCGCGTTCTCGGATTCGGGTAATTGTCAATGGCGTTGACTTAGAAGAGTTTGCCCCTGGTGAAAGCTTTCGCCAAAAATTAGGTTTACCAGAGAATGTCATCCTAGCATTATTCGCTGGAGACATCCGCACACCCAGAAAGAATTTAGATACAGTGTTGCACGCTTTGGTGAAAGTTCCCGATTTACATCTGGCGGTGGTGGGTCATATCGAAGGTAGCCCCTTTCCTCAATTAGCGGCTTCGTTGGGGTTAAGTGAACGCGTGCATTTTCTGGGATATCGACGTGATATCCCCGAAATTATGCGGTCACTAGATTTATTTGTTTTTCCTTCCCGATACGAAGCTTGCACCCTCGTATTGTTAGAAGCACTTTCTTCAGGACTGCCAGTAATTACTGCCACAGCTACCGGAGGTGCAGAGTTGGTGACACCAGAATGTGGCATCGTCTTGCCCGACTCAGATGATATTGATGCTTTAGCTGTGGCGTTGATGTCTTTGGTGAGCGATCGCTATCTTATGCAACAGATGGGTCAAGCAGCTCGCTCTGTGGCAGAACAATATAGCTGGACTACTATGGCGCAAACTTATGTGGATCTATTCGAGGAGTTAAGCAAGAATGCGAAACACGGTTCTCATACCGACTTATCGCCGTCCACAAGACCTATCACGCTGCCTTTTGGCGCTACAGGAGCAAATTAAACCCGTTGATCAGGTGATAGTGGTTGTCCGCGATACGGATGCAGAAACTTGGCAATTTCTCGCCCAATTCAACGCACACAATTTGCCACTGCATACCGTGAAAGTGACACAACCGGGGGTAATAGCAGCTCTCAACGCCGGACTAGCAGCAGTGGAGGGCGATATTGTTTCTATTACTGACGATGATGCCGCACCTCACCCAGATTGGTTAGAGCGCATTACCGCTCACTTTATCTGCGATCGTTGCATTGGTGGTCTTGGTGGGCGTGATTGGATACACCACGGCAGCAAATTAGAAGACGAATCCCGCTTGGTAGTTGGACAGTTGCAGTGGTTTGGGCGAGTGATTGGCAACCATCACCTGGGAGTGGGAGAACCCCGCGAAGTCGATATTCTCAAAGGCGTAAACATGAGTTTTCGTACCCAAGCAATCGGGCAATTGCGCTTTGATGAGCGGATGCGCGGTACAGGAGCGCAGGTACACTTTGAAATGGCATTCACTCTGACATTAAAGCGGGCTGGTTGGAAGATAATTTATGATCCTAACGTTGCTGTTGATCACTATCCGGCACAACGTTTTGATGAAGATCAGCGAAACAACTTTAATGAAATTGCCTTTATTAATTTAGTCCATAATGAAACTTTAGTTTTATTAGAGCATTTGCCATTTATCCGTCGAATTGTATTTTTATTCTGGGCAATATTCGTGGGTACGTGCGATAGTTTGGGCTTAGTACAATGGCTGAGATTTTTACCTAGCCAAAGGCAGTTGGCGGGTAAGAAGTTGTTAGCATCCTGGCGTGGACGTTGGCAAGGATATAAACAATTCGTAATTCGTAATTCGTAATTGCAGACCGATTATTTCATTGTGAATTCCTTTCCATCCTTCAAATTTACTTATGTGTAAATCCAAAATCTAAAATCCAAAATCTAAAATTGAATGACTTCTAAGCAGATACTTTTCAATAGTTTTTTACAAGAAAGCTATTCTCCCGAAGAGCGATCGCTACAGGGTTGGATGGCGATCGCTGGTTTTGTATTACTGACTGTAGTTTGTTATTTTGCTGGTGCTACTGCCGCATTGCGCCTAATTTATCCGGTGACAGCTTTAGCAGTAGGCGTATTTTTATACTTGCGGCATCCCATTCTCTACATCAGCTTTACCTGGTGGATCTGGTTTCTCACGCCCTTAGCTACTCGCTTAGTTGACTATCGGGTAGGCTGGGACCCTACCCGTCAAATGCTCATAGCACCCTATTTAGTGGTGTTTGTCACCATAGCCACATTCTTACGACACTTTCCCCGCGCCTCTCGTCAAGGGGGCTTGCCGTTTGTTTTGGCTTTTATCGGAGTGTTCTATGGCTTTCTAATCGGTCTGATTTACAATCCACCTATCCCTGTCGCACGCGGATTAATGGATTGGCTCAGTCCGATCATTTTCGCTTTTCACTTATTTATAAACTGGCGAGATTATCCCAGCTATCGCCAGAACTTTCACCGAACATTCCTCTGGTGTGTGTTGATTTTAGGAACTTATGGCGTATATCAATTTGTGGTAGCTCCTGAGTGGGATAGATACTGGCTTATACAATCAAAACTATTCATGAGTTCTGGAAACCCTGTACCTTTTGGGATGCGTGTCTGGAGTACATTGCACTCAGTTGGCCCCTTTGGTTCCGTCATGCAAGCTGGATTGCTGTTATTATTTACCAGTTCAGGAAACTTAATTTTTCCGGCTTCAGCTGTTGGTTACTTATCCTTCCTATTGACACAAGCACGTACTAATTGGGGAGGCTGGTTATTTGGAATAATTATGATTATGGGTTCAGTCAAAGCGCGGATTCAAATGCGTTTAATTACCATAATCGTGGTCATGGCAATTTGTGTTGTGCCATTGACAACTATCCAGCCAATTGCTGGGGTTGTAGCAGCCCGGTTGCAAACTTTTTCTAATCTTGAAGAAGATAACAGTTTTAAAGATAGATCGGGAAGTTACGACAAAAACCTTGGTTTAGCCCTTTCTAATGGTCTAGGTAATGGCTTAGGAAATATCTGGAAAGTCAACGAAAAAACTGGTCAAATTGAAGTCGTGGTAATTGATAGTGGCATTTTAGATATGTTTTTCACCCTTGGTTGGTTTGGAGCCATCTTTTATATGGGTGGATTACTCTTGTTGATTATTAGTGTTAGCAACTATGGTGAAGGTCGTTTTGATAGTTTTATTAGTGCTGCCCGCGCTATTGGCATCAGTTCTTCTGCACAGTTAGTTATTGGTAGCGGGATGTTAAGCGTGGCAGGAATGATTCTTTGGGGATTTTTAGCTATGGCTATGGCAGGACATAAGTACTATACCAATCCTCAGATTCCCGACTTCTCTAATAAGTCGAGATTCTGATAAATTTTACAACTTAAATAGGACTCTTATAGATTATGAAAGTAATTATTGTAATGCCACTAGCCGAGCAACGAGGCGGCGGTGAAATGATGCTTTGGGATTTGGTACAGCAGGGACGTAATGCTGATGTTGAGTGGCTGGTGATATTTTTAGAAGACGGCCCGATGGTAGAACAAGTAAAGTCTCTTGGTATTGATGCGCGAGTTGTGGAAAGTGGACGTTTACGCCAAATTCACCGTTTTATTGGCGCTGTTTTTCGGATAGCCGCGATCGCCCGCCGCGAACGTGCAGATATAATTGTCAATTGGATGTGGATTACGCATATATCTGGAGGTTTGGCGGCGATGTTGGCGGGCTTGCCTGCTCTGTGGTATCAACTAGAAGTACCTAGTGACAAAACTTGGTTGGTGCGAATCGCAACTTTAATCCCAGCGCGGGCAATTATCACCCTTTCTCAAGATGGCAAGCAAGCACAGGCAGAGATTTGGCCTCACAGACCAACACCTTTGGTTTATCCTGGTGTAGCACTAGACCGATTTGAGCCTAATGCTTTACCAACTCCAGAAGAAGCACGGCGGAAGTTGGGCTTACCTTTACACGGGCCGTTGATTGGAATTGTTGGACGATTGCAACGATGGAAGGGAATGCACGTACTGGTGCAAGCAATGCCCAAAATTTTACAGAAGTACCCTGATGCTCATTGTGTAGTGGTTGGCGGTAAACACGATTTGGAACCGGATTATGAGGGCTTCTTAAAAGCAGAAATCGCCGCATTAGGTTTGAAAGACCAAGTAATTATGGCTGGGCTACAGCGTAATATCCCTGAGTGGGTGCAGGCGATGGATGTATTTGTTCATGCCTCAAATAAAGAACCGTTTGGGATTGTGATTATTGAGGCAATGGCGCTGGGTAAAGCTGTAATTGCTGGCAGTGCAGGCGGCCCGACAGAGATTATTACCGATGGCATGAATGGACTATTAACACCTTACGGCGATGCAGATAAATTAGCGATCGCAATTCTCCGCTTTCTTGACGAGCAAGAATTTGCCCAGAGTGCGGGAATGGCTGCACGACAACGCGCCCTCGATTTCTCAACGCAGAATTATGCCCAAAATTTTATTAGTGCAATTCGTTCTGCGATGCCGAGTGTTTTATAGGCTCAATCAAGCAAAAGTCAATTTTATGCAAGTCAACTCGTGGAAAGAGGAAACCCAATAAGTGATTTTTGGAATCCCCCGCTATACCCGCAAGGGTTAGCGGTGGGAGGATGTCAACAAAACATAATTCCTAACAAGGCGACATCTTCGAGCTACAATTCTATCAAATGGATGAGTTACTTTGGGTTTTCACTACCTATTATTGCTAATTATTAGGTTGTTGCTTCCCAAAGTCATTTTCTTGACACACTCCCCCGTTTAGAAAACGAGGGATTCTGGGGTCAAACAATGATTGCAGGTATAACCCGTCTGATATCATGTAGCCCAATGGACTTGTGGCCATGCCCACTTAATTGTTTCATACCATGACCAATTTATTCGGTTACTCGCTTATATCCCCTGCATGAATGACAGGGGCTTTACGCATCACGAGTCGTAGACAAGTCTGTTCTGGATAATAATCCAGCCAAGTAGCATAGTACGTGGTAAAGAAACGTTAATTTTAATTAATTTTAATGGAGGGAGATTTTCGCATCTTCAGCTGATACCATTTCACTATTCCACACTCTACACCCGCCCCGAAGTGGCTTGGTAAAGGAAAATAATTTGTAGCCAGCTATGATCGTAGGCGATAGCTGGCTATTAGCCAGTTAAGTTTTCTCCCATTTTCCAACGTTTGTTGTTAAGCTTTTACCGAGCATTTTTTTAACCTTATCTTAAGAAATAATTACTTAATTGCTGGGAAATGCGAAAATCTATGACAATACAGTGATAATTCAACTGCTAATTCTTTGCCTGACCCCTTTTACTTACATTGCGTTGATACTACCTTTACATTATCCCTGAATTGTGAATATTGAGATAATACACCATATCCTTATTCGTTATATAATACTTAGTATTACAGAGAAAAGCTCATCCAAGCTACCCCAATAACACCTTTGAGTAAAAATTAATCGGGTAGAATCACTGAATATCACTCACACCTTTTGAAAATTAGAAGCAGGATTTTTTAATGATCAGCTTAAGTAATTCGGAAAACGGCACAGCAGCCACTAAGAGGCTGGCAAGGGCGATGATGGTTTCTGGTGGAGAGTTTTCACTGTTATTAGCCTGTTGTAACTCTGTTCCAAGGCAGCAGCAAGTGCTGAATTTGTTAAGAGAATTTTCATCAGCAGATATCCACCAAGTCCTGCTCTCATCTGCGGCTGACACATTGTATACAGCGATTACAACTGCAATTGGTACTACTCAACCCGAAGCTTTGATGGTACGGGGTTTAGAATCTGTAGTTGCAATTAACCAACTAATCATCAGTACCAACATCATGCGAGATGAATTTCGGAAACAGTTTCGGTTTCCCTTGGTGTTGTGGGTCAATGATGAAATTCTGTGCAAGCTAGTCTGGCTAGCACCCGATTTCAAAGACTGGGCAGCTAGTACCATTAGATTTGATGTACCTCAAAATCAGTTCGTTGAATCTGAACAACAAGCCATCAGCGCCTAATATTGGCTGAGATTACAAAATCTAAGCTACGGTTCTGTCTCATTCTTTTCTAAAATTACTTTTATTGAATCCTCGCTGACTAAGGTGAGACAAAAAGCGTTACCAGCTTTCCTCGCAAGCTATTTTCCTTTCTTAGAAGATGGAATAGGTGTAGGGCAGCCAGTTGCTACAGCAGTTTTATATTTAACCAAAAACGGTTTAATTTAAGTCCCCCGGTTCAAAAATCACGCAAGTATGTAAGTCTTGTTCAAAATCCCGGTTACAAAACTTAATTACGAATTACGAATTACGAATTATTTAATTCAGCCCACCTAATCAATGAAACCTGAGCTTCTGAATTCTTAATTGATTGCCGTAGGACTAGAGGGCGTTTTGATTTCTTCAAGCCACACACTCGTGACTTCTAGTCATGCGAGGTTCAATTAGTGCATTTTCATCTAGAATTTGTATAAGGAACTAACAATTAGTACATCTGCGTCTGTTTTTATATCTATTTCAGAACAAAGATATTAAACTAATTCCAACTGGTGAAGTTCTGGAATTATGTGCTTTATATTGTGCATTTGTAGTTGGATACTATTTCTTAGTTCTATATTACTATGAAAATCATGCAGAAAAACTACTTTAACACTAATCAAGGGCGAATTTTCACTGCTTTGATTTTGACTGGAATTTTGTCTGTTGCTAGTGGTTCAATACTTATCAAAGGGGCTACAGCTGCTTCTGCGAACTTCTCCGTAGAAACAAGCAATGAAGTTCTCAAAGACAATGTTAAACCAAACGGCTTGCCACGTCCAGTAGCTAACGCGGTACTGCGAGATTTAGCCCGCAGACAGGGAATTTTAACCAAAGAACTGAAAATTATTGATTATAATCAACAGACTTGGCGCAATGGTTGCTTGGAACTGCCTCAATCTGATGAACTCTGCACCCAAGCGTTAGTTCCGGGTTGGCTGGTTGTGGTATCTAATGGCAAACAAAACTGGACTTATCATACCAATCAAACAGGTTCCGCAGTCAGGCTGAATGAAAAAGCTAATCAAAGTACACTAGCCCCTGTGCAAATTCCAGTCAGCGAGTTACCACCACCGTTAAATAGAGATGTAGTATTTCGGCAAATCTCCAGTGGTGGTATTACTGGCAGAACCTACGAGACTGTTTTACTCAAAGATGGGCGATTGATTCGCGTGCAGATTGGTGATGCCAATGATTCTGAGCGTACTGTTCGCCGTGTTTCCGTGCAACAGGTGCAACAATTTCAGAGATTTTTAGAAGGTTCTAAATTTAGTAAATTCCAGAATCTGAGTTACCCAGCCCCCAGTGGCTCTGCTGATTATATCACCTTCACTCTCACCAGCCAAGAGGGTACGGTTCAATACAACGATATTTCTCAAAATAACCTGCCAAAGAATTTACAAGCAGCAGTCAAAGCCTGGAATCAGATTGCAGTCAGCGCCCAATAATGAATCAGAATTCAGGAGTCAGAATTCAGGAGTCAGAACTCTGTTTTGATGGATTGAAATAGCGATTGTTTTAGCGCTTACAATCGAAACGATCGCTATTCATGCTGATTGTTCATAATTTGATCACGTCTGTAACCAAATGATGAAAAGGTTTGTAAAGTGGTGTGTTGAGTTTCATTCTTGGTGGGATATTCGCCAAAGCAGAAAGTCTCTTTTGTTTCCCGTTATCGTTACCTTGAGTATGGTAGCTACGGTGATGCTATCGTTCCCCTTGAACGCTCAAATTAATCTGCCACGAACGCCCACATCTGAGTTAAGGGGAGTATGGTTAACAAATATTGATAGTGATGTGTTATTTGAGCGCGATCGCCTCAAGGGATCTTTGCAACGCCTTGACCAACTCAATTTTAACACAATATATCCGGCGGTTTGGAATTGGGGATATACATTGTATCCTAGCAAAGTTGCAGCCAAAGTTATCGGGCGATCGCTCGATCCCACACCTGGACTCAAAGGGCGAGATATCCTCAAAGAAATTGTCGATGTGGGACATCAAAAAGGCTTAATAGTGATACCTTGGTTTGAATTTGGCTTCATGGCACCGGCGGATTCTCTATTAGCTAAAAATCGTCCCCAATGGCTCACCAGTCGCAGTGATGGGACTCGGATTGTCAAAGACGGGAATGATAATCGCGTCTGGTTAAATCCCTTTCGCCCAGAAGTACAACAGTTCATCCAAGATTTAATCGTTGAAATTGTTAGAAATTACAATATTGACGGCATTCAATTTGATGACCATTTTGGCTTACCATCAGAATTAGGGTACGATGCCTATACAGTGGCGCTTTATAAAAAAGAACACCGTGGTCAAGCTCCCTCGAAAGACTCTCAATATCCAGAATGGGTAAGTTGGAGAGCTAACAAAATCACCGAGTTTATGAAACGGGTATTCAAAAGCATCAAAGCTACTAAAAAAGATTGCTTGGTTTCCGTTGCTCCGAATCCTCAACGTTTTTCCTACGACTTCTCTTTAGCAGACTGGCAGGAGTGGGAACGGTTGGGAATTGTTGAAGATTTGGTTTTGCAGATATATCGGGATGAGTTGAATGTTTTTATTAGTGAATTAGAGTATCCAGAAGTGAAAGCGGCAAAGAGCCATATTCCAGTGAGTATAGGTATTTTGGCGGGATTGAAAAACAGATCCGTACCGATGCAACAGATTCAGACACAAGTGCAAAAAGTACGCGATCGCAATTTTGCTGGAGTCTCATTCTTTTTCTATGAAACCCTCTGGAATATGAGCAAAGAAAAGCCCCAAGAGCGTCAAACTGGCTTCCAGAAAATTTTTCCCACACCAACCGCTTACCCGAATCTGCTAGCAGGTTGGAAACCCTAGAAAGAAAGAACAGAGGAGAGGGAGAATCACAACTCCCATATCCCCTGTAACTTTCAGTGTTGCTGAATATAAGTATGAAATTCAAAAATTCAATATTTCAGCTCTATTTGCCTTACCAAAACCCCGACCCAGAGTGTCATTATCCCCGTGAATTTGGTCTTGAGAAGTCGAACATATCTATCAAGTCGCCGATTGCGGGGCCGTTAATCGGTACATAAGGATTTGCGCGGCGGGTCTGAGGATTAGGTAGATTGTCACGACTACGATTGGTGAGTGGCGACAGTCCCCAATTCTTCTCAATAAACTTCAGAATCGAAACATGGTCATAATACGTATGAACAACGCGACCACCGCGAGAGTATGGCGACACCACAATTAAAGGAATCCGTGTTCCGTCGCCGAAGAAGTCGATGGGCTGAATGTAGCCAGAATCCCAATATCCACCACCCTCATCAACTGTGATCAGAATTGCTGTGTCCTTCCAGAGTTCGGGCTTGCTTTGAACCTCTTTGATAATCTTCTTAGTAAAAGCTTCAAACAGATTAAACTTTGAAGATGCTGGATGACCGTCAAGTAAGCCACCAGGTTTCGCAAAGGAGACTGCGGGCAGCTTATTGTTGTTAATATCGTTATCCAGATCCGTGGTGTCCTTCAAATGCTCCGTCCGTACCTTCTCGTTCGTCATAATTGACGTCACGTACTGGAAGGGGTTGCAAATGTTGCAATAGACGTTGGTGTTACTGCTTGGATTTTTAACGTATCGGTTCCAACCTTCACCGTAGTACCGCCAGGAAATATTCTTTTCCAACAAGGCATCACCAATGGTGCGAACAGATGACGGCGGGATCACAAAGCCATTATTAGTGACCCCGTTGTTAACCGTTCCGTTACCAAAATAGCCAGGATCGTAGTTGTTCAGGAGATAGTAGGTATTCGGCGCACAGTTGGACTTTGGTTTGTAGGAGAGAGAATTCAGATAATTCAAAACAGGTCTAACCCCTGGCTGGCTGGGGTTAGAACAATTAGTGTAGGTGCCGCCAGAATAGCCATCCTGTGTGTAGAAGTTGTTGGTTCCAGGCTGCGGGTTGGGATTCTCGATCTCATTTGGCGGCGGTGTGGCTGGACTGCCTTTGCCATTGCTATACCAAATGGCATCTCCGATACCAATCATCACTGAGTTAGCGCCGGTGCCACCCATGACAGGTTGATGGTAGTTGTCACTGATTGCGTAATTGTCAGCCAGAGATTTGAAGTATGGCATGTCTCCGGTATTGACGTTGTAGAAGCCCATTGAGGTGGCACCCTCGCTATCGGTGAAAGTCGAAAACGGCTTGCCATTGCTGCCTGCGCCGACGCTCACCTCGACCCAAGGGAAAAGATCCTTAAGACAACCACTGGGATTGTTTGCACTCGCATGGCTAATGTCGCAATCCACCTGCTGCCACATCTGATAGAAGCGGTGTACAGGGCTTGCTGCGTAGGCCTCATAGGGCACACCAGGCGTCAGTTGGAAAGGACCACTTCGTAACTTATTCACGTTCCTGATTCGGGTATCTACAGTACCACTCGGCAATCCAGTTGCACCGGTAAGTAGGAGTCCGAAATCCTCCGGCAGCAGCGCAGGTTTGGCAGCTTGGACGGCAGCCAAGGTCTTGAAGGGAGGCGGATTTGTGTCACTTGCAACTTGTCCACCGCCAGCTTTAGGCGGTGGTAGTGTTGTATAGGGTTTTTTGTTAGCAGGACTCAATGAGAAGGTATCGGTGACGGAAGCTTTGTATTGAGTTGCTGCTTGGAAGTTGGGTCCAGGCGTACCATCAGCATTGATAATGCCCTTGGATAACAGATTAGACACTGTTTGACCCGATCGCGGTTGGTAGACACCGAAGACATGATCAAAGGTTCGGTTCTCGCCAACAATGACAATGACGTGCTTGATAGGAGTGAGAGTTTTAGTATCGAGACTCTTAATCTCCTGAGCCTGGGCAAAAGTGGAGACTATCGGTACTCCAGTAAGCCCCATAATAACTACACCAATTGATGTGTAGTTTAAACATTTTCTTCTAAGAGGTTTGTCCAACATGAGATTACTATAATGAATGAACTGCTGTAAGTAAGTTGGCGATCAAAATTCATATATGAAGAAATATAAATTTAAAGTAGAAACAGGGTGTATTGTGCAATGAGCTAACGCACCTTGAATTGTTGACGGTGCGTTAGCTGAAAGCGTTACGCACCGTACATGATTTAAATTTCTTAACATAGCTTGAAATATTAGCGCCGACTTACTTCATTTCAGATTAGTGGTACACCGTTAAAGTGTGATTATGTTTTTAATAAGTATTCTTTAAAGACAATACCTTCGCCAAAAAAAGAGTATGAAGAGAGAGGGCTGATGTAGTAAAGTTGTTGTCTTCCACAACTACAACTTCTTCCAAATTTTAAAAGAACAAATGGAGTTTAGGGTACTCCTAATACCGTTTCACTTTCATAAATAATGATACAAATACGTTGGTAGGGAACATTGCTCATTGGTGTACCCCTACTGCGTGGTCTATTTACCTAAAAATAGCTGTAAGTGAAGGTTCACCGCCAAACACTTAAGAATCTGTCATGGTTTTTTAACCAAAAACGGTTTAGTTTAAGTCCCCCGGTTCAATAGAAAAGCAAGTTTTGTGGCGGGGTCTGTCTTGCAAAGTTGCTCCTTTAGTGCGCTTCTGGTGCGTCCGCAAAGCGATCGCGCATCCTGCGGCGGGGGAAACCCCAAGACCGCAATGCAGCGCTAAATCCTTGTTACAAAACTTAATGTGCAAAAAGTATGCGATCGCAATTTTGCTGGAGTCTCATTCTTTTTCTATGAAACCCTCTGGAATATGAGCAAAGAAAAGCCCCAAGAGCGTCAAACTGGCTTCCAAAAAATCTTCCCGACGCCAACCGCTTACCCAAATCTGCTAGCAGGTTGGAAACCCTAGAAAGAAAGAACAGAGGAGAGGGAGAATCACGACTCCCATATCCCCTGTAACTTTCAGTGTTGCTGAATATAAGTATGAAATTCAAAAATTCAATATTTCAGCTCTATTTGCCTTACCAAAACCCCGACCCAGAGCGTCATTATCCCCGTAAATATACGTGAGTTCGACGGTTATAAAACGGCAAAAAGCTTGCTAGATATGAAACATAAGAAACTGGGCAGGTGTTGCGTGCGATCGCTAAGATTAAGAAGTTTCCAGCCGCCAAAAAAGTGAAACTGTTCCGGGTAACTGTCTCCACCGACAGAACGGATTTTATCGCTACGAACGATTTATCTCAAGATTCTACGGATGTTGTACAACAAGTGTGTAAGGAACGATTGCAAGTTGAGGAGTAACACCTTTGAATTAAAACAATTGACTGGCTTCATTGCCTCATCTAGGTTTAACAGCTCAATTAAGCTTTGTCTGTGTAATGCAGGTAAAATCTTCCAGTGGACGGTAGCCCCAATACCCAGTCATTGCTCCGAGCAATATGAGCAATAATACTAACCATAATTCATGTCTTCGTCCCCCGATGTGCCTATAGTCTGGGACTTGCTGCAATTGTTCGATGAGATTCATACTTGTTAGTTATCCATTTTTCTCTACCCTCTACAAATCATTATTATTTTTCTCTCGTTGTATGAAACCACCCTGCTTCCCTACTAGCGTTGGGGGAGCCAAACTCCCCTCTGGGCTTGCCTAACGGCAGGCTGACACCAAGGTCGAGGAGTTGGGGGAGAGGTTCTTCCAGGATTACTGAATTACTGTCCTAGACAATTTCTAGTGGTAAAGTTTCATTTACCCTGAACACGTAGTGGGGGCGTACAGCTAAGTGTACGCCCCCACAAATGAATGTATTCCACCCAATTGAAATATTTGATTTAAATGATCAAATTGCTCAAAAACACGATGCCGATCGCACAGAAAGCGAAGCCAGCAATGCTCATTTTCCAGGGTAAAATTCGGTTGATTTCTCTCATACCCATTGCAACACCAATTTCTCTGGCACTCATGGCAACCACAAACAGAGTTAAGGTAATGCCTAGTATATAGGCAATTAGTGGGATCATTCCTGCCCCAATAATAGATTCAGCATCAGCGTAACCCTGAAATAAACCTGCACTGATGCCCACTAGAGCAAATACTATCAAGTTTAGTTGATTTGGCATCATCAGCATAGTACCAAAAAGGATGGTAGAAATAGCGATCGCTGCGCCCGCCAAAGGCATCGCTATTTCTGTGCCTGGTAAATTTAGCTGGAAGAAATGAATTACAATGCCCAAGACTGCTGCTAAGACAAAACATCCAGCGATGACAGCGCCACGAACAAATACAGATGAGAGTAAGCCAATAGCAATAATACCAACTAAACAATTCAAGCTAATTACTGGATCTGCCAGTCCCCAGAGAAAGCCTTCCCAGCAGTTAGATATGGTATGCTTAACTGGTGTTCCACTTAATGAACTCAGTAAGCTAATTAAAATTAGAGCTGCGATCGCTCCAATATGCCGATGTATTAGCTTCAATGTATAAAATTCTCCTGATGCACGGAATTCTGAGAATTTAGTTTTGAACATTAGCATCTGCCAAATTAGTTTTTTCGGTAATTTATACTACCCACATAGCCAAACAAACTAACGTAGCTCATGCGTGTCAACTTAGAGCCTCCGGCACGCTGACGCGAACGCGGCTACACAAACAAAGTCTACCTCCGTGGACTGAGAGAAAATTAAGGTTTTTTAACCCACGAAGGTGGGTTTTGCTTGTGTAGACGCGGTTTCTAATCGCCCTTTTACTTCCGACTTCCGACTTCTTTAGTGGAATGTTCCCCTTTACCTAACTTAAAACTTATCTTAACTGAACTATTTTAGGAAAAAGACTAATCTAGAAAGTAGGTTCATTGGCAGAGAGAATGAAATTCATCAAATTGCTACTATTTAGTATTCCTCTAATCTTCTTTGCATGGATTAGCCCATTGCAAGCTAGTGCAATAGCTCAATTGTCAACTCCTTTACCTTTAGTTGCTGAACGTGAAACAACATCTCTGAAAAATTCACAGGATGTATTAACTGTTGCAACTTTTAATGTCGAGAATTTAGACCCGAAAGATCGACGCTTTGATAATATTGCCAAAATTATTGTTAATAATCTGAATGCACCAGATGTGATCAGTTTAATTGAAGTTCAGGATAACAACGGGCCAATTAATGATGACGTTGTTAATGCTAACCAGACTTACCAAAAACTGATTGCTGCGCTTGAAAATATTGGTAGTCCAGAATATAACTTTGTAGACATTGCACCCAATGACGATCAAGATGGTGGAGAACCTGGAGGCAATATCCGTATTGGTTTATTGTTTCAACCCAACCAGATAACTCTAGCAAAACTGCCTAGAAAAGGCGGTTCATTAGATGCTGTGGCTATTACTGAAGGTTCAAATGGTTTTGACCTCTCGCTTAACCCAGGTCGGATTGACCCTACAAATAGTGCTTTTGATCAAAGTCGTAAGCCACTTGCAGCAGAATTTATATTTAATGATCAAAAAGTATTTATCATTGCTAATCACTTTCTTTCCAAGCTTGGAGGTTCTCCCAGTGATGCTCAACGAGTGAAACAAGCCGAAATCGTTAATGAATTTGTAGCGCAACTACTACAAGTTGACCCGCAAGCCAAAGTAATTGTATTGGGTGATTTAAACGATTTACTAGATTCTTTACCTTTGAAGACCTTGAAGGGTAACATTCTTGAAAATCTGACGGAGCGTTTACCTGTTAGTGATCAGTTTACTTACAAATTCCGGGGAAATCCTGAACTTATTGATCATTTGTTGGTTAGTGAAAATCTTTCCCGTTTTGCTAAACCGGAAATTGACATTGTACATGTAAATGTTGGCTTTAGTAAGCCTGTTAGCGACCACGATCCGGTGATTGCTGCGTTTACATTACCTGCTAACCAGTCTACCTCTGATACTATTCGTCTTGTTAGCCAATCTACACCCGCAAGTGATTCGGCGATTATATTGCCTCAATTATCCAAAGTCGCTCTAGTTAAAGAACTAGCTAAGGAACTAATGTAACGATTCGCAGACAAATCTCTAATTCCCTATAATTAATTTTGGTTTTGAGTTAGCGATGAATTTCTGATCATCCGATTCACCAAACTCAGATAATCGTCTAATTCTTCATATTCATCTAATTCTTTTTCTTCCTCTAAAGTAAGTGCAGATTCTTTTTGTTTAGTTAATAAGGCTTCAATTCGTCCCTGTACTAAGCTGGAAGCTCGAAATATCGGCACTCCTTCTACTAGCTCGATGCGGACAGCACCATCTAATGGCAAACTGCTGGGCAAGTGTGACAATTTCATAGGTAAATTGGTTGTCATGGCATCTATTTCAAAATCTACAGTCTTTATTTTAGTAGAGTAAATGTCAGAAATTACTTTCTCCAAATTGTCGGTGAGATAATTTTAGCTGACTTGTCAATTTTCTACTTCTACACTATCTATCGAGATCAGGCTAAGAAAGTAGACGAAAATTACTTTCAGAATCAGCGTCAGACTTTGTGTAAATGGAATCAACAAGACTTACCTGATATTACTGAAATAGAACGCAGTCATGCGATCGCGCAATTTCAAGGTAATGACAATCCATTCGTGCTAGATGTCACATTAGGAGAACGGGCATACTGTAATTCTTAAGGACTTACATCTTAATGGGTAGACAAAATGACCATCAAACAGACTTTATCCGAATCGGAATCTGGATGATGAACTCTGCGCCTTGAAGCGGTGCAGAAATACACTTGAGTTGGCCACCATGCTTGTTGATAATTTGGTAGCTAATCGACATCCCTAAACCTGTACCTGAACCAACAGGTTTAGTTGTAAAAAATGGATCAAACATTTTTTGCTTTACTGCTTCTGGCATCCCACAGCCATTATCAGTAATCCGAATTATCACTTGATTGCTGTCTAAAACCTCAGTGCAAATGCGAATCTGGGGATTGTTAGTTGTCAGTTGTTGGTTGCCAGTTTTTTGGAGATTGTCCCCGAAAAGACGACAACCAAATATTGATTCTTTCAAAGTATCAATAGAATTATTCAGGATATTCATAAATACTTGATTGAGTTGTCCAGGATAGCACTCTACTTTAGGCAAATTGCCGTATTCTTTTATCACTTCAATATCTGGATAATTTCCTTCGGACTGCAAGCGATTTTGCAAAATTAAGAGAGTGCTATCAAGACCTTCGTGGATATCAACTATTTTTTTGTCTGCTTCATCTAGCCGCGAGAAGTTACGCAAGGACAAGACTAGCTTGGAGATCCGCTCGGTTCCCATTTTCATGGAAGATAAGATTTTCGGTAAGTCTTCTTTAATAAAATCAAGGTCAATTTCTTTAATAAAAGCTTGAATTTTTGCTCCAAAATGGCAATCGCATTCTTGATAAAGCGTAATCAAATCGAGTAAATTTTTACTATATTCATCGCTAATAACGATATTACCATCAATAAAATTCACAGGATTATTAATTTCATGGGCGATACCCGCAACTAATTGCCCCAATGAAGACATTTTTTCAGTTTGAATCAGTTGAACTTGCGTATTTTCAAGTTCTTTTAAGGTCAGTTTCAGTTGGTAATTAGCTGCTTCTAGTTGTGCTGGACTTGGCAAAGCCAGAGCCTGGGGAATGATCGGTAACAGTGCGATCGCTGTATATACTGAGAGAATAGCCGTAATAAATTTGATGAAAGTGGACAGCCAGTAAGTTGGATGCCAAAGTGTCCATACATCCATTACATGGGTTGTACCACAAGAGACGATAAAAGCTCCAAATAAGAAAAGTATCCATTTGAAGGGGAAATCTTTTCGCTTGTGGACAAAGTAAATAAGGATGATCGGAATAGAATAATACACCAAAGCAATCAGAGAATCTGAGATGATGTTTAGCCACACTAAACTCGGCTTCCAGAGGTAACAATGTCCATGTGGAATAAATGAGCTATCACTAAAAAGATTTTGCAAAAATTCCAGCATATATGATCAAATAAGCTAATTTGTCAACTGTTGAATGACAAATTATATCCGCTACACAAAAAACTGTCCTTAATCTTGAAGAAGAATTCAGCAGTCAGAATTCAGAATCAATATAGTTAGGACTTACACAATGTTGTACTAGTGGAGTAATTCTTCAACTTGATGCTGGCTCCACAAAGTTCTATATAAACCCTGTTGTTGTACAAGTTCTAAATGATTGCCTATCTGAACAATTTTTCCCTTTTCCATCACAAAAATTCGGTCAGCTGCCGCCGCCGCCGATAATTGATGGGTAATGAAAATTACTGTTTTGCGTTCAGTATCACCAGAGAGATTTTTAAGGATTTGCGTGGCTGTTTGATTATCCACACTAGAGAGGGCATCATCCAAAATTAACACTGGAGCGTTGACCAGCATCGCTCTAGCTAAGGCAGTACGTTGTCGTTGACCGCCAGAAAGATTAATACCGCGTTCACCAACTATAGTTTCATATTGCTGGGGAAAATTGTTAATTTCTGATTCAATTTGGGCAAGTTGAGCAACAGATTCTACCTGCTCTTGTTCGCTAAGTGGATCACCGTAGCGGATATTATTTTTGATTGTAGTGCTAAATAGAAAGCTATCTTGAGGAACATAGGCGATCGCACCTCGTAAATCTGTCAAAGCAATTTTAGTAATATCCAGTCCATCTAAAAACAATTGTCCTGATTCAATATCTAACAAGCGCGGCAAAGCATTGGCCAAAGTAGATTTCCCTGAACCAATTGCCCCAACAATGGCCACGGTTTCTCCGGGAGCAATGGTAAAGTTAACATTTGCTAAAGCTGGAGTAGTGGAACCAGGATAAATGTAAGTGAGATTTTTAGCTGACAGTTCTCCTTTAAGTTCAGCTATTGGTAAATGTATTGCATCGGCTGTGTCTTGAATTTTCGGTGTGACAGAGAGAATAGATTCAAGCCTATCGATACTAACTTCACCCCGTTGGTAAGCAGTAATTGTGAATCCTAAAATGGCTGTGGGGAAAACTAGACGCTCTACATAAATTAACAGTGCTAGAAAGTCCCCAACCTGAAGGGTTCCAGAAGACATCCGCGCCGTCCCTAGCCAAATGATTACCAGTGAACTGATATTAGCTAGCCCGCCAATTAAAGGAAACAGTGTATTTCGGCTTTTTGCTAATTCCAAGTTAGCCGCTAATAGCTGTTGATTTTTCTTAGCGAAGGCTCGACGCTCATTTGCTTCTTGAGCATAGATTTTAATTAAGGCAATGCCACTGATATCTTCTTGGATGAGTTCGCTGATGTCAGAGAGTTGCTCTTGAACTGCTGCTTGTTGTTTGCGTAAGCGATCGCTAAACAGACTCACTAATAAGAGCAAAAAAGGGTACACTGCCAGAGAAGCTAGTGTCAGATCCACACTAATCGTCAGCATGACTGGCAGTGTCAGGGCGTAGGCAAACACGGTATTTGCCAAACTCAAAACTGCAAAACCCAATAACCGCTTGATATTGTCCACATCACTGGTAGCCCGACTAATCAAATCGCCAGCAGTATTACTGGCAAAATAAGCCGGTTCCAGCTTGAGTAAGTGTTCAAAAATCCGTTGTTTCAGGTCAAATTCCACCTGACGCCCCACCCCAAATAGCCAAATGCGGGATGCCATCCGCATTAGCCACATCGCTGAACTGAGCAAGACAATGATTACTACGTAATGTAGTATTTGGTTCCAGTTAAAGGTTGTCGAGAGTTTATCAACACCATCACGAATCAACCAAGGGATATAAACGCCCAGTGCATTTACAGACAACAAAGCGAGAATCCCTAAGGACGCCTCCCGCCAATGGGGTCGTAAGTAAGCACTGAGTTTAGCGATTCGTCGAGATTTTGCCATTAAAGCAATTTTGCAACTTTATCATTGAAGATTAACTGCTAGTTCAAGAAGGCAGCTACAGAAGAATTCAGAATTCAGAATTCAGAAGTAAAACAGGGTTTATAACTGGCTTTGGAACTTAGCTTGCGTTTACCCCTGTTGTTTTTTTATTACCGTTGAACACGCAAGAACCTGTAAATTTCAACGAGATAACTTTCCCAAGTTCTTGTTGTCAATTGCAACGTTTGCGCGTCCGGTACAAAGTCTTCAAGTCGTAAACCGCGTGTGCGGATATCTTGAACATTTCCTTGTAATAGGTAGGGAGGCACTCTCAAATTATAAGAAAGAATGCGATCGCCTGTTACATCTGAGATGTTTGCTGTGGTGGTTGGTTGCCCGAATGCCACCAGTGTCCCAGATGTTGGTGCAGCAGTTGCTACATAGGTTTCACCTGTCGTCATTGCTAAAGGTGCCCGATAAAGGAAATAGGCGACTGCTGGTGTACTTGCCAACAGCAAAATCGTCAGCGCCCAACCGATTAAGTATCCTCCTGGTTTCTCTATCCCACCTCCTTTGATTTTCTGAGCTGCAAAAATCATCAGTAAAACAGAGGCTCCTAGAGGCTTGAGTGGAAAAGACAGCATTCTCCACAATGACGCCACAGCTGGTTCATTGGGGTTAAGAAATGATAGGGCTACGATTACCAAGATAACGACTAAGATTAATCGCCCGACAAAACTTCCAGAGGGATAAAATCGCTGGAACAGAGAATATACGATAGTGCCAATCAGCAGCCACAGCAGTACCCGGCTTAACAATAGAAACATAGATTAACTCTCAAATTTTCTGGTGCGGTGAGCCAGTATGGTGGTGAGGCAGTCCACCTTTATAGGGGTTGTCACGCCACCGGCTTTTCCTGTCAAAGACGCTCTTGTTAGCTTGCTTCTCTGTGGGAGTAGTATAACCACTAACGCAGAGGCTCTCCAAGCGGAACTGCCGTGCATGATTTCCCTGTATAAAACAACTAGCGACTTCTTAGCGATCGCGACGCTAGGAGCGTCAACCGTAAGGGTCAATCTAGAGGTTTTGGGAAATGAATTTATTTTATTGTCAAATTGTAATCGTACTGTTTGACTTAAAATACCTTAAACCTCACACCCAAAGACTACCGTCGTAGTGATTTTAGTGCAATTTTTTGCCACTGCGTCTAATATTTATAATTTTCGTGAAGAGTAATGTGACACCGGTAAACTAAATTAATTGAGTAATCCACTCAAAAGGAAAAACTATGTCGCCTGGAAAGCCTACCATTTTAGTAACGGGGGGAGCTGGATATATTGGTTCTCATACGGTGCTTGCTTTGAAGCAAGCGGGTTATAACGTTGTCATCCTTGATAATCTGGTCTATGGGCATCGTGACCTGGTAGAAAGGGTTTTACAGGTAGAATTGATAGTTGGGGATACAGGCGATCGCGCCTTGCTTGATCACTTATTTAAAACCCGCGATATTGCTGCTGTGATGCACTTTTCTGCTTATGCCTACGTAGGAGAATCGGTGACTGACCCGGCTAAATACTACCGCAATAACGTTGTTGGCACTTTGACTCTGTTAGAAGCAATGCTGACGGCATCTGTAAAGAAATTTGTCTTTTCTTCTACCTGTGCCACCTACGGCGTGCCAGAATTTGTACCCATTCCAGAAACCCATCCTCAAAATCCGATTAATCCTTATGGCGCTACTAAGCTGATGGTAGAGCGGATTCTCGCTGATTTTGATGTTGCTTACGGTTTCCAATCAGTGCGTTTCCGCTATTTTAATGCTGCTGGTGCTAATCCCAGTGGTTTACTTGGCGAGGATCATAATCCAGAAACCCATTTGATTCCCTTGGTGCTAATGACAGCTTTAGGCAAAAGAGAATCCATCTCAATTTTTGGCACCGATTACCCCACGCCCGATGGTACTTGTATTCGTGATTATATTCACGTTAATGATTTAGCAGATGCCCATATTTTGGGATTGGAATATTTATTAAAAGGTGGCGATAGCGAAGTTTTCAATTTAGGTAATGGCAGTGGCTTCTCTGTCAGAGAAGTAATTGCAGCTGCCGAGGAGGTGGCAGGAATTTCGATACCAGTAGAAGAACGCGATCGGCGTCCTGGCGATCCTCCAATTCTCATTGGCACCAGCGAGAAAGCCAGAACCATCTTAGGCTGGCAACCTCAGTATCCACTGATCAAAGATATTGTTGCTCATGCGTGGCAGTGGCATCAAAAGCGACACAATTTGACTTGATGGCATAGAGCCGAGATTGCTGCATATTCGGAAATTAAGCCTTTTCAGCCCCTATTTTCGTTTTGTTCAGATATCGGCTCAATACCACCGAGGCAGTTGGACTTAGACTTAAAGTGATGGGACTAGAGGAAAGACTGATGACAAAAGCAATTGATTTAGAGCAAATTATTGCCCAAAAGGTAAGAACCTTATCGATACGAAAGCAGCAGCAAGTACTTGACTTTGTAGAATTTCTCCAATTGAAATCACCAATAGTGGAGTTTAAGCACCATGATGGCACGCTAATGTCTGCTTTAGAAGCAGCAGGAGACTTAGTAGGCTGTGTGGATTCTGGCCCTGGGGATCTCTCGACAAACAAGGAGTATCTTAAAAGACCATTAGCAGAATGAAGCAAGGGATACTGCTAGATACAGGCCCAATAGTTGCTTTAGTCAATCGTCGAGAGCAGTTTCATCAGTGGGTGACAAATCAGTTTCAACAGATTGAACCCCCTTTGTTAACTTGTGAAGTGGTGATTACAGAAGCTTGTTTTCTTTTACAGAATGTTTATGGAGGGGAAGCAGCAGTAATTTCTTTTGTGCAAAAAGGAATCATCAATCTCCCGTTTCGCCTGAGCGAAGAAGCTGCTGCTATTGAAGAGTTGATGCAGCGTTATCAGTCAGTTCCAATGTCGTTAGCAGATGCGTGTTTGGTGAGGATGGCAGAACTGTATCCTAAAAGTGAATTGCTCACATTTGATAGTGATTTTAGGATTTATAGGAAGAATCGTCATCAATTAATTTCTGTGATTATGCCAGAATAACCGTGAGTTTAGTATTAAGCCATATAGCGGTTCTCGCTTGGTAGCTTCAGGCAAGCGATCGCCTTGGCATTTTAGAGCCAGAGGACAAGGGGGACAAGGGAGAAAAATCACTCCATTGTCTCCCCCTACTCCCCTACTTGCTACAGACGCGATTAATCGCGTCTCTACCGACTCCCTACTCCCCACTCCTCCTCATACTTTGCAGGACGACAAATAAGATGGCGATAAATCCAAAGATTGGCAGTGCGATCGCCCAAAGTGGTAATTTCTGAGATTCACCCTCTCCTAAATCACCATTGACATCTCGCCGATTTCGTGTATTCTCTGTAGACCCACCTGCCACAGTAACTTCAAATTTCAACTTAAAAGGTTTGAATCTTGCCCCAGAAACTGGTTTACCATTTAGTTGCAACTCATAAATACCAGGCTTGGGAAAAACAACTTCTGCACCTGGGACGCCTTGATAGCGTTCAGCTGCCACAGGTTCTAACGCTGGTTCTAGGAGTGGTGGCTCTCCGGCTGCATAGGGTTTGGCATAAACAGCCAACCGACAATTACACTGTGACAGAGGAATCACCTTTCCACCTCTGCGGGTAAGTGCAAACCAGGCTTGAGAGGGTTCTCCAGCACTAGGATTATCATTTGGTTCAATGTGGAGGGTGGCGCCGACATCTGCGGCTACCTCAACCTGATGAGCAGCAACAGGGTAAAGATTAGTTATTGATATAACTAAGGAACTCAGGAATAATAAATACTTCATTCTTCCTTTGTTTAGGTAATGTCTCTGTTCTTGACTTGTTGAGATGGAGTCAGAGAACAAAGATGATTTACCGCGATTTGGTTGGGGGAACATAAAACTTTTCTACGGCTAACTTTGACCAAAAAAAGCGCGAACGTACCATCAAGACACCGAGGGTAATAATTCCCACCAGTAGTGCTGCTAATTTATTTCCCCAAGTTGATTCCAAGGAACCCAGGTAATGGGAACCAATCAACACAGCATGAATGGCACTCAAGAGCAAGGCTGGCACACCCAATAGATGAATCTGTCGCCAACGCTTGCCCAAAGATTTCTGCAATGATTCCCAACTAGTAAAAGCGACAGGGGACATTAATAACAATGCTACAGCACCCGCAGCCATACCCCACTGAAATTCTGGCGGCAGGAAAGAAAAGGCAGCAAAATTCCATTGCAATGAGTGTTCCATCATGTGGGCGGTGTGAACCACAGAAAGCACAAAAGATCCCACTCCCAAGCCCCGGCGGTAACGCAGTGGTGATGCCCACAAGCCACTAATAGGACGCGCAATTAACGCCAAGATTAAGCAAATTAAGGCGGCGTGTCCGGTGTAATCTACCATTGTGTCACCAGTCCGCAACAAGGTGATCGCGCCAATAATCAGTGTCACCCAACCGCCTAATCGAAATAACTGACTGCGCTTGTCTTTACTTACCAATGATGTGGAGACACCTACCCCTAACATCGTGGGGAGAGTTCCCAAGCCAAAAGCCAGCATAGTTGCCCCACCCATCCATAAATTGCCAGTTTCAGCAGCTTTAATTTGGGCAGCATACAGGAAACCACAGGGCATTAAACCCCAAGTCATCCCTAAAAGCATTGGTGTCCACCATTTGCTTTTTAAGGAAAGCTTAACCATTCCTCTGCTGAGGCGATCGTGTAAACTACCTTGCAATAGGGGATGTAACACGGGAATGCGCGGCAGCAAATCGGGTTTTACTTGTCCTAAGCCAAACCAAATCAGCATTACACCAGTTATAATTGCCATCCAGCGCCGGAAGTCGCTGCCAACACCCGCTAGCTGTCCACCTTGCAGCAATACCGAACCCAGCGCCCCAATGCCAGCACCGACTAGAGCATAGCTCAACATCCGCCCCAGATTTAGCAGGATATGAAATTTTAATTGCTGTTGCCAAGTGTCGGACTTTTCTGAGGGTAATGTCTGTTTTGGCTGATGAGACAGAGAAAACGCCACGGTTAGGGGGCCACACATCCCAAAGCAATGCCCAAAACTCCCCAGAAAACCCAGGATTGTGATCAGCAACAAATCTACCATAAAAAAAGTCCTGAGTTCTGAGTCATGAATCCTGAGTGTCAGAATAAAGATTTTAAAGAAGTAATAATATAATTCTTTTCTTCTTTGCTCAGTACTCAGCACTCCTCTAGTGCGGTAGTGTAAGTTAAGTTGCGATCGCTGTCAAAAGACGAACTGTCAAACTTGATGTTTACTCTAGCAAAGAAAGCCTGGGTGTAAAACTCCCTACACACAAGCTTCTGAGAGCCACTGCTGCTTACCTTCTAGCGCGGGAGTGGCTTTTTTGGTTTTTGGATAAATGTAAAGGCTGGTAGAAGAATCTGATATTCCACTACTCATGCCTGGAGAAAGTTTAGATTTTTTAATGGATGCCAAATTTAATTGGTATAAAAAAAATCTTCTCCGGTTTATAGGAAATGTAAATTACGGGGGAGTTTGGATTTTTTGGAACATTAACCCTGGTGAATATAAAGTTAGATTCATCTATCCAACTCAACTATCAAAGAAGACAAAGATTAATTATTCCTCGAAAATAAGAAAACGTAACAACTTTTGTACAGTTTGGTTTGCGTATCACTAACTTGTCATCTAACTCATATAGTTTCAGATTATATGGATTGAGGCCGGAAATTAGAGACAGTCAGGAAATATTGTTAGAGCGAATTGATCAAGCAAATGCAACTTTTGCACTTGATGAATCTTATTTTTTTATGATTCTCCCAGGAGAAAGTTTGACTAGTCTTGTAGATGGTGAATTCTGTTGGAACTTACACAATAATGAACTTGTAATGATAGGACGAGATAATATGGGTGTCTATTGGTATTTCCGCAATCTTAGTTTAGGAAAATATAAAATTAATTTTCGTTATAGAAGTCCCACTCAATCTGATTTAAATAAGTTATTTCGTCCTCCGGTTGTAGAAAATATTTGGTCTGGTAAAGTTACTACACCCTTAGTAGATTTTTTCCTAGTTAATTGATATGTCAAAGTACAAGTATCTTTTCTAGAAGTCGGTGAATACGAAACCTACGGTAGTTGGCAGCAGTTCCAGCAGTCTATAGTGAATAAGTCACTCTTAAACAGCTAGAGAGTTATAGACGCAAATCGGCTTCTGAAATTACCACTTCTGAAATTAAAAATTCAGTTCAGTAAGTATCGGGTTATATCAAATTCTCAAACAACATACATTTAATAATTACAAGTAGAGACGCAATCATTGCGTCTCTACAAACCGCCTATTTAGCCTTCTTAGGTGTAATTGCACCTAGCAAAAAGGATGATGTAAATTAAATGACTCCTGGTCCTTTACCGCGTTTGTCACCCTTATCGCTCAACTTGCCTTCCTCATCCTGATTAATTTCTCCAAGTTCTTCAATACGTTCTGCCGTATCTTCTGCTGCTTGTTTGCGTGCATCACCTGGTTCTTCGTAGTACATTTCTGGTTCAACTGCATAGTTGTTCAACAAACCTTCTTTGTCCACGGTATAGCCGTCAGTAGATGCATCTGCCTCCCCTTCTCCTGTGGGGAGTGTTTTGAAGTTATCTCCTTCTCTTTCCATTCGAGCAGCAGTTTCAGCTGGGATAATGCCGCGATCATATGTATCGACTTCAGCTCGATCAGATGAATCTATGTCTCTATTAACTGCTTCATTAGCCATAATTTATGTCCTCGTTAAAGAATGTATTGAATAACCTCAAAAACTAGATTAGGCTTTTTATCATCTTCGAGCTACTATCTTGAGAAGTGGCTTGAAATTAAAAATAATCTTATAATCTCTATCTTTTGATGTATCCAAAAGACTAATTCTAAGTCCGGTTAAATACTTGTAATTTAATAACTTACGTTCATTTCTGGCGCAAGTCAAGAGGCGGCAGCCCCCACATTAGGCATTCCCAGTCAGAGACTCTTGACGAGACAATCTCTAAAAGCTTGCTCTAGAAAAGCTTTCACCTGAAATTCACACCAATGGCAATTCATGAATTGCCCCTACCGCGTGGTCTATTTACCATCAAAGGATAATTAAGAAGCACTAAAGTGCCTAGAAAATAAGCACTTTAGTGCTTCCCAGTATACTAGTTTAATCGTTGGGAAATTTATTCGCCCACAAATTGGTTTTTCAGTAATTGAATTTCATCAACTAATTCTTGCCGAGTTGAAGCCTTCAGTAGATAACGGAAAATAAACCAACTGGCGTAAGCAATTCCAACTAACTCAAAGAGTGGTGATAGCAGTGGAATATCATTGATTGCATCTAGTACTGCTAGTACTAGCTTCGCTGTAACGATCGCCGCTAAAATTAAACTAACGGTTATTAGAGGCTGCTTGTAGTTGTTAAAAAAGCTACTTAAGTATTCGGGAAATTGCCCCAAGAATTGAGTAATTTGTCTGCTAATTTGTTGCCATTGAGATTCAGCTTCAGGTGCTGGTGATAACCTTGGCAAGTTTGCAGTATCTACACCTTCAAGTGCTAGCGTACCTTGTGATAAGGAGGCATTGATCGATTCGCGTTGCTGTTGTTCGGTTTCCATAATTTTTATTTCCGGTGACTATGAAGAACTTGTATAACTGAACTGAGTATCAATAAATACAATTATTGAGATCACTAGTTGTCAATTATTAGAGGATGTTTATAAAGCCTAATTTATTACTTACCTGGGCGACTACTACCTCAAGGTAGAATTCAATGGCTTGACTACACAAGACTTTACCTGCCTCTGCTGGTTAGCAAACTCTTGATTTTGTATTAGTAGTCCACGGAGGTGGAGTTTATTTGTCTAATAGCGAATTAACGCGATGTGCAACTTATTCTTGGAACCCCGCTTCCATTCCTCTCCCCGTTGGCGTCAGCCTGCCGTCAGGCAAGCAGGGAGAGGCTTTAATTTTTGCTAGTAGGGGAGCCAGTGCGTTGGGCGGCGCGCCACTCTTGTTGCATCTGGCGTAAGGGGTTGGGAGTTAGGTTTCAGAGAAAGTCGCACATGGCGTGAATTATATTCGTCCAATACTTTTAAAATATCCTCTTAGTGGTCAGTTCTACTTATTGACTGACCACTAAGATTTAGCAGGAGCATCTTAATTTGTTTCTGCCTACCTACTCACTTAGGTTTATTGTTAGCTGCCTTATGGTTTTGGTGGGGCAACAGTTGCTTTAACAACTACAATTTTGACACCTTTAATTTGCTTAGATAAAGGTTCAATCTTAGCCAACTCTTTTTGATTGTTCACAGTTCCTCCAACAGTTACAGTCCCATCGTCTGCGGCATTAACTGTTAGTTGACTCTTGGGTATGTTAACCTCCAACTTGGAGCGAACTTCACTTGCTAAGTCACCTTTGGCTCGTTGTGTATCGCCACCAGTGGTATTATTGCGTTGTTCACGGGCGCGAATATCAGAATTAGCTTGTTTTCTGCGAACTTCACTTTGTGCGTCTTGTTGAGCAGCTTGTGTTGTTTTTGCGGTCGGTGTTTGGGGAGCATCATTAGGATTATTGGGTGCAGATTCACTAGTTTTAGAAGCGTTATCACAAGCAGCAACACCAAAAACCAAAAGGCAGCTAATTAAAAAGGGGGTTAGCTTTTGCATATGTTTAATTCGGAATCGGAAAGTGAAATTTGTTGAGATTTACGGCACAAGTGAGGAGCAAGTTTTCCTCTTCAGGAGCAAAGTTTTCAAATTCTTGCTCCTGCAATTTCGGAGAATTAGTCTGAGTGACAACTAACTACCTTAGCTTAGAGTGTTTCATCACGACGGTCAATAATGACTACGGCAGGATCGTCTCTATCAGGCTCTGTTAAGTAATTGCTGCGATCGCTATTAACAACTGGTGTGTCGTGCTGCGTTACTCGGTCGAAACCTGGGCGATGTTCGCCGATATCAGTGGCATCATAGATGGCAAACTCTTCAATACCTCGACGTTTGAGAATCGCCTCAGCTTGGTGGATTTCAGCTTCCGTACCATCGATAATTACTAAGTAGTCGCCTCTTTGGAAGCGATCGCTATATACTCGTGCCCTGTCTTCAGGAATTCCCAAGCCAACAAGTCCGCCAACAATACCCCCAGCTGCTGCACCGATTGCACCCCCAGCCGCTGTTGTTGCCAAAGCTGTTGCAACTGCGCCACCTGCAATCACCGGGCCGACTCCAGGAATTGCTAAAGTCCCAAGACCAACTAATAAGCCAGTCAAGCCGCCTAGAACACCGCCTGTAGCTGCTCCAGTTTTTACGCCATCGTCTGCTTTATTACCTGTACCGACCTTTCTATCTACATCTACACCAGCGATCCCTTGACCGTTTGTATCTTTGGCAATGATGGATACTGTACTTAAGGGAAAACCCGCATCTCGTAATTCTGTAAGTGCTGCTTCTGCATCTCGACGATGAGAAAATACCCCGATCGCGCGTCTAGCAACACCGCTATGAGCCGCCGTAGAAGTTGGAGCGACATAATCAGTGGTTGTATTTGTAGCATCTGGGTTGTCGTAAATCCCAAACTCTTCGACACCCTGCTGATGTAGAATTGCTTCTGCTCTAATGATTTCTGCATCTGTGCCATCGAGGATAACCAAATAATGTCCCCGCCTCACACGTTCGTCGTAAACTCTGGCTCGTTCTTCGGGAATTCCTAAACCAATTAATGCACCAAGCAAACTACCAGCTACTGCACCAATACCTGCGCCAGCCAGAGTAGTAGCTAGGGTTGTTGCTGCGGCTCCAGCCAGCATAATTGGCCCGATTCCAGGAATTGCCAAAGTCCCAAGACCGACTAATAAGCCAGTCAATCCGCCCAAAGCACCGCCTGTAGCTGCTCCGACTTTAGCGCCTTCGTCAGATTTATCACCGACGCGATCGCGCACTTCAGCCCCAGCAATATCATCTTTGTCTCCATCTTGGGTAATCACAGAGACTCTATTCATGTCAAAGCCGACATTTTTTAATTCATGTAGTGCATGTTCAGCATCTCGACGATTAGAAAATACACCGACACCACGTTTATGTAAACCTACAACCATTATCTTTTCTCCTCAGCAAAAATTAATTATTCACTAATTCATAGCTCGTAATAGCTCTCATTAATACATATATAGGTTGAGTTTTCATCAATCCCTTGGAATAACTTTTATCTCTATCATTAGACATAGGTGTTTTTATCTAAATTTAGTAAAAAGTCTGAAGTATCAAATAAATGATGAATTATGTTTGATAAGAATTAGATATTAACTATTTTATTTCAAAGAAGTTTGTCTAAAATATTAGTTTTAAAACTCACTAAATTTATGCGAATAAATTATCTATCAGATATAATTTTTAGTAGGAACACACAGCTATATATCAATACACTTGGGTTAAGACTCGATCTTCCCTAACTCTCGTTAAAAAGGAGGAATTAGAGTCAGCTTTTTTAAGGGGGGGTTCGGGGGATATTCTAAAGCAAAATATCACTAACAGTCGTCTATGACGTAAACGAAGATTCGACAACTGTGAAACGGGAGTTAGAAGAACTCAATCCTGAAGGTATTGAACGGGACTTTGCCAAGTTGGTGAATATCTCCGCAATACCAACCTAGAAGAACTTGATCAAGAAGGTATTAGCAGCGATTTGGAAAAATTACTCGATGATCCTAAAGCGAAGCCTTATACCGTTTTACTTTAATAATGATACAAATACGTTGGTAGGGGCACAGCAATGCTCATTGGTCTCAACTTAAGCCAAAACTCTTTTCAAACCTCGTTTCCAGCCAGAGGCTGGAAATGCAGATCAAAAGCGGCTTTGCCGCAAGTCTTGAGGCGGAGCCTCAACGACGGGCATTCCCAGTCGGAGACTGGGAACGAGACAATCTTAAAAGCTGCTTAGAGACTGGCTTTCACGTTAAGTTGACACCAATGAGCTTTTTCTGTGCCCCTACGAGAAATCTATATGTATCAGGGTTTATGTGAAATGGTATTAGGACTGCGCCAAGACGCGTACTCCTGCAAAGAAGCAAGCTATGGGTAGTCTCTGGTAGAGAAGCGGCTTGTCGCCAGAGATCACTTGTCTGACGTTAATCGAGAAACCTTGGTTAAACTCGTCAGTCAGCAAGGAGACTTGAGCCAAGAGGCGGATGCTAATCGCATTATCAACCAAATAGAAGCGGCGCTGGCGTATTACAACGAGCCGAACGCATCCAGCAATAAACCCAAAAACGCCTGCAAGCGATCCAAGAGCAAGCTAAAAAGCAAGCCGAAGAAAGCAAAAAAACCGTTGCAAATGCTGCTTGGTGGATATTTGGGATAGCTATAACTTACCTTTGTGCAGTGCGATCGCACTCACTGGAATAACTCTACCTGGGTAAAATATCTCTGTCATCAGGAATTTTGAGAAAATACAAAGTGGTATTCAGTCTTTACAAATGAATGCCACTTTTGTTTTATAAATAAAACAAACTACCCCCTAGTGTAAGTAGGTTGGTGCTATTAAAAGTAACTATGTAAAGTTTTGTAAAAATTCTGAAATGTGCTTGGGTTAAGCTTAGTTCCTCGTTTACATATTTTTATATGATTTAGTTTTTCCTCACCAACTTACTCACTATCACGACCTTATGATTCCGATATAGATTAAAAAATCCTATCTAAAGTCAAGGGTTTTATATTTTGCTCTGATGAGAGTAAAAAAGATGGTTAATTATTCTTTCTTATAGATAGAAAAAAGTACGCTTGAGCGTAATATTATAGTCTTGTAGTATTATGAATACAGCAAAAAGTCCTAAGACCTATGCAATTCCTTACGAGAAAATCTGCTTGTTCCCTAGCAGCCTAGTACTGGAATCACTGAAGATATAAGGCACAAGGGTATAACGTGACTCTTGGCATAATTTTGATGCCAACATCACCAATACATCTAGTGCTTTTCAAATCTTCTCAAATTTTCAGATTTAACAGCAAAGACCTGCTTCAATCAGGTGTGGTTCAGTTATCTCTTCCCACTCGTTATTTCTCCACCTTGTTTTCTCGGCGTTACTTAATGAAAGTATGAAATTCAAAAATTCAATCTTTGAAACTGTTTCCTTTGCTTTTAGGGGAAACTAAATTCCTACTCTTAATCAGCAACGCAGTTTTCTGATGGAGAAGTGGCGAGGTAATTGTTTTACCCTCAATTTTTTTACCCTCTAACTTACAGGAGAACCTCATTAATGGCATTAATTAACGTTAACAGTTTGAGCGACCTTGGCAATCTGGCTGGCATTGTCAACGCTGCTGGCAGCAACGTTATCGTGAAAGGCACTAGTGGCGGCAACAAAACCGTAAACGGCACTAGTGGCAACGATGTCCTTGTTGGTGGTAGTGGCAACGATAGATTCATTGGCGGCAATGGCAACGATGTCATCACTGCCGGCAATGGCAACAATTACATTGACGGTGGTAATGGCAACGATGTCCTTAACGCTGGTAGTGGCAAGGATACCCTCATTGGCGGTGATGGCAACGATGTCCTTAACGCTGGTAGTGGCAACGATATCCTCACTGGCGGTAATGGCAACGATGTCCTTAGCGGTGGTAGTGGCAACGATATCCTCACTGGCGGTAATGGCAACGACACACTCGTTGGCAGTGCTGGGACTGATATTCTCACTGGAGGACCAGGTAACGATGTCTTCAAGTTCACCTCAGTTTCAGATAGTCGTCCTGCTGGACGGGATCTGATCGCTGACTTTGTTGGAAAGGGTAACTCGCTAGGCGACAGAATCGATGTATCTACTATTGATGCCAACACCACTAAAGCGGGCAACCAAGCCTTCACTTTCATTGGGGCTGCCGCATTCTCCGCAGCCGGTCAGATCCGTTATTCAGGAGGTATTCTCCAAGCGAACACTGATGGGAATCTGTCGGCTGACTTTGAGGTTCGGCTTGTAGGAGCACCACAAGTAGTGAAAAACGACATTATTCTTTAATTTTTTAACAAGGTAATGGGGTTTAATTCCCCAGCAAGACAGGCAGCAAGTTTTGTGGCGGGGTCTAAATCCCCGTTGCAAAACTTAATTACGTTCGCGTAGCGTGCCGGAGGCTCTATTACGAATTACGAATTACGAATTATTTAATCGACCTCTTGCAAAAGTCCCTAACACCCCACTTCTAAAAGCTTGCTTTTAGGAGTGGGCTTCTTATTTTTGATTTATCTAAGAGGTATAATCGACATTTAGTTAGTGAAATTAATTATGCGTTGCCCAAAATCCTTGGTAGGCACAATTCATGAATTGTGCCTACCTCATTTTCACTCCTATGTCTAATGTTAAACAAGAATTCAGGTGCAAAGCCAAAGACGCTCCAACTGTTACAAAAAACACCCGAATTTAATTATTCACACTTACTTCATTACATAACTACAGAAACCACCAAACAAATCTTAATAGGCAAAACTAACCCTATCTGAACAAAGGTTTCAGATTTTGTTCTGGCGAGAGTAATAAAAGATGGTTAATTATTTTTTCTTATAGATAGAAAAAAGTAGGCTTGAGGGTAATATCATAGTCTTGTAGTATTATGAATACAGGCACAACATCCTCAAACTCATGCAATTCCGTAGGAGAAAATCTGCTTGTTCCCTAGCAGCCTACTCCTGGAACCAGTGAAGATATAAGGTACAAGAATATAACATGATTCTTGGCATAATTTTCATGCCAACATCATCAATACATCCAGTGCTTCTCAAATCTTCTCACATCTTCAGACTTAATAGCAAAGACCTGTTGATATCAGCTGTAGTTCAGTTATTTCTTCCCACTCGTTACTTCTTTGCCTTGTTTTCACGGCGTTACTGAATAAAAGTGTGAAGTTCAAAAATTTAATGTTTGAAACTGTTTCCTTTGTGCCTTTGGGGAAACCAAATTCATACTCTTAATCAGCAACACCGTTTTCTGGTAGGGAAGTGGCGAGATAATTTTTTTACCCTTTAAATTTAGGAGAAGCTCACTAATGGCAATTATCAACGGTATCGATTTTTTTGGTAATGATGTCCTTAACGCTGCTAATGGTAGCATTAACGGCAGTAGTGGCAACAATATCCTTCTGGGTGGTAGTGGCAACAATACCTTTAGCGGTGGTAGTGGCAACGATGTCCTTCTCGCTGCTGATGGCAACAATACCGTTAACGGCAGTGATGGCAACGATGTCCTTCTGGGTGGTAATGGCAACGATAAACTCATTGGCGGATTGGGCGATGACACACTCGTTGGCGGTGCTGGGACTGATATTCTCATTGGAGGACCAGGTAACGATGTTTTCAAGTTCAGCTCAGTTTCAGATAGTCTTCCTGTTGGACGGGATCTGATCACTGACTTTGTTGGAAACGGTAACTTGCTAGGCGACCGAATCGATCTATCTGACATTGATGCCAACTCCACTATCGGGGGCAAGCAAAACTTCGCTTTCATTGGGGCTGCCGCATTCACCGCACCCGGTCAGCTTCGTTATTCAGAAGGTATTCTCCAAGGGAACATTGATGGGACTCTGTCTGCTGACTTTGAAGTTCGGCTTATAGGAGCACCAGAACTAGGGGCAAACAGCCTTATCCTTTAATTTACCCCAGAATCCCTCATTTTCTAAAGGGGGGAGTGTGTCAATAAACCTGCCTTGAAAATAAGGCAGGAGGGAAATAAATTTTCATTGTTCCTTGTAGAACTCTGTTCACAAAGAACAATGAAAATTTCTCTTTCCCACTCCCCACTCCCTATTTTCAAAGATGTCAGAGAATTTGAGAAGCCAAATTGTAAACCAAGAGGTGCAGCGATGCCTACGGCGGGCTACGCCTACGCACCGGTCAACAACAAGGCTTTTAACTTATTGGCAATTTATAACTACAAAAATCACCAAACAAATCTCAACAGACAAAACCAACCCTATCTGAACTAAAGGTTTCAAATTTTGTTCTAGCGAGAGTAAAAAAAGATGGCTAATGACTTTTTCTTATAGATAGAAAAAAGTACGCTTGAGGGTAATATCATAGTCTTGTAGTATTATGAATACAGTCACAACATCCTAAAACCCATGCAATTCCGTAGGAGAAAATCTGCTTGTTCGCTAGCAGCCTACTACTGGAACCAATGAATACTTGAAGAAGAATTCAGCTATTCTGAATTCAGGAATCAGAATCAATACTTCGGCAGAGCTACGTAACCATCAGTTGGAGATTTCGACCCGCCACTACGAAAGTTGACCACCAAATCATAGATTTGGTGGGGGTCTAAAAAGAGTCTATTCAGCGTTCGACTGAGCGCTCACACTGAAGTCCGCGTTTTTGGTCAAAATTCATTCTGAATTCTGACTACTGACTCCTGAATCCTGTTTCGATAAGGCACAAGGATATAACATCACTCTTGGCACAATTTTAATGCCAATATTATCAATACATCCAGTGCTTTTCAAATCTTCTCAAATCTTCAGACTTAACAACAAAGACCTGTTGATATCAAGTGTGATTCAATTATTTCTGCCAACTCGTTACTTCTTTGCCTTGTTTTCTCGCCGTTACTGAATAAAAGTGTGAAATTCAAAAATTTAATGTTTGAAACTGTTTCCTTTGCGCCTTTGGGGGAAACCAAATTCATACTCTTAATCAGCAACACCGTTTTCTGATCGGGAAGTGACGAGATTATTTTTTTAGCCTCTAAGTTCAGGAGAAACTCACTAATGGCAATTATCAACGGCACAATTTTCAATGACAACAATACCGTCAACGGTTCCCCACTTATCTTTCGCCCTGCTCTAAATGGGGGTGCTAGCAGCGATATCCTCACTGGCAATGCCGGCGACGATATTCTAAATGGGGGTGGTGGCAGCGATATCCTCAACGGCAATGCCGGCAGCGATGTCCTTAACGGCAATGCCGGCAGCGATATCCTCAACGGCAATGCCGGCAGCGATGTCCTCAACGGCAATGCCGGCAGCGATGAACTAAATGGGGGTGTCGGTAGCGATATCCTGACTGGCGGTGCTGGGACTGATTCTCTGACTGGAGGATTAGGTAACGATGTTTTCGATTTCAACTCAGTTTCAGATAGTCCTGCTGGTTCTTCACGGGATGTGATCACTGACTTCGTTGGAAACGGTATCTTTGCAGGTGATCAAATCGATCTATCTACCATTGACGCTAACTCCACTGTCGGGGGCAACCAAACCTTCTCTTATATTGGGACTAGCGCATTCTCCGCACCCGCTCAGGTTCGTTATTCAGGAGGTATTCTTCAAGCTAACACTGATGGGGATCTGTCGGCTGAGTTTGAGATTGGGCTGACAGGATCACCATCACTAGTGGCAAGGGACATTACCCTTTAATTTAATAGACCTCTTGCAAAAGTGCTTAACACCGTACTCCTAAGAGCAAGCGCTTAGGAGTGGGGTTCTTATTTTTGATTTATGCAAGAGGTCTAATGTTGAAGAAGAATTCAGTGCAAAGCCAAATATGCTCCAACTGTGACAAAATGCACTCGGCTTTAATCTGTCAAGAATAATATTGCTGTAATCAAGCACAGTTAAATAGTAATAAAGTCGCTCATATTGGCTGCACCTAACAGAAGCACATCTAGAAAATTAGCAATGCTTCCTAAGGCGCGATCGCACCGCACATACATGAGAAAATCAGGTAATACAATCGCAATACAAGCGATGAGGCACGTAAGGAAAAAAGATGTCAGAGAATTTGAGAAGCCAAATTGTGACGCAAGGGGTGCAGCGATCGCCGAATCGAGCTATGCTACGGGCAGTTGGTTTTAAAGATGAAGATTTCAATAAAGCCATTGTAGGTATTGCCAATGGCTATAGTACGATTACTCCCTGCAACATGGGGATAAATCAATTGGCGCTCATAGCAGAAGTTGGTATTAAAACCGCCGGGGCGATGCCGCAAGTGTTCGGTACAATTACGATTAGCGATGGGATTTCGATGGGAACTGAAGGGATGAAATATTCCCTAGTGTCGCGGGAAGTGATTGCCGATTCCATTGAAACTGTCTGTACTGGACAAAGTATGGATGGTGTGCTAGCGATTGGCGGTTGTGATAAAAATATGCCAGGGGCAATGCTGGCGATCGCGCGGATGAATATCCCGGCTATCTTTGTTTACGGTGGCACAATTAAACCCGGTCACTACAACGGACGCGATTTAACTGTTGTCAGTTCTTTTGAAGCTGTTGGTCAATACAGTGCTGGAAAAATTGACGAAAAGGAATTATTAGAAGTTGAAAGTCGCGCTTGTCCTGGCGCTGGTTCCTGTGGGGGAATGTTCACGGCTAACACCATGTCTTCAGCATTTGAAGCGCTGGGAATGAGTTTGCCCTATTCCTCGACAATGGCGGCAGAAGATGCCGAAAAAGCCGACAGCACGGAAAAATCAGCGTTTGTGTTAGTCGAAGCGATTCGCAAACAAATCTTGCCTCGCCAAATTATCACCCGTAAATCTATAGAGAATGCCATTTCTGTGATTATGGCGGTGGGTGGTTCGACAAATGCAGTATTGCATTTTTTGGCGATCGCCCGCGCTGCTGATGTAGAGTTAACGCTGGATGACTTTGAAACTATCCGCGCCCGTGTTCCCGTTTTGTGTGATTTAAAACCAAGTGGTAAATATGTCGCTACAGATTTGCACAAAGCTGGTGGCATTCCGCAAGTAATGAAGATGCTACTTGTGCATGATTTATTACACGGTGATAGCCTGACCATTAGCGGCCAAACAATTGCAGAGATATTAGCAGACATACCAGAAGAACCATCCGCCAATCAAGATGTGATTCGTCCTTGGAATAACCCGATGTATCCCCAAGGACATTTAGCTATTCTCAGAGGTAATCTGGCAACGGAAGGATCTGTCGCCAAAATTACCGGCGTAAAAAAACCAGTAATTACCGGGCCTGCACGGGTATTTGAATCAGAAGAAGCCTCTTTAGATGCAATTTTGGCGGGTAAGATTCAAGCTGGTGATATTCTAGTCATCCGCTACGAAGGGCCTAAAGGCGGTCCTGGAATGCGAGAAATGTTGGCTCCCACCTCAGCAATTATCGGTGCTGGTTTGGGTGATGCTGTGGCATTAATTACCGACGGACGCTTTTCTGGCGGTACTTACGGCATGGTGGTTGGCCATGTTGCGCCAGAAGCAGCAGTTGGTGGTGCGATCGCTCTTGTAGAAGAAGGCGATAGTATTACTATTGATGCACCTGCTCGTTTATTGCAGTTGAATATATCCGAAGAAGAATTAGCCCGTCGTCGTGCTAATTGGCAACCTCCTGCACCACGTTACACTAAAGGCGTGTTGGCGAAATATGCCAAATTGGTGTCTTCTAGCAGTATTGGTGCTGTGACAGATTTGGACTTGTTTTAAGTGAATTACCTACACTGGACTGACTGTACAGTGTAGGTTTCCCAATTCATTCAAAGTGCGGAATATCGGATATAGCCCATCTTCTGGAATAGGACGACCTTCTTCTTTTAACACTTCAATATATAATTCAATAGCTTCCTTGATATTGCCAATAGCTTCTGTTTTCGTCTTCCCTTGGCTGATACAAGCAGGTAAGCTAGGATATTCAGCTACCCAATAACCATCTTCTCCTGGATAGATAATAACTTGTCTCTTCATCTATTACTCCTACAACTCAAAACTGTAGTCCAAAGAAATCAAAAAAGCCAAAATTCACAACATATCTGGATTTTCCCCCAGTTCTCTCAATCTAGCCGCTAAACGAGCCACCTGTGCAGCAGCCGCTTCTTCTCGTACAGCAGCAGCTTCTGCTTCTGCAACTGCGGTTTGTGCTTGTGCAACAGCAATTTCCGCCTGCGTGACTGCGGCTTGTGTTTGTGCAGCAGCAGCCTCCTCTGGTAACAAAACCAAATTAAGAGCTAGATCATAAAACCGCAACCATATCGCCGTTTCTCTGTCTATTATTCCTTCATACGTTCCCAACCATAAACTTAACTTTTGACACCACAACCAACCACGCTCATTTGGTGTTAAAGGCTGATACTGCTGATTATCATCTAAATGCCACCCTTGCAAAGAAGTCGGGTCAAAGGGGTCATAGACAAAATAATCTGAAGTATGAAAAGTTTGTTCGTAAAGGTCTTTCTTAACAGTCTTATCTATTTTGGCTGTAGATGGTGACATTAATTCTACAATCACATCAGGATAACGACCGTTTTCTTCCCACACTACCCAACCTTGACGAGAATTAGTCCCGTCCACATTCAGGACAGCAAAGAAATCGGGGCCACGGAAATCCTGGTTACGTACTTGGGCGCTGCTGTAATAAATAAACATATTGCCACCAGTAAAAAAATCATTCCGGTCAGCCCAAGCTTGCTGCAATGACCGAATCAACACATTCATGGCAATACGGTGGCGATTTGATTCCAAGGGTTCACCATCATCAAAAATTAAATCTGTCGGCGGTGTGGGGTGTTCCCAGTCTAGAATGGCTCTTGGGTTGTTCTCAGTAGTCATGAGCGATCGCCTTGATCAGAAAGCCTTAGATTTTTATCATAAATTATTCTTAACCCAATCTCGAAAATTACGCATAGCTTGACTTCTCCCAATTGTTAAACACTGCTGAACATACTCATTAACTAATTCAACAATTGGGATATCAGGAAAATTAGGACTAGATTCAGATTTAATATATTTTCCTTCTTTTAACAACGAAATTTCTAAACCTTGTTGTGTATATCGCCAAAGTTCAGGAACTCCCAAAATTTCATAATTCTCAAATCGAGTTCGAGAAGTAATATCGATTTCGATTGCTAAATCTGGTGGTGGATCTATATTTAAATCAATGCGATTTTTCCCAATGATAGCAGTTTGATTTTGAATATAAAAACTGGTATCTGGTTCTACTGCTTGCCGCGATCGCTCATTTTTAAGTGTTGTGGAACCAAAAGGCTCAAAATCAATTTTGAGTTTGTCTAATAAAATTCTCACTAACTCACCAATATATTCTTTATCTTTTTCGTGTTCGGGTAGGGGAACCATAATTTCTAACCAGCCATAACTATAAGAAATACGTGCAGCACTCTTTTCTCCCATTTCTACAAAAATATTTTCTAACTGCTGCCAACTAATATCTTTGAGCAACATTTGTTGACCAGGTTTAATAAGAATTTGTTGCAGTTTTAAAAGCATATTACCTCAGAGAGTTGATGTAGTAATGGTTGTGTGGAGCAGATTAAATTTACAAATCAACTTTTTTAAAGTATATCGCCTCTGACTATGAGTGTAGAAATTAGCCAAAACAAATACTTGACAGAAAGCGTCTCCGGCTCCGCTTCTGAGTTTTGAATTTTTCTGGTAAAGGATACAAGCAATGTAGATATTTTCACAGAGTCGGGCAGAGAATTAATGATTACTCTGGGTTATTATCGCGTTAAAAAACAGTACAAGCCCTGTACGCTGGAAATTCTACCCTCTCTAGTGCGACAGTTAAGGTAATGCGCGTCTAAATTGCAGATTTTTTCGTTAAAGCTGTCATTAGTCTTTTGTCTAATTGTAAATACAAGTGACTAATGACCAATGACTAAGGACAATCCTCACGAAGAAATAAGCAATTAAAATGCGTAACAGCCTAGCAATAATTGCAGTTTGCTCCATAAGCTTAGTATGACAAAGGCATTCCCAAGCATAGCAAGGCGCTTGAAAAGTACAGGAATCAAGTTGTTGAACATGGGAACCTTCCTAATAACCCGTTTTATCGCAAACTGGAAACGCTACTTCCTGGGTAAGACTGTTGATGTCCGCCCCTCCCCCTCCTATGATGTCCGTCCTTCCTTAGCGGGCCCAGTCCTTAGCTTAGGTGGGGGTGGCCCCGATGTCGATGATGCTATCCAGTGGATGATTAACCAAGTTAGAGGAGGTACTAACTCCGCCACTAAGGTTAATGTTGTAGTTATCCGCACTAATGGTAATCACGATTACAATCGGCTAATTTATGCCATGAAGGGCGTAAACTTTGTGGAAACTCTTGTGATTAGCAATAGGCAAGAAGCAAACAAAGCCGAGATTTTTGAAAAAGTCAAAAATGCTGATGTGATTTTCTTTGCAGGCGGCGACCAATGTCAATACATCCGCAACTGGAAAGATACCAAACTTGAAACTGCTGTTAAGTCAGTTTACCTTAAAGGAGGTGGTGTTGGTGGCACTAGTGCGGGTGCGATGATCCAAAGTGAGTATGTTTACGATGCTTGCGCTTCTTCCGAAAAAGGCATTGAAACTAGAGACGCACTCGAAGATCCCTACCGAGACATTACTTTTACTTACAACTTTTTTAACTGGAGTAATTTGAAGGGAACTATCGTAGATACACACTTCGATAGGCGCCAAAGAATGGGTCGAATTATGACTTTCATTGCCCGTCAAATTAAGGACGGTGTATCTAACAGTGTTTTAGGCATAGCAGTTAGTGAAAGTACATCGGTTCTTGTAGATAAAAACGGTTTGGTAAAAGTTATGGGTAGGGGTGCGGCGTACTTTGTACTTGGCAATCATATACCGGAAGTATGCGAACCGCGATCGCCTTTGACTTTTTCTAATTACAAAATTTGGAAAGTTCGCAGTGGTGACACCTTCAACTTGAGAAACAGACCAACTTCTGGGTACTATCTCAGGAGTGTCAAAAGGGGACGGATTGATTCAAATCCATATTAAATGGGGAGTGGGGAGTGGGGAAAAGAGGACAAGCTGACAAGCTGGATGAACGGAGTTATAAGGTGGATGCATCCAGTTCAAAGACTCGTTAATGAGTATAAAAGGTGGATGAACCGAGTTATCTAATTCCTGCTCAATGCCCCATACTCCCTTACTTTCTACCAGGGAACCACGCCATTTTCATCAAAATACCCTCCGCTAGAACCATCATCAGGTAGAGTGGCAAGTCTCACTGCTGCGATCGCTCCCTGCTCAACAGTGCGGTATCCTCGGTGTTGATTAAGGTCAGTTGCTGTGAAACCAGGATCAGCAGCATTGACTTTAATCGAGGTATCTTTAAGTTCAGCGGCCAACAGAACTGTGATCGCATTCACTGCTGTCTTTGATGAGTTATAAGCAAGAGACTTAGCATTAGCGAACTCATAATTTGGGTCAGAGTTTTGAGTCAGAGAACCTAAACCACTTGATAAATTTACTATTCGCCCTGCTTTTGACTTCTTTAAGAGTGGCAACAGCGTTTTTATAACTGCAAACACTCCAAATACATTTGTTTCATAAGTGTGTCGCAGTGTTTCAATATCAACTTGACTGGGTGGAAGGCGATCGCCATCACTTGCTATCCCAGCATTGTTCACAAGGATGTCAAGTTTTCCGAATTCGCTCTCGATTTGTTTACTCGCAGAGTCGATTGTTTTTTGGTCAATGACATCAAGTTGAATTGTTCGGGCATCGATCTGATTTGAACGAAGTTTATTCGCAGCTTCTTCACCACGTCCTATATCTCTTGCACCCACAAGAACAGTAGCACCTCTAGAACCTAATTGGCGTGCAATCTCATACCCGATACCTTTGTTTGCACCTGTGATCAGCGCAACTTTGCCTTTTAAATCTTCTGACATATTACTTCTCTATTTTGATAAAGATTGACAACTGTTACCATCTTCAAGCAAGTAAGTCTAGTACAGGACGGCGTAAATCCAGCTATAGGACTCGTATTTGATTTATGAAAAAAATCAGTACACCCCGAAAAGGCTTCTTCCCCACTCCCCACTCCCTACTCCCTGTCTACGCAAATAATTATGGCTACGCCAAGCTGCGCGAACACAAATCAAAGCAGACTGCTATATCAGATCAATTTAACCAGACAAGTTGCTCTAAGTCCCTTATTTTGCGCCACACCATAGTGTAATAGTGTATATAAACACAACATTCAAAATTTAGCAGTAGTCATTCACACCTGAGATAGCGGTTGAGAAAATGTTTGCAGCGTACACTAACAATTGACTCAAAAATTCTTGGACAAAGTAGATATGCAAACCAAACAGCTTGGCAATTCGGAGCTTCACATTACCCCAATCGGCTTTGGAGCCTGGGCGATCGGTGGAGGTGAGTGGGCTTTTGGTTGGGGAGAGCAGGATGACCAGGAATCGATCGCAGCGATTAATCGCGCTCTCGACCTCGGCGTTAATTGGATTGACACCGCAGCTGTTTATGGTCTGGGGCGTTCTGAGGAGGTGGTTGCTAAGGCGCTCAAAGGTCGATCTAATCGCCCCTACATTTTCACTAAATGCTCGCTGATCTGGGATGAAAAGCGCAAAATTGGTAACAGCATCAAGGCGGATTCTGTGCGCGGGGAAGTTGAAGCCAGTCTGCGCCGACTCGATATTGAAACCATCGATCTCTACCAAATTCACTGGCCCAACCCTGACTCAGAAATTGAAGAAGGCTGGACGACTCTTAGCAAGTTAAAGGATGAGGGCAAGGTTCGCTATATTGGGGTTTCAAACTTCAATGTAGAACAGTTGAAACGTGTTCAGAAGATTGCACCAGTTACCTCATTGCAACCGCCTTATTCACTGGTTAAGCCCGATGTCGAAAAGGAGATTCTACCTTTTTGTCAGGAAAACAACATCGGTGTGATTGTTTATTCACCGATGCAATCTGGCTTGCTCACAGGAGCGATTACACCTGAGCGGGTTGCTAATTTCCCAGATGATGATTGGCGCAAAAACAATAGTGAATTTCAGGAGCCACGTCTATCTCGTAACCTGAAATTGGTCGAGGTGTTGCAACACATTGGTAAACAACACGATCGCTCGCCGGGTGAGGTGGCGATCGCTTGGACTTTAAACAATCCGGCGGTGACGGCGGCGATCGTTGGCGGACGCAATCCCAAGCAGGTGGAAGGAATCATCGGTGCTGGGGAATTTCGCCTCACTCAGCAGGAGCTAGATCAGATTGGTGCTTTCCGGCGCGAGAATCCATAAAAGAGGGCTTACGTAAACTTTCAATGGTAGCGATCGCATGTTTGGCCACAATATCAATTTCCTCTTGCGTATTAAACCGTCCAATACCAAACCGCACTGAGGCATAAGCTAGCTGTTCTGAATGTCCCAATGCTGTGAGAACATGGGAGGGTGCAGTGGTAGCCGACGAGCAAGCAGAACCAGAAGAAACCGCCATTACTGGCTGCAATCCTAGCAAAAGTGCGGCTCCATCCACCCCCTCAACACTGATATTCAAGTTTCCCGCTAATCGCTCTTGAGGATGTCCGTTGAGATGAATTCCTTCAATTTGCTTTATCTGTTCCCACAAGCTTTGCCTTAACTGGGTGAGGCGTTGGATTTCTGTTGCTTGTTCTGCCAAAGCGATTTCTACAGCTTTCCCCAAGCCGACAATTTGCGGTGTATATAATGTACCAGAACGCATCCCCCGTTCATGTCCGCCGCCGTGCTGCTGAGGAGCCAGTTGCACTCTGGGGTTGCGCCTGCGGACGTACAGCGCCCCAATGCCTTTGGGGCCATATACTTTGTGTGCAGTCAGCGACATCAAATCTATTTTCATCGCTTGCACATCCAAGGGAATTTTACCAATAGCTTGGGCGGCATCGGTGTGGAAAATGATATTGCGATCGCCTAGCTCATCGCGGCACATTTCCCCAATTTCTGCCAAAGGCTGCAACACACCAATTTCGTTATTTGCAGCCATCACCGATACCAAAATCGTCTCAGGACGTAAAGCTTTTTTAAACTCAGTTAAATCAATCAATCCATCTTTTTGCACAGGGAGAATAGTAATTTCAAAACCGAGACTTTTTAAATAATTACAAGGATCAATAACTGCACTATGTTCAGTGGCAACAGTAATAATATGCTGACCTTTTTTAAAATAAGCTTCGGCAACACCTTTAATAGCTAAATTATTCGCTTCTGTTGCACCACTCGTAAAAACAATTTCTTCTGGTGTGGCGTTGATTGCTGCTGCTAAAATCTCTCGCGTTTGTTTGACAGCAGCTTCTGCTTCCCAACCGTAAACATGACTAATACTAGATGGGTTGCCAAAGTGTTCTGTGAAGTAAGGGAGCATTGCTGCTAATACCCGTTCATCTACGGCTGTAGTAGCGTGACAATCAAGGTATATAGGACGAATAAACATAATTATTAACTCAAACTTTGACTCAAATTTTTTAATACACTTAGAACCTGATACAGTTCACTTTCTCGTTTAAAAAGTGTAAATTGGTCAGACATAGCATACTTTGGCTGATTTTCTTTAGTAAGTTTCAGGAAAATAAAATCACTCCCATTTGTTACTAATCCAAAAGTAGGTTTGTCTTGACTAGGATTAGCCAACATATAAACAAGTGCTTGAGGTATGGCTTCTAAAAGAGAAAAGCTAGACCTTTTAGATTCAATTACTAACAACCAGAATTGTTCTTGAATAACTAAAATATCAATTCTACCTCTAATAATTTCTCCTTCATCTTCCGCAGAAATTTGTATTGATTGTTCGCCTCTCATATAAAAAGGCTCATCATAAAATCCAGCTAAGTTGAGTAAAGGAGATAAAACTACTAATTTCACCGTTTCTTCGGACAAAGGAGGATATTTAACTAAACGGAGAAAATGAAGTTTTATTTTGTCTAAATCTGGCTTTTCTAAATCTGTAATTTCCGGTAAATTCTCAAACCATTCTGTAAAGAATGTCTCATCTTCAGCTAACTGTAGACTAAATCTTTCCTCCAAATAGGCAAGCCCGACATTTTGTGCTTGGATAAATTGAACCATAATTCATTTAAAAGATGCAATATAACTATTATGACACTGTTCCAGGATTAACCTAGATAGGAAGATCAAAGATAATTAATTTAAAACTTGACCTAAAGTTTTTAAGATATTCAAAACTTTATATAATTCATTTTCGCCTCTATATAAAGTGAATCTATCAGATAAAGCATATACGGGTTTATCTTGTTTGAGCAGTTTTATAAATTGGAAATCTTCGCCATTCATTACCAAGGAATATACAGAATGCTCAGGCTGAGGATTTGCTAGCATATAAGTCAGTGCTTGGGGAATCGCCTTTGCCAAAGAAAAACTAGACCTCTTAGATTCAATTATCAGTAACCATAACTTATCTTGGAGAACCAAGACATCAATTTTACCTTTGATAATTTCTTGAGTTTCTTCAGAGGTTTTTTCATCATCAATGATAATTTCTTCACTAATTTCTACACTTTCTTCTGTAGCGATGTAAAAAGGATGACGATAAAAACCAGCTAAATCTAGCAGGGGAGATAATACCACCATTTTTACTGCCTCTTCTAAAAGAGGAGCATTTTCAAGGACGTTGAGATAGTTATTTTTAACTCTGTCTAAGTATTGTTTTTCTAATTCAGAAATTTCCGGGATGTAGTCAAACCACTCTGTAAAAAATTGCTCATCTTCAGACTTGTGTAGAGCAAATTTTTGCTTTAAGTAGGCGAGAGTGACATTTTGGGCTTGGATAACTTGAATCATGTTTATTTCAAATTGCGAGAAGTTTAATTCCTTACTTCAATCATCGCGATGCCTACGGCGGTAAACTACGCAGTTTCTAGCATCCAGTCGCGTTACGTGGCTGCTAATTCCTGTAATTTGGTTAAAACTGCCTGGGCATGACCTTTAGCTTTCACATTAGGCCAAACATAGGAAATAATTTTATCAGGTGAAATTAGAAAGGTTGACCGAGCAACGCCCATATATTCTTTGCCCATAAACTTTTTCAATCGCCAAGCGCCGTAGGCTTCTGTCAAAATATGTTCTGGGTCACTCAAAAGCGTGATTGACAAGTTATGTTTGCTGATAAATTTACAATGGGACTTACCCAAATCTGGACTTACGCCTAAGATTTTCGCTCCCAGTGCGCTGAAGTCTTGATACAACTCGGTGAAATCTTTCGCTTCTGTGGTACAACCAGGGGTGTCATCTTTGGGGTAGAAGTAGAGGACAATCCACTGACTGCTGAGGTCGTCGAGAGTGACTGAATTGCCATTTTGGTCAGAAGTGGAGAAATCTGGCGCTGGTTGTCCGACTTGGGGAATGTTGCTCATGATGGGGGTGTGAGAGATTGCGATCGCTTTAGAATTGTACATATATTGAGCGATATTGCATATTTACCAGCATCACCAATTCATCAGCAAAAAGGCGATTTACATAAAATGGGTCTGTTTTCTTAGTTTCGAGTTAATTGATTCTCCACATTTTAATTGTTGAATCCTGACTACCACTGAAAATGGTTTGTCCGTCTGGACTAAATACTAAAGAATTAACAGCATCTAAATGTCTGATTACAGAGTTAATTTCTTCCCCCGTGCTTAAGTTCCACAATTTGATAGTCTTATCTTGACTACCACTAACTAAAGTCTGTCCATCTGGGCTAATTGCCACAGATAATACAGAACCTAAATGACCAGTCAGAGTGCTTATAAGTTCTCCACTAATTAAGTTCCATACCTTGATTTCTCTGTCATCACTGCCGCTAACTAAAGTATGCCCATCTGGGCTAATTGCCACAGACCGAACAACTCCTTTATGCCCAGTGAGGGTATGATTTGTCCACACAATTATTGTGTGATCATAACTACCACTGGCTATGCTTTGCCCATTGGGGCTAACTGCTAAAGAGGTAACACCCTTTGAATGCCTAGCATGAGTATGAGTTCTTTTTTCTGTTTTTAAGTCCCATTGCTTAATAATGTTGTCCAAGCTAGCAGTAAAAAAAATCTGCTTAGTTGGATGAAATGCAACAGACGTAACACCCTTTGAGTGCCCACCAAACCTTTGAATAAATTCCCCAGTTTGAAGATTCCATATATTGGTTGTCATATCCTCACTACCACTAACTAAAGTTTTGCCATCTGGGCTGATTCCAACGCAGTTAACAGAGGCAGAGTGTTCAGTAAGGGTGTAAATTTCTTCTTTTGTTTGCAAGTTCCACACTTTGAGTTTTCCATCTGTACTACCACTAGCTAATATTTCTCCGTCGGGGCTAATAGCTACAGAGTTAATTGGGCTTGAATGCCAAGATGATAAGTCTCCAAGAGTGCTTTCTGGTATAAGTTTTTGAGACTTAAGTGCTGTTTGTAGATTACTCAGCTTAGGTTTGGCTTGTTTAGGCGGATATAAAGTCTCGTGAATCTCTGCCAAGCTTTCCAAAATTGCTTGGGTGTTGACTGGTCGATCCTTTACTGATCGCATAATCAGATGATCAATAAAATCTGCTAACAAAGGAGAGATATGATTAGCCTCAACACGCCAGTTTATACTAGCAGTATATAGATCGCCATAGGGGTCATCCATCAGATCAGGAGGATACTTTCCTGTAACCAAATGGACAAAAGTACGACCCAAGGCAAAGAAATCCGATTGTGGAACAGCATGACCAGTGATTTGCTCTAACGGAGCATAGCCATCAGAAACAAATTTTGTGATTTGACCTGCTGCTTGTTTTTTCTCATAGGTTCCGGTAATTTCCCGCGCGATACCAAAGTCGATTAATACCAATTGTCCATCGGCAGTTAGCATAATGTTTGAAGGCTTTATATCCCGATGGAAAAACTGCTGCTGATGTACTTCGTGCAAAATATTTGCCAACAGTGTTAACCAAAGGACTGCTTGCTTTTCACTGATGGGACGATTACCACGTTTTTCTAACCATTCATGTAAATTTTCTCCATCAATTTTATCCATTACCAAACAGTGAACTGGCTCTTGGCTATTTTGAGGAAAAAACTGAAAATATTCCTCAGCATTAGGAATTCCTGGATGATTTAGTCGCTTTAAAACTTCAGCTTCTTGCTGAAAAAGTGATACTACTTTAGGTTGATTGAGTGTAAGAACCTTCAAAATTTTTAGCTTGCCACTGTCACTTACCTCAAATGTTTTAGCAAAGCCACCTTTGCCTATAGGTCGTGTTACTCGATAACACCCTTCTAGTAGCAATTCAGAGTCACAGCTTTGACAGCGCAGTAGATTATCAGGGTTGTCAGTATTTTGGCAGTTAGGATTGATGCACAGGCTCATCGTCTCTAAAAGTGACATATTTATCTGATATCTTAGCTTTATTTACTGATAAGCTGGATAAAATCGGCATCAAAGCGATGCCTGCGGTTCTTGCTAGCCTACGCATCTCATTCATCTTTGGTTAGTATGAAAAAAGTTCTCTCATCAGGTTGAGAGCGATCGCCTGCGGCAATCCCTGCGGTGTACGCTTATATTTATCTGCCATAATAATGACTTAACCTACAGGAATTTTTGTTTATCTATTCTCACCCTTCAAAGTTCACATGACTAAAGATCAATACGCTTGGGTTAAGCATTTTTTTCTTCTCTCTGTTTCCTCTGCGCCTCTGCGGTTCGTTAAAAAAATTGACTTTGATAAAGAGTTTTAGCCTTAACTGAACCGTACTACCCGATGTTCAGCAATTTCGCCATAGCCAACCGTTGGAGTTTTCCGGTAGCACCACGAGGTAGTTGATCTAAAATGTGAACTTGCTTAGGAACTTTGAAGTCTGCCAGCATGGTTGAACAGTAAGCTAAAAGTTCTTTTTCGCCAACTTCTGCTTTGAGGACAACAGCAGCGTGGATATCTTCTCCTAAAGATTTATGGGGGACGGCAAAGGCCAAAGCTTCGGCGACGGCGGGATGGCGCAGCAAGACATCATCCACTTCTAAGGGAGAAATTTTTTCCCCACCCCGGTTAATCAATTCTTTAATGCGTCCAGTCAAGCGGAGGTAGCCGTCTGCATCCAGTGTACCTTGATCCCCTGTACGGAACCAACCGTTCACAAAAGCTGTGGCGTTGGCTTGGGGGTTGTTTTCGTAGCCATCTATGACATTAGGTGCTTTTACCACCACCTCCCCCAAGCTTAAGAGAGGTAATAGGTTGCCTTCGGAGTCCATAATCCCAACTTCCACACCGAAGCCATAACCTACAGTTCCTGGTTTCCGAACTTTTGGCGGTAGGGGGTTAGTGGTCATTAAGTGAGATGCTTCAGTCATGCTGTAAGATTCCACCACGGGAGCATTAAGAGTTGCCTCTAGCTGTTCAATGATAATCGGGGGCAAGGAAGCGCTACTAGAGCGAATGAAACGAAAGCGGTTAGCTTTGACAATTTCTGTGTTGCGGCTAGCGCGTGCCAAAATTGTCTGGTGCATGGTTGGCGCTGCGGAATACCAGGTGGGTTTGTAGGTATCTACCAGTTTCCAAAACTCCAGGGCATTAAAACCATTGGGACAAACTAGTGTGCCGCCCGATGCCAAAGTCGCCAGCAAACAGCCCACCAATCCGTGAATGTGGAACAGGGGCATTAAGCAAAGTGTAGTATCATCTGCTGTAAGTGAGTAAGCGCCAATGATGTTGCCGGCTGAGGCGATTAAGTTGCGATGACGAATCGGCACACGCTTGGGACGACTGGTGGTGCCGCTAGTGTGGAGAATCATCGCCAAATCATCGGCGTTGGGGGCTGCGGGATTCGAGGATTCTGCTGGTTCTGAGCCTGTTTTGACTAATTCAAAGCTTAATGTGCCGTCAGTGTTTAGTTTGGCATTAATCAGGATCATGTCGGGTGTGACGGCGGCAATGGCTGCTTCTGGTTTCTCAGACAACGTAATCAGTGCTTTTGCTTGGGTATCTTCGTAGTAGAAGGCAAATTCTTCTTGCTTGTATTTGGGATTTAAGGGTGCAGCAGTGCCACACAGGGTAGCAGCCAAAAAGGTAATAGCCATTGGTGAACCGTTAGTCATGGCAATGGCAATGCGTTTTCCCGGTTTCAATCCAAAGCTGTTGAGTTGAGATACTAGTCCAACAACATTCTCGCGCAATTGCTTATAAGTTAGCGATCGCCCCCCAGGTGTAACTAGGGCTAGATGATTGTCTTCCCCTGCTAAAAGCTCAAATAAGTTCATTAAAAACCTCCAGATTAGTAAGATTGGGTATTGATTATTAATTCTTCCCCCCCATCCCCTATTCCCCACTCCCCACTCTCTCATTCCCCATTATTTGCTTCCTTTCGTAAGTAAGTTGACGGCAAAAAACTAAAGCTAAAATTAAGTCAATAGTGTATTTATCGCTACTGGAAATCAGAAAAATCTTTTTCAGCAACTAAACCCCATCGATAAAATATGGATCGTCGGAATTTTCTAAAGTATGTCACTTTAGCAGGATCTAGTTTTACTTTAACTAGTTGTCTTCAAGGCAAAAATTCCAAATCGCAGGGTGAGGTGTCTCCCTCAGCGTCACCTGTGGCGGTTAATGAACCTCTGAAGGTGGGATTTGTTTATGTCGGGTCTGTGGGTGATTTTGGCTGGACTTATGCCCATGATTTAGGCCGCAGAGACATGGAAGCCAATCTTCAAGATAAGGTAAAAACTACCTTTGTCGAAAATGTCAACGAAGGTGCTGACGCCCAAAGGGTGATTCGCCAACTCGCATTAGATGGTAATAAGTTGATTTTTACAACTTCTTTCGGGTACATGAACCCAACAAGTAAGGTTGCCAAGGACTTTGGCGATATTGTCTTTGAACACTGTGCAGGATACAAACGTGCTGCCAATGTTGGCACTTATTTGGGACGTTTTGAAGAACCGCGTTACTTAACCGGCATGATTGCTGGCAAGATGACAAAATCAAATGTAGTTGGTTTTATTGGCGCATACCCAATTCCAGAAGTAATTCGCGGAATCAGTGCATTCACCCAAGGACTGCGGGTAACAAATCCCCAAGCAAAAGTTAAGGTACTTTGGGTACAAAGTTGGTACGATCCTGTTAAAGAAAGAGAAGTGGCTCAAACTTTGGTCAATTTAGGTGCAGATATACTAACGCAGCATACCGACTCTGGTGCTGTAGTTCAATTGGCTGAGGAAAAAGGTATTTATGCTTTTGGCTACAACAGTGATATGAGTAAGTTTGGTCAAAAAGCCCACCTAACATCAGCTATTAACAAATGGGGCAAATTCTATACAGATACAGCCTTGGCTGTAATGAGTAATACTTGGAAGTCTCAAGAGGTTTGGGATGGCATTGGTCAAGGAATGGTGGATATTTCCCCGATGAATCAGGCGATTCCGGCTGATGTGCAAGAACTGGTGAATGCGAAGCGTGATGAGTTTATTCAGGGTACTGCACATCCTTTTGATGGCCCGGTGAAAGACCAAAAAGGAGCGGTGCGAGTACCAACGGGTAAGGTGTTGGATGATCGGGGACAACTGGCGATGGATTGGTATGTTGAGGGAATTGAAGGGTCAATTCCCAAAGGTAAATCATAGTAAGCAATTCAAAATTCAAAATTTAAAATTAAGAAGCTTTATGGCTGGTGATGGTGTGCAGACTCAAAGCGTAACTTGATGGGTGTAAATATGGATTGTGATTGCGCCAACGTTAGCGATGCCGGAGCGTGATTACAAATTACGAATTTCACGCAGAGGTAGTATTATGTCAAAATAAAAATACCCGATACCTCAAGGTGAGCGATCGCTCCCAAAGCTAGATTAAAGGATTGACCTGAGCAATGGCAGACCAAACCAATCACAATCAAGCGGGAGAAGTAGCTCCCAGCACTGTTGACAAGCAAGCTCCCAGTGTCGCCGAAGAACACGCTCCTAGTACAGACTCACCCGAAGCTACAGACCTTCCTACTGCCAACGCGCCAGAGCCGAAAGCCGCAAACCCCGAAGATAATCCCAATCCTGCTAAACCAGCTGCTGCACCACCCAAGCGAGAAAAACCCGCAGCAGCCGCAGCTAAAGCCGCAATAGGAGAAAAACCAGCCGCCGCGACAGAAGAAAAACCCGCCGCCGCAGCTAAAGCCGCCAAAAAGGAAAAAGCCCCAGCTGTTGAAGATAAGCCATTTGTAGAGTTCATCGAGCAAGATTACTTACCAGCTTTACAAAAAGCGATCGCTCAAAAAGGTGTGCAAGATTTACAGGTGGCTTTTGCCAAGCAGAAAGTGCCAATTACTGGCTTTGAATCCGCCGAAGAATGCTGGCAAATTATCGGCAGTTGGTCAGAAATCGGTCTGCGTCAGTTTAACCTGTATTTCCCCGAAGAAGATATTCAAGGGAAAAAGGGATTTTCCTGTAATGAAGGCAAAAAACCCAGCACTCTTGAGTCATTCTTAATTGATGAGCGCAGAATTACCCTCGATTTATTAGTATTTGGCTTAGTTCAGCGCTTAGACGGTCAAAAGTGGTTAGGTAGAAATTAGTTATTGGGCATGGGGCATGGGGCATGGGGCATGGGGCATTGGTTATTCTCCTTGTCTTCCTCATCTTCCTCATCTCCCTCATCTCCCTCATCTCCCCCACTCCCCCACTCCCCCACTCCCCCACTCCCCTTAAAGTTCGTGGAAATAGTAGGTAACGGCTCCAGTATTGGGGTCGTTATCTATTTTCACATAACCTGATTTGTACATATCCTTGAGAGTAGCTTCTACTTCAGTAAAGCTGGCTCCCGTGAACTTTACCCCTTGAGTGACAGTTAAAACACCACCCTTGCTTTCCGCCGCTTCGATCAGTTTAATCATGAGTTCATTACCTGTTGGTTGGTGGAGTTGAGAAGCAACCACTGCTTGATTCAACGGCACACCAAAGGGAGATACGCCCGCTTTTAATCTCAGCTTGTGTTCGTATTCGTCAACCATATTGGGGATGAAGAACAAATCCACGATCTGCCCTATACCAAACACACCACCGGTCAACAGCCACAACAAACCAGTCCCGATCTTGCCATTATAGAAACGGTGCAACCCTCCTACCCCAAAAAATCCGACTGCACACAAGATGTAAGAGATAAGAAGTCGGTCTTTCTGCTGCTGATTGTTTTCAAGATTCATCTTATTTTCAACTCTTTGGATTTACTCTTGTTGTCTAAGATATTTTTTCCATACTGTTTTGTTTGATATCAGCATGGATAGCGAGAGTAATTAGAAGTTTTAAGTAATCGTGCCAGTCATGGATTGTTAATTTCAAGATGATCAACTGATGATCAGACCGCTTGATATATTGTAGCAACAACTACAGCAAATCACTGACATACTAGTACAGGATGACATAAATCCAGCTACCATCTCAATTAACCAGACAAGTTGCTCTAAGAGGTTGTTTGAAAAGTCTAAATTATTACTTGCCCTGGCGACTAGAAGTCGCGGCTACACAGACGAAACCCACCTACGTGGGTTAAGAAGCTTGATTTTGTGTTAGTCCGCGCAGGCGGACTTTGCTTGTGTAGCCGCGATTTCCAATCGCCCAAAACTTTTCAAACATCCTCTAAGCTGCTTATTAAAAGTAGGCAGACTTCCTCTGTATTTCACTTAAGCGAGAATCGCTATGAATGCAAATCGTTGTCAGAAGGCGGAGGAAAATTTTGACTGGTTTTAGCCAAATCAATCATTTTAAAGATTAACTGCAACAGCTTCTGATTCTATAGTCTTACTTTGATTTTCTATATGATAGGTAACTACTGCTTTGACTCGATCATGTCCTGTATAGCCGCTTTTGTTAGTCAATTCCACAACAATCTCAGAATTTTCTAGAGGTTTTAACTCAATTTCTTTGTACTGAAACTGAAAATTTTGTAATTTGCCATCTAAAAGATTGCGGATTTCAACTTGAGAAATTTTTACAGTGACACTGTTAGTTTGAGGATTTTCCAAGCGGATAAAGACAGAAGCAAAACCAATATTCCGTTGTGGATTATGAGGAATACCCAAAGGCGGTAAATTTTCTTGTCTAGCAACCAGGGTTACTTTTTTAATCAAACTGTTGTTATTTGTCATAGCTGTTCTATGTTTAGATGCAGAATGAGTTTGACTTTGAGCATGGGTGGAAGGAATAGTACAAGCGTTAGTTGATCCTGCTATAACCAGTAAAGCAATAAAAGTTGTCAAATATATTTTCATCATAATTACTAGAAAATGGTCTTGAGGAAAATCCGGTAAGGATGAAGCTAGTGGTCTGTCAAACCCATTTTGATGGTTGGAGAGATGCGATAAATCGCCGTCTCAACATAAAATTTATTCGTCAATTATTTCTTGACAGGCTACTAGTCATCCCCACCGAAAATTAGAGGAAATATCATCCCTGAATCAGAGTTAAGTGTTTGACCAGGCAAAATATGTGTTGAGATTGAGCAATTGATTCCATGTTAAGTCAGCGTCGTTATGTCCCCAAGGATTTCTGATTTTAAATGTTCCATTTGCTGCATTGTAACTAGTAACGCTATAGGAATGATCATTAACTACGCCGTAATTTGCACCATTAATAAACGCAGCAGTTAATACTTTGTTGGAACTGACTAAATCAATTAGCTGAGTTTTAGTCATGTTATTAACTTGTTGGCTAGTGGCATCCAAGCCAGTTACTTGACGAGTTACATAATCCATCCAGCCACCCTCAATAGAAGGGTAAGCATTCGTGGTAGAACCAGGACGACTCCAACCTAACTCACCCAATTGAGCATAGGCTTTTTCTGCCAAGGCTACCCATAATTCATTGTTAGAATTATTGTTGGAACTACCTGGGCTAGCGTAGACTAACTGTCCAGCGAAGGAGGGTAAATATCGATCAACTGTGACGTAGTTGGCTACACCACTATTAAAGAAACGAACGGTGAAAGTATTATCACCATTGTCAATAAACATATTTTTGATGTCGTTAGGCTTTTTCTGAGCTATGGAAGATAGGGTAGCCAGATAATAACAATCTCCCAAAGCACCTTGCTTAATATCATTTGCACTAATACCATTTTGGAATAAAGACCCACTGATTGCTTGATATGGGGTATTGTCGAATGCTGTGGGGCGATCGCTTCCTAAGAACCACTTGCCAATCAATTTTTCCATTTGTGCAGTACTACTACCAGCAAAAAGGTTTCCTAGTGTTGTCTTACTTGTGCTACCTCCCGTCCACCATTGGTTCGCTGTATTCCCATTCACTACATCGTCTGAGAGAACACGAACATTATCTAGCATCGTAAAGCGGCTGGAATTACTAACAATGGTGCGAAGATCAACTAATTCAGTCGCATTAATTACGCTATTATCTTCAGCATTATGGAACAGAGAAATCATATCATTTCTACTTAAATTCCCGTCTGCTGCCAGAGAGCGAGTTAAATTAATCAATCCTGGGTCTTTCAGATTTTGACTATACCAGTCATTATTAGTCCCTTGTACTGTAATAGGTTTAGCAAAAACATTATTGATTTCATTGCTTGCAGCTACGTAAGCATAACCATCGGCTTGAGAAACCAGATTTTTATTACCAGTAGCAGCGCCATTAGCAATAGTGACTGCAACTGATTTAGAATTAACACCACCAGCATCAATGTTGGTAACGTAATTAGAGTTCAAAAATACATCATGACTGCTGAGAGCGGCATCTTTGGAGAGATAGAACTTGCTGTGGCTAGAATCTGCACTAGCATTATCTTGGTTCTTGACTTGATGGTTAAGTTCGACGGTGCTACCAACTGTTGCGGTAGTTGGTGCAGAGAGATTTGGAAATATTAAGTCTGTTTTACCACCAACAGAAGAAAGTGTACTAACTGAACCAATATTCGTACCGTAAATATCTTGGATGCTATTGATGTCATTTTGGTTTACTGAGGAAGTTCCTAAACCGGAATAATGAGAGCTATTCTGATTTACATCCAACCCATAGCTATTCTCGGTGCTAGATGAATTGATATTTGGATTCTTTCCGAGAAGACTATCTGTATTGATGAGATTATTTTCGCTAGATAACATAGATTACTCCATTCAAAGTTAGGTATTTTGGCAAAACGAATCCGACAGCCTTTGCAATTTCAAAGGTTGAAAATCAAATATTGGAACTTAAACATTTTTCAGGGAGAAAAAAGACTCAAACCCATGCAGGACAAGGGAAATACATCAAAGGCTCAAAGATAGCCCAAACCCAGATATATCAATCAATAAACCAAGCAAAACGATTTCAAAGCCTCTCTGTATATAGATTTTAGGCTTTTTTCTGGGTGTTTTTTGTCTAAGTCTCGATATTTGTGACTCGGAAAAATTAAGCCGATGAATACTGATATCTATAGATTACACAAGGCATCGAGAAAACGCTGTAAAGCTTGTATATTGCTTTACATTATCTTCATAGAATACTTAAGTGATAAGTAGTTAAAATAATACATGAGGCTCAACGAAGCTCTGTGTAACTTAAAGAAACCTTGATAGGTATATAGGACTCATATCTGATTTTTGAACAAGATTTCAGATAAAACCCTGATAAAACGGGCTTTTCAGTCTCAGTATGTTTTCAGAAATCAAATCGGAGTCCTATATAAAGCTCAAAGCTTTCGGAATGTGGGTTAAAAAATACTTATGTACTATAAAATAGCGATGCCTGCGGCGAGCGAAGCGATCGCATTGTGCCAGTTACCTAAGCGCTGTCTCCGGTTTTAGATTCCGCAAACATTGAATCATTGTTGCAACTCTTAATGTTTTGCTTACTAGTTTGTAACCCAGACCTTGGTAGACTAAACTTTATACAAATGGATATTGTCGGCTGTTGCGCCTTGCCAGAGCATTTCCCTTGGCTTTTTGGTGTACTCAAGATAAAGACGAAAGAGCAATCAAGACATGGTAGATTCCCTTAAAAAACCAGGCTTTGAAGAAATCCGGCCAGGGATTAAAGTCCCGGCAAAAGAAACCCTGTTAACACCTCGGTTTTATACTACCGATTTTGATGAAATGGCGCGGATGGATATCTCCGTCAACGAAGATGAGTTAAAAGCCATTCTCGAAGAGTTCCGCACTGACTACAACCGCCATCACTTTGTTCGGGATGCCGAGTTTGAACAATCCTGGGATCATATTGATGGGGAAACTCGCCGGTTGTTCGTTGAGTTTCTAGAACGTTCGTGTACGGCAGAGTTTTCTGGCTTTTTGCTGTATAAAGAACTTGGTCGTCGCTTGAAAGGCAAAAGCCCCGTCTTGGCAGAGTGCTTTAACCTGATGTCACGGGATGAAGCGCGTCACGCTGGCTTTTTAAACAAAGCTATGTCGGACTTTAATCTGTCCCTAGATTTAGGGTTTTTGACTAAGAGCCGCAATTATACCTTCTTTAAGCCAAAATTCATCTTCTACGCCACCTATCTTTCAGAGAAAATTGGTTATTGGCGTTATATCACTATTTATCGCCATTTAGAAGCACATCCCGAAGACCGGATTTATCCAATCTTCCGATTCTTTGAAAACTGGTGTCAAGATGAAAACCGTCACGGGGATTTCTTTGATGCGATCATGAAATCTCAGCCGCAAATATTGAATGATTGGAAAGCACGGCTGTGGAGTCGATTCTTCCTATTATCTGTGTTTGCGACAATGTATCTTAATGACATCCAACGGAAGGATTTTTATGCCACCCTTGGACTGGATGCGCGAGAATACGACATCCATGTTATTCAGAAGACTAACGAAAACGCCGGTAGGGTGTTCCCTCTGATGTTGGATGTGGAGAATCCAGAGTTTTATCAGCGTTTGGATACTTGTATAAGCAATAATGGGAAGCTGAGTGCGATCGCTAACTCGAATACTCCCAAATTCCTGCAATTCTTCCAAAAACTGCCGCTTTACATCTCCAATGGCTGGCAGTTATTGCGGCTGTACCTGATGAAACCTATTGATACTGTTTCTGCTCAAGGGGCAGTTCGTTAAGTTATAACAAGTTTGCAAAAGCTTTAGTGGCTCTGCTGATTGCAGAGCCACTTTTTTTGTCAAAGTTGGGTAGGCGTAGTTTTGCAGTAGATACCTTGAGTTAAGCTGATTTTTCCATTCTGATTACATCTGGTATGAATACTTGGTGCTTGGCTGCTTCTGCTTCATAACATCTGAGAATCAGTGATGTCAGCTTATCGAAGTCACTGACAGAAGAAATAATTACTTTTGATGAGGCAATTCATGAATTGCCCCTACCAGAAAATTACGGTTTCGGCTATTGTTTGCGTAAGTCCTGATAGCGATCGTTGTTATGAATGCGCGATCTACCGAAATGAGAAAACAATATGGTTTTTTGCTTGCTGAATCTACCGAAATGAGAAAGCAATCAAGCATTTTAAGAAAGCAATATGCCTTTTTACTTGCTGAATCTACTGAAATAAGTGCGCGACATACCGAAATGAGAAAGCAATTAAGCTTTATCGTAAAAATAAAATCTAATGGAAAAACAGCAACTTATAAAACTGCTAATTGGTGATTCATGGAAAAGCAGATGATATCATTCCCTTTGCTCATGGACAAAAGTTGTTCAATGCTGCAATATCCCTAAAACTTTATTTGTAGGTTGAAAAGGCAAATCATAATGATTTATTCTAGGTAGCTGAAGAAAAGTATCAGAAAACTTTGCAAGAGTATACTAACCTGATTCGGACTTACGCAAAACTACGCGCTGTAGGGGCAATTCATGAATTGCCCCTACCTGAGAATCAGGGTTTCGGCTATTGTTTGCGTAAGTCCTGCTTATAAAGGCAAATCAGTAATTAAGTAAATCGGCAAGAAAATTTCAATGTATGTATGTAAACAAATATAAATTAATGTCGGGTGTGTTAGACGAGAGTACAGCACCTTGAACTATGGATGGTGTCGTACTCTCGCAGCTAACGCACCCTACAATTTAAATTTCTTAACATAGTTACCCACCGAAAATTAGAGGAAATATCATCCCGGAATCAGAGTTAAGTGTTTGACCAGGCAAAATATGTCTTGAGATTGAGCAATTGATCCCATGTTAAGTCAGCATCTTTATATCCCCAAGGATTTCTGACTCTAAATGTTCCATTTGCTGCATTGTAAGCAGTAACGGAATAGGCATGCTCATTAACTACGCCGTAATTTGCACCATTAACAAAGCCAGCAGTTAATACTTTGTTGGAATTGACTAAATCAATTAGCTGAGTTTTAGTCATGTTAGTAACTTGTTTCATAGTTGCATCCAAGCCAGTTACTTGACGGGTTACATAATCCATCCAGCCACCCTCAATAGAACTGTAAGCATTCGTACTATTATCAGGACGACTCCAACCTAACTCACCCAATTGAGTGTAGGCTTTTTCTGCTAGTCCTACCCACAATTCATTGCTAGAATTATTGTAGGAACTACCTGGACTAGCGTAGATTAACTGTCCATTAGCATTAGTGGGTAAATATCGATCAACTGTAACGTAGTTGGCTACACCATTATTAAAGAAACGAGCAGTGAAGGTATTATCACCATTGTCAATAAACATATTTTGAATGTAGTTAGGCTTTTCCTGAGCTATGGAAGATAGGGTAGCCAGATAATAACAATCTCCCAAATTACCTTGCTTAATATCATCTGCACTAATACCATTTTGGAATAAAGAGCCACTGATTGCTTGATAGGTGGCACTGTTGGATGCTGTGGGGCGATCGCTTCCTAAGAACCACTTGCCAATCAATTTTTCCATTTGTGCAGTACTACTACCAGCAAAAAGGTTTCCTAGTGTTGTCTTACTTGTGCTACCTCCCGTCCACCATTGGTTCGCTGTATTCCCATTCACTACATCGTCTGAGAGAACACGAACATTATCTAGCATCGTAAAGCGGCTGGAATTACTAACAATGGTGCGAAGATCAACTAATTCAGTCGCATTAATTACGCTATTATCTTCAGCATTATGGAACAGAGAAATCATATCATTTCTACTTAAATTCCCGTCTGCTGCCAGAGAGCGAGTTAAATTAATCAATCCTGGGTCTTTCAGATTTTGACTATACCAGTCATTATTAGTCCCTTGCAGTGTAATAGCACTAGCAAAAATATTATTACTTTCATTGCTTTCAGCTACGTAACCATAACCATCGGCTTGAGAAAGCAGATAATAATTACCAGCAGTAATGCTGCTATCAATATTAAATGTTACTGACTCAGAACTGACACCCCCAGGTGTAATGCCATT
>NZ_JBALFC010000108.1:0-24963 GCF_036917755.1 Nostoc sp.
GACTATCGACTCCAGCACATAAATCCTTTAAATCTAAACTTTGCTCACATTATGCTTTAAGTGACATAGTAATACAAGACTACAACACAAAATAAAGATACCTTATCTTTTATCCGATATAATCTACGATAAAAATCACTTATTTTAAATAACCTTATGTTCTAGCTATTTTGTCGGTTTGCAGACTAAATGAAATTCGTGCGGACTAAGTGAAATTCTATTGCAGACTAATTGAAAATCTGTTGGTGTAACCCTGATTCTTTCGTAGCTACAGGCGATCGCTGTTGGAGAGAGTTTTTGCTCAAAGCCTTGTGTGGTAATGAATTGGAACGTTTTATCCCTATTTGGGGGAAAATTTCATTTAGTCTGCGAATTTAGGAGGAAAATTTCACTTACTCCGCAAAAACATTTCATTTAGTCTGCAAAAAAGGTAGCTCAAACCCTTATTCTTGCGTTGAAAAAATTTCACTTAGTCTGCAAACCGACAGACTGTTAGCATAAGTTTGCCGGAGTGGCACGTTTATGGTTTCAAATGAGCTTACGACATCTGATAAATTTTGGGGCTTTGAAGAAACAATCTTGTTATTTCAGGTATTTGAGGGGACATAAACTCCTAACTTTCGGCACGTTTATGCTTGATTTTTGGACTTTCGGCAATTTTATGGTTTCAAAACCAAATGTTTTGGATGCGATCGCTCAACACTAGATCAAGCTTTTGAGCTTGCTTCGCGGCAAGGTTACGGTTTCAAAAATGGCAAACTTATGGTTACAGTCACAGGGCAGAGGGGCAGAGGAGAAAGAATGCTAACGTTTCATTAACCAAGGTGTTGGGTTGGCAATCATATTTACTAGACCACCTAAAATTTGGTTGTAAGTTCCATATAGTTCTCTACCTGATTCGACAGAGAGATAGTTACATTTAACAGCGAACTCAATCCAAGTCTGAGTTTCAGCAGCTTCGGACTCGCAATCATTCAGTTTCGCTACAAAAGCTGCCTCATAACGACGTTTTCGCCAAGCCTCTGCCATATTTGCACACACAGAACGGGACGAGCGGCGAATCTGATCCGTTAATGAATAACGCTCTTCAACAGGAAACTTTTTGGAGAGTTCAAAGATTTTCATGGCGGCATCAAAAGCCATTTGATAAACTTTCAAGTCTTTATGACTTTTAATCGGTTCTTTCTCCATCTCCTCTGCCCCTCTGCTCCTCTGCCCCTCTGCTCACTACTTTTCCAACATGCGATCGCGGAGGGTGCATGTTGGCAACGGAATATAAACTATTGCGCTGCCGATGAATTTTGGTTATCCCTGGTATCGCAAATAATGCATAAGTCAAGCAATACACAGGTGAAGTGCTAACTTTTAGTTATAATTAGCCGTAACTTATTATAAGCACGATTCAACTATAGCTTTGACTGAGTGCAAAGATAGTTTACAAAAGTTGCTCAGGCGGTTGCCTTAGTCTATGGGAATAAAAAAGTTCAACAATTTCTGTTAAGTGCTTTACCCTGCTCCAAGTATCCGTCCATAAATCGTTTGAAAGAGCCTGTACGCCGCACCCACGCTACGTTATTATTAGAGCGATCGCCACTTCGCCACTGGCTCATGATGGTTACGCCATCGCTGTTAAGCTCTTCAAAGATTTTTGGTCTTATTTCCCGGTAACTCTATTATTATCCAGTCATCAGTAATGAGGAGCATATTTTCCAGTGTTGTAGAGTTTCTTGTTCTTGACTAATAAATTTCGTCTTCTTCATCTAGCCAATCTTCATCCCAGAGAAGTTGACTGTAAACCTTAGTAGCTTGAGATATTTTTAGGTTGTGAGCTGCTGTCACACAATTTCTTGGTTGCCAGCCAATGAGGGCGTATCTCCCATGTAAATATCTGACAGCATTTTTGCAGTCATTAATTACTGGAATATCCTCTTTGATGTATTTTCGCAATTGGACTCCTAAACGAATTGCCTCCATTTCATAATTGTGAAAGTAGGGTTCTTCAACATCAGGTGTAGAAATCAGTAATCCTCTTACCCAGGCATGATTTTTATAGATAGCCTTCGCTACAACTAAATTGACTTGTTTTGGTGTCCAGTTGCTCCTTTGTAAAAAGTTATCTATTGCTGATTCATCATCTAAATCTATATCGACGTTAGATTCTGAAAGTATTTCCAAGATATCTGTATTTTCTAAGAACAGTTCGTACCACTCTTGAAAAGTTTCGGGACTAAATAGTTTTCTGGCTTCTTCAAATGAAATTTTCTCCCATCCTGCATCTGTAACTATTTCGTTACCAGTCCTTGTAATGAACAGATTCTTTTCTTCTAGCATCCAAGGGAAGGATGTCTTGTGATGTCTTCTCTTTCGTTTACCCATTCAACTACCTGATGCCATTGCGATGTCTGCGATGAGTCGCCTAAGCGTCTATGCATTCAATTTTAGTGCTATCGTTAATTATCTTTTAGGCTTCTTTATCAAAAGAAAACTTCTGTTTGTGACAATGCTTACACACAATAGCAACGTATTTTTTTCAGCTATCTTTACTAGGTTTTTACCCACAAAAATCATCCACCCGGATATCCCGCCAGACATCAGAAACTTGCCAGCCGGAATTGCCCACAGACTGTACTGGAGGATTGTCAAGCAATGGAATATAGTCAGGAACTCTAGGCTCTGAAATCGCTACTGGTTTCTCCTCAACCTCAACCACAGGGGCAGTAGAATTGACAGTATTAGCTTCAAGAAGTTGGTCTTCAGCCTCCTCGATTAGCTTCATCTGTCTCAGGGTAAGCTTGTCGGATTTTTTGATGATCTTCTCTGTATCATTAGAAGTTTTCATTGGCTGTTCCCTGGAAGACATTGGTTTAAAATTTGTCTGAGTAAAGTTGCAAGAAGATAGGTATTAATAATTGCACAGAATAAACATTCTACTGCAAAACTATGGAAAATACGAGTCCTTTGCAGAAGAATTTATTAATTGTGTACAAATCTGTTTTCGGGTTGATGTTCCAGCATAATCTGTTGCATAGATGCAAGTATTAAGCGATCGCTTCTTTCCTCATGACTGTACCTGAAGATTTGTTTTGCAGTTTTGACTCCTAATAAGCAGATAATGGATGGTTAAGAGTTCTCGCTCATTAGGAACAGCGTTGAGAAACTTATCAGCTGATAAAGGCACAATCTTAGTAGTAGATGACGAAGCCAGCATCCGGCGGATTTTACAGACGCGGTTAGAAATGATTGGCTACAGTGTAGTTACAGCTAGTGATGGTGAAGAAGCTTTATCAGCTTTTCGCCTGTTGATCCCTGATTTAATAGTTCTGGATGTAATGATGCCAAAGCTAGATGGCTACGGTGTCTGTCAAGAATTACGGAAACAATCAGATGTGCCAATCATTATGCTTACAGCCTTGGGAGATGTAGCAGACCGAATCACTGGGCTGGAATTAGGGGCTGATGATTATATGGCGAAGCCTTTCTCTCCAAAGGAATTAGAGTCAAGAATTCGCTCGTTGCTGCGACGAAGAAACGATAGAACAACTACTGCTGCTATTTCAAATTTGCGAGTAATGGTTGTAGACAATCTCAGAATTGATACCAATAAGCGACAAGTCTACAAAGCAGGTGAGCGGATTCCATTAACGGGTGTAGAGTACAGCTTACTAGAGTTATTGATGAGCTATCCGGGCAAATCTTTTACCCGTGGAGAAATATTGCAGCAAGTGTGGGGTTATAGTGCAGAACAACATGCAGATACTCGTGTGGTGGATGTGCATATCTCACGTTTGCGCTTGAAGTTAGAAGATGACCCAGAAAATCCAGAATATATACTCACAGTAAGAGGAAGTGGTTACTTTTTTCAACGAATTGCTCAACTAGAGCATTAATCATGAAACCGCCAAATGTCAGTTGTTTGAGGTTGATGAAGTTCTTTGTCTTAATTGTAGTGTCTTGATAGATAGGCACAGGAAATTAGTACAATTTTTGAATACTGGAGTTTTCAGCAGGAAAAAGCATTTGAGCCAAAGTCTACCTATAGCACCAAGCCGGAAACTGAAGATTACGATCCTAACAGTAGGTTCAAGAGGAGATTTGCAACCATACTGTGCTTTAGCTATTGGCTTGAAACGTGCTGGGCATGAAGTAACGGTTGCAACGCATAAGAACTTTGAAGCATTTGTGAGGAAGTTCGATTTAAAGTTTGCGGCGATCGCTGGCAATATGGAAGAGTTTCTGCAATCGAAACAAGGGCAGCGATTGATTGCGGGAGAAAAGTTGAAAAAAGAAGAAGGAGATAAGCTTTTACTTCAACAGTTGGAATCAGCTTGGAGTGCGTGTCAGGGAAGTGAGGTAATTATCTACACGCCGTTAGCTACCTTTGGATATCATATCGCAGAGAAATTAGGCGTACCTTGTTTTTTTGCATCAGTTCTGCCGTTGAGTCCTACAGGGATGTTTGGGTTTTTGAGATTTGCTCAAATAGCTAAAAACCCACTAAAGAAAGCGATAAACTATGCCACCCACTTGCTGGTAGAGTTCTTGCACTGGCAAAGATATCGAAAACTGCTCAATCACTTCAGAACAGAAACGTTAAAATTGCCGCCTTTACCATATTTGGGCAGACGCTTCAGACAGAAGACTCCGGCAAATGTATCACGAATCCCTGTATTGTATGGATTTAGTTCGCACGTCATCCCAAGACCCCGTGACTGGCCTGCATGGGCGTATGTGACAGGGTTCTGGTTTATTGACCAAGCCTCCGAATACGAGCCACCTCTGGAACTAGAGGATTTTCTTGGGCGAAAGCAATTACCTTTGTGTTTTGGATTTGGGAGCATGACGATGCCCAATCCAGAATATCTCACACATTACATCGTGGAAGCCTTAAAGAAAACACATCAAGGCGGGATTATATTGTCAGGCTGGGGCGACGTTGGAAGAACGGTGAATGTAAAAGATTCGCTACGAGTGTTTGTGATCAAGGAAGTTCCCCATGATTGGCTGTTTCCCCAAGTGCCAGCAGTAGTGCATCACGGAGGAGCTAGTACAACGGCGGCAGTGTTACGTGCAGGGACACCATCAATTACTGTACCTTTTTTTGCAGATCAGCCAGTTTGGGGAGAAAAGCTAACTCGGTTAGGAGTCAGCCCTGCGCCGATACCGTACAAGAAAGTGTCAGATAAAACTTTAGCAGCAGCGATTGAAATCGTACTGGGCGATGAGGTGATGCGGAAGAAAGCACAAGAGTTAGGCCAGAAGATTAGGGATGAAGATGGTGTGGCGAATGCTGTTGAAGCATTTCATCGGCATTTGGGGCTGATTGAGTAAGTTAATACAACAATTAAATAATGCATCAATGCAACAAATAACCAGCAAACCAAAACGGTCGCACCTGTGTTTGTGGCTGCCAAACAAACTGTAGATAAATAGTGGCTGCGTAAACATAGAGAATATCAACAAGAACTCACCCAGACAAAGTAAATCACCCATTTCAAATCAATGAAACGCTTATTCTGTATACATTTTTAATTTTTAATTCCGCATTGCGATACCAGTCCCTTGTCTGAAATCCAGGATCGATAGCTTTTGTTTGACGAGCCAGCCAGCGACGTGGGCGAACCCCGCAAAGGGCTGGCTCGACTTGAACGCGAACAGCGTCTCCGATAGGAGAGGCGACTGGCGTGCGGTTTCTAACCGCCTTTTTAAGGTTAAGTTGATACCAATGAGTATTGCTGTGTCCTTACGATGTGTTGCATCCAAACGAGAACTGCTATAGTTTCTGCTTTTTGCCACGCAATCAAAAACTCTGCGTCATTTTTTAATACTGCCCTGTTAAACAAGTGAACACCTTCAAACCTTGATACTCAGGCAGTTAAATTATGGCTAATATGTCTCCAGCCTCTAGGCGTAGCAAGAGACACCAATTATTACAAATGTATGGAAACGGTTGTTGCTGGTGTAGCAAGCAAATGACCAATTCGGAAAGAACCATTGAACACTTAGTTCCCAAGAGTCTGGGCGGCTCTAATAGTCTCTCGAATTTGCGTTTGGCTTGTTTCACTTGCAATAATTCCCGTGGGAACAGTCTATTACCTCCACAAATTAGAAAGACTTTTGAACTTACAAATAGAACTTATGAATAGCATTTAGTTGAATTTTGTCAAAAGATGCTTCCGATAAATTATGGATATCGTTGGTGTAAGCATCTGCCTAAATGAGATAATGTCTATCATCAAAACCACACCTTTGAAAAAAATGGCATGGATGATTTAGATCAACTGTTGAATACTTTAATTACAGAGGTACGTCAACAAGCACCTAACAGCATAAAATGGCGATTGTCTATGCACCGACTACTACTAGAAATTGAGCAACTCCCAGGATTAGCCAAATCTAGTCATCAAAAATACCCAGAAATCCTAAACCGTACTTTAGAGAAGGTTAGCAATAATATTTCTGAATTTCAGCCTTATTCTAACTCGGTTGCCAAAAGTTTGGTGAAATGGGTCAACGCCTACCTTCGCTTGCGAATGAAAGATTTGTATTCTCCTGATAAAAATGCTCCACTCAGCTTAGATGCTCCCATAGCCTCCGACTTTGGGGAAATAACTCTGCTCGATAAGTCACCCAATTTTACTTTGAGTGGTTTGGATGGTCTAATTGAAAATTCTCAACGGGAAACTACTCAACGAATTGGTCTAAAATTGGAGCTTTACATTGAGCAAGATCCTGAAGGGAAACTCAAAAATAGTTATTCTGGTTCTTCTGTTCAGTGTAATTGTCAATTCCTCAGCCAGCGATTAGTACTCATAGAACCACCTGACAAAGTTGCAGATATAGCGCGAGAGTTAAGCATTCCTTACACAACCGTCAATTCGCATTGGAAGAGAAAATGCAAACCAATACTGCAAAAAATTGCCGAAGATTTGGGATATAAACAGGAGCAATCGTTATGAACAGCACAACTTCCCCCTTGTTAATGGTTCCGCTAGATTTAGAAATTCATTCTAGAGCAAGACATTTAGCCGCTCAACAAAGCACAGTAGAAAAAGGTAAACGAGTTTATTTGAATGCGTTAGCAGTTTACGCAGTTCATAGCTATTTAAAATGGTTGCAAATACCAACAGATTTCAATTCATCAGATTGCTGGAATCCAGTTAAAGCAGCTTTATCGAATGCATCTGATTTGGTAATTCCAAATGTGGGGACATTAGAATGCAGTCCAGTTTTACCCCAAGAAACTGTCATTTTATTACCAGATACTATAGAAAATAGGATTGGCTATGTAGCTATACAGTTTCAGGAAAGCCTAGATTCAGTCCAACTATTAGGATTTGCACCAGCCGTTGATGAAGTGAATCCGCCTGCACAGCTAACACTGTCAGAACTCCAGCCGATTGAGTCTCTCCTTGAGCAAATTACTCGTCTTGAAGTTGCGATCGCATTTCTGCAAACTGATGACTCGGTGGCAGTACAAGTACGCTCTGTATTAGACAACAAACCTTTATCAGAGATTGTGGCACAGTTTGAGCTTCTTTACCGAACTGTCGATGAATTTGAGTGGCGCTACGCCGGAGGGGAAATATTAGCGGTCGATACTCGCGCTGTTGGTGCTACTCGTGAAGCAATTCAGCAAGATGATAGCGAATTACAAGATTTAGCCCAAATGCTATTGGAGAAGTTAGCCGAAATTTGGGGAGATGTTACGTAGTTTGATCGGTTGGGAATAATGTATATAACTACCCAAAACATCCAATTGTTATGGCTAAAGGATTCGGTTATCAAAAATCACCAGATTTTACTCAACGCCAAAAAGCTTATTTCAAGCTGATTAAACAGCTACTCAACTGTCCTAGTGGCAGGGAAATGAAGATTCTCAGGAAACACGCACACTTGGTTGATGCTGGGTTTGTAGAAACTTTGGAAATGGTAGCTCAAATCCGGGTAAACCAAGGAGATATTCGTTCTGCTTACTTTTTAAGAAATTTAGCTGATTGGTTGGTTGAAGAACTGGGATTATACATAGATGAGCATTCAGCAACAGATAATCCTATCAGACCTCCGGCTTTTTTAGGTGAAATATTGTGGGCGATCGCTCAACATAAAAATAACCCACAAGCCCTTGATCGTCTACTTAAAGCTAACTTAGATAAACTCAATGATGATTTTCTTGAACAGTTTAATTACTGGATAAACTTTAGCCTACTCAACAACGACTCAATAACAGAACAAGTAATATTAGTAGGACTGTGTATTGTTGATTTCTGCACCTTGCTTGGGCAGTTTCCTTTAGGTAACAGGGCAATTAACCTAGAAATTGTAATTACAGGCTTAGAAGCTGCTACTAAAATTTTTCCTCGTGAGATTGTCCCAGAAATTTGGGCTGATATCCAATTAAATTTAGCACCGGCTTACCGCCATCGAATTCGAGGACATCGCGCCGATAACCAAGAAAAGGCAATTGCTGTTTGTAATAATGCCCTACTGATCTACACCCGCGACGATTTTTCCGAAAAGTGGGCGACGATTCAAAATAATCTCGGACTTCTTTATACAGACAGGATTACAGGACACAAAGCTGAAAATATCGAAAAGTCAATTTCTTGCTATGAAACTGCTTTAAAAGTTGTTAACCGCGTTCAACTTCCTGAACTTTGGGGTACTCTTCAAAATAATCTGGGGAATGCATACCTTTTTAGAATTCAAGGTGATAAAGCACAGAATTTAGAAAAGGCGATCGCTTGTTATCAAGTCGCGCTACAAGTACGTACCCGTTCGGCATCGCCCTATTATTGGGCTAGTAGCCAATTTACCCTTGGTACTGCCTACACTCAAAGGATTATAGGCAATAAACAAAAGAATCTAGAAAAGGCGATTTCAGCATATATTAACGCTTTAGAAGTTTATAGCATTTCTGATTATCCTGAACGATGGGCAAGAGCAAAAAGCAATCTGGGAAATGCCTATTATGAAGCTAGTCAAATTACTGAGGCACTTGACTGTCTTCGTGCTGCTTTGCAAGTCTTCACTCCCACCGATTTTCCTAGAGATTGCATAGAAACTGGATTGATTTTAGGTAAAACAGCCTTGGCTGCTGGTATGAAAGCAGAAGCTTTTGAAGGTTATGCTGTTGCCATTGAAGCTGTTGAACAAAGCCGTCATTGGGCTGGAATTTCTCAGAAACAAGAAATTCCTGAAGAGATATTTGCCTACACAAATATGGTGGTCTTTTGCATCACCAATGGAGAACGGGATAAAGCCAGGGAATATGCAGAACGTTCTGGTTCTCAAAAGATTTTAAATCTGTTAGATAGTGATGAATTTCAACAAATTTACTTAAATTCCCAATTCCTCGGACAGGTATTACAAGTAACTGCTGAAAGCAATGGAGAATCGCAAGCTGTATATCAAATACTAGAAAATAACCTGAATAAATTAGATGAACAATTTGTTCAACACTTACAAAAGCTTGAGGATATTTTCGGACACATACCATCATGGCAATCTCTTCAAATTGCTACAACTATTTTAAGTTTTAGTAATCTGATTCGGGGTTTTCCACAAGGCGATAAAGCAATTAACTTAAGAATTGCTGCCACAGGTTATGAGGTAGCCGCTACTATTTATACCAAAAAAGATTTCCATGAACAATGGGAAAACATTCAAGATGCGATCCGCGAACTATTGTATATTCAGCTATTTGAAGGAATATTAGAAAAACAAGAAAACTTTCAAGAATTATACCCCTTACTAGAAGCAAACAAACACAAACTCGATGAGCGTTTTGCTACTGTATTGCGATTCAAGACAGAAGCTATGCTATCTGAAGTAGCACCAGAGTATGCAAAAGATATTGCTACCAGCCTTATAGGTTTAAGCCTTCTGATTAAAGAATTTCGACACGGTAAAGAAGCTAATAATTTAGAGATTGCCATTACAGGGTATGAAATTGCTTCTAAAATTTTGACTGGCGAAGCTTTAAAAGAGGCGTGGGGGATGTGTCAATTCTACTTGGGCAATGTTTACCACCGTCGAATAAAAGGTGAGCAAGCAGAAAACCTGGAAAAATCCCTTTCTTACTTACACAATGCTTTGAAAGTCCATACCCGTGAACACTTTCCCGAACTTTGGGCAGAAATTCAAAGTAATTTGGTTATCGCTTACGGTTATAGGATTTGTGGCGATCAAGTAGAGAATGCAGAACTAGCGATTAAGGCTGGTGAAGCTGCGATGCAGCTTTTCACTCGCGATCAATCTCCTGAAGGATGGGGAAAAATCCAAAACAATCTAGGCATTGTTTACCGCGATGCCTGCGGCGGGCAAAGCCAACGCATTTTAGGAGACAAAGCTGAGAATTTAGAAAAAGCGATCGCTTGTTATCAAAATGCTCTTTCCATTCGTACTCGTGAAGACTTCCCAGAACTTTGGGCGCAAACTCAAATGAATCTGGCATCTGCCTATCGTCATAGACTCAGAGGTGATACAGCAGAAAATGTGGAAATAGCGATCGCTGCTAATCAATCTGCTTTACAAGTCTACACAAAAGCAGCCTTTCCCACAAATTGGGCAGAAGTACATATAAATTTGGCTAATGCCTATCTTCACCGCATTCATGGGGATAAGAGCGAAAATTTAGAAAAGGCGATCGCTGCTCATAAAGGAGCTTTACAAGTTTTAACAAAAGAAGAATATCCTCGACAGTGGGCGATGACTCATCTGAATCTAGGAAATGTCTTCTTACAACAACAGCAAATAGAAGCAGCAATTACCTCTTATCGTTCAGCTTTAAAAATCTTCACTCCCACCGCTTTTCCTGACGAATGCCTAAAAGCAGGACAAATGCTGGGAAACACTGCTTTTAACATTGGTGATTGGACTGAAGCTATTAGGGGCTATAGTGTGGCAATTGAAGCTGTAGAAACCAGTCGCACTTGGGCAAGTTCAGAATCACGTCGTCAAGAAATCTTAGCTGATTCTCTCCATGTTTATGAAAATATGGTGCAAGCTTGTATTAATAATAAACAACTGAATAAAGCTGTTGAATATGTCGAACGTTCTCGCGCAAAACGACTCGTAGATTTAATGGCAAGCAATGATCTTTATTCAGATGTTGAAATTTCTACCGAAATTCAACAGTATTTACAAGATTTTGAAGCTATACAACGGCAAATTGATAATGAACTAAGACACCATTATAATAGCAGTAACTTGGATGGTAATAAACTCGGTAAAAGCCCACAGAATCGGGCTGCTATCGAAGCTTATAACGAAACTATTGCAGATTTGGAAGCTGACAAACAGCAAATTTGGGAACAAATGCGCCGTCTAGATCCTGTTCTGGCTGGTCAAATTCAAGTAAGTCCCATGAATTTGTCATCCATACAGCAGCTAATTAAACTACCTACAACAGCTATCCTGAGCTTTTATACTACCTCGAATGATACCCATATCTTTATCATCCGGCAGAATCAAATTAATTTGCACACTTGTACTGGATTGGGACTTAAAACTTTAAACAAATCGATTTTAACTCCCTGGTTACAGCAATATATTAATAACAAGGATACTTGGAAAGAGCAATTTAGTTTTTTAATAGCAGAACTAGCTGAAGTCTTAAAGTTAAATGATTTAATTGCACAACATCTAAAAAATATTGATGAATTGATTCTTGTTCCTCATCTAGCATTACATCAAATTCCTTTTGCTGCTTTACCAATAGCAGAAAGTCAATATCTGGGAGATAATTTTTTAATTCGTTACGTTCCTAGCTGCCAAATTTTAGAATTTTGTCACAACCGTCCCTCAGTCAGTAGTCTTATGAACTACGGTATTGTTGAAGATGCTACTGAAGATTTACCCTACGCTAGTTGGGAAGGAGGACAACTAGCAAATTTGTATGATATTCCTGATAATCAACGTTTAAAAGGTAGTCAAGAAGCTAGTGTCAGCAACTATCGTCAACTGATACAAAAAGTTCAAGTAATTCATTCTAGTCATCATGCGTGTTCGCGGCTCGATAATCCTCTAGAATCAGTATTAATTTTAGCAGATGGCTGTATTACATTAAGTCAGTTATTAATGCCAAGTTGGCGCACTCCTCAGTTAGAAGATGTATTTCTCTCTTGCTGTGAAACTGGCTTGGGTGTTGCTGAAATAACCGACGATATTCTCACTCTTTCAACAGGTTTTCTTTGTGCTGGCGCTAAAAGTGTTATCAGTACACTCTGGGCAGTAGATGACTTGGCAACAGCACTATTTTCACTATTTTACTATCAATCCCGACATCAGGGAAACAAACGACTGCAATCAATTAGACAAGCTCAATTTGAACTGCGTACCCTTACAGGTGAAACTCTTACCACCATTTACAAATCTAAGTTAAGTTCTTTTTTGACGCAGAAAGGTAAGGAAACCTACACGCTGCTTAAAAAAACTAAAAAAGAACGGGATATTCATCCACAAGATTCTCAAATGTATCAGCAACGCCATGAAGAATATAAAAAATATGCCCAAATCGGCAACCGAATTTATCAAGCAAAAAAAGATTTGGAATCTTTTTGTGGAGAGTCTAAACCTTTCTCTCACCCTTATTATTGGGCAGCTTTCACCTGTTCCGGGTTAAATCGATAACTGCTGTATCTTATCAGTGACTGAGTTTTCATCTTGCTTTTTTAGATTGAATTTATCCAGATAATCAGCCTCATACTTCGACCCCATTGAAATGAGTCCAGCTTCTAGCTCGATGACAGTGCCATCTTCGAGTTCCACGCCGTTCATGTGATGGTCTTCACCCAGGAATTGCTTAATCGGCATTTCGACAACTTGATAGCCATGCTTATGTAATTTCTGCCGTATACTCGTCGCTAACTTCAAAAAATCTTTGGGTGAACAACGTGATGTGTTGAAGGGGCGATGATGGTATGCCGCACCGACTGGTCACATAGCCAGGTGGTAAGTAATGCAGATATGATATTGGGAATAAGTAGTGCTAGTGTACTACAAAGCTGGTAATATAGTATTTTACTAAGCACCAGTTAGCCTAATTTTCTAATGCTTCACTCTGCTTCCAAGTGAGAAAAATAGTTCACGTAGACATGGATGCCTTCTACGCATCGGTGGAACAGAGGGACAACCCTAGCTACCGAGGCAAACCGTTAGTAGTCGGTGGCAGTCCCAATCAACGAGGCGTAGTTGCAGCAGCCAGTTATGAAGCCAGAAAATTCGGTATTTACTCTGCGATGCCGTCAGTAACAGCAATTGCCAAATGTCCTGGGCTTATCTTTGTCAGACCGAGATTCGACGTTTACCGAGAGATTTCCACTTCAATCCACGCCATATTCAAACGCTACACTCATTTAGTGGAAGGAGTTGCACTAGATGAGGCATACCTTGATGTTACTGAGAATAAGCAAAGTATCCCCTACGCTTCTACGATCGCAAGACATATCAAAACTGCAATTTTCCAGGAAACTCAGTTGACGGCAACCGCAGGTGTGTCAATTAACAAGTTTCTGGCAAAAATGGCATCAGGGCAGAATAAACCCAACGGACTGACAGTGATTTTGCCGGAGGATGCGATCGCTTTTGTAGAACAGCTAGCGATTGAAAAGTTTCATGGCATTGGAGAAGTTACAGCAGCTAAAATGCATTCACTCGGCATTCACACTGGCGCAGACTTAAAGGAGCGATCGCTGACTGACCTAACACACCACTTTGGTAAAGCAGGTCATTATTACTACAAGATTGCCAGAGCAGAAGATGATCGCCTAGTTGAAGCAAATCGAGTTCGTAAGTCAATTGGTGCAGAAACCTCGTTTGCAAAAGACTTAAGCGATATCAGCCAGATGTTGCAGGAACTCGAACAGATTGCCCAAATCGTCGAGCAACGGTTAGAGCAGCACGAAACACGAGGACGCACATTAACTCTGAAAGTCAAGTTTTCTGACTATCATCAGATAACCCGCAGTAAAACAATGCTTGCTCCCATCATTGAACTCTCTACGATTTTTGAGATAGCCAAAGCGCTGTTTGAGTCGATTGATTTGGAAAACCGCAGTATTAGGTTGCTGGGCATTTCCTTGTCTAACCTTGATAACGCCAAACAAACCCAAGTAATTCAACTGCCACTATTTCAGAATGCAGGCATTATATTTTAGCGTAGGCTAGCAAGAACCGCAGGCATCGCGCTGTTTAAATACTGACTCACCCACGACAAAAATCATCAACCCTCAATTCGCGCCACACATCAGACGGTTGCCACCCGGAGTTACCCACAGAGCGTAGGGGGCGATAGTGTTCAGAAATATATTCGGATTCGGAAACGTAGTCTTCAATGTTGTACACAGGTGGATTTGGTTCAATCACTGTTTCAGGAATATTTTGGCTCTCAGGAATCTCAATGGGTTCAATTGGTGGTGGGGCTACTTCTGTTTTCTTGCGAACTGGGTTAGGGGTTTTTTTAATGAGTCGTTTCATATCTCTAGGAATCATTCGGCTCTCCACAAAGAACGGATATCCCAGAATACAGGAAGTTATCAGCGAATCAGAGACATTTTGCCGTTAAGTTTGTCTATGACGGAATTGCTTTTGGGTGACTTGAGCCAGCTTGATTTGGTGTTGATACAACTCGATCCCTGTAGCCTCTTCAATCAACCCTTCAGAGGATAGTTACTTAAAACTGACCATTTTTCTCCTCTGCTATACAAAGGTGAAAATGAGTGAGAATTTGATTGTCTCTTAGGTAGCGATCGCTGGCGTTGAACAATCCTAGAGGCAACGCAAGAATATGACCTATGCTATCAAGCGATATCAGGAGATAGCCGCAGTGATGAGAGCGGATTCGCAGGAGCGATTGCCCTCATGCAGTGCTTTATGCGATCGCTGTAGGCAAGATTTGCAGTACTTATGCAGAGGTATAAATAGTTATCAAAGTATAAACCAAGTACTGATGAAAGATGATAATAGTAAATTTACATACTCTATTAATGTGAATAACTCGATAGAGTATTTTTGTGAAAGTGTGCCAATGTAAGCGATCGCCTCCCCTAGCTCAATTGCCTTTTGGATAACTGCCCTCGCTCTCACATCAGGCTACTGATTTAAAAATGCCGAAACCTAAGTATTAAATGATTCTTATCCTTTAGATGCGTTTGTCCTGTACAGTTACTGGCTCAAAGCAGACACTTGTTCGCTTGGTTTTGGCTTATCAACTTTATTGTTTTATAAATATTTATACTTAAAAGCTTATGGCTCTCATTTCTGACCCGGTTGATGCGGAGTATGTTCAATACTCTATATTTAATTTAATTAACCAGATTTCAACGGCGATCGCACCTAGCTAAATATAACAATTTATATACAGACTCATTACTAAGGCTTTTATTCCCGGGCCGAATTCTCCGTCGTAACCGGATGGTAGAGATGCTAAATAAGTTTTTCTTATTTTGTGTGAGTAATATTTTTGCTTGCGGAATAATACATTATCTGTTTTGAATAAAATATCTTGGATTATTACGAATTCATAACCCTTAAATTTTGCATCTGGTGGCAATTTTTCTTTCGGGTAAGTAACTATTTCTTCTCGATCTACTTTTATTGTCTCGTTTTCACTTCTTTTACTATGTTATGTTGGGGTTTTTCGCTCTTTTTCTGATGAGTGGTCGTTTTTAAACTCTTTGTTCTTATTAGCTTTTATGTCTGGTTTACCTTCTTCGCCTTTGAGACGGTTGTTTTCGTCCCGCAGTTTCTGGTTTTCATCTCGTAGGTCTTTAATTTCTAATTGTTGCTGCTCTATTAAATTGAGTAATATTTCTACTGTCCGGCGCATTGATTCATCTGCAATCTCTTTAGTGTCGATGGTTTGCAGCAGTGAAGATACTAAGTTCCCCGCAGATGATTTTTGCGTCATGTCTCATATTCTATAACCCAGTGTGTACCAATTTAAATTCTAATTTTTTGTTTCTACCCCGATTTACCGAGCGGATACAATTAATTCTTCATCCAGAACTTCGCTCCACTCCTCATCCCAGGTTTGTTCGTTGTAGACCTTGGTGGCTTGAGCAATTTTCAGGCGATGAGCAACCGAAACACAATGTCTAGGTTGCCAAGCGATGTTCGGGTATTTACCTTGCAGATATCTCACAGCATCTTGACAATCATTAATTACTGGAATGTCTAAGTTTAGATACCTTCGCAACCCAATGCCTAAACGAATTGCCTCAATCTCATGGTTGTGAAAATAGTATTCTTCATCTTCAGGAGTGGAAATTAGTAGAACTCTGGCCCAAGAATGAATATTATAGACAGCTTTAGCTATAACTACATTGATATGTTGAGGCTTGTAGTTATCCAAAAACTTATCTACAGCAGCTTCATCTCCTAAATCGATATCTACACCCTGTGCGAATAGTAAATCAGAGATATCATCAAACCCTTCAATGAAAGATTCGCGCCAATCTTGAATGGTTTGGTTGCTAAAAAATTTAGCAGCATCATCAAATGATATTTTTTCCCAGCCTGCATCTGTAGTTATTTGCTGGCCAGTTTTAGGGATAAACAGATTCTCGTGCGCCAACCACGGTGGGACATTCTTTTGCTTTTTCTTGTGTTTACCCATTTAAGAAGAAATGCAAATATATAAGAAGTAGATGAAAAACCCCAACGTTCTCGTGAGGCTGGGGATACATTAGAAAACTCTTTCCCTATCATGACACAACTCAATACTGTCTCAACCACCTACAGTCAGTAGATCGAAAACTTTTGTAAATTTACGGAAGAATAAGGGTTTCAGCCGATGGTTTGGGACTAACACAAGCGTTCATTTGCGATCGCCTACGGCGGGCGGGTACGCCATCGCAGCAGAGTTAATTGACAACAGAATTACTCGAACAGCAGATTATAAGAGGATTCCAGCGAATTCTATACACTGGTTAAAATGAGCGGTTGGTAAGGCTTCTAGAAATCTTTTCGATCTACTGACAGTCTGGAGGTGGTAGCATGAACCAACCAATCTCCAAGCGCAAAAGACTCACCCCCACAACTCCCGATAAACCAAAGCCAGCCCTCAAACCAGCACAAGAGCCGGAAAATCCAAGCGCAGTCACGGTTGATGTAGAAGCGGTGGAAGTTCCAGAGATGACCGAGGAAGAATAGAGCGATCGCCTAAATCTGGAGCGAAAAGTGGAGAGCGCGTTTGTGGAAGCGGGGAAGGCACTAACCCAGTTACGTGATCGCAAATTATACCGTTCAACGCACAAAACATTTGAGGAATATTGCCGCGATCGCTTTGGATTCACACGCATGGCGGCGGCGCTGAAAATTGCATCTGTAAAGGTGATGGAAAATTTGTCAACCAATGGTTTACAAAAAAGTGATGGTTCAAAGTCGAAAAAAATGTCAACCAATGGTTTACAAATTCTGCCAACGAATGAGCGACAGATACGCCCATTAACAAAGCTAGAACCCCAACAACAACGAGAGGTGTGGATTCAAGCGGTAGAAGAAGCTGGAGGAAAAACCCCGTCTGGACGTATAGTTCAGGACGTTGTAGACAGAATACGTGATCGCACTCCTGTACCCAATCCGTACCATGTAGGAGAAATATGCGTACTCCAACCCAAGGATAACCCAGACTTGAGGGGCAAAAGTGGCTACTGGGGTGTGGTAACTGTAGGTTCGCTCATTTTGGAGGAGTTAGAAGTAATTATGTCTTGCACAGCTTGGAATTTAGCTGATAAAGGGACTCAGGCATTTTCATTAATAAAAGAATCTGTTTTTGAAGCTCGTTAATCGGTGTGATGAAAATAGTAGAGTCTGGGAGAAACAACGTAATCAACAAAAAGCCAGTGTTTATTGGGGTTTTCAAACCAAAGATGCTCGCCGAAAAATGCAGCGTTTATATCCAACTATAACCTAGCAAAATTGTCTTGGCAGACTACTAGGTTATATCTTGTGGATTGTCTTTCTGTTTTCTCACCCACAATTGAATTAGTTGCTGACGAGAATCCAGAGTCTTCCTGAACTCCCTGGTGTATTCTTCCTGTGCGGCGCTATACTAGGCTGATGCTTTCCACCACTTGAGCAGTTCTGGAGTTGGCGCGAACTCTTGAAGGTGTTTGCCTTTCCAGCTTTTGGGGACATCCAATTGACTGAAATTATGCTTCAAAACAGCAATCCACTTGGCAATCGACTATGGATTTTTCACCATATTTACGTCATATAGCGAAAGTTCCAGTACGGAAAATATTAAAAGTGTTGAGATGATGAAATAATATTCATTTCCATGAATAAAAAAGCAAGAGTTTTCAGGTTCATAAAATGATAAATAACTAACTATAAAATTATCAGGTTTACTATTATACTATGAGCTAACGGAGTTTAAAATTGCAGTCTAACTTTTTAAATATTATAATCTTCAATATTCAACTTTACCCAGTTGCAATTAAATAATAAAATCTAAAAAATAACAACTATTGTTATAATTAAAATAACTTTAAATTGAAATTAAAGTATATGTCAGCTAGAAAAGTCTTGATTGCCACTAAAACTTACCCATCAATTAGCACTAAATATAAGGAAACAGTCTGTACAGCAGGAATCTTATTAAGTGAAGATGAAAAGCCACAGCAATGGATTCGCATATATCCTATCCCCTTTAGATACATGGATTATGATAAGCGCTATCCTAGATGGTCTATTATTAGGGCTGAAATAAGCAAAGATGAAAAAGATTCTAGACTGGAAAGCTTTCGGGCTAATCATTCAACTATAGAAATTATTAGAAAAATTGATACCTCAAACAACTGGCAGGAGAGAAAATCATTACTATTACCGCTTAAATTCGACTCAATTGAACAAATAAGAGAACAGAATAAGTCATTAGGAATAATTAAACCCCGAAGTATAAAAAGATATTACTGTAAACCAACCGAACGCGAATGGCAACCTAAACAACAAGCAGTGTTAGACCAACTTGATTTGTTTGAGGAATCGATTGATCTAGAAAAAATTCCTTACCAATTTGGGTATGAGTTTACTGATGAGGCAGGATCTCAGCATAAATATTCTATAAGTGATTGGGAAATTATGCAATTATATAGAAACTGTAGGGATAATTCTCAAGCAAATAATTTATTAGCAAAGGAACAAGAATTTTTAAATAAAGTCAAACAAAAGTTAGAGGGGTTTATTATAGATAAAGATTTACATTTTATAGTTGGCAATTTAAAAAATCACAGAAAATCTTTTATGATTATTGGATTATTTTACCCAAAAATAGTACAATTACAACAATTAAGTTTATTTTGAAATGGGGAAAATGAATTATAAAGCTGGAAATATAGAGCCGTTAATTTTGACATTTGGGTATGGAAATCGTAAAAATTATGACGAGTTTTTAAAATACGTAGAAATGTTTCATGTTAACTATGTTGTGGATGTACGTTCTTCCCCTCGCGCTTGGAGTAGAAAGTGGTATGGAACAGCAATTGACAAACTTTGTAATTCCATAAATGTTAAGTATATTTCTCAAACTGCATTAGGTAACACATCTGGGAATAAAAATTGGATTCCTCCTAATCAAGAAGAAGCAAGGTTGGCATTATTGGAAATTGCTCAAATTGGACAAAACGAAACTATTCTTTTACTATGTGCAGAATTACAAAGTGCAAAATGCCATCGGGTATCTGTTGCAAATCAATTACATGAACTTACAGGCATTGCGGTCAAACATCTAGAGTAACTTCGCTTCCGAGCGACCGCTCGTTTATAATCGCACATTTTAACGAAAAAATCTTTTTGTTAAGCTTTATATACGTGAAAACAAACTTAATTTTACTGATCCATGTCCTTACTACAAACCTAGCACTACAGTTATGATAATCCCCTCGATTAGCAGCCATTATAGAAAATCAAGCTACTCTTCTTATTGAGCGACAGCTTATAATATTCTATAAAGATAATTAAGAAAAATGATTAAGCCTAAAAATTTGTATCGCGGACACTCAATGGAAAAAGTTGGTCGCGGTAAAAGAACGGTATTTCAAACAACTATCAACGAAAAAGAATGGGCTGCCGTGACTGAATTAGAGGTAAAAACAGCAATTGATGTTTGGATTGATGAAGGAATAGAGCCTTAGTTCTTGCCTACGTAGCTTAAAAATGCCCTGGATAATCTGAATTGGTGGCGCATCTAGTGACAACCGAAACTCGACTAACTCACCGAGTCGGAACACAGGTTTTTCTTTAGTGTTCGGTTGTAAGTTGCCTGTGCTAATAAGTTCGTGTACCAAAACAGTAATGTTGTTATAAAGAGTGAAGATTTCGTATTTCCAGCCACGTTCTGACCACTCCACACCAGTGCAATAACCGAAAGCTTTGGCAGATTTAACATAGGCTCGCTCTAACAGACTCACTAGCAACGGCGGGATTCGTTTACCCCAAGGGATACTGTTGGCGAAAGTGTTACAAACGCATAAACAAAAGTATTACAACTAAAAGCCGCAACGATAGATTGAAGGTTTGAGCTTACGTAACACTCTGCAATACAAATATGTATTACATTCGCCAACAGTATCCCCAAGGTGGGGAAACGTACCAGGACTGCTCCAAGTTTAGTCCATCGGTTAGTCATACTTTTGCTCCTTTCAAAATACTTTGTGCTGACATGAATAACTGCGCGGCAAAACTGGGAGGTACAGAGTAGCCGATGATTGACCCCGCCGTAGCAGTTTCGTTGGGGAATTCGTACCAATCAGGAAAGCCTTGTAACTTCGCCGCTCCCTCAATAGACAAAGATTTGACCGTACCATCCGGCAACCAGATATCAGCGAACTTACTACGGTTGCAACCTTTGTGATCTGTGAAATGCGACCGCAGAATGGTATTAGCGGGGTGCGACCCTGGCTTGTACTTGGGTAACTTGCGCCCCCCAACTCTTTCAATCAACAGTGGTGTTGGCGCATTCCCGGCTAAAAATTTCTCTAAAGCTTGTTGTTGTTTAGGTAGAAGCTGTGAATCAGGCATCGTGGGGATGAGATGCGCGATCGCCTTGTACCACCCTATTGGTTTTCTGTGAGTTGGTAAGGCAACGTGAAAACCCCTACTAGCAACCAGAACTAACCGCCGCCGCGCCTGGGGCAACCCAAAGTCAGCCATATTCACCACGCTGTAAGTAACCGAGTACCCCTCTTGTTCCAAAGCTGACAGAATGATACTGAAACTCTGACTATTCTGATAGCGCGGCACATTCTCCAGCGTAAACACTCGTGGCTGCAACTGTCGGATGGCTTCTGCTACTGCGATCGCAGCTGTCAGATCATCGGGAGTTTCGCCGCCCTTACCCGCTTTGGCTGTGTGAGCTTGGCTGAAGTTGGCGCACACCGGGGAGGCGTGGAGATAGTCGGGGCGGCGGGGAAAACCTAGAAATCCTAACCGTGCTACTTCTTGAACTGTTAGCTGGATTATTCTACAGCCATACTCGCTGAAGTTACGGTGATGAGTTTGTGCGATTGCCCTGCTCAAGTCTGGTTTAGTTGGGTCGAACTCTACTGCAATGACCGGACGAATCGCGGCTTGCATCATTCCAGCTTCAATCCCGCCGCCACCAGCGAAAAGTACTACAGCTTGAGGGGCATCATCTCCACAGGCGTTGAACCCTCGTAAATTGGCAAAGGTATTGGTTGTGTAAACAGATTTTCTGAGACTCGAATCATCCTTTTTTGCAACAATGTATCCGCGACAAATCTTCTCTTCACCCCTTCGGTAGATCATGGCAACCAGAATAATTGCTTGTCCCGAAGTATTGAGGAGATACAAGTTTTGTGATCTTTGCGGTACACCGATTTGCTCTAAGCGCAGGAATTACTAAAAATTGATGTGGTATTTAACACATCAATTTCTTCATTTAGTGGTTTTTTATTCCTCCTACTCCCTGCGCTCTTGAACTATGGGGTATTTTTCGATTTGCAAGTCCCTACAGTCCAGTGGTAATGTCTGGGTTCTATCAATCTGAACACCTTGCAGTCGTTGAGGATTTAAACCTAGAAACTGTAACGTAGTTGGAGCAATTTGGGTGGTAGAAACCTTTCTACTGATAGTTTTATCTTGCAGATTATGGGAAAATCCAGTGCTACCTACAATCAGGGCTACGTGGGTGTCAGCATCAGTAAATCCACCATGTTCTGCACGCTTCTTGGTAGCATTACCAAAAAAGTAGCCAGTTTTGAGTGGAACAATAATATCAGGGGTGCGATCGTTTATCCTTGGATCTCCCAATCCGGCATTGATGATGCTCTGACCATACAATACCTTCCCCTGAGCAACAGCATCCTCAGTTGAAAACGCCACCCCAGTATTTGGATCAATCGTATTATCAAATGAGTAGTTTTTAGTATTCAGCAGGGCTACTGCTTTTCGGACATCAGATTGATTTTTCAAGAAGATCAGTGATGAAGTATCCTGACCTCGTTCAGAAGCAATTTGGATGCCGTTTCTTACTAAGAGAGCGGCAACAGCAGTCAGGTTTCCATCGCCACCAGCAACACCAGTAACACTATCAAATGTACTGCTCAAACCAACAGTTGGATCTTTGACGGGATTTTGCCCGTGCTTGGCGGTCAAAATCACCAAAGTTGAACTATCCAATCCTTTCTTTTTCAGTTCATCCAAAATCAGACCGATGCTAGCATCAGTGTGAGCTACTGCACTTACGAGGTCAGGACGGGCATTGCCATTAGAGTCAATCCCACCACCATTAAATTGAGAGGCAGTTTCTTTCTCGCCGACGCTCACAGCTTGGAAATTCAAGCCAAAAATTGCTGGAGTGCCTATTCTTATCTTACCGGAATCGTTCAATCCATCAATCTCGTTTAATATCTGCTTAACCTTGATATCGTCGTAGGTTGAGGTTGTTGCTACACTTGTAAACTGGCTAGCGCTAAAACCAGCAGGTGGAGCCTTGAACAGAGCCGGATTACCCTTTGTCGCGTCGTTAAAGAAAGTGGATGTGATTTTAGAGTTGGTGTTGGAGTAAGGAGTACCTGTTGATTGATCGACTAAAGCTCCAAGGGTGCTTGGGAGAAGTCCTGGCTTAGTTGGATCAATCGCCACTGCCGCGTTAATTTCTAGTGAAGAGTAATCGCTAATGTTACCAACCCGACCCGTTGCCAAATTAAACTTCGTTGGGTCTTGTGTATTTCCAGCAAGGATGGTGTAAGCTGCAGGATGCTTGTCAGACCAAGCAGTACGGAGTCCTGCCGCGCTAGCTATGTCAAAAATGGTGTTTACCTTTAGGTACTGGTTGGGGTAAACAGGGTTGCCATTGCGATCAACTGGCAATTGGGTTTTATCAAATCCCTGACCGCCATCTAAGGTACCACCCTTACCGTTATTCCAAGATGCATCAACGGTTTCATCAAATTCTACTACTGTTCCTGGTTTGGCGGTTCCGGCGGCGATTTGGGCAGCAGTGGTGCCTGGGGCATACAAAGCGCGACTGTAGGAAAGATCATAAAATACACCAGTCGTGCCGGGGTTAGCACCAGTGATATAGTTTAGCTCCCCAGGATATGAATCTGATGGTGCAGAAGTAAAAGCATTGGTGTATGTCACACCTTCTCTCTGCAACCGCTTGATATTTTTCAAAGAAGATTGCAGATTAGCAACTGATAGATCGGAGTTGTGTAATCCATCAATCGAAATAATCAGAACATGACTAAAGCGGGCAGTTGTATTTCCGATACTGATTGCTTGGACACCAGGAATCAGGGTGTTGCTAACAATCGCCGTCGTCAACACCCCAAAAAGCGTTTTCTTCATTGTGTGTAACTAAATTGGAAAAATGGCTTGTAATTTCAAAAATCTGCAAAAATTCGGAATTCAAGGGTTACTTCTTTTGGCAATGGCTCTTGCCTAGCATTTATCAAAGACTCCAAGAATCAACACATTGAGAGCATTAAAGAGACAGAGCGAAATATATTCACAGATATTGATTACAAATATGCGCGGGTAATAAATGCTTGCAGTGGGTTTTACGTGGTTTTGCTGATTATTGGTCAGCACAAATTTGATTAAATCAATAACAACGTAAGCAATGCAAGTAGACTGAATCTTGCTTTACCAAATCTTTATAATCACTTCAGATGTAGCAAAAATAAATTCAGGACTATTTTACCCCGTTTTAGCAATCATCCAGATGATCAATAATTGTTAATTCCGCTTTTTAGAAGGCTTTCAGAGTTATAGAATTTCAAATTTCGATAATAAATTTCTGCCTGAGTTTTTAAATTTTCAGTAAAGTTAAGGTTTTGTTAATGTTTAAGTAATGTGATAATGCAAAAACCAATGGCTTTGTTGCACGAATCGGAAAGTGAGAAATTTCGGGGGAGATGGGGCAGGGCAAACGCATGGTATTTGTGAAACTCTCACGAATGATCTCGATTTAACCACTGCCCAAAAATCGAATCATGCTCATCATCGGGTGGAACTTCCACAACAGCAGACGGCGCAACAAACTTTTGCTCTTGGAATACTTCTAATAGACATCTGGGATGGTGCCAGTATGACCTTTAGTCACTTCCACCCCAAGTCCAGGCAGGGTTGCCATTCTTGAAACTGTTGTTTAGCACGACTAGAGGATAATTATTTGGATCGGAGCCACCAGCCAAATCTAAGATGAAGTAAACCTTACCTTTAACGAAGTGCATCCGTAAATAATTAAGGTGTTCAGAGTAGGCTTCTCCATCAACCTTAGTCATTCCAGCAGAAGCAAAGCATTTAGCATATTTCGGCTTGAGTGTCCCAACCCATGTAACACTAAAGGTATTACTGGCTTGAACAGAGATGTTACTGGCATAGGTACTCAGGTTAACAGACTGGAGTTTAGACTAAGCCATACAAAATTACCCAGCAGGGCTGAGTTAATCAGAGACTTAGCAAAAGTATGAATAATCTTAGGTATTAAACAGC
>NZ_JBALFC010000109.1:0-90497 GCF_036917755.1 Nostoc sp.
AATGCACGAGCGCAACGCTCACAACTTCCCCCTAGATTTGGCTGCTGGTGATTTTGCTCCTGTAGCTCTAACCGCTCCTGCTATCAACGGTTAATTCTGAAGTTTAGCTAAATCAAAAAGCGCTCTCCCAGATTGGGAGGGCGCTTTTTAGTATCCATGCGTGTCAACTTAAGGTGAAAACTAGCCTAGAACCAGCTTTTAGCAGATTGTCTCGTTCCCAGTCGGAGACTGGGAATGCTCCTCATTGAGGCTCCGCCTCCCTTACTGGCGGCAGAGCAACCAGGATCTGCATTTCCAGCAATAAGCTGGAAACGAGATTTTAAATGAGTTTGGGCTTAAAGTTGACACCAATGGTCACTATCAACGCGCTTAATTCTAGCAGCGCATTCTCAGTTGAGTGTACGGTAGTGTAAAAACAACTCACTTCCAACCTGACGAGTTTCGACGAGTTGGAGATGAGGAGCAGCATTGGGAACAAAACCCTCTCCCTCCACTGGGCTAGGGGCGTGCTTTCCTCCATAAATGACAGGCCAAATAGTCAACCACCAATCGTCAATTCGCTTTGCTTGCACTAGAGAAGCTGTTAAAGAGCCACCTCCCAAAGCAACGACCTTGTGAATACCCCGCTCTGCCATCAAGGCGTAGGCTCGATCCCAGTCCAGGTTTGTATCTCCCAAATCAATTAATTCAGCCAGTTTTTGCAAGGTTATTGCATCAGAATTGCGCTCCAAACCACTCCGTGTCGTAAATATCCATCGCTCAATGTCCTGGCTCAAAAAAGGCAAGTCCAGGGATAGGTCAAGGGAACCTGAGACAACGCAGGTAATGGGCTGGGGAGGCTGACCCCGAACCTTACGTGCTGCCAACAGTTCGGGATTCCGAATTGTATAGGTTGACCCCTCAGCCCGAATCGTCCCTGCTCCTACCAAGACTAAATCAGCAAGGGAGACTTGATACTCCAAGTGTGCTTGATCAGCTACATCCGAATCACGAGGTGCTTTCGGATCTACGGCGCTAATCTTTCCATCAGCCGTCATGGCAAGAACCAGAGTTGTTTGAATAGCTGACATGATTACGTTCTGATGGTTCTTTATAATTTTACCTTTTTGAATTCTTTAGTATGAATAGTTGCTGCATTGTGCTTTAAATTACTTTCTAAGTTATGGTTCAAGGTGGTAAAAGAATTGTTGTTGGATGATTGCCTTTACACATGAGTCTAACAAGAGTCAACTTTTTTACGCCTAAGATACTATTATGCTCAAATACATATCTGCGATCGCATTTATCTTAATTTTAATTTTGGGGTTTGCATCTCCAGTTCAAGCTGCAACTCCTCGTTCAACTTGGGTGGAGAATGAAATTTACCAACATAATCATCCCTTTGCTTCTCAATTGCCTCAAGAATTGGTAATGAAAATGCAAAAGATGACAGTTAGCCCCTTCACCTTTTATCGAGGGACGGCTCACATTTTTTATCGTGATATGCAGACCTTGCCAAATTCAGGATTTGTAAATTCTTCAACCTCAGCCATCTGGTTAGTGGGAGATATGCATCTGCAAAATCTTGGGGGGATCAGAGATAGCAACGACAACAACGTTTTTGACACCACTGACTTCGATGAAAGCTATCTTGGCCCCTACGTTTGGGACTTGCGACGTATGGCAGTCTCCATTCTGTTGGCAGCTAAAGAGAACGGTCTTAGCTCAAGTGATGCTCAAGATATTGTCCGAAATTTCTTGGATGCTTATCTGAACAAGATGAGTGACTTTAAGGGAAGCAATGATGAACTGTCATACCGTTTGGAATCCAGCAATACGAACGGTGTGGTCAAAGATTTGATTCAAAAGGCATCAGACAAGAGCCGTTCTAGCTTGCTGAGTAATTACACGCAGTTAAATAAGAGTAACAATCGAGTCTTCCAGACAACCTCGGAACTCCAACCTGTATCAAACAGCACCTATTCCGATATTGCTGGGGCGATCAGCAACTACATCACCTCAATTCCTAACAGTAAGCGCTACAACAATAGTTACTACACCCTCAAGGACATTCGGCTCAAATTAGGTTCAGGCATTGGTAGTCTTGGTAAGTACCGATATTACTTGCTGATTGAGGGCCCAAGTTTAGCAGCCGACGACGATCGCATTTTGGAGATGAAGCAGGAAGGCAGTAGCGCCGTGGCGATCGCAGTTCCAGGTCTGCTGCCAACTTCAGTTTACGGAAACCAAGAAGGGGCGAGGGTGACAATCGCCATGAAAGCGATGCTCTCCAATACTGATCCCTTGGTTGGCTACACTACGGTCAATAGCATCCCCTTTATGCTGCATGAAAAATCACCCTACCAAGTGGACTTTGACTATACCTTGCTAACCACTAAGTCAAAATTCATGGATGCAATGGGATATGCAGGAAAAATCGTTGCCAAGAACCATGCAATCTCTGATAAAGACTATGATGCTGCGATTATTCCCGTAAGCGTTGACAAAGAAGTGACTGACATTGTTAGCGGTAATCAGGCTGCATTCAAAGATGAGATCGTTAATTTTGCGGTGGACTATGCAACTCAAGTCGAGTATGACCACACGAGTTTTGTAGATGCTTATAACCAAGAGGTGACACTCTACTAGAACACCGATTTATACCATTTCACACAAACCCTGATACAAATAGATTTCTCGTAGGGGCACAGCATTGCTCATTCAGAAGCTTTTTTGACATATATTCATTAACTAATCACTAGAGACGGAGCAACTGCTAGGTCTCTATATTCTTTTTCACGCCTATGTCTATAAGTTAATCTCCTTTCTCAATAATTCTGGAATCTGAGAAGGACTTTCAGCTACTGAAACTTGCGCTTCTTTGAAAGCAGCTAATTTACTTTGGGCTGTGCCAAAGTTAGGATCGCGTCCGATAACCGTTGCTAAAGTCCCAGTTTCACGCCAACTTTTTCCTGGTGGTGCGTGTTTGCCTGCAATGTAGGCAATTACTGGTTTATCGATTGCCTCAGCAATGTACCGGGCTGCTGCTTCTTCACTACCACCACCAGGTTGACCGACTAAAACGATCGCCTGTGTAGTTTCATCCTCATCAAGAATTTGCAGCCATTGGAGAAAGGAGGAACCGACGATCGCATCACTACCAATACTGACACTAATCGACTGCCCCAAACCTGCTTTTGTTAATTCGTAGGCAATTTCGTAAGTGAGAGTACTGCTGCGACTCACGATCCCCACTGAACCAGGGGTATAAAACTCGCTAGGTTGAGTACCTAAGAGAATTTTTCCTGGCACAATGATCCCCGGACTATTTGGCCCGACTACCAAAGTTTCACAGGCTTCGGCTTTGCGGAGTAATTGCACCATATCCAAAGGTGGGACGCCAGCAGTGATAATAATAATCTGGCGAATATGAGATGCGATCGCTTCTAATGCCGCATCCAAAACGTCGTAAGGATCTACACAAATAATTGTCGTGTCAATTGTCCCAAATTGTTCTATTACTTCCTCTACTAAGTCAAATACTGGCAGTCCATGCAGTTCCTGTCCGCCGCATCCAGGATTGACACCAGCTACCAAATTGGTGCCATAAGCTTTCATTTGAGCAACATGAATGCCTGATATAAATTCACAAAAGCCTTGAATTAATACTTTGCTGTCTGGCGTTAGGTTCATAAAAAATTACCGTAAGTTTGGCAACCCAGTGCCTTGACTACTTCTTATTAGCAGTTGGTTTAGCAAGACGAACTGCTGCCGCCACTGCCTCATCTAAATCTTCTACCACCAGAAGCGCGTCGCTGTGGGTTTTTAATGTTGCTAAATATTTTCTAGCAGCATTAAATTCAGAACCAGCAAGGCGGACAACTAAGGGTGTAAAATTCCGCTCTCGCCGACTTTTACTACCATTAGAATGTGCAACCTGTGATTGAAGTTCGCTGTTATCTTGCTGCACAACTCTCGCTATAACTTCGGTGACTTCCTCAGTTTGAGGAATCGTACCCATAAAGTTAATTAATATTACTTGAATGCTTTTGTCAGCCTCCAGGATTTTCAGACCTGTCTCTAGGCGATCGCGGAAGGTAGTTGGTGTAGTATCTGTGAGGAAAGCATGACGTAGATTCAAACAAACACCTGGTTTGCCACCAGCGTTAGCGACTAAATCCAAAGTTGCCATCACTGAACCAGTACCATTACCTAAAATACCGATTTTCCCATGCATTTGCACACCATCCCAGTCGCCCAAAATACCGTTGATTTCAGTACTGGTATGACGGCTGATAATTTTTGCCGCCATCTGGGCAAGATCGGGATGACGCTTGATCGCCCGTTCGTTGACTCTGACTTTACCATTAAGAGCCATAACTTGACTAGTCGCACTGACTGCCAAAGGATTTATTTCGACTAAATCCAGGTCTTTTTGCACAAATAACTGATACATCTTCTGGACAACGCTGCTTACCGACTGCATCAGTGTCCCTTGCAAACCCATTTTCAAAGCCAGTCGTCGGGCATAAAATGGCGAGAATTCCTGATCTACAACGACATAGTGCATTCTTTCGCCAGCCGATTCCCAATCGATGTCTGCTTCTTTGCAACCTAAAAGTACTGGTCGGCAAACAGCAGTGTCTAAAACTACCGCTAGATAAAATTCCTGGCTAGCATCGTATTGGGATTCTGCCAGCACAACTTCCGGCAATTCGCCCCATATTGGTAAACTAAAGATATTTTGAGCAGCTGCGATCGCATCGATTGTCGTCTCTGCAAACCTGACTCCACCAGCTTTGGCGCGTTCCGCTCCATGTACTTGAGATTTCAGTACAATTGGAAAGCGAATTTTTAAACGTTTCAAATCTGTAGGATGGTCAATTCGTTGCGAGGGCAATACAGGAATGCCTATCTTCCCAAACCATTCTTTAACTTGGTACTCTAATAAATCCATTGATACACCTTGTATTGACACTTTCTAAGCCTTTGCTTAGTGCTGTTTTAATATTTTGCAGCACCTTTATTGCAGAATTAAGCTTTTGGCAGCTATAAAAATTGATTTTTCACGGATCAATTTTATCGAATTCAGCAAATAAGGCACATTAATTTTGATAGTCAATCTGTTTGTGCCAGAGCCACAACACGTAATTAATCTCCTTAGTAAGTTTCCCAGCATAGAAGATAACTAGCATTTCTGTCAAAACCCTCTGACACAACATCCTTTCCTTAACCCTTGGATAATTTTGTCACAACTGCTCTGCAACAATAATTTTGCACACCAGTAGCTCCAGTGAATTTAATTGTCGCAAAATAATGCAGTGAAAATACTCAAAAACTCTCTTATTCCCATTTTTTATTTGTAATTTATATCTGAAGATAGATTATTTATTTTTGTATTTAGCACTGTAAAAATGTAGCGACGCGAACAATAACTGCTTTTTTAATTTTTGGTGAAAAGTCAGAATTTGTGTTAGAAAGTTGGTCGTTCATATTTTCAGACTGTGGTTGGTAAAACCGTGCATTTGCATTCAACAAACCTAAAAAGTTCATTTTATCTCCTTAAAGATAATCAAAATAATATAGAAATTTAGCGGGAAAGCTCTATGAGAGTAGCAGTCCAGCAGGAAGATTTACAACTTTTAGCCAAAACTTTGCAGGAACAATTACTTGTAGAAGTCTCAACGCCTGAAGTCTTCGAGGTTAAGTGTGCCGTCAAGAAAGATGAGTTAATGATTTTAACGCAACACACATCAGATGTAATAGTTGACGCTCAACTAATTTTTGCAGTAATTGAGGAAGTACTTCAGTCTTTAGCACCCCACAAAGAGCAGAGGGTGCAATGTTTCCTCAGAGTTTTTGGCGAACAACTCCCTTATGCCAAATGTTTCTTAGCGTTGAAGCAGAAGGAGGGATGGGGAGTAGGGGGAGATGAGGGAGTAGGGGGAGATGGGGGAGCAGGGGGAGATAAGAGGGCAGGGGAAGATGAGGAAGCAATATCCTACTCATCCCCCTCATCTCCCTCATCCTCCTCATCCCCCTCATCCTCCTCATTCTCCTCATCATCTCTGACATATTTTCCATTAATCGATGAGACTAAAGAGGACGAACCCTTTGACCCGTTTGCAGATGCGCCGAATTTGTCGGCTTCAAAGCCAGCATTCCAAGTCAAACCTATCCTACTGGGTGCAGCATTGATGGGAATTGTAGTCTTAGGCGGTGGTGCTTACTTATTGACTCGCCCTTGTGTGATGTCTGAATGTAAAGAAATACAAAATGCCGAGCAATTAAAAACAAAATCTCCGCAACTGATGCGCCGCGCCAACTCTGAAAAAGAATTAGTAGCTGTACAACAGCAACTTGCAGCAGCCAGTGCAGCCCTGAATGTAATTCCTAGTTGGTCGCCCCGTTACCAGGTGTCAGAAGAACTAAAAGCAAGTTTGTCTGGACGATCAGAAAAAATCAACCAGGTGGTCAAGGCTTTGCAGACGGCATCCTTGGCAGCAGAAAAAGTTGGATATAGCCTAGAGGAATTACAAGCTAGGCAACATTTATGGCGACAGGCTATAGCGCCACTAGAAACTATAAGTTCCAATAATGAACTCTATGGACTGGTGCAAGGCAAATTACTTAATTATCGTGTCCGTTTACACGCTGTAAATCAACAGGTATTTACTGAGGAAAAATGGCTGAAAAAACTAACGGCAGCAAAAGCTGTAGCCAACGCCGCCGAGAACCGGGAAACTACTGCTAAATCTTTGAATGAATGGCAAAAGGTGCAGTCTACTTGGCTGGTGGTAGTTAATGCCTTGAATACCATTCCCCAAACTAGCGCTGGATACCAAGAAGCCCAAAAGCTGTTGATAGATTATAAACCTAAACTAGTTGCAGCACGCGATCGCGCTACAAAAGAAGGATTTGCTGTTAAAACCTACCAACAAGCCGTTAGCACTGCCAAGCAAGCCAAAGTTTATGAGCAACAAAAGCAATGGCAAGCAGCAGCGACATACTGGGATCAGGCTTTGCAAACTGTTAAAAAGGTTTCCCAAGATAGCTTGTACTACACTCAGGCTCAGTCTCTCATTGAACCCTATTCAGCAGCCCTCAAACAAGCACAAGAAAAACTCCAAGTTGTTAGTAGTTTGCAACAAACCCGCACCGACTTAGATAAAACCTGTATTAATGGAATTCAGATTTGCACATTTAGCATAGACAACACAAGAATTATTGTCCGGCTAACCCCTGAGTATGACCAACTAAGGCAAAATAACTTGGCTAATCCTTATTCTAAGAACTCGGATACTGCTGTTGATTTTACTAATCACTTGCAAATCTTACGCGAAGCTTTAGCTGTAATTAGTGACAATGCTAATCTGTCCCTTTTCCTCTATGATTCCCAAGGTCAGGTAATTTATACGCGAACTTTAGGCGGGTAGAAAAGTTAGGAGTTAGGAGTTAGGAGCAGCCCTCTCAATATTGACAAATAGTACACTATGTGATCTTTCTAAGGAGGTAAGACTGAAAATGTACTTAAGCGCTTATGCTATCTCCCATATTTGATGCATTTTTAGAAGCCAGCCCCATCAGCGTAATGATGCGAGTCCTAATGGAAAATATTTTTAACTCCTCACGGATGAATCAGCTGTTCAAGACTGAAAGCGTTCGCCAATACGAACAAGAGTTACTGTTTTCGACAATTGTGGATTTGATGAGTCTTGTAGTGTGTGGGATGTATCCATCGGTTCATGCAGCCGCTCAGAAGAAGGCGGTGGAGATAAGTGTCAGCGCCACAGCACTATACAACAAACTGCAACGGATTGAACTGCCAGTAAGTCGGGCATTGGTACATGAGACGGCATCTGATCTCCAGCAGTTGCTTGAAAGTTTGAATGTGGAACCTCCCAGTCCTAAAGGACAAAGAATATCGGCTGCGGATTATAGATGGCAGTTGTTTGGCGGGTACCGAGCGCCGACTATCAGCGCTGCGCCCTCATGCAGCCAAACCATTACCCGGAAAAACTATCGCCATTGTTCCACTGCTCGAAAGCTCAAGCAATATAAAGCAACTCTTGACGCCATCCCGTGAAGTAACACCATAAAATATGTTATTTGTCAATACTTAGAGGGCTGGTCATTAGCACCAATGATCAAAGTCATTAGAGACGCGATTAATCAATCGCGTCTCTAATGACTTTGGAGGCGGGCGGCTATCCTTCCCACCCCTTGAAGGGATGGGAAGGATAGCCGATTTTCGTTAATCTCGTGGGTGCGGTTGCCTATAGCCTCACCCGTTTTGAGACTAGCCAGCACTTAGCTATCAACTGGTAACATAACTTTTTATAACAGTTTTTCAAACTTTTCCCCAGAAAGTTAGTTGCTATGACATCATGGGAAGTGAAATGAGAATTAATTCGGCGACAGTGTTTGTTTTTAGTATTGACAGGCTTTTCCCTTTTGGTATTACAGACTTCTCTCCGAAATCTAAATCTCTACAAACTTATGATTTTGGAGACATTTAATGTCAATTTACGTAGGTAACCTCTCCTATGAAGTTACACAAGATGCGCTGAGTGCTGTTTTTGCAGAATATGGTGCTGTAAAACGTGTTCAGCTACCTACTGACCGTGAAACAGGTCGTTTACGCGGCTTTGCTTTCGTGGAAATGAGTTCAGAAGATGAAGAAACAAAAGCCATTGAAGCCCTTGATGGTGCTGAATGGCTTGGCCGTGATTTGAAAGTAAATAAAGCCAAGCCCAGAGAAGACAGAGGTGGTTCTTCTTCCTTCGGTGGTGGTAATCGCGGCGGCGGTGGCGGCGGCTACAACCGTAACCGCTACTAAGCTAAATAGACGAAAGTAACTTAATTGAATTTAGGAAAGGCTTAGGTAGAAATGCTTGAGCCTTTTCTATGCAAAACTTTGACTCTAAATAATTTCGGTTGGGACGCTTTGGCAATTGTAAGATAATATCTTGAAGAAGAATTCAGAAGTCATACCATTTCTTTGTAAGGCTGCGCCAAACCCTTTTAACTTCTTTCTTTCTTTCTTCGCGTCCAACTCTTGGAGACGCTACGCGAACGCGGTTCGTTTTTCTTTCTTGTACTTAAATATGGTTTAGCGCATCTTCATACAGAATTGGTATCAGAAGTCAGAATCAAGACCTCGTGGACTCGAAGAGGCTGCGCGAACAATTTTGAATTGTTAAGCCTTTTGACTTAGTAAAGGAATTTCAATACAAAATTCTGTGCCTTGCCCCGGCTCAGATACAAGCCAGAGGGTTCCACCATGTTTTTCCTCAATAATTTGCCGACTAATAGATAAACCTAACCCTGTTCCTTTTCCTACAGGTTTAGTAGTAAACATAGGTTCAGATAACCTCTGTTTGACTTCTTCTGTCATGCCAATGCCATTATCGGCAATTTGAATTACTACGACTGAGCGTTGTTCATCTACACCAGTGCGAATCGTGATTTGTCCGTTGTTTTGTAATGATGACAAATGAACGCCACTTGCTGCAATTTTGGGAAAGTTCGCAGCAGAGTTTCTCCTAGTGACAAATGACTCCTCTATAGCATCAATTGCATTAGCGAGGAGATTCATGAAAACTTGATTCAGTGGGCCTGGAAAACATTCTACAAGTGGCACAGTTCCATAATCTTTAATAATTTGAATTTCAGTACGTTCGGAGTTCGCTTTCAAGCGGTATTGCAAAATCAATAGTGTGCAATCAATACCTTCATGAATATCTATAGGTTCTACTACCGAATCATCTCGACGGGAAAAATGTCTAAGTGAATAAATCATCTGTGCCAGACGCTTTGTTCCTTTGTACATAGATGAGATGATTTTGGGAAAATCTTGTATTAAGAAATCAATATCGATTTCATCTATTTTTTGTTCAATTTCTACTTCTGGATTGGGATAATATTGCTGATAGAGTTGAAATAAATCAATAAGATTTTGGGTATATTCAGAAGCGTGACTAAGATTGCCTAAAATGAAGTTGACTGGGTTGTTAATTTCATGGGCAATTCCGGCAATCAACTCACCAAGAGTAGACATCTTTTCTTGTTGTATCAAACTAACCTGAGCTTGCTGCAAATTATCAAGTGCTTGAGATAGTTGAGAAGTACGTTCTTCTACCCTTTGCTCTAACTCCTGAGTCAGCTTTTCTAACTTGGTTTCGACTGCAAGACGGTCGGCTATTTCTTGTTTAAGTTGCTGATTATGAGTTTTGAGTTCCTTAGTGAGATTACGGATTTGTAGATGTGTCTTGATACGAGCCAACACTTCTTCGTACTCAAATGGTTTCGTAATGTAATCTACTGCGCCTAAACTCAAACCCTTTACTTTATCGACAGTTTCAGAGAGAGCTGTCATAAAAATTATCGGGATATCACAGGTTAGAGGATTTAACTTTAAACGCTGGCAAGCTGTAAATCCGTCAATCCCAGGCATCATTACATCTAAAAGTATGATATCAGGACAGGCGTATTCAGCTTGAGCGATCGCACCCTCGCCATTCACAGCAATCAATATCTCCCAACCTGTATCAATTAATGCTTCAGATAGTACTTCCAAATTATGGGGGTTATCATCCACAATCAAAATTACCCCTTTCTCCAGAACAGGTATATTCATGGTTTTTCTCCTCGATATGGCTGAATAAATTCCCTAATTTTTTCGATTTGGAAGCTTTTAGCAAGTTGCTGTAATTGTTCGGCAAATGGGATAAACTTTTCATTCAACAGTTTCAGCTTTTGGGCTTGCTCTCGAATGCCTTTAATGTTACCTCTCATCGCCAACTCAAATAGTCGCTCAATGTCTTCAGGCGGTGGAGCAATTAAGCAAGTGTCTGTTAGTGGGGAATCAATAGAAGTAACTTTTAGAGTTTGGGTTTCCTTGACTCCTTCTTGACTCTGTGGTACATCATAAATCCACTCAAATTGCAAGTGTTTCTGTAACTTCTGGAACAATTCATCTGCTTGCACTGGTTTAGAGAGAAAATCGTTGCCACCTACCTCTAAACTCTCATGCTGGTCAGATTTAAATACACTGGCAGATGAAACAATTATTGGTAAATTCGGAAATGGCAACACTCGCAAGCGACGAATCATTTCTAAGCCATTCATGACTGGCATAGACAAGTCAGTGATAATCAAATCAGGTTTCAACTCGACTGCTTTATCTAACCCCTCTTGACCATTACTTGCCTCCACTATTTCAAAGCCGATATCACCTAATAAATTCACAACAACAGAACGGTTTTCCCAGTTGTCATCTACAATCAAAATTTTCCGCTTATTGCCAGTAATCCCGATAATTGCTCTTTTAGCAGTTGCGACAGAACTCTTTTGCTTATGGGTAGTATTCAGTGTTTCATTTACAGATTTTTCTGGAACACTTTCATAAACCCATTCAATTTGTAAATATTTTTGTAACTTCTGGAGTAAATCATCAGCGTGTACAGGTTTTGGTAGAAAATCGTCTGCACCAATTCCGAGACTTTTGTGTTGGTCAGATTCAAACACACTGGCAGATGAAACTATGATAGTTAACTCCTGAAACTCTGCTTGCTGACGGAGGCGACGTGTTAATTCAAAACCATCCATTACCGGCATTGTCAAATCTGTAATGATTAAGTTAGGCAGAAATTGCATAGCTTTTTCCAAGCCTTCCTGACCGTCAGTTGCCTCCGCTATTTCAAATCCAATTTCCTCTAGCAGATTGACGACAACAGAACGGTTTTCCCACTTATCATCCACAATTAGGATTCTCCGCTTACCAGTGGCGATTCCGACAATTTTGCCAGCAGCCATAATTCTAGCTGATTGCATCCAATCGACTGATTCTGACAAATCCAAGTCAATCCAAAAAGTGCTGCCCTGACCTCTCTCACTTTTTACTTGGATTGTACTGTCCATTAATTGTACAATTTTCTGACTAATGGCTAAACCTAATCCAGTACCTTCTGATTGCTTTTTAATATCTCCGACTTGCTCAAAGGGTAAAAATATTTTCGCTACCTGTTCTTGGCTCATGCCAATTCCCGTATCGATGATTTGAAATCGAATTCTATGAATCGGTTTTTGGTTACTTTCATTGACTGAAACTTTGTCTGCAAAGCTAACAGTAAATCTCACCCCTCCTTTCTCGGTGAATTTAATCGCATTACCTAGTAGGTTAATTAAGACTTGTCGTAATCGTTTTTCATCTGCCGAAATCCCAATAGGTAGTTCTGAAGTTGGTTGGTAAATGAATGAAATGCTTTTTTGTTCAGCGCGAATCCGACAAATTTCCACCACACTCTGGAGAAACGCTGGAAAATGAAAGTCATTCTTGTAGAGTTCCATTTTCTGAGCTTCAATTTTGGATAAGTCCAGAATGTCGTTAATTAGTGTTAACAGGTGTGAACCGCACTGGTGAATAATTCTTATGCCATTCTGCTGTTTATCAGTTAAACTTTTATCTCGTTGGAGAATTTGAGCATAACCCAGGATACCGTTGAGGGGAGTTCGTAACTCGTGGCTCATGTTAGCTAAGAACTCACTTTTGGCACGATTTGCTGTATCGGCAAGTTCTTTTTTCAACTCTAGGGAACGATAAGACTCAGCTAGGGTTGCTGCCATTCGGTTAAAAGCTTCTGCCAGTTGTTCAATTTCATCTTTGGTTTGAATATTCAAGCGGTATTCTAAATTTCCATCCCCAATTTTTGCCACTCCTTGTTGTAGCTTTTGAATCGAGCGAATTACTGGTAAGAGGATCAGCAATAACTGACCGACAAAAACCAGGAGGATAGACAAAAGCAGAATTTGTCTAGCAAGTTGAGTAGTCTGTTTAAAGTTATTAAATTCTTGCTTCGCCAAGCTATCCTGTTTCTGAAGCTTCTTGGTTAATAACTTTAAGTAGAGTTCAATATCACGAGAAAAAGCGTTGATTACTCGAAAATCCTGTTGGGATTCAACTAATTCTAAGGGTTTATCTGTGTTAGATTGATTAGTTAATTCGATGACTAGATTCGTCAGCAGGCTATGGCGATCGCGAATCTTGACTAACTCGGAATTTATCTCTGGCTTTAAATTTTTTAACTCAGCCAAATTTTTAGTAAACGCAGATAAAGCTTCCTGATATTTCACCAGATTAGAAGCATCACGCCTGAGCAAGATCATGTCCTTAAGCGCTGCTACTTGGTTATTCAAGAAGAGGTTTATTTGCAAGATAGTCGTCAAAGCTTGAGCATTTTTTGCCTGGGTATCCTCTGCTTTTTGTTCTGCTTGCCTGATAAAGAGGTCGCCTCCAATTTGGGTAGAGGCAACCAGTGCCAGAACGATCGCAGATGACCCAATACATTTGGTCGTTATCCGCATATCTTGGTTAGCCTTATTTGCTGGAAATTCGCTTTTGCAACTCTCTAACGATGTCGTAATCTCCATCTTGCACCAAAGTATAGCCAACTCCAATACCGCCTGTGGGGTCTACAAGACCTGCTGGTGCGTCAATCAATGCCTTTTTCAAGTCATCTTTCAACTTGACGGAGACTTTACTAGACGCAACAAGGGGCACGCTAGGAAGCGGGATAGATTCCCAGATAATTGTGTATTTTTTGGGGTCAATCTTCTTTTCATTAACTTGATCGGTATAAGACCGCCGATCGTCTGCGATCGCATCTACTTCCCCATTCACTAAAGCTTGTTTTGCTTTATCATGGCTACCAGCGAAGATTACCGATTTAAAGTCTCGTTCAGGATTAATACCTATTTCCTGAAAATGAACTGTCGGTACAACATATCCAGATGTCGATAACTTGGTGACAAAAGCAAATCGCTTACCCTTCAAATCCTTGACGGTTTTGATACCACTTTCTTTATTGGCAATAATCACAGCTGTGTACCAAGGTCGCTTTGTTTCTTTATTAATCTGGGCAACCAATGGCTCAACCTTGGGATCGCGGCGATGAGCTTCGATGTAGCTGGTGGGTGCAAGGTAGGCAATGTCTACCTTTTGTTTGACCAATAAATCAATTGCTGTTTCGTAGTCCTTAGTAATTTGAAATTTAAAGGGTCGTTTTAGTGTTTTGCTCAGGTAGTCAGCCAAAGGTTGAAGTTTCTTTTCCTGTTCAGATGAAACCTGCCAGGGAATCACCGCCATTGTAATGGTTGCTTGTTCTTCTCCAGCTTGACTGCTAGTGCTAACAGGTGACTGAGCAATGCTCGGTTGAGTTACAGACGAACTTTCACGAGTTGGAGTACAGGCTGTGGCAAATATGGCGATCGCTAATACTGAGGTAAAAAAAGTAGTCTTTTTACCAAATATATTGTTTACAACTTGACAAAAAAGTTGCTGGTGCATGGTTTTTATCCTTTTGTCACCTGTTGTCTTCACAGGGGTTTCACATTTATTAATCCCAAAATGGTGTATGTTCTCCCAACTTGAAAATAAATAGCCGCGATCAACTGCATACACCAGAACAGATCAAAGAGGGATTGGGGATTAGACACCTGACAATTCAGGTCATGTGGAAAAGCCCACAGAAAACCCCCGACACGGTAAGGGGGAAACTCAAAGTCCATTGGTGTCAAATTAAGCTAAAACCCTTTTACAACCTCGTTTCCAGCATCTGCCTGGAAATGCAGATCATTGCGGCTCTGCCGCAAGTCTTGAGGCGGAGCCTCTCGGAATGCATTCCCAGTCTCCGACTGGGAACGAGACAACGAGACAATCTCTAAATGCTACTTCTAGACTAACTTTCACCTGAAGTTGACACCAACGCTCAAAGTCTCTCTCCTTTTAGGAGAGAGATTTAAAGAGAGGTTTTGCAGATACCGTGAAAATTCATCTCAAAATAAGCAAACGTACAGTCAAGATTGCAGCAATTCTGACTTCTGAATTCTTCTTCAATGAAATTCATATCACCTTGTAGGAATTACTTGTTTTAACCAAATATAATGTATAGTATAATACCTGAAATACCTGAAAAATATAACCTGATTACAGAAACCAGCATGACTGAAACCACAGTTCGCAAACAGTATGACCAATTAGCTGCCGTTTACGACCTACGCTGGAGAGATTATATAGTTAACACACTATCTTTCCTTAAAACCTGGGTAGAGATATCACCAACAGATACTGTACTTGATATTGCCTGTGGTACTGGTGAGTTTGAACGTTTACTACTAACTGAATATTCAGGACAACAAATTGTCGGTATAGATATTTCAGAGAAAATGCTGGCGATGTCTACGACGGGCTACGCCTACGCTAAACTTAAATGTAGTGCTTATCCTCAAGTATCATTTCAGACAGTAAGTGCATCAAGGTTGCCATTTGACAGTAATAGTTTTGATGTAATTGTGTCTGCTAATTCCTTTCATTATTTTGATCAGCCACTTGCTGCATTAAAAGAGATGAGACGTGTCTTGAAGCCTGATGGTAAAGTCATTATTCTAGATTGGTGTAAAGATTATTTAGTTTGTAAAATCTGTGACTTAGTACTTAAGGTTTTTGATCCGGCTTATAAGCAGTGTTACACCCAAAATGAGTTTCACCGCTTACTTCAGGAAGAAAATTTTGCGGTTTGTCGTGCGACCAAAATTCGCTTTGGTGTTGTGTGGGGATTGATGGTAGCTACAGCCAAACTTAAAAGTTAAACCAATTTTCTATAACAATAGTTGACCATGAAGTTTGGGTTTTGTCCCTAGAATAGCTAAGAAATATGATTCAACTTGACCACTTAAGTATGACTTACAAAGGCGGAGTAGTAGGGCTTAAACCTATTTCTCTTAGCTTTATCAAAGGGCAATTCACCGTTATTTTGGGGGCATCGGGTTCTGGTAAATCAACCTTACTGCGCTGTCTTAACTATCTTAATCGCCCCACAACTGGCACTGTCGTAGTTGAAGGATTGGGAAATTTACATAACCGTAATGTATTATATGAACATCGCAAGCGCACAGGGATGATTTTTCAGCAGCATCAACTTATTAGTCGGCAAACGGCTCTTGAGAATGTATTGGTAGGTCGTTTAGCCTACCATTCAACACTCCGAAGTTTCTTTCCTTTACCCAAAGCAGATCAGTATATTGCCTTAGAATGTTTAGATCGGGTTGGGCTTTTACACAAAGCTCTAACACGAGTGGATGCCCTTAGCGGAGGTCAACAGCAACGGGTTGGTATTGCACGCGCCTTAGCACAAAAGCCACAATTGATTTTGGCAGATGAGCCTGTTGCTAGTCTTGACCCCACTAGCGCTCACAAAGTCCTCTCATTTCTGCGTCAGATTTGTCAAGAAGATGGACTTTCTGCAATCCTCAGTCTGCACCAGATTGATCTCGCCAGAATTTACGCTGATCGAATTATTGGGCTATCTCAGGGAACGGTTATTTTAGATGGCAAGCCAGCAGATATCAGTGCCTACGAATTGAACCAACTTTATAGTGACGAAGATAGTCCTCACTATGAAAGCTTTCGGGAAACCATTAATTTCTAACGGCTAACTTTACTGTTTTTAGATTAATTTAGGAGAACCTCAATGACTATTTTACTAAACAAGCGATCGCTTGTCTCAATGACGCTAATTATGGCTACCTTAATCGGTTGTCAAACTCCCAACAACCAATCTGCAAATAAGCAACCAACTTCTGGGAATAGTCCAGTAGTTGCGTCAGAGTCGGCTGACCCTCAAACTCTGAAAGTAGCTTTATTGCCTGATGAATCCCCTTCGACTGTAATTAAAAAAAATGACGCATTTAAAAAGTATCTTGAGACAAAGCTACAAAAAAATATTGAACTCGTCGTTACAACTGACTACTCCTCGATGATTGAAGCCGCAAGCAACAAGCGGGTTGATTTAGCCTATTTTGGGCCACTATCTTACGTTTTGGCGAAAACAAAGAGTGATATTGAGCCATTTGCAGCTTTGAAGAAAAACGGCAAAACTACTTATCAATCTGTGATCATCGCTAACACAGCTAGCGGTATCAAGTCACTGGCAGAAGTCAAGGGTAAAACGGTAGCTTTTGGAGATCAAGCGTCCACGTCTAGTCATTTGATTCCGAAATCAATGCTGGCAAATAGCGGATTGCAACCCGGCGGAAAAGATTACAAAGAGGCGTTCACAGGTTCACATGATGCTGTAGCATTGGCAGTTCAAAATGGTAATGCTCAAGTTGGTGGCTTGAGTAAACCCATCTTTGAATCCTTAATTGAACGCAAAGTAATTGATTCTAGTAAGGTTAAGGTGATTGCAGAATCCAAAGAGTATCCTGAATATCCGTGGACAATGCGTTCTGATTTAGCACCGACATTAAAAGAAAAAATTCGTGCAGCCTTTTTGGAATTGAAGGACAAAGAGATTCTTAAACCCTTCAAAGCTGATGGTTTTGGAGCAGCGAAAGATAAAGATTATGATACTATCAGAGATTTAGCAAAAATTCTTAATATTGATATCGCCAAGTTGCAAAAGTAATTTAGAAGAAGAATTCAGAACTCAGGAGTCAGAATTCAGAAGTAAAACAGACTTTATACTTAGCTTTGAGACGAATCGTTGTGTACTTCACTTTTCTTTAAATCTGCTGTATTACTGAATTGACTTGATCGCTAGGGTCAATCTAAAATCCGTCTTGGAAAGTTTGCTCAAGTCGGCAGAGCCACCCACGCAACTTTCCGCAAAATCTAAAATCCAAAATTGTGTGACATTTCCTAATCCTAAACCAGCCTTCGAGCAGCTATTGAAGCAACAACGGCGGCAATGGTATCGAACGATCGTAACCTGGGCGATCGCATTTTTGGTGATCAGTGTGTGTTGCTTCCTGGTTGGACTTTGGGACGAGAAACGTCTTTGGGATGGGGTTCCCAGTATCTTAAACTTGCTGCATCAAATGATGCCTCCAGATTTCAGTGATGCCGGAAACTGGGTTAAACCTTTGTTTGATACACTGGCTATGAGTATTGCAGGCACCGCGATCGCCATTGTCTTCTCGATGCCTCTATCTTTATTAGCGGCTCGCAATACAACTCCCCATCCGTTGTTATTTCAAGTTTCACGGTTGGTTCTCAACGGCTTGCGTTCCGTCCCAGAGCTAATTATGGGCATTATCTTTGTGGCAGCCGTTGGCTTTGGCGCACTCCCAGGAACATTGGCGGTAGGATTTCACTCTATCGGCATGGTCGGCAAATTCTTTGCAGAATACATCGAACTGGTCAACGAAGCACCGCTAGAAGCAGCACGAGCTGCGGGAGCCAATAAGGTACAAGTGATTTACCACGGGATTTTGCCGCAGGTGTTACCGCAAATGATGGATCTGACCCTTTATCGATGGGAATATAATTTTCGTGCCTCCACGGTTATGGGAGCGGTAGGGGCTGGTGGCATCGGGTTTGAGCTAATTGGCGCACTTCGGCTGATTAATTACCGGGAAGTTTCAGCAGTGCTGCTAGTAATTTTGCTGATGGTAATTCTCGTTGATGGTTTTAGTAGTTATCTCAGGAAACGTTTAGTCTAGTTCCCGGTGCGAAACTCAGAAGGCTCATTCTATAAAGCCTAAAAACGAAGGTTTTAGTTCCTGGAAACATCTTAAATCCGTATCCTTATTTTTTGGAAATTTAGTTTCGCACCGAGAAGTAGTCTAGTGGTCTATCAAGGAAACTTTGACGAGTAAATAAATTCTTCAATTTCTTTCTTTCTTCGCGCTCTTTGCGTCCTTCTCTGCGAGACGCTACGCGAACGCGGTTCGTTCTCTTATTCCTCAAATTTAATACGATAGACCACTAGTACAACACGGCGTAAATAAACCACCCATTCTAAATCAATACAACTCTTGGAGAGGCTGCGCCAACGGCAAGCTCTGTTACCATGAAATGCTTACGCTGTATACCTGTTTGAATTTTGAATTCCGCCTTGCGGTACTAGGAGGTTGCTGATGAAACCCAAAGTTGTAATTACGCACTGGGTTCACCCGGAAATTATTACAAACTTAAGTGAGCATTCTGAAGTAGTTGCAAATCCAACCAGAGAGACTTTACCGCGTGAAGAAATTCTCAAGTTGGCGCAGAACGCTGAAGCTTTGATGGTTTTTATGCCAGATAAAATCGATGAGGCGTTTCTGAAAGCTTGTCCAAAATTGAAGATTATCGCCGGAGCATTAAAGGGTTACGATAATTTTGATGTTGAAGCCTGCACCCGTCAAGGTATTTGGTTCACAATCGTCCCTAGCTTATTAGCTGTGCCAACAGCTGAGTTGACAATTGGACTGATCATCGGGTTAGCCCGTCAGATGTTACCAGGCGATCGCTTGATTCGTCAAGGCACCTTTGCAGGTTGGCGACCGCATCTATATGGTATGGGATTAGCAAACCGGACACTGGGAATTGTTGGTATGGGCAGTCTAGGGCAAGCCCTCGCTCAACGGCTTTCCAGTTTTGAAATGAACCTGATTTACAGCGATGCGATGCCCTTACCCAAGGAAAAAGCAGCAGCTTGGGGCTTGTCACAGGTTTCCCTAGATACGCTATTGGCAACCAGTGATTTTGTCGTGCTAATGGTTCCTCTGCAACCGGAAACGTTTCATCTGATCAATGAGACATCTTTAGCAGATATGAAACCAGGGAGTTTCTTAATCAATCCCTGTCGCGGCTCAGTAGTTGATGAACAAGCGGTCAGTCAGGCTTTAGCCTCTGGACATTTAGCAGGTTATGCAGCCGATGTCTTTGAACTAGAAGATTGGGCGCGTGGCGATCGCCCGTCGGAAATTCCTCCATCTCTGTTAGAGAAACAAAACCAAACCTTTTTTACTCCTCATTTAGGATCTGCGGTAGATGATTTACGACGTGACATTGCTCTAGAGGCATCTCAAAATATTTTACAAGTCTTACAAGGTAATTCTCCTCAAGGAGCAATCAATTGTCCAAGTTGAAATAGTAGAGTCTGATTGAATTTAGAGTTTTTCTATATATAGAGCAACGAATTATTTGACCAAAACAGCAGATTGTTTGTCACCATTTCAAACCTTTCTGCATCGCTTGTTCAAGCAATTTATACAGCTTTATCAAAACAGAATTCTGAATTCCGACTCCTGACTCCTGAATTCTGTCTTCTGACTCCTTCTGATGATTACTCGCGCAGTGCATAACCTACACCACGAACTGTATGAATCAAACGCTTTTCATGATTTTCTTCTAACTTGAGTCGCAGATAACGAATATAAACCTCAATAATATTAGAATCACCCATGAAGTCATAACCCCAAACTTTCTCTAGAATTTGATCTCTAGTAAATACCTGACGGGGATGTGAAAGGAGATATTCTAATAAGTCAAACTCTTTTGCTGTTAACTCAATGCTTCGTTTCTCCCGAAATACTTCACGGGTGCGGTGATTTAAGCTTAAATCTTGAAATTGCAACAAATCCTCATCTGTTTCTTGCGTGCGGCGGAGATGGGCGCGAATTCTAGCTAGTAGTTCCTCAATGCTGAAGGGCTTAACCACATAATCATCGGCTCCTGAATCTAATCCTGCCACGCGATCGCTCACTTCATCTTTTGCTGTCAACAAAATTACTGGTACTGTACTGCCTGTTGCTCGCAAACGGCGACAAATTTCTAAGCCTGTCAGTCCTGGTAGCATCCAATCCAAAATCGCTAAATCTGGCGATGAGTCTCGCGCCAGGGTTAGACCTGCGATGCCATCATGGGCAACACTTACTTGGTATCCTTCGCTACTAAGTTCTAATTCGACAAATCGCGCCAGTTTGACTTCATCTTCCACCAAAAGGATATGTGCTGTCATATTTTTGCTCCTAAAGCAGGTAATGTCAGATTAAACTGCTATATGTAGGTAAACTGATTGTAAACGTACTGCCTTCCCCTAACTTTGATTGCACACTTACACTACCCCCCATACCTTCTACAAGTGTCTTGACAATCGATAAACCCAAACCACAACCCCCAGTAGCATGAGAGCGGGATTCATCTACGCGGTAAAATCTCTCAAAAATCCGTGCTTGCTGTTGTAAAGGAATGCCATAACCTCTATCACAAAGTTGAATAATTGCCTTGTCTTGAAGCTGATTTAACTTAAAAATTACGGGTGTATTAGCTTCAGAATAATTAACAGCATTATCAATTAAATTCAATAATACTTGTTTCAGACGACTGTAGTCTGCTTTTACCTCAATTGGATAAACTTTTGACTCAATTGTAATGACGCGATCGCTATATTTTTCTGCCATCACTACAACTTCTTCAACCAAGTCATTCAGCACATAAGATTTTATTTGAAAGTATAAGTAACCGCTATCTGCTCGTGCTAAATCAAGTAAATCTTGTAGCAGGCGGATAGTGCGTTCAGCTTCCGATGCAGCAGTTTCTAAAGCTTCTTGTTGAGTTTGGGTTAAGTTATTCTGTCTTCGCAAGACACTTTGTAAATAACCATGTACAATTGTTAAGGGTGTACGTAACTCGTGAGAAACATTACTCACAAATTCTCGCTCTTGCTCCCAAGATTGGGAGAGACGCGATAACAGCATAGTTAAGGTTTGAGCTAATTCTTTGACTTCGCTGGGTGCATTATCAAGATATAGCTGTGCTTGTCCTAAATCTTCAGCAGAAATCATAGAAGCCATTTGATTTAGCTGGCGCAGAGGTTGCAGAGAACGCCTAATATAAAGTGCGATCGCAGCAGTTAGGATAATAATTGCAAAAACACTAGTAATAGCTAAACTTTGCACCATTACCACAAACATTCTCTGTTCGCGGGTAATATCCTTTACTACAAATAACTCACCCACTAACTTCCCCTGCACTTGCACAGAACTACCGCATAAAACAAAGTAGCTTTGATTCACTTTGTAAACTTGTGGTTTAATCTGCATCTTAGTCAGGGACATTAACTCAGCTACCGTAGTATCAGATAATAAATCTAAAGTGGCAGATTTTACCAAAATCTTATTATCAGGACTTTTTAACCATAATAATGTGTTGGTATTTGCCAGGTTATTAATAGCCTTTTGCAACCCAGTTTCAGGTTGCATCATTTCACTATAAAGTTGCACATCTCGCGGCAAGCGCTTAGCAATTTCTTCGATGTTATTCTTATGACTATCAACTAAAATTTGCTGCATTTTCCAACTAGTCCATGTAGCGAGGCTACCTAATACCAAAGCTGAAAATGCTGCAATCCCAACCGTGAGGCGTGACTGTAAAGAAAATGGGTCTATATTTATCCAAACTTTTCTGATTTGCTTCACTGTTCTGGTTGCGTTTGAGGTGTTGAAAAAGGCTTTATCAATAAAATCAGACTGCTAAATGTAAAGTTCTTATCAACTGCTACATCTTTAGTTCTAGCTGATTTGAACTTACCTCTATTGTATCCCTACAGTGAAAAGGGCAGCAATTCCAAAAAGATTGCTAAATATTTTTATTTCATTGCATTCTCAACTCCGCAAATCTTTCTCTAAGAATAATATAAATTGATTTACTAATAATTAAATTAGTTTACGCTGAGAATTTCCTTAAAATTTATACTCCTGTCTACTTTATCTTTGTACTCTTATATGAACGCAAGCACTGAAAGTAAACCTTGCTCTTTATAGGACTTACGCACTGTACAAATTCATCGTGATGTAGATTAACGAAAATAGGTTGTTTCAGGCTTTTCTTAATTATCCTTTGATCGTAAATAGACCATATTTTAGGGGTTTAGCATTGCTAAACCCCTACGAAAGATGTAGTTTTTAACCTTACAAATAATTTGGTTTTTAAGGAGGGCTAGGGAGGAGCAGATTTAGATGTCCTTATATTAGAGCGATCGCTTCTTTATCCTTCTCTATTTCTGCTTCTTGATGCTGTGCTTCATATTCACCAAATTGCTGAATTAATTTCGCAACTAAACCTGTCCAGCCAGTTTGATGACTAGCTCCAATTCCGCTTCCGTTATCACCATGAAAATACTCATGAAATAAAATCAAATCTCGCCAGTGTGGATCATTTTGAAACTTTTGGATTCCACCATAAACAGGACGTTCACCAGAGGCATTTTGCAAGAAAATTCTGGTTAACCTTTGAGATAATTCAGATGCAACTTGCCAAAGTGTCATCATTTGACCAGAACCTGTAGGACATTCCACTTTGAAATCGTCTCCTAGATAATAATGAAACTTTTGTAGAGATTCAATTAGGATAAAATTCACTGGAAACCAGACGGGGCCGCGCCAGTTAGAATTACCACCAAATAAACCACTGGTAGATTCAGCCGGTTCATAATCCACCCGAAATTGCGAACCATTGACATCAAAAGTGTAAGGATGTTCAGCATGAAATCTAGAAAGTGCCCGAATGCCATAATGACCAAAAAACTCACTTTCATCCAGCATTTTTTGCAGAATACTTCTGAGCTTATCTCTGGAAACGATCGCCAATAACCTCCGCGCACCTACTCCTTTTGTTTCCATACAAGCCACATTTTGCCGCAAGTCAGGACGGTTTTGGATGAACCATTCCAATCGCTTTTTAAAACCGGGAAGCATTTTTAAAGTATCTGATTCAATACTTTCAATGGCAAACAGAGGAATTAATCCTACTATTGACCTGACTTTTAAGGTAATCTGCCGTTCAGATAAATGCAGCACATCGTAGTAAAATCCATCTGATTCATTCCATAAACTGGCTTCCATTTCGCCAATTTTATTCATGGCATCAGCAATGTAAAGGAAATGCTCAAAGAACTTGCTAGCAATGTCTTCGTAAACAGGATTAGTCTTTGCCAATTCTAGAGCGATCGCTAACATATTTAAACAATACATTCCCATCCAACTAGTACCATCAGATTGGTCGATGTGTCCGCCTGTAGGTAAAGCCGCGCTGCGGTCAAATACACCAATATTATCTAAACCGAGAAATCCCCCTTGAAAGACGTTGTTACCCTCAGCATCTTTGCGATTCACCCACCAAGTGAAATTGAGCATTAGCTTTTGAAACACTCGTTCTAAAAACTGTCTGTCTGCTCGTCCATATATCTTCTGTTCAATCTTGTAAATCCGCCAAGTTGCCCAAGCATGAACAGGTGGATTAACATCACCAAATGCCCATTCATAGGCAGGAATTTGCCCATTAGGATGCATATACCATTCCCGTGTTAAAACATCCAACTGATATTTAGCAAAATCGGGGTCAATCATTGCCAAAGGAATAGTATGAAATGCCAAATCCCAAGCTGCAAACCAAGGATATTCCCATTTATCAGGCATAGAAAGGATATCTTTATTGTAGAGATGGAACCATTCCCAATTTCTGCCGTGTTGACGTTCTGGAGGTGGCGGTGGTGTATTGCGATCGCCCTTCAGCCAATCCTCTAAAACATAGTGATAATATTGCTTGCTCCACAGCATTCCCGCAAATGCTTGTCGTTGCACATTTCGCATATCTTCACTGAGTGGAAATGGCGTGACGCGCTGATAAAATTTATCTGCTTCCTGTTGTCGTTCCCAAAAGATTGTATCGAATCCTTGGCCAAATGGCTCAACTAAATTGGGTACATCACTCAATCGCAATTTAACAATTTTAGTTTCACCTGCACCTAGTGTTAACAAATAATCAGCAGATGCTTTAGTACCAACTTTATTTGGATTTACCGCCTCTTTTTTACCATGAACGATGTAGTCATTAATCCCATCTTTGACATAGGCAGATGAATTAGGAGAGCCAAATATTCGCTGATAATTTGTTTCGTTTTCTGTAAAGAGAATTTCGTTTGCTTCCTGACAATACAGCCACCTTTTACCTAAAGTTGAGTGAAACACCTCAACCACATGAAAGCTATTACCCGATTCGACCTCTTTTAAAGTAGGTTTATTTGTATCCCCATTCCAAGACCAAGTATTACGAAACCAGAGAGTAGGTAACAGGTGTAGTGTCTTTGCTTCTAACCCACGGTTGACTACTTTAATTTGGATGAGAATATCTTCAGCAGAATCCTTAGCATATTCAACGAATATATCAAAGTAACGATTTTCATCAAATATCCCTGTATCTAGTAATTCAAATTCTGGCTCGTGACGATTTCTGCGTTGATTTTCTGCGACTAATTGGGAGTACGGAAAGGCTTTATGGGGATATTTGTAAAGCGCTTTCATGTAAGAATGGGTAGGGGTATTATCTAGATAAAAGTAATATTCCTTAACATCTTCTCCATGATTCCCTTCACTACCATTTAGACCAAAAAATCTTTCTTTGAGAATGGAATCTTCACCATTCCAAAGTGCGATCGCAAAACAAAGCCGTTGATGGTTATCAGAAATACCAGCAATACCATCTTCACCCCAACGGTAGGCGCGAGAACGAGCCTGATCATGGGTGAAATAGTCCCAGGCTGTACCGTTTGCGCTGTAGTCTTCGCGCACGGTTCCCCATTGGCGATCGCTCAAATATGGCCCCCATCTACGCCAATGAGCTTTGTGACTCAAGGCTTCTGCTAATCTGATTTCTTCTTGGGTTAGATTTGTCATAATATCATCCCCTACATATCTGCACTTTAATTAATTTGCCATCTTGAGTATCCCTTTTTTAACTGAGATCGTGCTGAAGTTTTGATTAAAAATTTATAGGACAATTGGTAAATAAAATGTAAGATACACTCAGGAACAAATCAGATTAAGTTTAGTTACTAAATCAAGCTAATCTATATTTATTGCATTGAATATGGTTCCGATTTTTCAATTAGGGTTGCGATCGCTTAACGAAAGATTCAACATTTCTATACTAATAAATTAAATGACACCGCGACAAATTCGTGCGATCAAGCTAAGTCTTACAAACTTTAGGCTTGCAACAATTTGTGTTGATGCAGCCTCTAAGTTCCCTGTGCTGATTCTAGACTTCACACCCTCAATGACACTAATTTGGCACAGCATCAAATAAAAACTCACTGTACAGCAGATAGCCAGACTTAAACTCGACCTCGGAGAAACTGCGCCATTTCGTTAGGAGTTGGTGACATTTCCAAAGCAGTTTCTTCAGTGATGCGACCCTCTTGATAGAGATTGAGCAACGACTGATTCATCGTAATCATCCCGTCAAACCCAGCTTGTTTCATCAACTCGCCAATTTCATCATACTTACCGTCTTTAATCCATTCTTTAATAGCCTCAGTATTGATCAGCACATCGTGGAAAGCAGCCCGCTTGCCGTCAGTTGTGCGACACAAACCTTGAGCAATTACTGACACTAAAGACTCAGAAATTGCCACCCGCATTGCATCCTGTTCCTCACCAGAGAAGAGATTGAGAATCCGCTCAATGGTTTTAACAGCGCTATTGGTGTGCAGAGTTCCCATAACTAAGTGACCAGTCTGAGCGGCTTTTAGGGCGGTGTTAACCGTTTCCTTATCCCGCATTTCCCCCACCAGAATCAAATCTGGGTCTTCCCGCAAAGCTGCTTTCAAAGCGTTGTCAAATTTCCGGGTGTGCATTCCGACTTCGCGCTGTTTAACTAAAGACTTGCGGCTTTGATGGACAAATTCTATTGGGTCTTCAATGGTGATGATATGCTTGGCCATCTCTTTATTGATGTAGTCAACCATCGCTGCCATTGTGGTGGACTTACCAGAACCAGTAGGCCCAGTCACCAAAATTAAACCTTTGTGGTAATGACAAATATCCCGGAAAATTGGGGGTAAATTCAACTGTTCCATAGTTAAGATTTTCAGTGGAATCAACCGCAACACCATTGCAGGCCCTTTGAGGGAGCCAAAAACATTAATCCGCACGCGAGCAAAGTCATACTGAGTTGCTCCGTCAAATTCTAAGCTCTCTTCAAAGCGCTGAATTTCTCCCTCACTCATCACCTCCCGCAACCACTTCATAAAAACTTCTTTATCTGTTTCTGGATAATCCATTGATTGAATTTCTCCTCGGCTGCGGAAGCGGGGTACTTCACCTACACCCAAGTGCAAGTCAGAATATCCCTGATCGTAAGCTACCCTGATTAACTGCGCTAAAGTCAGTTGTGGAATGCTGTTTTGAGGGCGAACTGAACTAGGTATTGGCGGTGGACCAACCGGACGATGACCGGCAACAGGTGCGTTGGCGCTCCTATCCATAGACATATCCAATGTTTGTGTCATCTGCCGCTGCGTACTAGAGGTTGGCGGTGGTGGCGGCATTGGTGGCGGCATTGGTGGCAGGTTACGTCCGGCAGCAGGATTAGAATTTAATGAAGATTGTGATTCTGTCATATATCTTAAAATTTGGCAGTTAAAAAGTTGAATTAGCGAGAAGTCAAGTCACTTGCTTCGATGACTTTTGGAGGATGCTTGCGTGCAAGCCCCGGCAGTGATGGGAGGCGATTGAAACTCTAAAACCACGGTCAATTCATTTTATCCACCTCGATTTGTATCTTTTTTTGCCTAATTTTTTACTACTCATAAGATTGAGATAGGTTAAATAACCTCTCTAACTTGGTTTAACACACACAGGGACTCAAGATGCAGCAGTAAATATACATAGATTTTCAGTAATTTATAATGCTGTTTTTTAAACATGAATATTCTCAAGACTTAGATGAGAAATTTATCTCAGGTATGGACACGAATTGCCAGCAATTAACAGCACAAACACTAGCAGATCATTTATTCAGCGCATTTATCAATTATGAGAGCCACTACTAATTTTTATAAGAAATGTTAAGTTGAATCGGAGCAATATCCTGGGGATCAAGGTTAAAAGCTCATACCTTTTACGTTATATATCTGAAGACGGATGCAGAAAACAAGTTTTTCTAATAGATATAAATTTGACTTCAAATTCATAATTACAAAAAATTAACTGTAAACTTTAGTAAATAAATGCTCATTTTCCCAATTAGTTTTTATATACTGAATTTCACTGAGAAACGAATTAGTTAGACTCGCCAAAAGCGAAAACTGACTGAAAATTAAAATTTGTTGTGTATTTTTAGGAGGAAAAGTCATGGTTTCTGCTCAAAGCTCTAATCTAGGAAAGACCTACTCCTTGTTGATGATTAAAAGCTTTTTAATATGGACTTTTACATTGGCAGTATGCTTGTTGGTTGTCGGTTTTCCACTAGTTGTCTTAATGGCAACGGTCGGATGTCTGTTATCAATTGTCTTGCAATCTGTGATGCCTGTTAGTGCAGTTTTGCTTGTAGCAGGCGCTTTAATCATGTTTAATGTCATCGCCGTTGTATTGGCTGCGGGTGTGCTAACTGTTAAAGGAGTTCATCCTAATCAAATCAAATGGTTAAGCTGGCTGCATGGAGAGGCAGACCAAATGCAGACTACTGTTTACGCTGCTTGCCCTTTAACTTGTGAGATCAAGTAGTTATTACAGGTAAATAGGACAAACAGTGCGTCTGCCCGGTTAAGCCGGGTTTTTTCATGCTCTTTAAAGGGGAAGGGGGAAAGGGCATGGCAGTTAGTGATATTCAGCGTCCTCATACTACTGTGAAAGACTGGCGATCGCAGCAGACAGAAATTATTTCAGTGACAGTCGTTATTGACTACAGTCCGATACAAAATTAAGGGTTTTAGCTACTGCTTGGCAATGCCAGTAAACTTAAATTTATGATTTGTGTGATGATTGACCGCCAACTATTGACTATTAACCATAAACCATTGACTATAGACAATTGGCAAATGACAGATGACAAATGACTAATCAAAAATGCGTTTGCATTATCTTGGGTACTCGTCCAGAAGCGATTAAACTAGCTCCAGTAATTCAGGTTTTCCAGAAGTCTTCAGGTTTTGAGTTGCAAGTAATTCTAACTGGACAGCATCGGGAGATGGTTGAGCAAGTTATGCAACTATTCAACATCAAGGCAGATTATAACTTGGAAATTATGCAGGCTCGGCAATCTCTAAATGATATTACCTGCCGCAGTTTACAAGGGTTAGAAGCGTTATTCCAGGATAAAAAGCCTGATTTAGTGCTGGTACAGGGAGACACTACCACGGCTTTTGCCGCAACTTTGGCAGCTTTTTATCAAAAAATCCCTGTCGGTCATGTAGAAGCAGGGTTAAGAACTGATGATATATTCAATCCTTATCCAGAAGAAGCTAATCGGCGGTTGATTTCTCAAATTACTCAGTTGCACTTTGCACCGACTCCTTGGGCTGTGGAGAACTTGCACCGTTCGGGTGTTTTGGGTGAAATTCACATGACGGGTAATACGGTAATTGATGCGCTGTTGAATGTAGCTGCAACCCAAGCAGTCTGCAATGTGCCAGGGTTAGACTGGGAATCATATCGCGTTTTGTTGGCAACAGTTCATCGCCGGGAGAATTGGGGAGAACCTCTGCTAGCGATCGCTCAGGGTTTTTTACAAATTTTAGACAAGTTTCCTGATACAGCTTTGCTTTTACCATTACACCGCAATCCGACAGTGCGAGTCCCATTGCAGGAACTTTTAGGGAATCATCCCCGAATTTTCTTGACAGAACCTCTAGATTATGGCGAATTGGTGGGAGCAATTGGGCGATCGCATCTTTTGCTCACTGACTCTGGTGGGTTGCAGGAAGAAGCCCCCAGTTTGGGAAAACCAGTACTGGTTTTGAGAGACACCACCGAAAGACCAGAGGCTGTTGCAGCTGGTACAGCTAAACTTGTAGGTACTACGAGTGAGAACATTTTTGCAGCTGCTGCGGAGTTACTCAGTGATCCAGATGCTTATGAAGCAATGGCAAATGCAATCAATCCCTTTGGCGATGGTCATGCAGCAGAGCGCATTTTACAGATTGTGCAAAATTACTTGGGTTTTTCATCAGAAACATCAACTTGAACTTAAAGATGTCGGAAGTCGGAAGTCGGAAGTACAGTTGACAAAACATCTTTGCAACACATGAATCGGCTGTAGGGGCTTACAGATGTCATACGTGTCAACTTAAGCCTTGGCGAAGGTCATACAGCCTCCGGCACGCTGACGCGTAGCTTGCTTCTCCGTAGGAGTACGCGGCTACACAAACTCTCGTCCACCTCGTGGACTAATACAAAATCAAGGATTCTTAACCCACGGAGGTAGGTTTTGCCTTGTGTAGGCGCGGTTTCTAACCGCCCTTTTAACCTTAAGTTGACACCAATGTACAGATGTACGTCCCTACCTATGTATCTCTCCATCTCACAAGAAAACAGGTAGAACTTGGAAAGGAGATTTTCAAAGAGTGGCTTCTGGCTAAATACCCAGAGCTGATCGAGTTTCGGGACCTACAACACCATCTACAAGTAGACCTTTACTTGCCTGAAAGCTGCGGACTCGGCTAACAGTTTCTTGACCGTAAATTCCGTCAACTCTGAGATTACCTAAAGCTGTTTGAACGTCTCTCACAAGCAGACCTTTAGAACCAGGGGTAAGAATTACCGAACCGCCAACACCACCAGGTCTAGTCACAGGAAGATTGTTAGGTTTATCGCCAATCCATCGGGCAAAAACGTATCTACCCGTAGAAAGCCTAGCAAAACCGTTTTCATACCTTTCAATCGCTGGAAGTGTTGCGCCATTTGGTACACAGTCCACATATGAGTAGTTGCTGCTTGGGCCTGTACGGATACGTAAACAACTGCCGTTAGTCTTGACATATGCAGCCGAACTCATTTCAATTTGGGTAACAGCAACAAGTAATACACCAACGCCAGCTAAAGCTAACCAAGCCGAAGATTTAAGTAGTTTTTTCCAATTCCATTGAGATTTGGTGATTCCAGATGCCTTTTCTTGAGCAATAACTATGTCGGAAGATTTAAAAAGTTTTTTCCAATTCCATTGAGATTTGGTGTTTCCAGATGCCTCTTCTTGAGCAATAAACATATGAGAATAAGCAAGATATTCCATGATCCGCTCCCTTAGATACAAAAATGAGTACTTCCAGAGAATTACTTGGTTATTCTCTGTATTTATTCTTAGTATATTTTATATCTCTACCTTTCAACAGGTTTTACTGGTAGCGAAATTAAGAAAAAATAAAATTAGTCTAGGACTTACGCACTTTACAAATTGAGTATCATGTGCATATCAAGCTTATTAAGATAAAAGTCTTGCCCTGCCTCGTTCCCAGGTAGAGCCTGGGAATGTGATCACTCGGAGGGCTGCTGCCTCCCAGTTTGACAGGAGGCAGCAGCCCTCCCACAAGAGCATTACAAGGCAGAGCCTTGTAATGAGAGGTAATCCACATTTGGTTATGTCTGTCAATGCGTAAGTCCTATAGTCAAAAGATTTCTGAAAAAATAAATAAAATTTAGTTAAAGCTTACTGGCTTCTGCTTTGTTGCATCCAAATATATCAAACGTATATTCGAGTCCAGCTAAAGTAGCAACCACAGAAACTAACTCCTCTAAGTCCATCGGCTTACATTGGTATATATCATAACCTGCTTGTGATGCAAGATTACGGTCTTCGTCGCAAGCAGATGCCGTTAGAGCAATAGCTGGAATCATTCTCCCTCGCTTTGCTTCCAGACTTCTGGCCTTCAATAGCAGTGAGTAGCCGTCTTCATCTGGTAAATAAATGTCACTAATTAGGACATCTGGTTTAAAAAATGACATTATTTCTAGAGCCTCACCTGCTGAAGCGGCTGTGACTATCTCTGCTCCGTCTAATTCAAACAGGAAGGTAAGTAATGTTCTCGTATCAGGGTCGTCATCCACAACGAGCAATCGCAGACCTTTAAAAGATATCGATTGATTTGACATTGTTCTCGCTGCCTTGTAACTCAAACACTTGGAGTAGCAATTAGATCAAAAGGCACGTATTTGTAAATGCCATTTGCTGCGTACTTTACCAAATCTTAAAGGAACTAGCTAGCAAGCGTCTGTCCGGTTTCGGACATAAAATATTAAAATAATTCATCTGCGATCGCGCCTTGGCTGATTCTCCAGCAACCGAGCAAATTCGCCTTGTATGACCCGATAACACTCGCAGGAAGTTGCTTCCAAATCCTCTCGGTTCAGGATTCTAATATGACCACGCTGGTAGCGAATTATTCCGGCTCGGCTCAGGGTGCTAGCCGCTACTGTCACACCGGAGCGGCGTACACCCAGCATCTGGGAGATAAATTCTTGCGTAAGTGGAAAATCCTCTGATTCCAGACGGTCAGAGACTGTCAGAAGCCAACGAGCCAGCCGTTCCTCCAGTATATGCAGACGATTGCAGGCAGCTGCTTGCCCCAGTTCAGAGTATACAGCTTGTACATAGCGCAGCAGCAGGTTTTGAATAGCTCCGCCGCGATTAAACTCGGTTCTAAGTACATTTGCATCTATCTGCATTCCAGCCCCCGAAACTTGCACAAACGCTTTTGTGATTGTTGTGTTGCCTCCTAAAATCACTGGGATACCCACCATGCCTTCCTTGCTCACTATCCCAACTTCCACCATCGAGCCATCTTCCATACTAGCGACTACAGAAACCACTGCGTCTTGGAGAAAATAGACGTGTATGATGGGTTCTCCTGCTTCGTAAATGACTTGGTGAGTGGCAAGCGAAACCAACTTCAGGTGGGGAACAAGACGCTCATAATCACTAACCGGCAGAGCCGCTAACAACTTATTTGCTGGTTGCTCAACAGCATTTTTGTCTAATGACATTAGGATTCTCCTAAATGTAGCCGTCTCTAGAAAAAGCAACTGCGGCATAAGGAGAAAAATTAAAAATCCAATCCTAATGTCAAAAGTTGTAGTCAACTGCCCCACCCACTCTTGGGTTGGGGTTTTACGCGCGATCAATAAAATATATTAACATATTTCGTACTCTGCGGATTCGCCTTTAGCGTTCTCGGAGAGTAACCGCTACGCCTCTTATAGATACAATGCCCAGTCGTCTCAGTCGTGGTCTAAATACATGAAAATTACTGTAATGTATATAAGTGTTAAGTAAACGCACTCCTAAGCAGGGAGAGAGAGTAAGGGTTATACTTTTGGGAAAAGGCTTATTTTAACATTTTCATAAATCAATGGCTCTCAATTTTCGCTTTGCGGTAGTCAGCGACTTACACCTGGCACTTCCCCATACAATCTGGGATCATCCCAGCCGATTTCATCTAGTGGAAGTCAGTATCTCAGCATTTAAAAGTGTATTAGAACATTTAACACAACTCGATTTAGATTTCTTGTTGTTGCCAGGAGATTTAACCCAGCACGGCGAACCAGAGAACCACGCCTGGTTGCAACAATGTTTAGCCCAGCTACCTTTTCCTGTGTATGTTGTTCCTGGTAATCATGACGTTCCTGTGCTGTTGGCTTCGCAGCAATCAATTGGTTTTGCGGATTTTCCCTACTATTACACGAAGTTTGGCTATGACGATCCACAGCAGATTTACTACATTCGTCAGTTATTGCCTGGAGTTAAGCTGATTGGACTGAATTCTAACTTCTTTAATGACCAGGGTGAGCAAGTGGGGTGTTTGGATACCAAACAGCTACGGTGGTTAGAAGAGGTGCTGGCGGCGTCTGGTGATGAATTAGTTCTAGTGATGGTGCATCATAATGTGGTGGAGCATTTGCCCAATCAATCGAACCATCCACTGGCATATCGCTATATGTTGTCCAATTCAGCAGAACTTTTGCAGTTGCTGAGGCGCTACGGAGTCAAGCTAGTCTTTACCGGGCATTTGCACATTCAGGATGTTGCTTACTCCCAAGGAGTATATGATATTACCACTGGTTCTTTAGTTAGTTATCCTCACCCTTATCGGGTGCTAGAGTTTCATCGGGATAACCAAGGTAAAGAATGTTTGCAAATTTCATCCCATCGCGTAGAGTCAGTGCCTGAGTTCCCCGACTTGCAACAGTCATCGCGGCAGTGGATGGGCGATCGCTCTTTCCCCTTCCTAGTCAAGTTACTAACTGACTCTCCATTATACTTACCATTATCACAGGCAAAAGAATTAGCTCCTAGTTTGCGCGACTTCTGGGCAACTATTGCCGATGGGGATGCAGTATTAGATTACCCCAACTTTCCGCTAGAAGTGCGGCGCTACATTCAGACTTATGGTGCATCACAGCCTAAGCCAGGCATGGCTAGTAGTGAAGCTCTTACCCTGATTGATAATAACAGCACACTCTTGCTGAATTAGGAGTAATGAGTAGCCTCTTTCCATCAGCCCCCGTACTATCATGTTATCCTGTGTTCCTTTTTAGATAGCGATCGCACTTGCCATAATTCTGCGATCAAAAGTCACCTTAACAGCGCTACTCCTAACTAATTACCGATATCTTCATTCCAAAGTTCCGGGTTAGTTTCAATAAACTCACTCATCATTTGTTCGCATTCGTCAAGATTAAGATCAATTACTTCCACACCGTGAGATACCATAAATTCTTTAGCACCAGGAAAAGTTCTGGATTCTCCAGCGATAACTTTTTTAATGCCAAATTGCACCACTGCCCCAGCGCACAGATAACACGGCATTAAGGTTGAATAGAGTGTTGTACCTCTGTAGCTGCCAACTCTCCCAGCATTGCGGAGACAATCGATTTCGGCGTGAGTCACAGGATCGGCATCTTGCACACGTTTATTGTGTCCTCTGCCGAGAATTTTACCATCCTTGACAAGAACCGAACCAATGGGAATTCCACCTTCTTGTCTGCCTTGTTTTGCTTCTTGAATTGCAGCTTTTATAAACTCATCCATATTAATTCTCCTTTTATGACAAAACAACTAGTATTAATGGATCACGATGGCGGTGTAGATGATTATCTAGCAACTATGCTGCTGTTGACAATGGATCATATTGAACTCCTTGGTGTTGTCGTCACTCCAGCCGATTGTTATGTCCAACCGGCTGTTAGCGCCACACGTAAAATTATCGATTTGATGGGATTTTCTCATATCTCGGTTGCAGAAAGTACTGTGCGCGGTATCAATCCATTTCCTACTCTCTATCGCCGTGATTCGTTTATCGTTGACCATCTCCCCATTCTCAATCAAAGCGAAACCATCACTACGCCTCTGGTTGCTGAAACAGGTCAAGATTTCATGATACAGGTGTTACGTGACGCATCAAGCCCGGTAACGTTGATGGTAACGGGGCCGTTGACGACGGTAGCAGTAGCTTTGGACAAAGCACCAGAAATTGAAGCGAAGATTCACAAAATTGTGTGGATGGGGGGTGCGTTGAATGTTGGTGGTAATGTGGAAAAAAGTTTAGAAGCAGGACAAGATGGTTCCGCCGAATGGAATGTTTATTGGGACGCAATTTCAGCAGCGCGGGTATGGCAAACCCAAATTGAAATTATTATGTGTCCTTTGGATTTAACTAACAATGTCCCAGTCACATCAGAATTAGTGCAAAAAATGGGGCGACAACGCCACCATCCCATCTCTGATTTAGCCGGACAATGTTATGCACTAGTTATCCCCCAGGATTATTATTTTTGGGATGTGCTGGCAACAGCTTATCTGGGACACCCGGAATTTTATCAGTTGCGCGAATGGGAAACAGAAATTATCACCACTGGTGTCGGTCAGGGACGTACTAAAGTAGTCTCTGGTGGTCGGAAAATTTATGCAATGGATCAGGTAGACAAAGAGGCTTTTTATGCTTATATCTTGCAGCAATGGGCAAGATAAAAAACTAAAAATTCACATCGTAAAAGGTAATCCAGGTGTCTGCGATCATAAGTCCTCACTCCGTGCGAATGATAGCAGCTTATTCATTATATCTAAAGTCATAACTGTAGCCTCTTGAAAATTAACTTCATATTGTGAGGTGTTGCTCACTCACTCTAAGAGGATGTTTGACTACTCTAGCTATCGAGAAGTTGAACCAGAGAATCAGGGTTATGGGACTTGCGAGGGCTTCTCTGAGTTGCATTTAAGCCTCAAGCTGACATTACTGAGTTAACTCTGCCAGCTTTCGAGCCATTTCAGCATCAAAACCTTTAGGGTAGGTATCGGGTTTCAATTGAGAAATAATTACTCTTTCTATTGACTGGTTTGGATCGGATGAAGAGGCCATAACTTCTACTTCAAAACTTTTTGGGTTTTGAAGATTGAACCTCGGGGTTTTGAACCTGCATTCTTATAATTCACCCTTTCCTCATCTCTTTTATTGTCGCACTCCCTAATATAGATAAGGATTCGTCTTCGGTTGATAGTCAGAACAATTGATCGCTTCTTCTGTGTTGGCAATAGATGGGTGTACTGTACATTTAAGACGGTAATTATCGGTAAAAAATTGGCAACCAGTACAGGGAATTTGATGCATTTGCTTGGCTGTAGTCACACTATCTCGCGCCGCCGCCCAAAGACTCAAAACAACGAGAATAATTACAGTCCAAGCAACGACAAAGCAAATCGGGACTAACAAAGGTTGAATCCCATGAATGAGGAAAGATATCAGTTTAAACACGGTATGTTGTGATACAAATTAGGAGTTAGCAGTATATTAACTCCTAACTCCTAATTTCTCACTATAAAAGTATAAGTTAAACGCCAGCATGACCCAGCGCTAAACCTGTTACCAGCATTCCCAGAACCAGGAACGGTTGGGCGCTGGCTTGGTACTTAACATCATTCTTCACGGGGTCGCGCAGGAAATACATATCCTGCAAGGTGATTTGCGGGATGATTAACAATACTAGTATTGCTGCGTACAAATTCTCATGGATACTGACGAGATAAGCTGCGATCAATCCTTGAAAGACATCAATCGTCACTACACAAATCCAAGCCGCAGTGGTGATGCCAAACATTACGGGTAGTGAATTTAATCCTAGCTGCCGATCGCCTTCTACACTCTTAAAATCATTGACAATGGCAATACCCAATCCAGCCAAGCTGTAGAACATTGTCAAAATCACAATTGTGGAATTCAGTTCGCCAAACAAAGCGTGTCCTGTAGACCAAGGTAGGGTGATATAGCTTGCACCCAAGGCGTAGCTACCTAACCAGCCGTTTTGCTTGAGTTTCAGGGGAGGTGCAGAATAAATGTAGGCGATGAAAGAACCGATGATTGCGATCGCTGTAATTGTCGGGAATTCATGACCCGACCACACATCTAGCACAAATGCTAAACTAATCCCAGCAATCAGTAATACCCAAATCTGAATAATTACCTGGGGTAGGGGAATTGCCCCAGAGGGGATGGGGCGATAGGGTTCATTGATCGCATCGATTTCGCGATCGTAGTAATCATTGAGGATTTGGGTGTAACCTGTCATTAATGGCCCAGCCAATAACATACAGGCTGCTACCTTCAACACATTTTCCAGAGTCCAAGTATAGTTACCAGAAGAAGCCGCACCACAGACTACGCCCCAAATTAGGGGAATCCAGGTAATCGGCTTCATTAGCTGCAAACGAATTTTCCAAATTGAAGTTTCCCCAGGTGCTGCACCTTTCATCCCCAAAAGTTGCCTAGTTTTCGCACTGCGATCGGCTGATGCGATTGCTTGCTCGTTGGGATTATTTACCACTGAGTCTAGCGCCTCAGATGGGTTGGGATCTGGGGTAATGGGAGTTGATTCTGACATAATTTTTACTGATTAATAGGGCATTGGGCATTGGGAATGGGGCATTGGGCATTGGGCATTGGGCATTGGGCATTGGGTATTGGTTATTAATTTTTCTCCCTCACTCCCTCATCTCCCTCATCTCCCTCATCCCCATCATCTCCCACGCCCCATGCCCCATGCCTTATTCCCCATTCCCATAACTTAAAACGAAATTATCAAATAATTATTCTGAAACTTTGCTCCAGCAACGGGTCTGCCACTTAAAGCCGGGGGCAAGGGAATATTGCGTCGCTGATCTCCTGCTTCTACGGTGACTTCTGGCCCATATTGGGTAAGCTTGACCTGCTTTTTGTCAAATCCTGGCAAGAATAAGCGTACTTGACGATTGTGGATGTCTATTTCAATTGGTTTGGGAGCCTGTAATGCTTGTACTTCAAAATTGGGTAGGGCATCTATCAGTGGTTGCCAGTCACCTGTTGGCGAGTCGGGAACGACGCTCACAGGTAAGGGTATAAATTCCTCTGGCAGGTTGACATTCACCTCAGTAGACACAAGCAGAACACCACCGACAGTTAAACCGATTTGTTGAGCGCTACCCCACAAATAACGGGCATTTGCTACCTCAATGGGATCTCCTGTGGTCACTAAGAAAGCAGCGAGACGCTTGGGGTCAGCAAGAGCATCTCTCCCCTTCTCTAAGAAATTATTGACTTGGTTCGTGGGTCCTGCAAAGTTATCTGCTGTCCAGTTGACATTGAAAAAACTGCTAATCAGTGGTTGAATCAAGGGCGATTCAGTAATCGTCTTCCCCAAGTCGGAGTTGACAAACAATTGCCGAAATCGCCGGACATACCAACTGAGAGATTCTGGCAAACCCAACATTCGCAACGTTAAAGAGTCACCTGTGCCATCGTAGACGATCGCATCATATTTGCCACTGGCATCATATTCGCGGATAGCATTCAATGCCAGGGCGGTGTCCATCCCCGGCAACACTACCAGTTCTTGACCAAAAACGTCTTTGAAGATGGGTGTGCGGAGATATTGTGCCTCAAGTTTCTTCACTTCATCCCAGTTGCGTTCTAGTAGTACAGATGCTTGAAACTGGACTGCTTGCAAATTGGGAGCGATTTCCTGGGGATCGGCAGCAATGGAAGTACCGAGCAGAATTGCCAATGTTGGTTCTGCTTGTCCTGCTAGAAGTACGCGCTTGCCTTGACTTGCCAATAATTTGGCGGCGGCGATCGCAATTTTGGTACGAGCGGTGCCGCCTTTGCCCAAAAATGTCAATATTAGAGCCATTAGTTGATTCCTATTTTCACCGCCGAGCTTTTCAACTCCAACTTAGCACTCAATAAAGACTCTGGGCCTGTGCCTTCAACTTCAGATGCCAAGAAAAGCCCGGTTCTGAGTTCTTTAACTACTACACAGCTTTGATTTCATCTTCAAAAAACCAAGTGGAAGAATTGTCGTCAAACAACACTACTACACCGATCCCACCATCAATGACTTTGTAGCCTTGGATGATACCCACTTGTCCTAGTTTTTTCACAATTGGGGGAGAAACGCGATCGCGCAAACGAAAAACTTTAACCTTTTGTCCGATTTCCATGCCTGATTACAATGCAATAAACCAAGTCCCAGTGTAGCCGAATCCGTGACTCTGCTCTCACAAATTCAGTTGAAATGAGGAGGGATGAGGGGGAGAATCATAACTCCAAACTCCAGACTTCTGACCTAACAGCTTAAAATTAAATCAACAACCAAACTCTTATATACCCAATGTTTGTCACAGTGCAAGAGCTAGAACAGCAGATGCCCGATGCAACTGTAGAAGGAGGTAAATTGCGCTACTTTACACCCGATGGTGATTTAGTTCCAACACCAGAGGAAGCTGCTATTGCAGCGCAGCAACAAGCATTGGAAGCACAATTGCAGTTGGAACAAGAACATCAGCGTGCAGAACGATTGGCAGAATATTTGCGATTGCAGGGAGTTGATCCAGATAATTTGAGATAAGTGAATATGTATCAACCAATTCCACCTCGTCCGCCCCAAGAAACCATGCCGACGATGTATGATTTACCTAGTGAATTAGTCGGGGAATCAGGTTTGCCAGACGAATTTCATTGCATTCAGGCGGATTTACTCAGTGAAACTTGTCAACCTCCCAACTATTCATCTGAGGAAATTTTAGTTGCTAGTGACTTGAACCTTTACTACGACCCCCGCCATAGCTTATGGTACAAACGTCCTGATTGGTACTTAGTTTTGGGAGTACCTAATACTGGTCAACAACTTGACCTCCGCTTAAGTTACGTCGTTTGGCAAGAGGGAGTCGATCCATTTTTAATCGTGGAATTACTTTCCCCAGGTACTGAACAAGATGACTTGGGACAAAGATTAAGGGAGGTAAATCAACCCCCGACGAAGTGGGAAGTATACGAAGGGATTTTGCGGGTTCCCTACTACGTTGTTTATGACCGTTATGAAAATAATCTCCGCGCCTTTCGACTCACTGGCACTAGTTATGAGGCAATTTCCCTAACAGAAAACCGTTTCTGGCTGGACAAGTTAGAACTAGGATTGGGACTATGGCAGGGTACTTATCAGCAAATAACAGGTTTATGGTTACGTTGGTATAATACCGCAGGTTGGGTGCCAACGTTAGCGGAACGGGCCCAACAAGAGCGCCAACGAGCTGAACAAGAGCGCCAACGGGCTGATAGACTAGCAGAATATTTGCGATCGCAAGGAATTGATCCAAACAACCTACCCGAGTAAAAGGTAGCCATGACTACAACCATCAAAATAGTCAATCCCAACATCGAATATCCCAGTTCCGACGGTGAACCATTGGCAGAATCATACCTACATCTCTACGCAATTCTCAGCACCCTAGAAGTAATTAAACAATACCTAGCAGGTAGACAAGCCACAGTTTTAGCAGACCAATTTCTCTACTATGCTCAAGGTTTTCCCAAATTAAGAGTTGCACCCGATGTGATGGTAATTTTTGATGTGCCGCCTGGAGGTCGGGATAGTTATAAAGTTTGGGAGGAAGGTCAAGTTCCCCAGGTGGTATTTGAAATGACTTCTCAAGGAACTCAAAAACAAGACCAAGAGCAAAACAAAAATCTCTATGAACAATTAGGGATTTTAGAATATTGGTTATTTGACCCCAAGGGGGAATGGATTGAAGAAAAGTTAAGGGGATATAGGTTAGAGGGTGAGACTTACCAGTTAATTGCCGATAGGATCTCTCAACCTCTAGGATTAAGAGTGGCGGTGGAGGGAGAATTATTGGGATTTTATCGTCTAGATACGGGGGAGAAATTACTAACACCGACGGAGTTAGCTGAACAATTACAACAAGAACGTCAACGGGCGGAACAAGAACGCCAAGGGGCGGAACAAGAACGTCAACGGGCGGAACAAGAACGGCAACGGGCTGATAAATTAGCAGAATATTTGCGATCGCAAGGAGTTAATCCAGATAGTTTGAGTTAAGCAAAAACTTACCCTTTTCACAAAGAAAGCAGCGTTATCCACAGGAGTTATATTTGTAATAAAAATACACCTGAAAATAGCCGATTCATTGTATAATCACCAAGACAATTTAGGTACTATTTTCTGGTAATAATCTATTCTTTAAGGAAGACAAAAGTACTTTCATAGCTATAAAGCTTTATAGAGAAAAATTGGGTGTGTAAGTAGTGAACGAGGAAGCGGTAATTGTTACGAACAATGCGAGGATTTGTACGTCAAGCAGGCAATCTCAGGCGCATACTGCCGAAAAATGAACGGTTTTGGGCAAAGTTTAACTTGTTGAGAACTTTGGTGCGTCGGGATTTAGAGGCGCGGTATAAGGGTTCTGTTTTAGGCAATTTGTGGCCTTTGCTAAATCAGCTATCACTATTACTAATTTACACTTATGTCTTTTCGGTTGTGTTAAAGGTAAAGTTAAGTCTGAAAACTTTACCAGAAAATAACTTCACCTTTGGTTTGTGGCTATTTGCGGGATTAGTGCCTTGGATTGCTTTTAGTGGTGGTTTGAGTCAGGCTGCTAGTTCCGTAATCGGACAACCCAATTTAGTCAAGAAAGTGGTGTTTCCTCTGGGATTGTTACCGCTAGTGCCAATTTTATCAACGTTTATTGAGAGTTCTTTTGGTTTAATAGCATTGATTCTTTTTGTAGCGATCAGTTCTCATACTCTACACACTACCTTGGCGTTGTTGCCGTTGTTGTGGCTAACGCAGTTATTGCTGACAGCAGGGTTAGGTTATTTGACGGCGGGACTAACGGTATTTTTGCGAGATATCCCGCAGACTTTAGGGGTAATTTTAAATATTTGGATGTATTTGACACCAATTATTTATCCAGCCTCAGCAATTCCAGAGAAATGGCGGGGATGGGTATTTTGGTTAAATCCGATGACAGCGATCGTTGAAGGATATAGAGATTTAATTTTAGTAGGAGAAGTCAAACATTGGGGCGAGTTAGGAGTTTCCTCGCTAATTGCGTTAGTAATTTTTTGTGGCGGATTGTGGTGTTACCGTCGCCTGCGTCCAGCTTTTGCAGATGTCTTGTAAGCACGACATGAATCTTGAAGTGTAGATGCCATAATTGTCTTTTCCAAGCCGCTTCACTATCAGAACGGCAAGCAGCAGCAAGAATTGAAGCACGAAAACGTCCCTTTGAAGAGAAAGTGCTATTACAGGTGGTTAGAGGCACTTACCACTGTAGAAAGCCTTGTAAGTAAGCATACACGAATAGTTATTTATTTTAGAAAAATATACAAATTCAACTATACAAATACTCAGATTAACAAAGCTTATTTGTTACGCGTTCATTTTGATTGCTATCAAACCTCAAGTTGCATTTGGTAAAGTTTATAGTGTATTACTCTATTGGAGGCGATCGCTACCATTTTGAGGCATCAAATCATAGTTAATTTGTCTGTTGCCAGCACTAAACCTACAGGCATAACAACCTACGCCAATAATTTGTTTCCTTACCTTCAGTCACTGAATCCGACATTATTGATTTCACGGATAATTCCCAATTACACTTGCTATTCAGTGCCTGAAAACTTAACACCTGATCAAGGCAGAAAAGGTCATATTCGCCGGCTGATATGGACACAATTTCAACTACCACAAATATATAAAAATCTCAAATCGAGTCTCTTATTCTCCCCGCTACCGGAAGCACCCCTTTATAGCAATTGTCGTTTTGTCGTCACATCTTTTGACATGATACCGTTGCGCTTTGCCAAACGCTTCTCACCACTCACACCCTACCACCGCTACTACACTCCCCAAGTTCTTAACCAAGCACAACACATTATTTGCATCTCCCAGACTACGGCTAAAGACATCACCGATTTTTACCAAATTCCCGCCAGCAAAATTACTCCGATTCCTTTAGCGCACGATCGCACTCACTTTTACCCTCTCAACCTCCCCACCAGCAACTACTTTCTCTACATTGGTCGCCAAGATCCTTACAAAAACATCCAGCGACTCATCAGTGCTTTTGCTGTGTTACCTAACTGCAAAGACTATGAACTATGGTTAGTAGGGCCAATTGATTCGCGTTACACCCCTACTTTAAAAGTGCAAGTTGCAGAACTAGATATAACTAATCAAGTAAAGTTTTTAGACTATATTCCTTACAGCGAATTACCAAAAATCATCAATCAGGCGATCGCACTAGTTTTCCCCAGTCTCTGGGAAGGTTTTGGTTTACCTGTTCTGGAAGCAATGGCTTGTGGTACTCCCGTCATTACCTCCAATCTCTCCTCCCTACCAGAAGTTGCTGGTGATGCGGCGATTCTGATCAATCCCTACAATACAGGAGAAATTACAGAAGCAATGCAGGCGATCGCAACTAATTTCGAGTTGCGATCGCGCCTTTCTAGCCAAGGTATTACTCACTCTCAACAATTCAGTTGGGAAAAAACAGGAAAAGCAACCGTCGAAGTTTTATCCCGTTACATATAGATAGATAAACTAGCACCAAAATTGGATGCAAGGATTTGGGATTTTGTCAAGATTTCAGATTATCTTGACTAATGAGTTGTAATTAATCCTCAATCCTGATGAAAGCACTAATTCTCTCTGGTGGTAAAGGTACACGCCTACGTCCCCTCACCTATAGCGGAGCAAAACAACTCGTACCAGTTGCTAATAAACCTGTTTTATGGTATGGCATTGAAGAAATGGTCGCTGCTGGTATTACTGATATTGGCATCATCATCAGCCCGGAAACTGGGGCAGAAGTCCAAGCGAAAACCGGAAATGGAGAATACTTTCGAGCGAACATCACCTACATCATACAAGACCAGCCACTTGGACTTGCTCATGCAGTCCAAGTCGCCCGTCCCTTTTTAGGTGATTCTCCCTTTGTCATGTACTTGGGCGATAACCTGATTCAACTAGGTGAGTTAAGTTACTTTCTGCAACAATTTAGCCAACAACAGCCGGATGCTTTGATTCTCTTACGTCAGGTTGCCAACCCTAGCGCCTTTGGTGTAGCTGAGGTAGATGCAACAGGACGGGTATTACAGTTAATTGAAAAACCTAAAGTTCCTCCTTCAAATCTGGCATTGGTAGGGGTTTATTTCTTTTCTCATATCATCTTTGATGCGATCGCAAATATTCAACCTTCCACCAGAGGCGAACTGGAAATCACTGATGCTATTCAATACCTGATTAATCAAAAAAAGCAAGTTTTAGCCTACAATCTCCAAGGTTGGTGGCTTGACACTGGTAAAAAAGATGACTTATTAGAAGCTAACCGATTAATTCTCGACACCTATCTGACAAGATCAATTCTCGGCGAAGTTGATACCCAAAGTCAGATTATTGGACGAGTCCAAATCGGTACAAAATCTCAAGTAATTAATTGCACAATTCGGGGGCCAGTAGTCATTGGTAGCAATTGTCATTTAGAAAACTGCTTTATTGGCCCTTATAGTAGTATTGCTAACAATGCCACACTCATTGATACCGATTTAGAAAACAGTGTTATTTTAGAAAGTGCTAAAATTGCCGGAATTCATCAGCGCATTATAGATAGTGTGATTGGGCAAAGGGCACAATTGACTCTTGCACCCCGTCGCCCCAAAGCCTTGCGATTTCTGATTGGCGATGACTGTCAAATTGAACTAACGTGATTTACTTATTAAAAAGAGGACAAGCGATCGTCAAAGGTTGAGTACAGTGCCTGTAAAATATAAATGCGAAATTAATCTGACAATCAGAACACTGCGGCACATCCTATAAATAATATTAATGAGCATTGTACATACCAAAATTCCCGAAGTTTTACAATTTGAACCCCAAGTATTTGCAGACGATCGCGGTTTCTTTTTTGAAGCTTACAACGATCAAAAATTTGCTCAACAGACAGGTATTGTTACGAACTTTGTCCAAGATAACCACTCTTATTCTAAGCAAAACGTCCTGCGTGGGCTGCACTACCAAATTCAACAACCCCAAGGTAAACTTATTCGTGCTGTTGTCGGCACTATTTTTGACGTAGCCGTAGATATTAGAAAAAGCTCTCCTACATTTGGTAAGTGGGTGAGTTCTGAACTAAGTGCTGAGAACAAACGCCTACTATGGATACCACCAGGCTTTGCTCACGGCTTCCTCGTGCTTTCAGAAATAGCTGAAATTCTCTACAAAACTACAGATTACTACGCGCCCCAAAGCGATCGCACAATCCTATGGAACGATCCAGATTTAGCGATCGATTGGCCCCTGAATGCGCCACCTATTTTATCAGCTAAAGACCAAGCTGGTAAACCTTTGAAAATTGCTGAAATATTTGATTAAGTACTTTCAAATTCAAGTAAGTTTCAGAACTAATCAGAATGAGTAAATCAATTCTGCTGATTGGTAACAACGGTCAAGTGGGTAAGGAACTGCAACAAATCCTCGCATCCTACGGCGATATTATCTCAGTAGCACGCCCAACAATAGACCTTGCCCAACCTGATACCCTCCGCAGTGTTATCAGATCAAAGCAGCCGCAAATCATCATTAACGCCGCAGCTTACACGGCTGTAGACAAAGCTGAAAGCGAACCTGAACTTGCTACCGCTATTAATGCTACTGCACCCCTAATTCTTGCCCAAGAAAGCCAGAAATTAGGAGCTTTTCTAATTCATATTTCCACCGATTACGTTTTTGATGGCAATGGGTGTAGTTCTTACCAGGAAACCGATGCGACTAACCCCTTGAGTGTTTATGGTAAAACCAAACTTGCTGGAGAAGAAGCTATTCGGGAAACTTGCACCCATCACTTCATCCTCCGTACTGCTTGGGTTTATGGAATCTTTGGCAAAAGTAACTTTGTCAAAACCATGCTGCGACTAGGTGCAGAACGTCAAGAACTCCGTGTTGTGGCCGATCAAATTGGTAGCCCGACTTGGGCGCAAGATATAGCCACAGTCATAACCCAGATGATTCCCCAATTAACCCTAGAAATTAGCGGCATTTATCACTACACTAATAGCGGCGTTGCTAGCTGGTATGACTTTGCCGTTGCCATTTTTGAAGAAGCCCAACAGCTAGGCTTTCCTTTGAAAGTTGAACGTATTGTCCCCATTACAACCGCCGAATATCCCACACCAGCCCGTCGCCCTGCTTATTCCGTCCTTGCTTGTGGAAAAATTTCCGCAATACTAGGGACTTATCCCCCCCATTGGCGACAAAGACTCCGACAAATGCTCACAGATTTTAAAATAGGGCATAGGGCATAGGGCATAGGGCATTGATTATTTCTGCTTCATCCCCCTCATCTCCCTCATCTCCCTCATCTCCTTCATCTCCCTCATCTCGCCATTCCCCATTCCCCATTCCCTATTTCCTATGACTTTTTAAAACTCCCGTTTCTCGTTGTATGGGCAAGACATCTAAAATATCGGTTTGGGAACAATATTTTAAATCTTCTTGACAGTCAAGACGCAACAATCGTTGACCATGACTAGCTTGATGAAGTAATCCCAATAAGTTATCTTGCCATTGAGAGTAAAGAGCGATCGCACTAATTACTTCATCGTTACCAGCTAGTTCTTCTACTGACAACGTGGTTTGCTGTAAAAGACTATGAGCGATCGCACCTGCACAAACTGTATCCTCTAAAGAAAAACTGCCTTCCCAACCTGAACCGACAATCCACACTGTCTCTGGTTGCAACTCTAGGAGAAATTGCACCACCGCCGCCCGGTTAATCAAGGCTGCTGCTAATACATTTGGGGAGTCTTCTATCCGTTGTAAAGCACGAGTGCCATTTGTGGTACTGATAAACAAACGCCGCCCCTCCACCAATTCTGGTGTGCAGTCGAGGGGAGAGTTACCCAACTCAAAGCCAGCGACTTTCGCGCCGCCGCGTTCTCCAGCCCGCAGACGTTTTTGGGCAGGCCATTTTTCGCTAACTTCAATTAACTGATCTAAATCGCTGAATACTTGTACAGCTTCGCCTCCAGCTGCCAAAACTGTCGCAATTGTGCTAGTGGCTCGCAATACATCGACTGCGATCGCACATTCTGGTACTTTATCCGTTGGAGTCAATTCAGGAGTGTGATATACGAATAGCTTCACGCGCTGGATACACCTGCTTTAATACTACTGCCGCAAATAATATTCTACCTAGTTGGCGTCACTACTATAACCACAATTGCTCCTGGAGCGTTTTTTACCATCAAAATACAAAATGTATCTCATTCAATAGATAAATGGGAGTGGGGAAGAAATCCGCTCATTTGGGGCGGGGTTTTAATTCAAAAAGCCCATTTTTATGCTTTTAGACTTTCAGACTTACTGCACTATCTTGTAATCTGACATACTCCTACATTGATGCAAGCATACAGTGTAGGCATCTGGGTGACTCCCGGTATCCCGTCGACATTATCTGAGCTTTGTTTTGAGTCCACGAGATGCCCCTCCGCAGACTTTGAACAAGTACCAAGCGAAAAGTGTGGTCTTGGGGGTTTTCCCCATGAACAACTTTTCAAGACAAATATGTTTTACCTTAGTACCGCTCTTATTTTTACCCATTCACGGAGACGACACAAAAATGTCTGATTCTTCAATGGAACCCCATATTCTAGATTGTCTAGGTTCAGTGTACGACCAGCATTTATGCCTACGGCACGCTCTTCGCGTTCGGCTTTGTCTGTACTTATTTATAATACGATTGATTGCGGTAAGTAGGTAGGCACAATTAAACTGAACTACGTGAACTTATGTAAAGTACCAAAAATGCTTGCAATATAGGCTTTTAAGCGATTTACACTTCTTAATCTAGTTGTGCTTTTTAACGCCCACCTACTTATTTATCTTAAGAAATATAATGAATATGGGTCATGGCACGAAGAAAGTAATTAATTGTTCTGGCTACACAAAAAAACATTAATTACTATCTCTCTCCACTCCCGCGTATTCATGAGCCAGCGCTGTAGAAGGGTTTCCCGTCGCTCTCGTCTGGCGTCCCCACACTCACTTTTAGGAGTGTGGGGCTTCTACTGTTTTAGCTAAAATAAGAACAGACATTCTAAATCGGGAAAAAGTTACAGCTTCAAGGTTACACCGCAAAGAGACAGATATTCACTCACTCCCCACTCCCTATTCCCCACTCCCCATTCCCCACTCCCCATCAAAATCGCTATGGCACCTTTACCCGACTACCGCCCTAAACAACTATCTTTAGGCCCATTGGAAGCGGAAATTTTAAATATCATCTGGGAACTTGGTTCAGCCACAGTAAAGGATGTACACGATCGCATACTGGCTGATCCCAACCGGGAATTAGCTTATACTTCTGTAACCACCGTTCTACGACGCCTCACTGATAAAGGTTGGCTAGCCTGCGATAAGAAAGAGCGAGCATTCTATTGGCGGCCAATGCTGAGTAAGCAGCAAGCAGATGTTATCAAAGCTCACGAGCAGTTACAGCGATTTCTGGCGGTGGGGAACCCCGATGTTGTTGCTGCCTTTGCCGATAGCCTAGATGAAGCCGCTAGTGAGCAAATCGCAGCGATCGCTAAACGCATTCAATCTGCACGCCAAGCCAGGGAGGAAAAATGATGCATCTAATAATGATTTTGAATGCTTTGGCAGTTGCCTGGTGGTTAAGATCCTCTTGGAATCAACCCCAAGGCAGTTGGAGTTTGCGGTGGAGGCGATCGCTATTTCTATTCCTCTTCCCGCCCCTGTTAATTTTCATGACAGCGATCGCTGTGCTGTTTATGGGCCCCCAAGGACAAATGGGCGGGATGTACACAGGCTCGATCAGCTATGTAGTGGCATTAATTTATTTGGCATTTTTTGCCATTTTATGTATTAAACTTGCCTTCCAGGGTTGGCAGTCTGTGGAATCTGCGCGTAACTGTCCTCTGGTGAATTTGGGGGATAAACGAGCCAGGTTACTGCAAACGGGCGCATTGTTTGCGGGTCAAATTGGTTTTTGGCAACCAGAATTAGTGATTAGCCAGGGATTACTGCAAACTCTCTCACCAGATCATTTAGAAAGCGTCTTAGCCCATGAGCAAGGGCATCACTATTATAGGGATACATTCTGGTTTTTTTGGCTGGGTTGGGTGCGTTCCTGCACTGCATGGTTGCCGAATACAGAGCCTTTGTGGGAAGAACTGTTATCTTTGCGCGAACTCCGTGCCGACGGTTATGCAGCATTGCAAGTAGACCCTCTGGTGTTAGCGGAATCACTTTTATTAGTAGTCAGCACCAGCCTAGTATTATCGGAAATTTGCTGTGCTGCATTGGGTTCCTCTGGTGCAGATCGCTTAGAACAAAGAATAGAAGCCCTATTAGCGCCACCAGAACCAATCCAAGAAACTCAATTGCAGTCCTGGCATAGTTTTCTTTTGGCATTATTGCCTTTAGTAGCTGTGATATTTCACACTTAATAAGTAATTTGGCCTAAATAATACAATCATGGGGGCAGTCAATTAATAATTGTACTGACAACTATGCCGTATGTTAAAAATGCAAATATCGACGCGATCGCTTACTATTCCTCAAATACTAGGCAGGAAGGTAAGCGATCGCTGTTTTTTGGTTCTTTAGTTAACAAGCAAGTGACATCTGGTCGCCGTAAAATCGTTTAAGACGTGGCACTAACTGATTTTTCCAGCAGTTAGCCAAGTCTTTTAGTTCAAGAGTAAAAACAGTTGCATCTGTGTAAGGGTGGGCAACAACAATTAGCGCATGACTAATTTCCAGATTGTAAAAGTTCCGAAGAGGTTCCTCTGTGCCTTGGATATTTTGGCACAACGGCCATTGAACCAATCATTTCCTCTGGACAAGGCAGCTGTACTTCCAGCGCTTCACAAAGTAGCTGTCTTGCCTGCAACACTAGCTGATGATTTTGCTGCATCAATTCTGTCCACCCACCAGGTAGCAAGGAACCCATAAAAGCGATCGCTTCTGGTACACACATATAAGCTGTCGGATCGTCTGTACCTGTCCAGTCAAATTCCAACTGAAAGCGGGTTTTATCAGTGCCTAGCGAATTTGTGCCGTGGCTGGTTGTAAGTATTTCGTCCTCTGGTGAAAACGTCAGCGACCTTAACACCGAATTAACGCCAGTCGTCGCATTAGAGACAAATACTAAATCCTGGACATCAGCACCTACAAACACCGCTAGCCTACTTCTCGCATCGTCTAGCAGGGGTTGCCACTCTCTACCAAAAAAGCGTGTGGGTTCCTGTTCTAACTGCGATGTCTAACGACAAGCCGCTTTGCGTCTACGCAAACGTTGTTGAAATTCCAGCACTTGTTTAGGACAAGCACCAAAAGACCCATGATTCACAAAGGTAACATACGAGTCAAGTCACCATAGATTATCTGTCACTAATCTAGAATCCAAAATTGCTAAACTCCCCAGGCTGGATTCGAACCAGCGACCAATCGATTAACAGTCGATCGCTCTACCACTGAGCTACTGAGGACCACCCACGATTTATAATAATAGGGCTAAAAATAGGATTTGGCAAGTACTTTGGCCAATATTTTTTTAAATGCTTAATTATAGAAATTTTGCAGCCAAAATCCATTCAGAAACTTAAGCAGAGACTTTTAAATACTAAATATTTACTGTAATCCCATTCGTAATTCAGCCAGACGCTGCCGCGCCTTAGCATCAATGGCATTAGCTAAAAACCTACTCTTAGATTGTTTGCGCGTATGATACTTCTGTCGCATCCGACAGACTGTAGCTTCCACTTCCCCACAGAGTTGTTGTGCTGACAACCATTCAGCCCCATACCCTTGTATCATCAGCTGCTGTGCCCGATCTGATGTAGCGACAATCACACGAGAAATCAAACATTGGGCTATTTGCTGGCGAAAAGAAGCACAAGATTTTTCAATATAAGTATCTGCTGTCTGCCCAAAATCAGTGTAATAAACTGATAAAAGCTCAGTAATAATTTCTTTATTACTAGAGCAATTCTGATATTGGGCATCAAAAACTATTTGAGTTGCATAACCTTGAAACGCACTATAACCAGTCATCGCTTCCACAAGTTCGCCCCGTGCTGCCTCTAGTCCAACACTATCACGCGTTTTTTTAAGGCAAGGCCAAGCGCCTATTATATTGTAGCCGTCCACTAACAAAACGGCTTGGAGTAAGGAACGGGACATGGTTTTTAATCACAATTTTCTAGAGTTTACAAAATTCATTCATAAGTTTTATAATAATTGATGCGTTGTGTGTAGCACTATGTTACACAAGACAAAAATGCGATAAGCTCATAAAACTTACCTTAAAATAGACGCACTAATTTAAAACGCGCCTTTTGAACAAAGGCGCGTGGCATTACTTTATTTAACAGTGCTGAGTTAAAAGTCACTTAACTTCTGTTCGGCGTAAGCTGCCGCTCAGAGTTCTCACGCTCGTGCTGAGTGAAAAGACCGCCCACACAGGACGAAGCATGTACTCGGCGCAAAAGTCCGTCCTGAGTAGTTTTTACTTTACTCAGAACTCGTGACTCAGCACTTAATTAAGAGGCTTCGCTGTCTACCTCCATCAGACGTTGCTTAAGGCGCTGGGCTTCACCCCCATCAACAAGAGAACCTTTTTCTAGTAAGAAAGCGCCGTCACAGTAATTTAACTCGTCTAATCGATGCGTTACCCACAGGGCTGTAAGACCTCGACTTTTGACGAGGCGGCGGACACCAGCAACTAAATCCAGTTGGCTATCTGGATCTAGTAAGGCAGTGGGTTCATCTAATAATAAGACTTCACAGCGACGGGCGATCGCACCAGCGATCGCGACTCGCTGTTTCTGTCCCCCAGAGAGTGCATAGATAGGGCGTCGTTGCAGGGTAAGCAAATTCACCGCCCCTAGCGCCTCCTCAACCCTGGCTCTGGTAGCAGCAGGCGGCAACTTTTCTTCCACCAATCCAAAAGCCACATCAGCACCAACCGTTGGCATCACCAGTTGATGATCAGGATTTTGGAAGACAAAGCCAACGGGGTGCAAAACCCGAATTTCGCCAGATTCAGGAGCTAATAGCCCCGCCAGCAGTCTAAGTAACGTTGATTTTCCACTGCCATTTGTACCCAAGAGCATCCAAAACTCACCCTTGGGTACTTCTAAAGAGCAAGATTTGATGACTTTCTCTCCATTCGGCCAGCTGAAATTTAAATCCTTGACCTCAATGCCCACTTGAGCCATTTGTCAACCTTGGTTACTCAGCAGCTACAGCGAAAAAGCCAGGAGGTCTGCCACCACCAGGGGTTGTACCATCTTTCTGAACAATCTGCACCCCAGAAATTTCACTAGCGCGGACAGCAATTTTTTTCTCTGTCTTGCCCTCGCACTTGAGTTCCACAATGTCAGGGTTCCCAGAGCGTATAGCTGCCAAAATTAGCTGATAGACAGCCTCAGCATCCTCTGCTGACTTACGTTGTACTGAGATCGGGAAAGCAGTGTTTCTGATGCTTAAATCGATGGTAAACATTTAGCAATAATCAAATTTAACTGTGGACTCATTTTAGCGTCAGCTGAGTGATTCTAGGGAAATGGGCATTGGGCATTGGGCATGGGGCATTGGTATCTCCCTCATCTCCCTCATCTCCCTCATCTCCCCCATCTCCCTCATCTAGAGGAAAAATTAATTTTTATAACAAATCCCCTAGAAAAATTAGCGATTTGCACCTAATATGATTAAAGGTATGTAAAAAATTGTAAACTTGGTTAACAACCCAGTTAACTTTCTGCTTATAGAAGGCTTTTATATAGCCATCTATAATACAGATACAACCTGTACTTATAAACATTTGGAGATTTGCTCTCATGACCATCGCAGTTGGACGCGCCCCCAGTAGAGGGTGGTTTGACGTTCTAGACGACTGGCTCAAGCGCGATCGCTTCGTATTCGTAGGTTGGTCAGGGATACTATTATTCCCCTGCGCCTTCCTAGCACTAGGCGGTTGGCTGACCGGCACCACCTTCGTCACCTCTTGGTACACCCACGGATTAGCCTCCTCCTACCTAGAAGGTGCTAACTTCCTCACAGTGGCAGTATCCACCCCCGCCGACAGCATGGGACATTCCCTATTGCTGTTGTGGGGACCAGAAGCCCAAGGCGACCTCACCCGTTGGTTTCAACTGGGTGGCTTGTGGCCATTCGTGGCTCTACACGGAGCCTTCGCTTTGATTGGCTTCATGTTGCGGCAATTTGAAATTGCGCGTTTAGTAGGTATCCGTCCTTACAACGCCCTCGCCTTCTCTGCCCCGATTGCGGTATTCGTCAGCGTGTTTTTGATGTACCCCTTGGGACAATCTAGCTGGTTCTTTGCACCTAGCTTTGGCGTCGCGGCAATTTTCCGGTTCCTACTATTCCTGCAAGGCTTCCACAACTGGACACTCAACCCCTTCCACATGATGGGCGTTGCTGGTGTATTGGGTGGTGCTTTATTGTGCGCCATTCACGGAGCCACGGTAGAGAATACCTTGTTTGAAGATGGTGAAGCTTCTAACACCTTCCGCGCCTTCAATCCCACCCAGTCAGAAGAAACCTACTCAATGGTGACGGCAAACCGTTTCTGGTCACAGATTTTCGGGATTGCTTTCTCTAACAAGCGCTGGTTGCACTTCTTCATGTTGTTTGTGCCAGTCACAGGCTTGTGGATGAGTGCCGTCGGCATCGTCGGTTTAGCACTCAACCTGCGGGCTTATGATTTCGTCTCCCAAGAATTGCGGGCGGCGGAAGACCCAGAGTTTGAAACCTTCTATACCAAAAACATTTTGCTGAATGAGGGTATCCGCGCTTGGATGGCTCCTCAAGATCAACCCCACGAACAATTTGTATTCCCTGAGGAAGTTCTACCTCGCGGTAATGCTCTCTAAGAATTAAAATCCGACCATGACCCATGACCCGAATTAAGGCTGTGGTTCTGGAAAATTGACACCACCCAGATTAAATAACCTCCTTGTAATCACCCTATAAAGTGTCAATATTCCCCATTCTCCAGTGATCTCCCGCCTTTTGGTGGGGGATTTTTTATATATATGGTTAATATCTCTAAATTTATGTGTTATATTAGGTGAAGGTGATAAACCCAGAGTAAATACTCTGCCCTTTTAAAACTAAGACCGCTTAGGCAATAAGGAGGTGATGCCCATGATTGAAAGTAGTAAAAGCATGGGTCATCAGGTTGCAGTTAGCCGGCTGTGTGCCGGGGCTGTTCTTTAAAGTTAGCCTTAGTCATCTTGAGAGACTAAGTTAGCTCAAGTAGCTAGGCAAAGCTAGAAGTTCCTTCCGGCAGTCTGGTTGCAACCTGAAGACCCGCTAGACCGCGCTGGTTTAGATCAACTGATCTAAACCAGCGCGGATAGTTTTTTGTGGGTGACTTTTGTTTTATCAAGGGTTGCTGTTAAAAACTTAGATGGGGATGCTAACGCATTTAAGTTTTCTTAAAAAGAAAAATATTTTGCATTAAACCTTGGAGTCTGACCAGATGTGAGCAATAGGGTCTATCTACCAAGTATGATTTAAATATACACACAGGCATTATGCCTTAGTTTGTCCTCCCATACTTTTTATGTGGAAAATAAAATAGGGTTTTGCCTTTGTCAGATGCAAGATGTAACATATCAAACATATAATATAGGAATTTTTTGATATGGCACAACTACTAACTGAAGTGGAAATTCAAGAACAGGCAAAGGTTCTGTTAGGTTGGACTGTTGAAGACTCCAAGAAGTTGCAAATTACCCGCACATTCAAGGATTTTATCCAAGCAATTGAGTTTGTCAATAAGCTGGTGGAGCCGGGTGAGTCAGCAGGACATCATCCAGATATAGAGATTTCCTACAACAAAGTGAAGATTACACTGACAACACATGATGCAGGCGGGTTGACGCAGACAGACTTTGATGTAGCGCAGGTGATTTCCCAAATCAACTAAGTGATTTCTTCTGATCTTTCTGACATCACCAGGGGGACTACCCTGTGAGAAGGCTTTGCCTAAGTTTGTATATAGCCGACGAGTGTGTTTTAACTGGTATGGGATTTATACTAGGGCTAAGTGCAAGAAGCGATTTTTATTGACAGGCTGCTAAGTGTCTAAAGCTTTGAGTAATTTAGCCTCTGTAGGAAGCAAATGCCCTAAACGCTACCTCCTGCTTAGATATTTAGATCAGTATGTGTGACAGTTACTAAGGCGATCGCTCTCATCTTGCCATCTAGATCGAATGTTTTATAATGTTATGATATAAAGATATGTTTTTGCATAAGTTAATCACATAAGTTTTTAACCCTAAGTTAATCGTTTATTAGCTTTGCAAAAACTAAAATTGTAGTAGTGACGACTATGCCTCATCCACAGGTTTCAATGAGATGTCGCATTTTTGAGATTTAGGTGTAACGAAGCCAATTATCTAAACAAGGTGTGAGGAGTAAAGGAAAATGTCTAATCTCTTGTGGAAATCCTTAGTGGTTAGCCCAGCAGTTTTGGGAGCAACATTGTTAGTTTCGACAACAGCAATTGCGGCTCCAACTACAACCACTGAAGTATCAGCAGCCAAACAAGCGAGTGTAACGGAAGTTGCCCAACAGCCAGAAATATTGGCTCAAACAACGATAGATCAAGTTAACCGCTACAGCAACGAAGGCAACCAAAATAACTCTCAGTCTCAAGTAACATCGGTTTCTCAATTTTCCGACGTCCAACCCACCGACTGGGCATTCCAAGCATTGCAGTCCTTGGTTGAGCGCTATGGTTGTATTGCAGGTTATCCAAATGCCACTTATCGCGGTAATCGGGCTTTAACTCGGTATGAATTTGCGGCTGGTTTGAATGCCTGTTTAGATCGGGTTAACGAATTGATTGCCACAGCAACAGCTGACTTGGTGACAAAACAAGATTTAGCTACCTTACAACGGTTGCAAGAAGAATTTTCCGCAGAATTGGCAACTCTACGCGGCCGTGTAGATTCCTTAGAAGCGCGGACTGCTGAATTGGAAGCTAATCAGTTCTCGACTACTACAAAACTAGTCGGTGAAGCGGTTTTTGGTGTTACTGATGTGTTTGGCGGTACTATTGGTGACAACAACAATACTGTCTTCCAAGATCGGGTACGTTTAGACTTGCAAACCAGTTTCACGGGTAGAGACGTTTTACATACTCGTCTTGCAGCAGGTAATGCAACACCCTTTGCAACATTTGATAACGCTGGTAATCCGCTTTCTACTGCTGAAGGCACACAAACGTTTCAAGTTGGTGCTGGGGATGGCAACAACAGTGTCAAGATAGACCGCTTGACCTATGAAGTTCCCATAGGCCCAGCCCATGTTTACCTCGCAGCTAGTGGGGGACGACACAGCCATTATGCTTCCGTCAACAACCCTTACTTTTTCGACCAAACCGACGGCGGTAACGGTGCTTTATCTACCTTGGCTTCTGAAAGTCCCATCTATCGGATTGGTGGAGGTGCAGGTATAGCGCTCAATCTACCCCTTGGTAAAGGTGGCGGCATCCTGGGAAATAGTTCAATCACTGCGGGTTACTTGGCATCGCAAGCTAATAATCCTGGTATTGGTCAAGGTCTGACCAACGGCGACTATGCAGCTCTTGGACAGTTGAACTTTAGTGTTGGCGATCGCATAGCTTTAGCTGCTACCTACGTTCACGGATATAATGCCGCAGGTGGTTTGTTGTTCAACTCAGGTTCCACCTCAGATGGAACTTTTGGAAATGATGTTGCAGTAGGTACTGGACAAGCCAATATTCTAAGTACCACAAATGCGTCTTCAAGTAATTCCTATGGTGTGGAGGCTGCGTTTAGACCCAGCGACAAGCTGTCAATTAGTGGCTTCGTCTCTTACCACGATGTCAATGGCTTCGGTGCAAATGATAATTATGAAGCTTGGAGCTATGGTATTGGGGTAGCCTTACCTGATTTTGGTAAAAAGGGTAACGTTTTAGGTATTTTTGCTGGTGCAGAACCCTATTCCTTTAACCGACCAGGTTTTGTTGGGAATGATATACCTTATCACTTTGAAGGCTTCTACAAGTATCGTGTCTCGGATAACATCTCAATCACCCCTGGTGTAATCTGGTTGACCTCTCCTGGTCAAAACAGTGATAACGACGATGCAATTATCGGTACGCTCAGAACAACTTTCACCTTCTAGAGTGTTGACTATCCACTGACAATTATTGAACTCTATTGCTCCCCGCCATCAGGCGGGGCTTTTTGTTGCCCATAGCAACAACTAACAAACCCCAGTGGTTAACCGGAGTATACTAGAAAAGTTAGGAGTTATGGCGGGTTTTATCTGAAGCCCTGGCGAAGGTCATTCGCAGCTACAGAAATTTAGTCCGCAAAGGCGGACTAAGAAAAATTTTAGATTTTGAATTTTGGATTTTAGATTCAAGGAAAAAGCGTTCGATGGTTCCTGAGCCTTGTCGTACCCTTCGGGATCTTGCTACGCCTAGCGTCCCGCTTTTTAAGGACTGAGCGCTCACGCCGAAATCTAAAATCCAAATTGAATAACTCCTAACCCCTAATTCCTAACCCCTAACTTATTGCTGCTTGTGGAACTATCATGTAAATCGGAATACGCAATTCTGGCCTTATTAGAGATGGCCGCTCATTACGAAAGTGGCGAACCTCTGCAAATTCGACAAATTGCTGCACAACAAAACATACCCGATCGCTATCTGGAACAGCTACTAGCAACCTTGAGGCGTGGGGGTATAGTCAAGAGTCAGCGCGGAGCAAAAGGTGGCTATCTGTTAACGCGAGAACCCCGAAAAATCATCCTTTTTGAGATTTTGGAATGTTTAGAAGGGTTAGAGGTGCGAACTTGTGAAGAAAACGTTAATTCCAAAACGGTAGACAGTTCGGTTATAGACGAAATTTGGCAAGAAGCAAGTCGCGCGGCAAATTCAGTGTTGCAAAAATATACGCTCCAGGATCTTTGTGAAAAACGAGATTCCCGGCGGCAGTTCGATATCATGTACTACATTTAGTCAAGAGTCATTTGTCATTGGTCATTGGTCATTTGTTGATGACAAATGACAAATAACTAATAACTAATAACTAAGGACTAAATTATGCGAATAGCTCGTAACATTACAGAATTGGCTGGTTGTACACCCCTAGTGCAGTTGAACCGCATTCCCCAAACAGAAGGATGTGTTGCGGAAATCGTGGTGAAACTGGAAAGTATGAACCCATCCGCATCAGTTAAAGATCGGATTGGGGTGAGTATGATTAACGCCGCCGAAGAGGAAGGGCTGATTACTCCTTTTAAGACAGTATTGGTAGAACCCACCTCTGGAAACACAGGAATTGCCCTAGCAATGGCAGCAGCAGCCAAGGGTTATCGATTAATTTTGACAATGCCAGAGACAATGATTGGGGAACGACGGGCAATGTTGCGGGCTTATGGAGCAGAACTGGAACTAACACCAGGTATGGAAGGCATGAGTGGCGCAATTGGGCGGGCGCAGCAAATAGTTAATACTACACCAAATACCTATATGTTGCAGCAGTTTCGCAATCCAGCCAATGCAAGAGTGCATCGGGAAACTACTGCTCTTGAAATCTGGGAAGATACCGATGGACAAGTAGATATAATTGTGGCAGGGGTCGGCACAGGTGGTACGATCACTGGTGTAGCAGAAGTTATTAAAGCACGCAAGCCTAGTTCTAAGGCGATCGCTGTTGAACCAGCCAATAGCCCAGTTTTATCGGGGGGACGACCAGGCCCACACAAAATCCAGGGAATTGGTGCTGGGTTTATTCCCCAAGTCCTAAAGATAAAATTGATTGATGAAGTGATTACCGTCACCGATGAAGAAGCGATCGTTTATAGTCGGCGTTTAGCTAAAGAAGAAGGGCTACTATCTGGCATTTCCAGTGGTGCAGCTTTATGTGCAGCAGTTCGCGTTGCTCAACGTCAAGAAAACAAAGGGCGTTTAATTGTGATGATTCAGCCCAGTTTTGGTGAGAGGTATTTGAGTACGCCGTTGTTCCAAGACCTGGAGGCAAGGTTGGCCGCTAGCGTCAGTTAACGATACATTGAATTAATGGTCAATTCTAAGCACGTTTCTAACCATTACGAAACTCTCAAAGTTAGTCCAAGTGCAAGCCTTGCGGAGATTAAGCAAGCTTATCGCCGCTTGGTTAAGTTGTTTCATCCTGACAGTAATCACCAAACAGCCGATTACGAGCAGATTATCCGCATCAATGCAGCTTATGAGGTTTTAGGCGATAACCAAAATCGCCGCGATTATGACCAACAACTGCAAGATGACTCTCAAAATTTAAATAGCGATCGCCAACAGCGTACAGCATCGGCGCAAAAGCATTACCAGACAAGACGAAAAACCGGACGGGATGTTGACGAGCAAGTTGAGGAATGGCTGCGCCTAGTTTACCAACCAGTTAATCGCTTACTTTGTAACATTTTGTATTCTCTAGAAGAGCAAATGGATCAATTAGCGGCTGATCCCTTTGATGATGAGTTGTTAGATGAATTTCAGGAATATTTAAAAACCTGTCGAGATGACCTCAAGCAAGCACAAATTACTTTTCGCTCCCTGCCAAATCCCCCTAGTCTAGCAAGAACGGCGGCTCACCTCTACTACAGCCTCGATCAAGTAGCAGATGGACTTGATGAATTAGGTTATTTTCCTTTGAACTACGATGAGCGTTATTTACACACAGGTCAGGAACTATTCCGCATAGCTACGGGATTACACTGTGAAGCGCAAGCGTCTGTAAATTAATTTAAGAGACTGCATTCTTTGCCTCTGGTAAGGTGAGAAAATATGCGATCGCAGCATCCCCTAAACCTTTTGTAGCGATCGCACAAGCACCAGCTGCCACCAAGCTACCGAAACCAGGTATAAATTTTAAGGCAATATCAGCAATACCGATCATGCCAAGATTTGCTCCAAGACCTACTCCCCCATTTACAAAAAAGTCTTTGACAGTTTGATCAGAAAACTTCCGTCCACTTAGCCAGCCAATATATGTAACCATAAAAGTCTGAATAGTAGCCACTACTGGTATTGCTGCACCTGGAATGGGATTGATAGAAACAAAACTACACAAAGCAGTACAAGCTATAACAGTTGTTATAGCAACATGGATCTGAAACTTTTTAATATGCGCCATTCGTGCTAATGAGCCACGTATCTCGCTTGGCGTATACTTGATAATTGTTTCCACTAATTCAGTAATATTCCACCGATGGTCTTCATCAGTAAGAATTAAACCGTTCCTTCCATCTTCATATTCAGCATATGCAACAGTAGGAACAACATCTATAACACATTTGCTTAATCCTTGTCTTGCTTTCAAGAAAGCAAAAAAACTTCTAATTTGTTCCTGAACATTGCAATTTTTCCGTTCATTGTCAGTTGGTAAAGAAACTTGCGGAGGTGCTAATTGATCACACTTTGTCAGAACTCCAATCACAGGTAAATCGCGCCCATACAGTTTCTTAATTTCTCCAACGATTAATTCACAGGCATTGAGGTCTTCGTCACTCGCACTATGAATATCTGTTGCTTTACACAATAAGAGAATGACATCTGGGCACTTTTTTTTCACAGCTTGCATGATGCTTTCAGAAGGTGTTTTGGCTGAATCATATTGCCTTGGTGCTTGAGACTCCTGAAAACCTCTTGTGTCTAGAATATGGAGTAAATCACTGCCATTGTGATAATATTTCTTCCATTCAGCCATGCCTGTTTCTGGTGCTGTATCACTGACTTCTGTAACCTTTAAACCACAAATGGCATTAATGAGAGATGATTTACCGCATCTAGTAGTTTAAGAGGATGTTTGTAAAGTCTTAATTTATACTAGCCCTGGCGACTAGAAGTCGCGGCTACACAGACAAAACCTGCCTCCGCAGGTTAAAAACCCTTCATTTTTTCTTAGTCCACGGAGGTGGACTAAGTTTTGTGTAGTAGCGTTCGCGTCAGCGTGCCGGAGGCTCTATTCTATTTGCCCAATACTTTTAAAACATCCTCTAAGTTAATCTTTAAAAAATGCGTCGTTTTTGCCAAAGAATACCCTGTAAGGCTTTCGTTATCGTTGTAAAATTGTCCGAAGTATTGATTCCCATAACCACTGACAGAGAAATTAGTTTATCCTGGAAACAGAAAAAGATTAAGAAATTTTAAATTCTGCTCCCAGTGTACTCATGCAATGTATTGTTAATCGCCGCGCCCAGTTTTCGGCAAGTCATCGCTATTGGTTGCCAGAACTGAGTGAAGCCGAGAATATTGAGAACTTTGGTGCTTGCTCTAGATTTCCGGGACACGGACATAATTATGTCTTATTTATCTCCCTAGCCGGGGAATTGGATGAATATGGCATGGTGCTGAACTTGTCTGATGTCAAACACGTAATCCAACGGGAAATTACCAGTCAATTGGACTTTTCTTATCTCAACGATGTGTGGGCAGAATTTCAACAAACTCTGCCCACCACTGAGAATATTGCACGGATTATCTGGCAGAGGTTAGCACCCCATTTGCCTCTAGTCCGTGTGCAGTTATTTGAACATCCTGAACTTTGGGCAGATTATATGGGAAACGCAATGGAAGCCTACCTCACCATCAGTACTCACTTTAGCGCGGCCCATCGGCTAGCTCATCCTAACCTCAGTAACGAAGAAAACACTGAGATTTATGGTAAGTGCGCTCGTCCCAACGGTCACGGACACAACTACCATCTAGAAGTCACTGTCAAAGGGAAAATTGACCCACGCACCGGCATGATTGTCGATTTAGTTGCCCTGAATCAAGTGGTAGAAGATTATGTAATCGAACCATTCGATCACACCTTTTTAAACAAAGATATTTCTTACTTTGCCGAAGTTGTGCCGACTGCTGAGAATATCGCACTTTACATTAGTAATTTACTGCGATCGCCTATTCAGGAATTGGGAGCTAAACTTTACAAAGTAAAATTGATTGAAAGTCCCAATAACTCCTGCGAAATCTACTGTACTGAGTCTGAATCAGATTCAGTCAGTGCAGCTGTGAATCAGCCAGTATTGGCACAAGTTTAGGTAATTGGAAACTTAGGCATAGGACATAGGAAATTTATATCATCCCAATGCCCAATGCCCAATGCCCAGCTAGAAAAGTTTACTAACTAAGCAGTTGAAGCCAGGTAGCAAAGGACTTGTCAATTCATCTTGACTAAATAAAGTAATTGCTAACTTTAATGCAGCCTGTTCACGACGATAAACTTCAACTTTCTTGTGTATAGAATCACAAATGCAATATTCCTGAACCCCTTGCACCGAGTACAACTTTAACTTTGTTTCCTTGTCGCGTTTCTCGTTTTTTTCACCGGGAGATAAAACCTCCACTACTAACTCTGGTGCGCCTGTGAGGTGTCCAGCTTGATCTAGCAAGTGTTTTAAGCGTTCATGACTTGCCCACACCACATCAGGGATCACATTGTCAGAATCTGAGAAAATAATTCCAGGTGCGATCGCAGCTTTACCTAAATCAGTTTCATCTGACCAATTGTTAAGAACTGTAACAATCTTGCCGCAGCTTGTTTGATGATCCCAGTTAGGTGCTTTAGTCACAAATAGTTCTCCATCGATAATCTCATAGCGATTCCTGCGTTCACGAAGTGTCTCGGAACGAGAATCGCTAGCAAAGAACTCTAAGTCAGCAGTCGTCCAACGCACTGGAGTCGTTTGCATAGAAACCCCCTAGCATTTTTCTAAATCATATTTTAAAAATACCGACGCCGGGCGGAATGTCGCAAATAGCGATAAATGCCCCAGGCTAAAACTCCAAAAAAGAGATTTAGCAAAAACCGAGTAAGTATAAACCACAAAATATCACTGTCAAAAAGCTTCGACGGACTCAAAGGACTAAGAGTTCTGGCTAAGAGAAACAGCCCAAAAATAGCGTTTCCACTCAGCACGAGGGCAAACAGTACTAAACTCCTTTGCCAGTAACGGCGCTGGGGTATACGTTCTGAAATCAGGGTAATTACAGATTTACCTTGCACTTTTCGCAGTAATTGTTCCAGTCGCCAAAACATCCACAACAGAAACGGAAATAAACCATAAGTAAGGAAATTTAGGGGTATTGAGTAACGTCCAGCACTAGATAGGACATTAACTAACGCATGACAAATTACAGAATTTAGCCAAGCCCTAAAAATTAACTTCCTGTCTCGATTTAACCGAGTGTGGGAGGAAATGTATATTCCTAAAGCATATCCCCAAGGTGCAGAGAACATGGCGTGGACTGGCGTGCCGATAATCCGGTCAAGAATTGATGCGGTACCGTGGAAAAGGTAAATCCAATTCTCCTCCGCAGTGAATCCAAGGGCAACAGCTATGGTAAAGAGGAAAACGGTAGAGTGAAGTAATCGATACCTGCGTTGTAGATAGCAAGTGGGGACAACAACTGCTGCCAACTTGCAGCCTTCTTCAATTGGGCCTACTTCCATAAGCTGCCGCAAGGCTATACCAGGAAGCGATCGCTTAATCTGTTGCCAGTCTACAAAAGAGTTGGCTACAGTTTCAAAAGCCCATTCGAGGCTAAGGGCTAAGATCCCAGATATTGCCCCGACGATAAAGAACATTAGTAACTTTAACAGAGGTGGGGCAAATAGCACCCGATAGTAGTAGTAGCCTAGCAGCAGCAACGGTGGTATTGCTGCCCACAATAGTAGAGAAAAATCAACCACTCACCTGAGCAATTATTGTGCGGTGACGGTGAGTATTGTTAGTGATAGTGGGAGCTTGGAAACCCGCTTCAACAATAGCCTGCTCAATGTCCAAAGCAAAATATTCATCTAAATACGGTTCAGTGCTTTTGAGCAACGTCAAAATGTAAGCTGGCATTTTCTGGTAAACTTCAGATTTGGGATTCATATCCATGATTGCCAAGTAGCCACCCGGACGCAGCACACGCCGCATTTCAGCTAAAATCTGTCGGGTTGCTGATTGGGGCAATTCGTGACACATCAGAAAAATGGAGACTAAATCAAAGGAGGCGTCTGGTAGTCCAGTTGATTCAGCTTGGGCATGAAGCCAGTTTATTTTAGCTTGACGTTGTTGGGCGCGGTAATTGGCAACGGCTAAAAAGTAAGGAGATAAGTCCAAGCCAGTGATGTTGGCATGGGGATAAATTTCTTGCATGGTAAATGTACTCAAACCCACACCGCAGGACAAATCTAGGATGTCTTGGGGTTGATTGGGAATTTGAACTTTGAGGATATCGTGGTAACTTTGGCGCAGTTTAGCATCTCCTTGGGCTCCAGCATCCTGCCAAATTCCGGCATGGACGGTACGAGCAGCAACTTCTAGCTCCCAAGCGGCTTTCCAGCTGAGGTTTCCGCCTTCGTAGGCATGGAACGGCCGCAAGTAGTATTCTGGGTAGGAAAGCTGGGGATTTTCTACTTGAGCTAGATCAGCTTTCCAATTACGCGCCTCTAGTGTTTCGACTTCTTGCGTCCAAGGCACACCAATTCTCTCGGCACGTTTAATCATCATTTGTCTAGCTTGATGTTTGGCTAGGTTGGCTAAAGGCTTGATTGCCAATATGCCATTCACCAAGCGGGAAGCTAAACCAGGATTAGTGTTTACAGCAGCAGTCATAAATCAGTTTGCATTTAAGAGCCTTTTGTACTTATGACATACTTGCTGGAGGCCAGTCTAGATGCAAATTGGAAAACATTCTGGAGAGTGGAGAGAAATCAATTCAAAATTCAAAATTCAAAATTCAAAATTGAAGAAAAGACTGGGGGAGAGGTAGCTTTAGCTTCCCGCAGGGTGAGAGATAAGGGGATGAGGGGGATGAGGGGGATGAGGGAGAAGAATTAATAACCAATGCCCAATGCCCAATGCCCAATGCCCTATTTTGCAGTATTAGGCTTGAGAGCTAACAACATCTCCAATTCACTGGTAGATTTATCGGGGCTAGTGACGGTAACACCAAAACCACGAATTGAACCCAGGATAGTAATGGTATCGGCGCTAGACGATATCAAACTATTAATCAAGGGCATAGTTTTAGTTTTGTCCATATCCAGGTAGAAATAACCGCCGTTGGGCTTTTGCAAAGAACCAGTAACGGCTTTGAAGGTGTCGCTATTGTCGAGAGATTGATTTTTACGATCGCTAACTGCATCTGCAATTGGGCCACCAAGAGCTACAAATACAGTATCTTGATCCAGCCAACCATGCGCCAATAAAGCTCCTTGTCGGGGGATTTGCCATTCAGTTACGTCTTTACCACCAATATTTCTGTTGGCGATGTTGATTGTTTGGGTTTTGGCGAGGGTATCCAATTTCGTGAAGGTGGCTTCGGCAGTTTTGCGATCGCTAGTATCAAATACTAAAGCACCTCCAAAACCAACACTCGCTAACACTCCTTGATTTGATGGAATCGCACCAAAGGCAAATTCCCCATTCATCCAGCCAAAAATATCCTTATCCAGGTCTATATTGGCAAATTTCAGTTGGGATCGCGCTTGTTCTAGAACTTGCTTCATTTGTGGATAATCTTTGGACTGTTCTACTACTGTTTCCCAGCCACGGCTGATGCCACTTCCACTAATCAGAGCAAAGGTATCAATCGGAAGTTGCCCCACTATATTCCCAGGAGTTGATTGATACTGAAATTTACTTAGTTGGGGATCTAAATTAGCGATCGCTTTTACCCGCACTCCCGCATCATCAACACCAACACCCGCCACCACAGATTTTATCTGCTTGAGTTGCGTCAGGGTTTGTGCAGGTAACTGCTTTGCCTGCGGACTTGTGGCTGCTAATTGCTGTACCGTACCTGGATAATCTGGTAGATAAATTTGGGCGAGGTTGTTTTTGACATCCACTCCTTTGCTGAGAATGCTACCGGCACCTTCTTTACTGGCAAAAGAAGACTGTCCCTTAAAGGTGTCAATTGCTTTTTCTACAGCTTGCTTTTCGGGGGCTAATACCAAGTGACTATTATTTAAAACTACGCTATATGTCGGCTTGCCATTTTGTGTAGTTTCGATAATTTTTTGACTTTGATAGTCAGATTCCTGGAATTTCACCCCTTTTTCTGACTTCAATTTATTAGCAAAATTCAAGGCACTGAGTTTGTCCTTGATTCCCACCACGATTAGGATATTCGGTTTCTGTTCTAAATTTGTTGGTACATTCGGTGCCCCAGATGGCACGTTTAACTGTGCCGGTTTCACAGGATTTGGTGGCAGTACAGCAATCATCACACCACCAGCCCAAGGCTTTATATCTTTTTCATAAGAAACGTTACTGTCACTGAACATTTGCTTGTTAAAATCTTCCAGACCTTTTGCTACTAACTTTTGTGCTTCTGGAGTGCCAAACTGCTGTAACTTTGCCCAAGCTTCCGGGTCAGTAGTAATATAAGTTGCCATCAATGCTGTTGAAGGTACTAGTTTAGCACTGCCTAGAGCATCTGAACTACCTGCTGATGGGCTTTTAAAATAGGTGTAAGCCGCTATACTTCCGGCTACAACTACAACTACAGCAGCACCAACAGCAGGAATGAAAAACTTTGATTTACTTTCAGGCATTTTGTTATCCTCTTTTCCTCAGATTGTTACCGAGATTTATCCAAGTGTCATTGTCGAGTTTTCGGATTTATTAATAATTTCCGCTCATTGATCGGTATTTACTGATAAAATTAGTAGTCCTATGAGTTAGCGGTCTAAAATTACTCTCAAAAATACTTCAAAGGGATGATGAGCGAATTCGCAAATGTTATGCTGTTCATCTCAAAGAAAATAGCCTGTTCAGCAACAGCAAGCTATCCTAAGTTATAAGAATAATTAGGAGTATTTGTACTTAATGAGAATCTATCGAGGTGTAAGAGTACTCTTGACCCGGTGACAAAAAAGTGCAGAACATCAAGAAGAGTAAATGCGGGAGGGATATGGAAAGAAGTCCAAGGCTCGGTAGCCGACCTTCGGAGATTCGGGTGAGATTAATATCCCAAAAGGAAGTTCTCACCTCCGTAATACCCTGTTGATTGATTTGGGAAATAAATTTAGACACCGCTATTTTGCTTAACTACATCAAGCCAAGCCAGACTTTTCAGAATTACAAGGTCAGTAAGGATCAATGTCGAAGTCTTATTTTGATACAGATAATAACGGACACAAACCTTTTGAGTTACCGGGGGCAAGACCACACTACAACCCCGATCGCCCCGGACAGGTAGAGCATATTTTTCTCGATCTCAGCTTGGATATTCCCCAGCAAAGCTATCAGGGCAGTTGTAGCATTCGTCTCTTGCCAATCCGTAATGGTATTGAGCGTTTGACTTTGGATGCTGTCAACCTGAATATCGAGTCTGTGCAAGTGGACGGGGTGCCAGAAAATTTTGACTATGACGGGGAACAGCTTTCTATCCAACTTTCTGAGGCGACTCAGATTGGTAAACACTTGCTGATTGCGATCGCCTACTCGGTAGCAAAACCGCAACGCGGTATTTATTTTATTCAACCAGACAAGCACTACCCAAACAAGCCCACCCAAGTTTGGACTCAGGGCGAAGACGAAGACTCTCGCTTTTGGTTCCCCTGCTTTGACTATCCAGGACAACTGTCTACTTCGGAAATTCGCGTGCGTGTTCCCAACCCTCTGGTGGCGATTTCCAACGGCGAATTGATTGACACCACAGAAGATGGTGATTACAAAATCTACCATTGGTTACAGCGACAAGTTCATCCTACCTACTTGATGACTTTAGCAGTAGGTGATTTTGCTGAAATTCGGGACGAGTGGCAGGGGAAACCTGTTACCTATTACGTAGAAAAGGGACGCGAGGAAGATGCTAAACGCAGCATGGGCAAAACTCCCCGGATGGTCGAATTTTTGAGCCAAAAGTATGGCTATCCATACCCTTTCCCGAAATACGCTCAGGTTTGCGTCGATGACTTCATCTTCGGCGGCATGGAAAACACCTCCACAACCCTGTTAACAGATAGGTGTTTGCTGGATGAACGCGCCGCCTTAGATAACCGCAACACTGAAAGTTTAGTCGTCCACGAACTCGCGCACCAGTGGTTTGGTGATTTGGTGGTGATTAAGCATTGGTCACATGCTTGGATTAAGGAAGGGATGGCTTCCTATTCTGAGGTGATGTGGACAGAACAAGAATATAGTCTAGAAGAAGCAGCTTACTATCGTTTATTGCAAGCTGGTCGTTACTTCAGTGAAGATAGCAGCCGCTACCGCCGCCCAATGGTAACACATGTTTACCGGGAAGCTATTGAACTTTACGATCGCCACATCTACGAAAAAGGGTCTTGTGTTTATCACATGATTCGGGGTCAATTGGGAGATGAATTATTTTGGCAAGCAATTCAAACATTTATCCAAGATAATGCCCACAAAACCGTAGAAACAGTAGACTTACTCAGGGCAATTGAAAAGGCTACCGGACGTAATCTTTTATTCCTCTTTGACCAATACGTTTATCGTGGTGGTCATCCCGATTTTAAAGTGGCTTACTCTTGGGATGGGGATGCTAATTTGGCAAAAATTACGGTAACTCAAACCCAAGCTGCTGAAGATAAAAATGGCAGTAAGGATTTGTTTAATCTAAAAATACCTATTGGTTTTGGCTATACGCAACAGTCAGTAGAGACGCGATTAATCGCGTCTGTACAGGAGTTAGGAGTTAAAAATAACTCACAACTTAAAACTTTCACCGTGCGGGTGAATGAACGTGAACAAAGCTTCTACTTTCCCCTAGAAAATAAGCCCCAATTTATCAGTTTTGATGTGGGGAATAATTACCTGAAAACAGTAACTTTAGAGTATCCAATACCGGAGTTAAAAGCACAGTTAGAATTTGATACCGACCCGATTTCGCGCATCTATGCAGCAGCAGCCTTGGCGAAAAAAGGCGGGTTAGAAGCAACTAACGCCCTATCTGCGGCGCTCAAAAATGACCCCTTCTGGGGTGTGCGTGTGGAAGTGGTGAAACAACTAGCCCAAATTAATTTAGACCAAACCTTTGATGGCTTAGTTGTTGGGTTAAAAGATAAAGATGCTTACGTGCGACGATCTGTAGTTGAAGCACTTGGTCAAATCAAAACTGCTGAAAGCTATAAAGTTGTCAAAGGGCTGTTGCAAAAGGGCGATCCCAGCTACTATGTGGAAGCAACAGCCTCTCGGGCGATCGGGGCGATGTCTGCGACGGGGTTCGCCTACGCATCTGCAAACTTGGAAGAAAAACCCAAGGAAGATAAGGTATTAAAGCTGCTGAAATCCGTTTTAGAAAAAAAAGCGGGTTGGAATGAAGTTGTGCGGAGTGGTGCAGTTGCTGGTTTAGCTGAATTCAAAACCTCGGAAGCAGCTTTAAATCTGCTAATCGAATACACCAAACTTGGTGTACCACAACCTCTACGTTTAGCCACAATTCGCGCTTTAGGAAAGATTTCTGTAGGTCAAACTCCGGTTAATTTGGAACGGATTTTAGAAAAATTAACAGAACTAGCCAAAGAAACCTTCTTTTTAACGCAAGTGGCGGTAGCAGCAGCATTAGGACAAATGGAAATACCTAAAGCAGTGGGGGTTTTGCGATCGCTAGCTGAACAAACAGCCGATGGGCGTGTACGTCGCTATGCCGAAGAAGAAATTTCCAAGGTGCAAAAGAATATTGGTTCCGAAAAAACCCTGCGTCAATTGCGTGAAGATTTCGACCAACTCAAACAACAAAACCAGGAATTGAGAAGCCGTTTAGAAAACTTGGAGGCTAAATCTAAATAACATTACATGATCATGAAAAATAGTTAATTGGTAATTGGTAATTGTGGCAAAACCACTACCAATTACCAAATTTATAGCAGTCATAAATAATAATTCTGTTATGAGTCGCGGGTTGATTTTTCCACCTAACTATACAATTCGCCCTGCAATAAACCGAACAGATAAATGGGCAGTTTATAGATTGCTGATTTTGGAGCGTGAGGAGGAACCTTCCCGCTCTAAATTAGTGACAGTAGTACTGAATCCCTTGAATCCCTATACCCTTACCTGCTTGCTTTACTAGTTCTTATTCTTTCATTGATAGGCTTTGTATTCCCATTACACGATTGGTTCTACATACTTATCAATTCGGTACTAATTGTTTTTGGATATTTTGGTTTCTTTCAGCTTGGTTTTCTATATAATCTGTTTATAAAAAACGAAAGACGACTTGTTATCGCATTATATCGAGAAAAAATAATTGGTTCTGCACTGATAGCTTTTCGAGGAAATTATTCAGTTTTGCTGGGATTGTACGTTGCACCTAGCCATCGTCGTAGAGGAGTGGGTAATCATCTAGTCCAGTATATTTTGCAGAGAAATACACTTCCAATATATGTTAATGCACCACCTGACTTACGCTCGTTCTATGCCCGTTTTGGCTTCGTTGAAACTAATATACAGAGAGGATATAACATGGTTATACGTGCATTGGACTTTAATAATGATTAAATTCAAGACAGTAATAGTACTACTGATATATGTAAATGTTAGTAAATAAAGTTACTTAACTATCGCATTTTATTCAAATTTGTATACATCAGACATAGATAAATATTTATATTTATTTAATTTATTTACATAAAAGTTAAGAAAAGATAAAATCATCTGAAACTTGGATAAGTAGTTGTAGTTTTATAAAGTATAATTAAGAATAAAGATAAATATATCTAGGCAGTAACATAGGCTAAAATCGCCTCGAACAATATCCCCAAAGGGTAAAGTTCTAGTTGTTTTAGATAAAAGACTACCGCTATTCTGAACTTGCAACTAACTTGTGGGTCAGGAGACAAAGAATCATTGTAAATTTTTTAGTTGAAGAGGCAAATAAAGGCGTGGGTCAGTATCAACCTACTCAGCTACAACTCTATAATCCAGATGCGATCGCTCGCTACTATAGTTACCGTCCTTGGCTAGCCTGGGGGCGACTACTGAGAATTATCTCCTCTTTTGCAGGATTTATATTCAGTCTCAAGTGGGATGAATGGCAAGATCAAGTTGAGCAAAATAAGGGTAAACGAGCTATCCAGTTGCGAGAACTGCTCACCGGACTGGGCCCGACTTTTATTAAAGTTGGTCAAGCCCTCTCCACCAGACCTGACCTGATACGCAAAGATTTTTTAGAAGAACTGATCAAGTTACAAGACCAGTTACCACCTTTCGATAATGCGATCGCTTATCAAATTATCGAAACTGAATTACACCGCCCAATTCATGAAAGTTTTAGCGAACTTTCACCTAGCCCAGTAGCTGCTGCTAGCTTGGGTCAAGTGTACCGGGGTCGTTTGATCAGTGGCGAAGAAGTCGCAGTGAAAGTGCAACGCCCCAACTTACACCCGGTAATCACACGCGACCTATATCTGATGCGTTGGGCAGCAGGTTGGTTAACTCCTTGGTTGCCTTTAAATCTCGGTCACAACCTAACTTTAATTGTAGACGAGTTTGGCACGAAGTTATTTGAGGAAATTGACTATATTAATGAAGGCCGCAACGCCGAAAAATTTGCTAGCAACTTCCGCAACGACCCGCAAGTAAAAGTTCCAGGCATTTACTGGCGTTATACCAATACCCACGTTTTAACCCTGGAATGGATTAACGGCTTCAAGCTGACAGATACTAAACGCATCCGCGAAGCAGGTTTAGACCCAGAAGTAATCATCCAAATTGGTGTTACTTCAGGATTGCAACAGCTTTTAGAACATGGCTTCTTCCATGCTGACCCCCATCCCGGCAATTTGTTTGCCATACCCGATGGACGTATGGCTTACATTGACTTCGGCATGATGGATCAGTTAGAGGAAACCACCAAAGAAACGCTGGTCGATGCGCTAGTGCATTTGGTGAATAAAGACTATACCGACTTAGCCGAAGATTTTGTCAAACTGGGATTTCTGACTCCAGACACGAATATTTGCCCGATAGTGCCAGCATTAGAAGCGGTGCTGGGAAATGCTATTGGCAAAAATGTCAAGGATTTTAACTTCAAAACTATTACCGATGAGTTCTCGGAACTGATGTATGAATATCCTTTCCGAGTTCCGGCGAAGTTTGCTTTGATTATTCGTTCCCTGGTGACTCAGGAAGGTATTGCCCTTAGCCTCAACCCGAATTTCAAAATTGTTGAAGTGGGTTATCCCTATATAGCACGGCGGTTGCTGACCGGGGAATCGCCGGAATTACGGCGGCGATTATTGAATGTGTTGTTCAAAGATGGTAAATTTCAGTGGCAACGGTTAGAGAATTTGATTGCGATCGCTCGTACTGATAGCAACTTTGATGTATTGCCCACAGCGCAGATGGGGTTCCAATATTTAATGTCGGAAGAAGGCAAGTTTCTGCGGCGACAGATGGTGCTTGCTCTCACCGAAGATGACCGCCTGCACACCGAAGATGTCCAACGCTTGTGGAACCTGGTTAAAGATGACTTAAAATTGGATCGTTTACTAAATGTAGCGATCGGCATTTTAACAGATTTATCCAGAGAAGGCGCAGCTGCTATCCTCCCAAAGGCTACATGACTTGGGTCTTTTGCTGGGAACCACTCAATAAATAAAAAGTACAAAATCTTTAATATAAATCAGGAGTTTTGATGTACTATTTTCCTGTGCAACCGCCTTATTTTCTGTTACTTGTCGGCTTTCTGGCAGCATTAACTTCTGGTTTGGCATTATCTGGTACTTTGAAAGTAATTATGCAGAAATGGCCAAGCGAACGCACAGAAAATACTAAACCGCGTTCCTCACTGAAACAATTACTTGTGCCATTTATTGGCATAACTGGCGGTACTTCTCTATTTCTGTCTTCAGGCTTAGAGATATTTGGCTTTCCCTCCTCTCTAGCTTTAGGAGTCGGTCTACCAATTAGTCTGCTGACTTGTTTGTTAGTGTGGTTGCAGCTGGGAAGTATGATGACCTTTATAGAACGCGAAGGTATGCAATCTTTAGATTTAGATTCTTTTTCTTAGAATGGAGTAGAGAATTAACAATTCAAAATTCAAAATTGTTCGCGTAGCGTCTCTAGAGAAGAGAGTTTCAGACTCTTCTCTAATATCTATTTAGCAATTCTATGCTTGAAATTGCGGTACTTTAGCTTAATATTATTGACTCTTTGCTGAAGAAAACTGATAGTAGACTTTTGCATCAGCATCAGCTGGCTTGGGCGGGTAAAGCTTTGAGGACGTTTTTCAGGCGATTTTAAATAGCGATAATATAAGAAAACATCGCGGTAAGGAATATCAACATCTTCACCCCCACAAAGCCTCGTAAAAGCTGAAGAAGATATACTCATATAGTGTAAGTATGTCAACCTCCGCCCTTGGTCGTATAAAATATTATCTACCACATCAAATTGAGAAGCCCAATGGCAACCAGTCGCTGTACCGTGATGAGCATAATTGTAGTAAGAAATTCCACTACGTAAAACTAAATAGTTGAGAACTGTTTGATCGGAATCTGCCCATGCCAGCGCATCAGCTTCACCTGCTTCTAAGTTTTCTAATAGATTGGCTAAATTAGCATCGTCAAAAACCCCCTTTTTAGAAGCAAACCAACCAGAACAAAAAACGTTAGTGCTGATATTTTCTATATGAAAAATCTCTTTTAGCTTATTTTCTGGCCAGTTGAAAATATAATTCAAATCGGATTTATATTGAAAGTCATTCGTAATCCAATCATATTCATCCAACTTTTGATAAACATCATCGAGTGATTTCATCAACAGCGTATCTCCGTCAAAGAAGATAAACTTGTCAAATGGGCCATCTAGACAGCAAAGTTTTCGATGCCTTTCTATGCGATAATTATCTGGCAACCCATATTCTTGCCACAATTTTAACGCTCTTGGGTGAGCTTTCCAGATACGAGAGCCAAAGTTCTCCCAGTAGGCTATGGAATCAGAATTTTCAAATAAAGTGACATTATCTCTAGATGCAATCTCTGCCTTTACTTTGTCTAACTGATTATTATATGGAATTACACAAACAGGAATTTCTCTATCAGCATTAGCTTCTATACTATTGAGTAACGCCACTAATTGGTCATACACAACATCATTCGCTAAGACGTAAATGCCATCGCTCATTTGGATACTCCTAATATTAAGTACGGGCAGCAACAAAGGGAAATAAACGGCGAGTTAGTTTGGAAATGAAAGCGAATTTACCCTCATGAAGATAGCGATAGTGTTCCCACAATTGCCAATAGGGACTACCACTTTTCATCCGCGTACCAGCCCAGTGGAGATATTTTAGTCGTTGTCCTCGGTCATAGAGGGCGTAGTCTTGCTGTTGGAAATTTTGCGAACCCGCCCAACTACCAGGCCCTCCCCCAGGAATTTTGACGAGATTTCCACGTTTAGAAATTAGTTTGAGAACAAGATAATTTAAAATTGGTTGGTCTGTAACTCCTTCAGAAAAATCAAAATATTCTCGATGCACTGCACACTCGTGCAAAGCTTCATCCATCTGTTGTTTGGTAATAATTCCTTTTCTCGAAGCCCAAAAGCCGCTATTGAAAACGTCTTGAAGTTGGGCATCAGAAAAAATTTGCTGCTCTTTCACAAATGAGGAAAAGATATTTCGCAGCTTGTCATTAGCATGGTGGTAATCACAACAGAAAAAATCGACTTCTGAAAGTTTGTCTAAATTGTCGGCGATTTTTTCAAAAACGACAATATCCGTATCAATATAAATAAACTCATCTAAAGGGCCAAACCACGCCACCAGTTTACGCATTTTGTTGGGTAAGGCGAGGAAATCTCGATCAAAAATTTCTCCGATGCGTTTGGTAAATGTATCAATAAGTTCTAAATCTGGGAAGATTTGGACGTTGTGTAACGTAGCAAGCTGTTCTGCTACCTTGTGATAATTTTCATTAAAAGGTATGAGATAAACAGTCACTTCTGGGTCATAGTAACGAATGCTATTGAGTAAAGCGATCGCATTATCAATAACGCGGTCATTGGCAACTATATAAATGCCTCGACTCATAAATTATCCTTGGTTAATTAACTTAAGTTTTCGCAAAGCTCTTGTAAATAAATTTGGTGTTGGAACGTCATTATAATCCTTAGGAGGATTTTTAAAGACTGGATGCTTCTCTGGCTCGTGTAAATAACGATAATAGAGAAATAAATCTCGATAGGGAAACTCAAGATTTTCTCCTGCACAGACTGCTTGATTGATATTAGGAGGAATCCCAATGTAATGAAGGTAAGTTAGTCGATTACCTTTGTCATAAAGAAGATGTTCTCGTTCCTCGAAATGCCTAGATGTGGCAGAACATCCTGTTGTTTTATTATCTGGCAGTTGGCGAGCAAAGTTATAAATAGAAATATTAGACCTCATTACCATATAGTTAATCAGTGGCTGTTCGCCAGCACCAGCATACAAAATTTCCGCCTCACCATTTTGTAAATGGGATATCAGCCAATCTCTTCGTTCTGAGTTGAATATTCCCCGTTTTGCGCCATAGAAGCCTGAGCAAAATATTTCGGAATCAATGCGTTTTTGCTCGAAAATTTCTAGTAATTTTGGAGAATTAACATTATATATTTTACTAACGTCTTTAAATTGAAAATCATAGACAACAAAATCATAACTATCTAGCTTTTGAAACACCGCTTCCAGTGAGTTCATCACCAAAGTGTCTGCATCTAAATAGATAAACTTATCGAATGGTCCATCAAAAGCGCAAAAACGACGGTGAGCGCCATACAAACGGGATTTACTGCGATTCAATCGTTCTGGTGCTGCTGTGAGCATAAATTGATCCCAGCGATCGATTGATTCTTGATTATCGTAAAGAAATACATTAGGGCGTTTAGCTATTTCATCAGCAATTCGCTGTGTCTGATCATCGAAAGGATAGATACAAACAGGAGTTTCTGAACCCAAGTTAACATCAATACTGTTGAGCAAAGCCACCAGTTGATCGAAAACATAATCATTGCCAAGGGTACAAATACCATTCATAATTTATGAGTGTTGAGCAACAAAGTTTGACAACCAGTTAAGCAGGTTTAATTTACGTAAAATGATTTGACGTGCTTCTGCGATCGCATCTTTAGCAGCATACCAAGCATCAGGTGTAGCTGTCACTTCTTGGATGTAGGCAATGCCTTTTTCATCTAAACTGGGCAACCGCAAAAAACTACCGGGTGGCAATAATTTATCAGCAGCCGGCCCACCATAATAAATTGGTAGACACCAAGCCAGCAAACTATCCCAAAGTTTCTCACTCACATACCAACTATTTTCTGCATAGTTTTCAATTGCCAGATTGTAGTGGTATGGTGCCATTCCATGCCATTTGTGACCAAGTTCACCTTTTGTTGGCGACCATGCAGGTAAGTCCCGCCCATACAAATCGAACTTAGTGCCGCTAGCTTGCAATAATTTCAAAAAGTCTAAGCGCTGGCGATGGTTAGCTGTCCGGTTAATTCCCGAAGTAATCCAACTGCATGGAGCAATTTTTTCCGGCGTTGGCATTTCATTTAAATCCTCAAATGATTTGGCATGATACCAAATAGCAGGCATATAATCGGGATTGGGCGCAAAGTCATCGGGGCCGGAAACATGACCACAATACTTTTGAGCTTCCTGATAATTCCGCTTACTTATTTCTACAATCTCATCTAAGGGCGGTTCGCGGAGAAAATAAATAATCCGCTCTTTCGGCACACCACATAATAGAGATTCTATATTTATTTCTGGTTTCTGTTGTCGTTTACGAACAATATCTAACCAAGATGGTTGTGGTGATGGTTGGGGAAAATCAAACTGATATAGCAACAAAAAGTCTGGCTTTTGGGCTATTTTCAACATTTGGATGTTGTCCCAAACCCCAAAAGAGTGTGGGGTTTGTTGCCATAACCAATCTCTGGTTTTAGCAAGACCTGAATAGCTGCTAATCATCCCAACAGTTTTGATAGTCATAAATCCTATTTATTTGTAGTTAGTTTTCAGTTAATTTTGTACCGTTACCCCAGAATTGGTGGACGCTGATCTTCTTCTAGGTAGCTTAATATTTTGGTAATTCTATTCTCCCAAGAAAATTGCTGGGCAAAATCTATACTAGCTGCATAACCCTCTATTTTTCGGGGATAGACTTCTAAAGTATGTTGAATAGATTGGGCAAGTTTATCCGGGTTATCTGGTGTACACCAACTGGCAATTAAAGGAGATGTCTTGAATTCCATTAAAGGTGGAATCTCAGTTGCAACTATAGGAGTGCCAGCAGCCATATACTGAAAAAACTTAACTGGATTTGTGAAATCTGCTGATTTCCCAGCGCAGTGAGGATGAACCAAAATATCAGCTGCTTGAAACAAGCTAACTAATCGTTCCCGTGGAAGTATCCAGCCTAAGAATTTAACGTTTTCTACATTTTTATCTCTGGCTATTTGTTGATATGCTTGTACTTGTGCTTCTGTACCTCCTGTAATGACAAACTGAATTTCTGGCAATTCTTTAGCAGAATCAATTAAGAGATCAACACCTTTGAAAGGATACAAAGCGCCGGAATAGACAACTAAATGCTTACGTCCATTTATGAGCAATTCTTGACGCCATGTTTCGGCTTCTTGGGGCTGCCTGACTGAAAATGATTGATTGAATCCGTTATGTAGCCAAACGACTTTTTCCGGTGGCATTCCATATTCTATTAAGCTTTGCCGGATGGGTTCCGACTGAGTTATGGCTATTTTAAAGTAGGGACTGTAAACGATTTCTGACTCAAATTTTTGGTCTTGAAAGTAGTGACGTTCATAGATAGTAGGAATCTTATTTTTGACTGCGGCTTTGACAAAGTTCCAATCTCGCGTGTGAACAACTTTAGTATTAGGGCGGATATGAATCGGTAAATAATATTTGGTTACTACTGTACTGGAGTTAGTAAATTTACCACCTATTTTATCAATAGGCCAAGGCATTGGCAATGGAGCAATTTTGAGCTTTTCTTGAACATCGTAAAATTCTATAAATTCTCTGCCGGGTCTTTTGGGTTGATAAGGATAAATTAACGATAGTAGATTAACAGAATGTTTTTTATCTGGATAGATTAAAACTGAAGAATAGCCTAAGTTAGCTGCTGCATTGGCACAAAGAACATCATGAATTTCGTGTGCTGTGTCTGGTTGTAGTGATGGCTCTCCAGTGTAAAAAATATATTGATTTTTTTTTAAATAATTTATCATTGTTTTGGATGATAGGTTTTTCCAGATTATGGTAAAAATACTTTTGTTAATTGCATTAACTAAAATTAAACTCTATCCTCAAAAAGCTTTAATGTATCTAGTAGGTAAATAGCAGAGTGATAAGATTCTGCAATTAATCGATTTTGTTTTTGGGGTTCAGATTCTAATTTATCGACTAGCAAGTGCAGAGAGATCAGGAGGGGATAGAGACGTGTGTGAAACTCATTCGAGATATAACTAAAGTTTTGATACTGGTTATTTTCATTTTGATTTTGGTTTATATCTGACGAAAACTGCTGGTTAATTTTCAGATTAACCACATCGCCGAAGACATCAATAGCGTTGAGAATTCTTAAGGCTGAATTGTATGATTCCTCAATTAATTCCTGCCGCTCTTCGGAATTGTCTACCAGATCATCAACTAATAGTCCGAGGAAACCAATCATTGAGTTAAGCCTTGTCCGCAGTTCGTGAGAAATTTGGTTAAAGCTGGGATTAGTTCTGGTGGAAATTTCCGGCTGATTAGTAAATTGCATTGAGTAGAGGCGTGAGTAGTAACTACCTTTTTGTAAAAGTTGTTCATGGGTGCCGATTTCTACTACACTTCCTTGGTCTAAGACGGCGATTTGATCGGCTTTTTGGACTGTGGAAAGGCGGTGAGCGATTACTAGGGTGGTGCGATCGCGGCTTAGGTTATCGAGTGCAGATTGTACTAAACGTTCGGAAACTGTATCTAAAGCGCTGGTGGCTTCATCTAAAATCAGAATTTCGGGATTTTGGAGTAGGGCGCGGGCGATCGCTAATCTTTGTCTTTGTCCACCAGATAGCATCACGCCGCGATCGCCAATCTGCGTATCAAATCCCTGAGGTAATTTGCTAATAAACTCATAGGCATTTGCTTGCTTTGCGGCTGTGAGAATTTGATCATCACTAGCCTCTGGTCGTCCATAAGCGATATTGTTCCGCACCGAATCATTAAAGAGAAACGTATCTTGACTGACAATTCCCATCGCCTTCCGCACTGATTTCAAATTGAAATCTCGCAAATCTATTCCGTCTAGAGTAATACAGCCAGATGTGGGGTCATAAAATCTCGGTAATAGGTCTGCCATTGTTGATTTACCAGCACCAGAACTACCCACCAAAGCTAGAGTAGTACCGCGTGGTAAATATAAATCTACATCTTGAAGTACTATATTTTTATGATTAGGGTAGGAAAAACAGAGATTCTTAAAATGTACTCCCTCTTTTAATTTCTCATAAGGAATCATCCCGCTACTCATGAACGGCTTATTATCTTGTCGTAAAAAATCAGCAACAATATCCACGCTGGAAGCAGTATTAGCAAAGCTACTCCGAAGAGTATTTAACTGAGAAATAAACGGTAGTAGTCGCAATAGCAACAATAAATATGTAATCAAAACGGCTGAGACTGAAGTAATCTCGTTGGCAAATAAGGTGCGACCCAAAAAGACAATCACTATTAAGGCTATAATCCCCGTCACCTCGCTAACTGGTGTAATCGCCTCAGAATTCACCTGGGACTGAAAATCTGCTTTTTCTCGGTCACGAATTAGCTTTTGAATCCGTTTATATTCTCTGTCTTCATTTCCAGTTGCCTTTACTAGGCGAATTCCATTTAGCGTTTCTAACACAGAAATGGAATAAGCTTTAGACATCTCCGAAAACTGGGCACCAAAATCTCTTGAGCGGTAAATTGCATACTGATTTACTAACGTCACCAAAGTTAGTAACAGTGTAGTGGCAATGGTCAACTGCCAGGAAATTGACAGCAACAAAGCCACAAAAACTAAAATCGTAATTGCCAGTATGATTAACCTGATCACACCCCCTATAGCACTAGCAGCACGACTAACTTCTCCCCCAAGGCTGTTGATTAGATCACCAACCTTCATTTTGCTGTAATAATCTATGTCAATATCTAGTAATAACTTCAACCCGGCTTCTCGCATATCCGATGTCAACGTCCGCGTTAAAGAACTCGACACCAAACTACCGATATAGCTAGTTAAATTTTTTAAAACAATTGTAAATATAATTGAGCCAGCCATCACCGCTAGGCGGTAATTTTCTGGAACATGATCAAAGGGAGAGATAATAGCTTTAATAATTGGTGGAGCACCTGTTAAATTCACAGGTTGACCCACTATTTGAAGAATTACTGGGACAATCAGTGTCGTACCCACACCGTTAAATAAAGCGCTAGAAAACCCGAACAAGATTGTAAAAAATATTCTAGCTGGATAAGGTTTAGCAAATTTTACTAGTAGTTTGTTGTTAGACATTGGGAATTTAGATTAGAAATTTATAATTTGATAGCGGCAAGAAAAAATGTTATACATACAACTTCTATCAATCCAGAGCTATTCTTACATATTGATATACTACGCCTGTGACGAGATTTTCAATTGAGTTAAATCTAGATTAGGGATTTCCAAGAAATAAATTATCCAAATAAACGAACCATTCCAGACGCAGAGAACACAGAGAGAGGAGAAATAGAGAGGATTTTTGCTTCAGTTTTGGGATATTTTTTTATTTGGAAGTCCCTTAATCATAGGTTTATAATCATGCACTATCTTCACAAACGAGAAATTAACTCAGATAAGGTAAATGCCATAGCTTCTAAGCTGTACTTTTCTAAACATCTTTCTCTAGCCTTTCTACCTCGCTCTTTTGCTTGTTCTACATCGGCAAATATCAGTTGAATTTGTGTAGCAATTTGTTGGGGACAACTAGGATCAACTAAATAACCAGTTTCTGCTAAAATTTCGGGAATGTCTCCCACTCGTGTGGATAACACAGGTTTAGCCATTGCCATCCCATCTGTTAACTTTAGAGGAAATTGGGCACGAGCAATTACGCTATCTCGCTGGGGAACAACTACAACGTGAGCAGCTGCTACAACCTCAGGCATAACCTCTACAGGACATTTTGGCAACTTGATAATCCAGCGTCCCCATTTGTGAATCAGCTGCTCATCATAATCATCATAAGGACTGCCTCCCACAATTACCAATTTTAAATCTTGCTGATTCAACTGATCTAACGCTATTAAGACATCTTCAACTCCCTTGTGAGGTCTTGGCGCACCAGGAAACATGAGAACTCGATACTTTGTCAAACCATAACGCTCTCTGCTGACCTCTGGGTTATATTTCTCAGGGTCAAACATGGCGGTATCTTTGCCATTAGGTAAATAAACACCTCCAAAGCGGTTTTGAAGAAACTGAGTATCTATCGTAATCCCATTGGCACGAGATACTAAACTTTCCATCCACTGGAGATAAAGTGGATGATCGGGAAATCTCAATGCACCATTTTTTTTTAAAATGTCCCTGCCAAATTGCTTAAGACTGGCGCGATACTTCCATTCAAAACCTCCATGCCAGCTAAGTTCCCAGTCATCCATATCTAAAAGCAAAGGACGACGACTAGCTAATTTATGCAGTAGCGACACACCAAAACTTGTCGGTTTAGGTTTGACTGCATAAATAATGTCCCCATCTAGTTTTTGCCAAAGTTTTTTAGCTGAAGTAAAAAACTCAGGATAGTTTGTACCATCAATAGCAACTACTGGTATCCCTACTGGAGGAATCGCATATAATTCCTGACCAAATAAAAATCCGATAATCTCAACTTCATAATCGATTTTTTTTAGAACTTGAGCTAGTAAAAACGCTCGAACTGAGCCTCCTCCAGACAAGTCACTCACAACTAACGAAACTTTCCCTTTCATATATTAGTTGCTTTATTCACTACTGATATAACTACTTTTTGGCTTTTTAAACAAGTTGATGAACTGGGAAAAAAGCGAGATGATTTTTTGCGATCGCGGGCCTCTATATTTTTCATATAATACAAAACTAGGAATAATTAGCCGAATTTGATAAATTAGCTTGAGTAAATAGCTATGATTAACTTTGATTTTTCTGTTTAATAAGTAGAAAGGAGGGGAAAACATTTTAATTAGCCGAGCAAAATTATCTTGCTCTTTTTCTCTAATTGCTTCTTTAAGCAAAAAATCTATACCTACTTGGCATAAAGGGATTAAGTCATGATGCTTACTACACACTGTCTCGTATAACAAAATATAATAAGCTTTCATATAAGACCAGTTATTAGTTCTATTAGATTGATGTTTTGTATAATATGCTCCCATCATCGGTGTGTAGACAAAATTAACATTGGCAATTAAAAGGTCTATGGTAAAATCTCTATCTTGCAGAGCTTTTAGGCGCTCATCAAATATTTTTTTGTCCTGCACATCTCTACTCATCAATAGACATTGCTGAAGTAAGGGAAATGGAGAATCAGCTAGAAAATCAGGGATGAGTAATCGCTCAATCAATTGCTCTCTTGATAAAGAACCAACTATATTTTCCTGTCTGTTGATAATTTGCTGTTCTCTGTCTATAAATACCCGTTCATAATCTGTATAAAAAACAGTATTTTTTTGAACATCCAAGGCACTTAAATGATCTAATTGAAACTTAATTTTATCTTCGTGAATCCAATCATCTCCATCTAGAAACTGAATCCACTTACCTTGTGCCTGTTTAAAGCCAAAATTCCGACTTGAAGATACTCCGCCATTTTCTTTATAGAAGTAGCTGACTCTTGAATCTAGACTGATCAATTGTTCAGCAACTTCTTGTGTATTATCAGTAGAGCCATCATCTACCATAATACATTCAAGGTCAGTAAATGTTTGTGATAGTACGCTTTTAACTGAGCGTTCTAGGTAGCTGGCTTGATTAAAACAGGTAACAACGATTGAAACAAGTGGAGTCATTGATTAAACACTCTTCTTGTTGAAAAGGTATAGTTCAAAATTCACGCCGGAGAAAATTAAGTATTGGGAAATAAACTAAGTTGGTATTTTGATTAAGATATTGGCACGCTGCAAGTAATATTTGAGGAGTGCTGTATAGATGCGATCCATTGATGGCAATGCATACTTTTTCTCAGGTTCACCGTCATGTGAACCCCAGATTACTGGGAAAGGATTTGGTTCCCAGACAAGGAGGTTTCTCTGTTCGTCATAGCTGTAATCAAAAGCCATAAAATCAAAACCTAATGCTTTGCGTGCCTGCTGCAAAAGATGATGATTGGGGTCTTCTCCACTGAAATAAGCAATTTCCTCTGCTATTATTGATTCATTAATTACGCGATTATCGTTGTCGCGTACTTCCCAAGATTTGGAAACCATTAAAGGGCCAGGGATACCTTCATCTCCCATAGCGAAGTAGCGATACTTACGATACAGACCATCTTCTCCCTTAACATCCAGAAATTCTACTGCAATCGGGGCAAGCATCTTTTCAAAAGGGATGTTTTCCAAGTCATCGAGATTTTGGACGAAAAAGATTTGGCAGCCATGCACCCAGTCTTCACGAATAAAGAAGGGAGTTGATAATCCTCCTTGTGTCTTTTTGAAAGTTTCTACATCAGTAATCGGCACTGTTTTAGCGGTGCGAATGCCCTCTACGCTACCAATCTTCTGTGCTGCCAGTGATTTAATTGAATTTGAGAGGTTATCAATGGAATTAACAATGGGAATGTTGCGTTTTTTGCATTCTGCTTCTATTGGCTGGGCATATTGATAAATATGCGGAAATCTTTCTTTGAGGGGATCTTGTAGCCAAGGTATAAATAGTGCATAGCGATCCCAGTCATTTATCTCACAAGGGAGATAATGAAGTTCAAATAGATGTGCTGCCTCAGGTACATTTTGACTAACCCAATAAAGAAAGTAGTCATTGTATGTAGACTGGTGATCTGCCTGTCGCACAACAAGGATGCGCTGAGGATATCGGACGTTGTTCACGGCGTCCCGAATTGCTGAAATTATCTGTTGCCGAAATTCTTTGTACATAGAGGGTTTGTGACGTTAATATAGTCCTGGATGAAATTTTGATCAGATCTGGGATATTTGGCGCTAAAAATCTTAGTTGATTTATTGACAAAACTTTCTCAGTGTTATTATTCGATAAATAAGATTTTATAGACTAGAAAATGGTTTTAATATAGGCTATCTCTTACTTTTGAAGTTTTTCAGATAACGAGGAATCAGCCTTTAATTTGTCATCAATTATGGTAAAGGGTATATTTTTAGTTAACCCTAGATATCAAGTTTGAATAAAAGCCTAAATAAAGCTAACGTCATATTGGCTAGTTCGTCTACCGAAATTTCACATATAAATGATATTTTTTGATACTGAATATCTACTCATAACAGAGGCAAAGGTAATGCAGGTAATCCGTCTTGAGGCACTCTCAGACAACTATATATTTTTGCTGTACGATGCACAACAACGTATTGCGGCTGTTGTCGATCCAGCTGAGGCTCAACCAGTATTAGAGAAACTGGCAGAATTAAAAGCTGAGTTGGTAGCAATTTTTAACACGCACCACCATAACGATCATGTGGGTGGCAATAAGCAGTTAATAGGAGAATTCCCCCAAGTGATAGTTTACGGGGGAACCGAGGATCGTGGTAGAATTCCGGGACAGCAACTGTTTTTGCAAGAAGGCGATCGCGTCCAGTTTGCAGACCGCATAGCTGAAGTTATCTTCGTTCCCGGACATACCCGCGCTCACATCGTTTACTACTTCCCCTCCGAAAAAGTTGGTGAGACAGGCGATTTATTTTGCGGCGATACCTTATTTTCTGGCGGTTGCGGTCGCTTGTTTGAAGGAACGCCGACCCAAATGGTGGATTCTTTAAGTAAACTGCGATCGCTACCCGATGATACACGCGTCTGGTGCGCCCACGAATACACCTTGAAAAATCTCCAATTTGCCCTAACTGTGGATGGGGACAACGCCGACTTACAAAGGCGCTTCAATGAAGTGAAGGCTTACCGTAGTCGAGGAGAAGCTACCATACCCTCACTGCTGGGAGTGGAGAAGCGCACCAATCCCTTTTTACGTTGGGATCAGCCATCATTACAATTAACTGTTAAGAGTAGAGATGGAGTGCAAACCTTTGCGCGGATACGGGAAATGAGAAATAACTTTTAGGCATAGGGCATGGGGCATTGGGCATAGGGCATGGGGCATAGGGCATTGGAGAAAAGTCCATCTCCCTCATCTCCCTCATCTCCCTCATCTCCCCACTCCCCACTCCCTCATTCCCCCATTCCTCCAACTTTCTAGCGCTAATAGTTGCGATCGCACCCTTCCTTTCGCTACGATCTGTAAGCTTTAGGGTATAGGCAAAGAAGCTTGGAATACAGCAGTGACATTGTGAGCTATCTTACCCAAGCCCAAATTAATTAGATTTTACAGGAAAAACGAAAAACGATGGCGAAACGTGTGCAGTTAGTTTTAAATCAGGATATCAGCAAGCTGGGAAAATCTGGCGACTTAGTGGAAGTAGCTCCTGGCTACGCTCGTAATTATCTGATTCCCCAGAAATTGGCAACCAATGCCACTCCTGGTATTCTCAAGCAAGTAGAACGCCGTCGTGAGCAAGAGCGTCAACGGCAATTAGAACTCAGACAACAAGCTCTTGAGCAAAAAGAATCTTTAGAAAAAGTTGGCAGCTTGACAATTGCCAAGCCAGTTGGTGAAAACGAAGCAATTTTCGGTACTATCACCACCCAAGATGTTGCAGATGCAATTAAGGCAGCTACGGGTCAAGAAATTGATCGGCGTGGCATTACCATCCCCGATATTAACCACCTTGGTACTTATCAAGCCGAAATTAAGCTGCATTCGGAAGTAGCGGCGCAAGTGGATATTCAAGTAGTCGCTAGCTAACTCAGGAGGGGATGAGGGGGATGAGGGGGATGAGGGAGATGAGGGAGATGAGGGAGCAAGGGAAGTAAAGGTGAAAATAACTCTTAACTCCTAACTCCTAACTCTTAAGCCTAACTCCTAACTCTTAACCCCTAACTCTTAACTCCTAACTCCCGACTAGCTTTAATCTCAAACTAAAATCGTTTATGGCTGAAGAATTGAGTTTTCAAGGCGATGGTAGCGATCGCCTCCCACCACAAAATATTGAGGCGGAAGAAGCGATTTTGGGGGGTATTCTACTAGATCCAGAAGCGATTAGTCGAGTTAGCGATCGCCTCCTTCCCGAAGCTTTTTACATTAGCGCTCACAAAGATATTTATCAAGCAGCTGTGAGGCTCCATGCTCAAGGTAAAGCCACAGACTTGCTCTCAGTCACAAGTTGGCTGACTGACCATGATATCCTTGCCCGCATTGGTGGCAGAAATAAGTTAGCAACTCTGGTAGACCGCACAGTGTCAGCCGTGAACATCGACGCCTTAGCAGGGTTAGTCATGGACAAATACCTGCGGCGGCGCTTAATAAAAGCTGGTAATGAAATTGTACATCTTGGTTACGAGACAGAAACCGAATTACCAATTGTTTTAGATCAGGCAGAACAGAAAGTATTCTCAGTTACTCAAGAGCGTCCCCAATCGGGTTTAGTTCATATTTCTGATACTCTAATTAATAATTTCCAGGATATTGAAGATCGAAACCAAGGCATCGCCTTACCTGGGATTCCCTGCGGATTTTACGATTTAGATGCCATGACCGGCGGCTTTCAGCGTTCTGATTTGATTATTGTCGCTGCTAGACCTGCAATGGGAAAGACAAGCTTTTCGATGAATATTGCACAATATATTGCCAATTACGAAATTATTATCAAGCGTGATCACATTGACGAGCGGAAGAAATTACCAGTTGCTATTTTCAGTTTGGAAATGTCCAAAGAGCAACTGACGCAACGTCTATTAGCTAGCGAAGCGCATATTGAAAGTAGTTATCTGCGGACTGGACGCCTGAGCCAAACACAGTGGGAACCTTTAAGCCGTGCTATTGGTATCCTTTCCGAGATGCCGATTTATATTGACGACACGCCGAATATTACAGTTACACAAATGCGTAGTCAGGCAAGAAGACTGCAAGCAGAACAAGGAATACTTGGTTTGATTGTAATAGATTACTTGCAATTGATGGAAGGAGCAGGCGATAATCGAGTTCAAGAATTATCAAAAATTACACGTCAACTCAAAGGTTTAGCGCGTGAATTATCTGTACCAATTATTGCTTTATCTCAGTTGAGTCGAGGGGTGGAAGCACGCACTAACAAGCGTCCGATGTTGTCAGATTTGAGAGAGTCGGGTTGTTTAGCAGGCGATAGTTTGGTGACATTACCAGATAGCGGACTGCAAGTACCAATTAGGGAATTAGTAGGTAAATCTGGTTTTGCAGTTTGGGCGTTGAACGAAGCTACAATGCAGCTAGAAAAGGCAATTGTTAGCAATGCTTTTTCCACAGGTACGAAGCCTCTGTTTACTTTAACAACTCGATTGGGTCGAAAAATCCGTGCCACAGGTAATCACAAGTTTTTAACAATTAATGGCTGGAAAAGACTTGATGAATTAACTCCTAAACAACATCTATGTTTACCAAGACATCTCCCCAACCCTGGTAAACAAACTATGACTTATGCTGAGGTTGCATTATTAGGACATTTACATTCCTCTATTGGAGTTTCGTATTGTGGCTCTACTCTTTACAAGGTAAATTTAAGTCGAGAAGAAGCTCTAAAAGTCGGCAACTTTGTTCAATCATCTAAACTGGTTACTCTTGCCAAAAGTGATGTTTATTGGGACGAGATACTTTCAATTGAATATAGTGGCGAGGAAGAAGTCTTTGATCTTACGGTTCCTAGTTTGCATAATTTTGTTGCGAATAATATTATTGTTCACAATTCCATTGAACAAGACGCGGATTTAGTAATAATGTTATACCGTGATGAATACTATTCTCCCGATACACCCGATCGCGGGATTGCAGAAGTGATCATAGCTAAACACCGCAACGGGCCTACAGGTACTGCGAAACTGTTGTTCAATCCACAATTTACAAAGTTTCAAAATTTAAAAATTTAGCCAGATCAAATAATTATTGGACTTACTTACATATTGACAATAAACACCAAATATGTAGAAGGTGAAAAACCACATCTTTCGTAAGGGTTTAGCATTGCTAAACCCCTACAGCATGGTCTATTTACGATCAAAGGATAATTAAGAAAAGCCTGAAACTCTACGCGATCGCAATCCTTTTGTATTGAGAGGAAAAGTGCGATCGCCATACACGACGGTTTCATCCATTTTTTCGATGCAGTGAGCAGTTAGATTTAGATAAGGATTTCTTTAGCTCCACATCTTGAGAATTAAGGGATTACTTGATTTTCATTACAAAGAGAGACGATCTGATTTACAAAAGCTTTGAGTTCTGGACAGGACTGAATAGCAATCATAAGATCATTGTCCTTCAAAATCTTTGTCCCATGAATGGCTAGAGGAAAGCAAAACTGGGACTTAAGTAACTGGGGTGGCTTCCACTTCACCAGTCTGGGCATTATAACTTACTTCCAGGACGGTATCCATTACATCTGCACCCATTCGCGCAGCTATTTCTGGGCAGGGCTTGCTGGCATGGGTGTTAACTTGGATACTATCTTTTTTCTCCAAGCTGACTTCTTGGCGCCCATATTTCAGGACAGTTGACATCCAAACTAACTCGTCCATAAACCTTTCCATGCGGCGAATGTAGGTTGGTTTGTCAATCAAATTGCCTGACTCATCAAATAGTTTCTGAACATTGCTAAAGTTGAGGTCATAGAAAATAGTCACTAGCCCCAATTCCCGCATTACAGGTAAAAGGTTTTGGATTACCCTTGTACCACCAAAAGGCCCCGCCGAAACGCCACACAGACCAACGGCTTTATGAATGTATTCTTTAAGGCAGGTGTCAAGTACGTGCTTGAGCAAACCCGGATAACCGTGGTTATACTCTGGTGTAACAATAATTAAGCCATCTGCTCGTTCAATCGTTGCAGAAAACTGAGGGTCTTTCAGGGATTCTCCGGCATCATTTGTAGCGATCGCCATATCTCTAATATCAATGAGTTTGGTTTCTAGGCGATCGCGTGCTGCAACCTGCTCAACAATAAATTTAGCAACATATTCACTTTGGCGACCTTGACGGGGAGTGCCAAGGATAACTGGAATAAATAGAGATGAATTTGGCATCGTTTTTTCTCCCTACTGTTCTTGATAATTCCAAAGCAGTCCACCATCCACAAAGAAAGTGCTACCTGTAATGTAGTCAGCATCATCAGAACTTAGAAACGCCACTAAAGAAGCAACATCGTGTGGTTGACCCAAGCGACCGAGAGGAATATTTTTTAATAACGCACCCAACTTTTCTGGGTCATTTAACAGCTTAGTATTAATCGGAGTTTCTATGGCTCCGGGCGCAACATTATTAATCGTGATCCCCAAAGCACCCAACTCAACAGCTAAGTTACGGGTGAGCATTTTTATCCCGCCTTTGCTAGCACAGTAAGATGTGAAATTGGGAAATGGTAGTTCTTCATGCACCGAACTAATGTTGATAATTTTTCCAGTTCGTTTAGTTTCAATCAGGTGTTGTACAAAGGCTTGAGTCGCAAAGAAAACGCCTTTTAAATTGACATTCATCACAGCGTCATAATCTGCTTCTGTAACATCCCAAAATGGTGCGTGTTTTTCAATGCCAGCATTATTTACCAAAATATCTAGCTTGCCAAAATGGTTAATACTTTCTGCAATCAGTTGGCGCACCTCATCAACACTGCCTAAATCTGCTTTAAGTGTGTAACCATGTGATTTTGGACACTGAGCCATGTGACAATTACCACCAATTGCTTCCACCTTTGCTAAAGTATCCTCTGCTCCTTCAGGGTGAGAGCGATAGTTAATCACAACATTTGCCCCTGCTTGAGCTAGACGCAAAACAATTGCCTGTCCAATTCCTTGACTACTCCCAGTCACTAGAGCAACTTTACCATCTAATTTCATAAATTTTCTCCTTGTGAATTGTAGTTAGTTTCTGATTAATTTTAACTGCTCAAGTTAGCAGCGCCAAAAGTAGCATTAAACTTGCGATACCAGATAGCGACAGAACTCTTAGCTGGAACTTTAAACTGACGTGAGTTCGATGAACCTCTCCTTCCCAGCCTCCCTCTCCGAAACGGAAAGGGAGGAGCAACGAAAAATTAAGCTTTTTACTCCCCTCTCCGCTTCGGAGAGGGGCTGGGGGAGAGGTCAAACAAGATTTGTCGAACTCACGTTAAACTGATTGTTGCTGAAATAATTAATCTAAGAATTATGGATATATAAGTAGGACTTACGCAACTGGCACAGCGCGATCGTAATCTAATAGTACAAGAGTATTACAAAGAGAGAATTTCTGTCATCGGCTCTTGCTCGAATTAG
>NZ_JBALFC010000110.1:0-10698 GCF_036917755.1 Nostoc sp.
TTGGCTATCAAAATCGAATTTGGCGATCGCTATTCTCAAGCTAGTATCTACCACAATTTGGGAATAGTTGCCCAATATTTGCGGGAATTTGAGGAAGCGCGGCGCAATTACCAACAAGCTTTGGCTATCAATATCGAATTTGGCGATCGCTATTCTTCTGCTAGCACTTACCACGAGTTGGGAAGAGTTGCCCAAAAATTGCGGGAATTTGAGGAGGCGCGACGCAATTACCAACAAGCTTTGGCTATCTATATCGAATTTGGCGATCGCTATTCTCAAGCTGTCACCTACCACAATTTGGGAATAGTTGCCCAAGAATTGCGGGAATTTGAGGAGGCGCGGCGCAATTACCAACAAGCTTTGGCTATCAATATCGAATTTGGCGATCGCTATGAGCAAGCTGACACCTACCACAATTTAGGAATAGTTGCCAAACAATTGCGGGAATTTGAGGAGGCGCGGCGCAATTACCAACAAGCTTTGGCTATTAAAATCGAATTTGGCGATCGCTATTCCCAAGCACTCACCTACTACTGTTTAGGAACGCTTGCAGAAGCAGAAGAAAACTACGCAGAGGCGAGGGTTAATTTGCAGACAGCGTTGGAGATATATCTTGAGTATAAGGAAGAATATTGGGGGGCGATCGCACGGGAGGCGTTAGAGAGATTACCAGAGTAATGGCAAGGTGATCGCTTGTTTAAAGCGCCTCCCATTCATCTCTACTAACTTGAGCCTGTTTTAAAATTTTTGCCAGTAAGCTTTTGCTGATATCTCCTTCGTGGGGGTTAGGAATGATTAATCTCAGTTCATCTTTAACCATAAATTGATGTTTTGTACCTGAGTAAGACCCTTCAAAAGCAAGTTTTTTCAGGTAATAAATTAAATCCCTGCGGTTAATCGACCCAAAGTTTGGCATTAAGCCGCATCCTTTTTTAAAGCAAGAGAGATTCCATCTAATTCAGGTAAATTATGCCCTAACTGTAGTCCTAAAATAATCCACTCTTCTAAAGATTGTTTTAACTCTTCTCTGCAAACTTCCAGTGTAGATGCATTTGCATATAACCCTTGCAATTCAGGTACTTCTGCATAAAAAGTACCATCTTCTAAGATTTCATAGTTTGCTCTGTGCAAAGCTGCTTGAATATACTCTGTCAGCATTTGGAGATTTTGTACAAAACTGCCTATATGACTAAATTGTAAGCTAAAAATCAAAGTTTAGATTGGCGATCGCTATGAGCAAGCACTCACCTACCACACTTTAGTAACGCTTGCAGAAGCAGAAGAAAATTACGCAGAGGCGAGGATTTATTTACAGACAGCGTTGGAGATATTTGTTGAGTATAAGGATGAATATCGGGGAGCGATCGCACAAGAGGCGTTAGAGAGATTACCAGAGTGATCGGGTGATGGCATTTAACAGGGGCGCGACCAGATCATACTCATTAGGCAGGTGTAGCAAGTCGATACAATGGCATTGTCAGCCGATACAATGGCATTGTCGGTCAATACAATGGCATTGTCAGTCGATACAATGGCATTGTTAGTCGATACAATGGCATTGTCAGCCGATACAATCAAATTGCAAGAGGTTGCATTGAGATAACACGGCGATGCAAATACTTAACGGCAAGATGCACTCATTAGCAAGTAGCGCGATCGCATCAATATAGTAGCGCTTGTTGAGTTCAATACAGACCTAACCCCCAACCCCTTCCCTACAAGGGAAGGGGAGTAAGATTCAAAGCCTCTCTCCTTTTAGGAGAGAGGTTTGGAGAGAGGTCAAAGTGTACGCCATACACAAAGCATCCAAAAAAAGGTGATGATTTGTAAACTAGCACATCAGTTTTCTGGCGCTAGAGTTGCAGAATTGCCAACGGGTGGTTCGGTGTATTCGCAAAAAATATTCAAGCCGATTTTGAGGATATATAAAACAATAACAGTTGCGATCGCTGGATCAATTGCCAAACCGTGTGCCGTCGCTATACCAACAAGGGAGATAATCAACCCTGTCAGCAAGGGTGAACTCCCTGGATTTTTGGTGTATTCTTTGAGTTGACCGCGAAAACCATCATCGCCACAAAGTTCCTCACGCAATACTTTTAGTGTGACTTGCCAAAGTGATTTACTTTGCTGCATCAACGGTTGCCCATTTTTCTCAATCCACAAATCCGCAAAAGCGCTTTCAACTTTGCCATTGTGTTTTTCCAAGTGATTCAAAGCGTGTTGTGCAGGCTCGTAATCTTGTAAAATCTCCCGTGCAACACTGATTTCTGTAAGACTTAATTGAGCATCCATGATTTATCCTCATTTTTTAGTTTGTCATTGGGCATTGGGCATTGGGCATTGGGCATTGGGCATGGGGCATTGGGCATGGGGCATTGGGCATTGATTATTAATTCATCTCCCTCATCTCCCTCATCTCCCTCATCTCCCAAAGGTTCAAAATACGTCAAAATTTAAATAAACGCGATCGCATCTTACCGACAATGCACATTACCCAAAGTCTCCATACAGCAATTCTTGTGACTGACTTAGAACGCTCTGAACACTTTTATGGCACAGTATTGGGATTATCCAAAATAGATCGTTCCTTAAACTATCCTGGTGCATGGTATCAAATTGGCGACTATCAACTTCACTTGATAGTTGCACCTACCGTCCCCACGGAAAACCAAAACGAAAAATGGGGACGTAATCCCCACATTGCTTTCTCCGTTGCTGACTTAGACGCAGCCAAACAGCAATTCCTCAATCATAATTATCCTATTCAAGCCAGCGCTTCCGGTCGCGCTGCTCTGTTTACTCAAGATCCTGATGGGAATATTATCGAGTTGAGTCAGCAGTGAGGGGGAGTGGGGAGTGGGGAGTGGGGAGTGGGGGATGAGGGGGATGAGGGAGATGAGGGGGAATTATTGAAAAAGTTTTTACCTAGTTCCGTCCTAATAACTAATGACTAATGACTAATGACTAATGACTAATGACTAATGACTAATGACTAATGACTAATGACTAATGACTAATGACTAATGAAAATCATTGCTTACTCTTACACCGATCCGCTATTAGAATCTTCTCCCGATCAAGCCGATTGGGGATGGGAGGTGGATCGAGTTTATGAAGATTTGGGTAAGCGAGAGTCCTTTGGACACGCTACGCGATCGCAATTACAACAATTACTTACCGATTGCCAAACTGAAGCAGCAGATTATCTGTTGATTCGGCGGTTGGAAGAATTAGGGGATACTGTAGAGGAAATTAGCGATCGCTTACATCAACTCGAAGCAATGGGAGTAGCGATAATTGCTACTGAACAGCCCTACACTTCCGAAAATTACCCTCTGGGCGCTGACTTGCTGAATTTGCTACACGCAATCCAACGTCAGCAACGTAGTCGTCGCATTCGTCAAGGACACGCCCGTAATCGTCTTGATGTTGCACCGCCACCCGGCAAAATTCCCTACGGCTATCGCAGAGGTAAAGGAAAATATACCATTGACCGCAGTACTTCACCAGTAGTCAAAGATTTTTTTGAAGACTTTTTACTCTATGGTTCTCTGCGGGGTTCAGTTCGTTACTTGGCGAAAAAATACGGCAAAAAAATCTCTGTAACTACAGGAAGACGCTGGCTAACTAATCCAGTTTATCGCGGTAATACAGCTTACCAAAATGGTGAAATTATCTCCAATACCCATATTCCGATAATTTCTAAAGAAGAAGCAGCCCAAGTTGACCGACTTTTACGCCGTAACAGCCGTTTACCATCCCGAACTGCTAGTGCTAGGCGTTCTTTAGCTGGGTTGGTTGTCTGTGCTGAGTGTCAGTCACATCTAACAGTTACTCGTGTCACCCAACGCAACCAAGATAAGGAGTATCTTTATTTACGTTCTACTAGCTGTCCTCAACGCCCCAAGTGTAAGGCTATTCCCTACCAAGAGGTTTTAGAACATACAATTGAAACAGTTTGCCGTGACTTACCCTTAGCTGTAGCGGGGATGAATTTTCCTCAGTTGGATGCAGTCAAGAATAGTTTAGGGCAAGCGATCGCACGTCAGCAAGAAATACTTGCTCAGTTACCCGCTTTAATTGAAACTGGAATTTTAGATGTTGAAACAGCAAAATTAAGGGCTTACAAACTCCGCACAGAAATTTCTGCACTCGAAGCAAAGTTGGCGACACTTCCCCCAGTTAACTTGCGTTCTGTTGCTCAAGCTGTTTCTATTCCCCAATTTTGGTTAGATTTGTCGGAAACAGAGCGACGATTTTATTTTCGAGAATTCATCAAGCAAATTGAGATTATTCTTCAGAATAAAGAATTCAAACTCCGAGTTATTTTTATTTTTTAAGATTCTCCTTCCCAGTCTCCGACTGGGAATGCCCCTCATTAAGGCTCCGCCTACCTTACTCGCGGCAGAGCCGCAATTGAAGAGCATTTCCAGCCTCTTGCTGGAAACGAGGATTTTAAAAGGGTTTTAGCTTAAGTTGACACAAATGAGCAATGTTCTCTACAACAGATGTGATTCAAATAAACGCTATTTCTGAGACGGTTGATCTTTAGTATAAGCAGCAGGTTTTGGCCCTGCATTCCGCACATTGATAAATTTATTGAGGATATCAAACCAAAAAGGCGCACCCATAGCAATAGCTAAACCACTGACTATCCAACCGCAAATTAATCTAAAAACCTGCCAACTTCTGATAAATAAGACGTTTCCACTATTCGGCTCAAACTGTTGATTGATGTTTTGCCATCCAATAGGTACAGAAGCATTTCCTAAAACTTTCTCGATTTCCCTTCTCGCCTCTGGGTCTTTGATGAAATCGGTTCGTTGACTTGCACTTTGAGTAATGGCAGAGCGAATAACCGAATCCTGCGACAATCTATTAACGAGGTGAAATGTATCAGTATTAGTTAATATGGCAATTGATATTCCAATTAGAATAGCAACTCCTTTGGCATTGCGCTTATAAACACCACTGGCTCGATCCATAGAGCGATCAAACCATGTTTCGACTTCATTTTTAAACTGATTTATTTCTTCTGTGAGGTCGCCAATCTTTATCCTACTACGTTCAGCAAGCACACGAAGACTATTAATTAAATTATCAGGTACATCATTAGGTAACTCTTGATTAACAAAATCTATAAATTTCTGGTCAATATCTCCATAAATTGTTTTAATCGTTTTGTAACTTTCACTGTTTGGATCATTAATACCTGCTTGCAGTTCTTTGTAAGATGCTAATATCATGTGCAAATTTGTTTTAACTTCATCACTAGGATGTTTCACATAATTAATTAACTGGGGAATTTTTAAGGTATCTAATAAAGTAATTGCAAATGTTTCAGAAGGAAGATAGGAAGGGGCGCTTTGTTTTTCTCCTAGTGCTTTTTTGTTACTGGTTTTAGTATTTTCCCGAAACTGCTTTTCTACTTTCTCCTTTGCTTGTTGATTCAAGGTATTAATCAAAGGATCGTTATAAAGTTTCTGTACTAAATTTCTTGCCTTAGTAATATCTGATTCTTCAGTTTCACTACCACCCCCTACAAGTAATTCAATTGAATTTTTTAAATGTTTAGCTCTCCATTGTAAAAATGTGGCAAGCAATTCCTGAATTTCCGAAGCTAGCAGGCTCAAAATCAAGTAAATAAAAACTAAGCCAACAGTAATATCCACGATTACAGGTAAGTTCATTGACCGGCTCCCATAATTTTATAGCTGCTTATTTTTGGAAAAAAGGCTTTGACAAGTAGGTAGACATAATTAAACATAAGATCAAACCTCACTCTCAATCCCTCTCCGAACTCACGGAGAGGGAAGGCGGAGGCAGGGTAAGGTTTTATATTTAATTTGACCCACTTACTTAAAATTGTATAACACAGATGTTTAACTATAAATAATCGCTTAATTAAATTTAAAATGCTAAAATTTGCTCATTGTCTAGCCATCTACATCGCTTAAAACCCTTTATTTAGTCCTCTTTGAGATGACTTGAGCTATTAGCGTTAGAATTTATTCTCAGGTGGCATGGGAACAAAGCAGAAGATTTAAAAAATCTTGGTAATTACTATCTAAAAAAATTACAAATAATTCCTTGAAATGTTCAGTCCGTCATTGAAACTCTGTAGCAATTATTTCCTACTTTTCGGAATTTAGCTAGCTTGCAACTAAGTAGATAAAAATTAAACTCAGCGTGACATTAAAAATAAAATACAAGTTCATTTACGGACAAATCAGCAGGTAATAAATAATTTATTGCCGGTATTATTTTTATCATCTATCCGCATAAATGTTCTTTAAATAACTAAGATAAATTTTTCAAAAAATAGCGCTAATTAGAGAAAGTTGAGTTAATCTTGGAAACTAGCAATTGTTAAGAATATACGTTGCTACTGGGTGGCAACATTGGAGATTCGCTAGATATCTCTATGTAATCAAACCAGCAAGTAAAATGATTACCAGAGAATATGCAAGAAGGAAGCTTTATTTGGAGTCATCTGGAAAAACAGCATCGCACGGTTGGCAAATGGATTGATTGGGTATGGCTAATAGTGTTGCTGTTGGCAGCAGTGTTACTGTTTAGCATCAATCTGGGAGGATTGCCCCTGCGAGATTGGGATGAAGGGACTGTGGCACAGGTTGCTCGTGAAATTTGGCACGCACCAGCAGGTTCAATGCGTTGGCTTTACCCAACACTCGGAGGCGAACCATATTATGACAAGCCGCCTTTGATGCATTTGCTAATTGCTTGGGCTTATTCTCTAGGAGGTGAAAATGAGTGGACAACACGCCTACCTGGAGCAATTTTAACCGCGACATCTGTACCTTTACTGTATTGCATTGCTCGTGAGATATTTCGCCAGCGTTGGGCTGCTATTTATAGCGCCTTAATTTACCTAACAATGCTACCCGTGGTGCGTCATGGGCGGTTAGCAATGTTGGATGGGGCGATGGTAAGTTTCTTGATGGTGATGATGTTGTGCGTGTTGCGATCGCGCCGAGATTTACGTTATTGTCTTGGTGTTGGCGTTAGTTTTGGGTTGATTTGCCTAACTCAAGGATTGTTAGGTGTATTATTAGGTGCGATCGCGATCGTATTTCTATTTTGGGATACGCCACGACTACTCACTTGTTACTATCTGTGGATAGCAATCTTAATTGGTATTCTCCCTGTAGCTGGTTGGTATGTTGCCCAACTAATTCACTATGGTTACACTTTCGCCCAAATTGCACTTGCAAACCCATCAGCAAGTCGAATTGGCTCTGTTGTAGAGGGGAATTCTCAACCACCTTGGTACTATGTGATTGAACTTCTCAAGTACACATGGCCGTGGTTATTATTCTTACCGCAAACTGTAAGTTTAACCTGGGAAAATCGCAATCTTAGCTGGGCAAAACTAGTAATGGCGTGGAGTGGTGTTTATCTGCTGATAATTTCCTTCATGATTACCAAAGTTCCCTGGTATTTATTCCCCATTTACCCTAGTTTAGCCTTAGCTTTTGGTATCCAGTTATCAGAGACGGAAAATTCGCCTTTACTCTCATCTTATCCGCGTGCTTGGGTGGCTGGTTTGGCAATACTTGCGATAGTCGCTTCTGCTGGTAGCATTTATTTCAGTTGGGGTACAACACCAAAAACAGACTTACAACTGATTTTTGCCGCAGTAGCTTTAACTATGACCTTAGCAGCTATTTTGGCAGAACGAGGCGACGGGCAATTTCTGAAGATTTTGTTTTGGGGAAGTTATATTTCGCTGTTGCTGTTAATGAAATCTAACTACTGGGTTTGGGAATTATCGGAAGCCTATCCAGTTAAACCAGTCGCCGCCATGATTGTGCGGGCAAATCCAGCTACAAGGAAGATTTACACATCTTTTCCCTATCATCGTCCCTCGTTGGATTATTATAGCGATCGCACTATCATTCCCGCTTCTGTTGGTGAACTGCAATATTATTGGCACTACAACGGCCAACCCTACTTTCTGCTTCATACATCTGCTTTCAACAATCTTCAACTAGAGTCAATGAAGCTAGTTGACCAAGCTGAAGGCTGGAAGTTAGTTACAAAAGATACTAATCGATTGTAAATGTGGGGCATTGGGCAATTCAATTTTGGATTTTGGATTTTAGATTTTGGATTAAATTTCAATCTAAAATCCAAAATCTAAAATCTAAAATTCTTACTCCCCACTCCCTCATCTTCCTCATCTCCCCCTGCCTCCCATTACCTCGTTCCCAGTCTCCGACTGGGAATGCCTATTTTGAGGCTCCGCCTCTAATTACCTCTAATTATTTGAAAAAATTTTTGAGTGCAAAAATCAGAAATTATGTTTTCGTTGTCAAACATTAGTTTTAAATACTTTTATAAAATACCCATAAGTATCTAACTGCACATATTGACTATGATAAATAATTTCACTAACTCGCAACCTGTGAGCGCGTAACTTATGACTATTAAAGATTCTAAGGATAATCTTCTGGCGAGGAAATAAATAATTGGAGATTCGGCAAATAAATTAGTGAGATGTATGTTATGGTTTTTATAGGAATCAAAAAAGTAAAAGCACAAAAAGACTTCAAGACAATTTTGAGGCAAGCTCAAGAAAGTTTTTTTGCTCTGGTAAGTCCACTTCAATTAGCTACATCTGTTTGTCACAAAAATCTAAAACTAGATTGAGTAGGATAGTAGCCTCCGTAACAACTTGAAGTCAATCAAAATTTATCTGGGTATCAGTCAATAAGAGTTGGCTAACCTAGTAAGAGCATTACCCGCTAAAGGCAATTACTCTTGGAGTCTGGGAAGAAAGACTCTTAGTACAGCCTGACAAATCCATAGAAATCCAGAATATTTACTAACTTAGTATAAGCGGGAGCAAATATTTTCAACCGCGAACTAAGTTGAAGCAGTTGCTGACTTTTGGAACGAAAACTCCAAGCAGAATGGTGTCGTTCCACAATTTTCAGGAATTTAACCATACTGTTAAAAGTCACCAAGATACTAGTCTAAGCCAGAGTGTTAGGGATTGCCCGTGCAGACATTATATATAGTACTGCACCTGTAGCTACCACTTTTAGGCTGGAATTTATCCGGCTGCATCAATCACGAAACGAGAAGCGCTATAGAAGTTCTTGGCGACTTGACATCTGCAAAATCAGAAAAGTTGTAGCGACCATTTAGAGTGGATTGCAATTTAGTTGGTTGTGTGGTTCAGGGAACAAATCTGCGTTCATTTGAATTCCTGCTGCAACCACTCTTCAGGCTTGAGCAACCATTTGGGATTCTGTTACAAAAACTGACAATGCTGAAGTCAAAGTGTTAAAGGCTTCGTTATTAGGAGATAGAGATTTATCTATCCCTTAAGCAATCGCTTTGTGGGTAAATATATTCTGATTTTAACTGTTTTTGCCAGGGTGCGATGTCTAGCAACAAGCCCTTTGGGTTCGGGGGTTCGCAATCGACGGGAACCGCCAAGACTGCGACCCCCTCACTGCTATATATTTACGCCAACAGGCTCTACTTCCCAACAGCATCAAGAGTAAATATTTCCCATCAAGCTTCAGATTCATTAACTAAATCATTGTAGGAAAACACAACCATGACTGACCCAAAGATTAGACAAATAGCTTTCTATGGTAAAGGCGGTATTGGTAAATCTACCACTTCTCAAAACACCCTAGCAGCAATGGCTGAAATGGGTCAGCGCATTCTGATTGTCGGTTGCGACCCGAAAGCTGACTCTACCCGTTTGATGCTACACAGTAAAGCTCAAACCAGTGTTCTTCAATTGGCTGCTGAACGCGGCGCTGTAGAAGATATTGAACTTGAAGAAGTAATGCTCACCGGTTTCCGGGATGTACGTTGTGTGGAATCTGGCGGACCTGAACCCGGTGTAGGTTGCGCCGGTCGTGGTATTATCACCGCTATCAACTTCTTAGAAGAAAACGGTGCTTACAAAGATGTTGATTTTGTAAGTTACGACGTTTTGGGTGACGTTGTGTGCGGTGGTTTCGCTATGCCTATCCGTGAAGGTAAGGCACAAGAAATCTACATCGTTACCTCTGGTGAAATGATGGCGATGTATGCAGCTAACAACATCGCTCGTGGTGTTCTCAAATATGCTCACACTGGCGGTGTGCGCTTGGGTGGTTTGATTTGTAACAGCCGTAACGTTGACCGGGAAATCGACTTAATCGAAACCCTGGCAAAACGGTTAAACACCCAAATGATTCACTACGTACCTCGTGACAACATTGTACAACACGCAGAATTGCGCCGCATGACTGTTAACGAGTACGCACCTGACAGCAATCAAAGTAACGAATATCGGACATTGGCTACAAAAATCATCGACAACAGGAACCTCACTATCCCCACCCCCATTGAGATGGAAGAGTTAGAAGAGTTGTTGATTGAATTCGGTATTCTCGAAAGCGAGGAAAATGCTGCAATGCTGATTGGCAAAACTGCTACTGAAGCACCAGTCTAAAGTATTGCTAAATAAATAATGGTCTGGGGTGGGCTGCTTGCTCACCCTTTCCCTGCACGTCTTTTAAATCGTCGTTTTAGCGATATTAATTTTGCGTTGACAGAACGTTTACAAGTGTTAAGCTGTTCCACATTTAAGTCGCATAAAATAGCAACAAGATAAACCAAGGGTGTGTGCATCATGCCAGTAAAAAGATTCCTGAAAGCGGAACA
>NZ_JBALFC010000111.1:0-98415 GCF_036917755.1 Nostoc sp.
GTTCAGTCCTTTGTGACAGTAATCTGCTGTCAGACTGGATTAGTTATGTACGGGCTAAGACCGTGATTCACTAACCAACGAATCGCACTAAAGCATCTGTCGCGCTTGTTTGCTGGTTTCTAAATGGGGATGGCGTTTGAGTCTTTCGCAAAGAGCGATCGCATCATCCGTGCGTCCAGCTGCTTCATAAGCTGTCACCAGATCAATTTCTACTTCACCCCCAAGACGAGAATTACGAGCTAGCAGGGCGCTGGCCTTTTCTAGATTTTCTACGGCTTCGCGGTATTGCCCATTTTCAAAGGCAATTTTCCCAGTCTGGTAGCGGGTTTTAGCAATTTCTAAACTTTCTGCACTCACGTTTTCTATAAAAAATCAGCACTATTTTTATTTTGCCAATGCCAGCAATCTTTTTGGAATCTTTTCAAAAACTAGCAATCTGAAAGTGGATAAATAATTCATGGCGTTATACACGATTTAGCGGTGGGCGATGTCTGACGACAAGCTGCTCCGCACCTACGCATGTTTATCATTACCTATCTCCGGTAAGGAAGTGGAGAACTTTTTACTCAGTACTCTTATGAGGTAAACTGCGAACCGAGAATCATTGTCCCAATCCCAACATCAGTAAAAATTTCTAGTAACAGGGCGTGAGGAATGCGACCATCGATGATGTGTGCCGCACGGACTCCTTGAGCAAGCGATCGCACACAACAACTCACTTTGGGAATCATCCCACCGCTAACTATACCACCGGCAATCAACTCGCGGGCTTCGCGGATATCTACTTTTGGAATCAAAGTAGATGGGTCTTTGTAATCTTTTAAAATTCCACTGGTGTCGGTCAGTAAAATTAACTTTTCTGCTCCTAGTGCAGCAGCGATTTCTCCAGCTACAGTATCGGCGTTAATATTATAAGCTTGTCCCGTTTCGTCGGCGGCGACGCTGGAGACTACCGGAATATAGCCATTGCTAGCGAGGGTGTCCAAAATCTTGATATTCACATTACTGACTTCCCCCACAAAACCGATGCCTTCTTGACCTTGGGGACGGGCTGTAAATAGATTACCGTCTTTACCGCAAAGTCCTACAGCCAAGCCACCAGCTTGGTTAATTAGCGCGACAATTTCTTTGTTAACTCGACCAACTAAAACCATTTCCACCACATCCATTGTGGCGGCATCAGTGACTCGCAGACCATTTTTAAATTGTGGTTCGATGCCCAGCTTATCTAACCAACTGTTAATTTCTGGGCCACCGCCGTGGACTACAATTGGACGCAAGCCCACGCAGGATAAGAATACAATGTCGCGGATAACCTTGTCTTTGAGTGTGCTATCTTTCATCGCTGCGCCACCATATTTGACAACAACAGTGCGACCGGCGAATTGTTGAATATAAGGTAGTGCTTCGCTTAGTACACGTACACGAGTGGCTTCAGTTTGCCTGATGTATTCAGAATCGTTGACCGTCATGAGGAGCCTAACAGAGAGAGTTAAAACCTATGCAGTCAGTGTAGAAGACTTTGTAACTCCTCACAATCTCTGATGCCAAATTCGAGTATGTTTGTACTGATCAGCCATAGCTGTTTGGTTCGTCTCAGAAATGTGAAAATCTATAAAAGAAGGACTAGCAACCAGAATCGAAAATCATCAGGAGAAATATGGATACACCGATTCTCGATCGGCTAATTGAAGAATTAAAAGTCATGCCTGAAGACTTGCAATATCGAGTGCTGGAGTTTGCCCGAACTTTAGTAGGTTTGCAGATTCATGGTGTTCCAGGTAGACAATTATTAAATTTTGCAGGTACAATATCGCCAAATGATATCCAGATGATGCGCGAAGCAATTGAACAAGGTTGCGAACAGGTAGATATAGATGAGTGGTAGATACCTGCTTGACACTAATATTATTATTGCTTTATTTGCAAATGATATAGCAGTAAATAATCAGCTAGTAAATGCAGAAGAAATTTTTATTCCCAGTGTTGCTATTGGTGAATTATTTTATGGTGCTAGAAAATCAAGGCGATCTCCAGGAAATTTAGAACGCATTGAGGAATTTATTGCCATAAATACGGTAATTGGATGTGATGTAGAAACTGCCCGTAAATATGGTGAAGTTAAGAATAAATTGCGCCTCAAAGGTCGCCCATTACCCGAAAATGATATTTGGATTGCAGCTGTTGCAATTCAGTATAATTTAATTCTTGTTACGCGAGATGCTCATTTTCAAGAGGTTGAAAACTTGCAAACAGTAGCTTGGTGAATACGCCTTGCACACGAGTGACTTCAGCTTGCCTGATGTATTCCGAATCGTTAACCGCCATGAGGAGCCGCCGTTAACAGTTAAAGCATGGCATTTCTAATTGATACAAATATTATCGTGGTGAGAGAAAGCGCCGATCTTATAAGCTAGAGTAGAGTTACCGTGAGTCAGAAAAATTATTATGTCTTCGCTTCCCGTAAATGATGCTCAAAATAATTTACAAAAGCTCATCGACCAAGTAGCAGAGCAGGGTAAACCTATTATTATTGAAGGCGATCGCGGTAATGCGATTCTGCTAGCTGAAAAAGACTGGTCTGCTATTCAGGAAACTCTTTACTTATTATCTATCCCTGGAATGCGAGAATCTATTAAACAAGGGTTGGCTACTCCTATTGAAGATTGTGATGGGGATTTGGATTGGTGAGTTGGCAGTTGTTTACACAAAACAAGCGCAAAAAGACGCGAAGAAGTTAGCTTATAGTAATTTGAAGGAGAAAACCGAGGAATTACTTGCTGTTCTTGCAGAAAATCCGTTTCAAAACCCTCCACCTTATGAAAAATTGGTTGGTGATTTATCAGGTGCTTATTCTCGTAGGATTAATATACAGCATCGATTGGTCTATGAGGTCATGGAATCTGAGCAAGTAGTTAAGATAATTCGGATGTGGACACATTACGAGTAAGTATTAGCGATTGTCTTGAAAGTTAAGTCATGATCGCATTCACAAAACACTCAATAAATATGGCTCTCCTAGACTAGTTATAGAAAATTAATACTTGATATCAGGTTAAGTCCTTACATGGTAGGGGATTCAAGAATCAAAAAGCATATTTTTATTAAATCTTTGATTCTATTTTAGCGAAACCTAGTTATATCAGGTATTTTAGGGGTTTTTTAGTATTAATTTATCAAACGAAGTCTAGGAGAGCCATAAATATTTGCCCACTGTGAAGCCAACCTACGAGGAATTGCGACGCCGAATAGCCCGTCGTAGACATCCCACTTAATAAACCGCAGATATTTATTATAGTTCGCATTACGCTACGCCATAATCTGTATACTGACGCTTGTAAGGAGCTTGCAAACCCAAGACAATATCTTCTCGTGGTACTCCCATCATCACTAATTCCTCTGCTGGATTGCGATCGGTTAAATTCTGTTGCAGCCAGATTTTGCCATCTTTAATATCAAAATGCATCACGCATCGATAAATACGATTAAATCCTTGCCAACCGACATTCATCCATTGATAATGATTGCGTTCTGTGTCTAAAATGAGTTGGACTTCGACATCGTTATCCGAGACATCATCACTGGCATAGTTCGTCAACAATGTTTTAACATACTCTTGATAATCGGCATGATTTTGGAGTACGCTCTTAATAATATCTTGGTATTTTAATCGGGTATCCATTCCACGATAGCCTCACTTTTATCATCAAAAACAATTAGCTTGATAATTTGGTTTTTGAGTAACACATATTCCCCATTAATGAGAAACTTGTGTTTTGAGAACGGTAGGAATTGCCTCAAGTACTCGCTTGGCAACGTCTTCAGGTGTATCTCCCTCTCGCTCGATGATGTGCAAATCGGCTTGAGAGTAAAGTGGTGTTCGTTGTTCGAGGAGCGATCGCAATTTACCTTGAGGATCAACATCTTGCAGCAGTGGTCTTGTGGTATCCTCAGCTAAACGGCTGTAAATTATCTCCACTGGCGCATCTAGCCACACTATCAAACCGTGGTGTAAGTAACCCCAATTTTCTCGCCGCATTACAATGCCCCCACCAGTTGCGATAGTCAACTTTGTAAAAGCACAAACTTGTGAAAGCACGTCGCTTTCTAACTGCCGAAACCCGGCTTCACCAACTTGTGCAAATAACTGATTGATAGATTTACCTGTTGCTTGGGCAATGACATTATCGGTATCCACAAATCCATAACCCAATTCCTTTGCCAGTAAGCGCCCTACTGTCGTCTTACCAACGCCCATAATGCCAATTAAGTACAGGTTGACTCCTTGTAATAAACTACTCACCAGTTGCTTCGCTCCAATTCTGAGTTCTGAGTCACAGTTTCTAATTATAAACTCAACGACTTAATCTAGGATTTAAAAATACGGAGTTTTGCACCGATCGCGCAACCAGATAAAATTATTTGATTGGCGATCGCTAATAAACCGATAACTTATATAAAGATAAACTCTAACAGTACTGCTACTACGACTTTGATAACCGACATTAGTAATTTCCGCAGGAATACAACCACAAAGTAAACCTCTGATAAATCTATTTTCAATGGATATCAAGGCTTTTCCCTTGCGGATATCAAATTTACGTATAATTTTTCTAACTCCCAATTGTTTTTAGTTTCTACAAATTCATCTTCTATTTGAGTTGAATGAACTGCCGTTATTACTGTTATTAATGTATTTAAAGTAACTTAATCGAGAGATTAACGATTCTTCTGTGAAATTACCTAAAATAATAAACGATGAATTTCTAAGAAATTTACTAACTTTCCTAAAGTAACTTGGTAATTGCTGCTTGATTATCCTTAGACTTAGCGAAAAAATTAACATAGCTTGTTTGAAACTTTATCCAAACAATTTCTGTCTATCTAAATAATCCGAGTTTTCACTTTGGTGTGTCATTTTAAGTATACATAATACTGTGTTCCTAACATTACATGGCCGTTATTCTAAAAGTTCAGTTATAACAAGCCCTGCTCAAATAAATGTTTCTGATAAAGGTATAGATGATGACTTATTTACTGCGATCGCCCACAAAAACCTGACAAATTTGAAGTTTTGACACAAAAACTACTGCATATTTCACCTGGATAAGCCTGAATTAATAAATAGTAGGATGAATGAGGCGTCAATTATGACTCGAATTCGTGACGTTGTACAAAGAACCTTAGCAACTGGCTATTTGACAGTGGAAGCTGAAAATCAACTACGACAACTGTTGACTACCCGGTATGACTTGGAAGATTTTAATGCTTTCATGACTTTGCAGGAAGCTGCCATGACTGGTAAGGTCAAGCAGGAGTCTAGAGAGCGGTGTGGCATCAAGTAGAGATGTAGCCTGCTACATCTCACCGACGGGGGCGTTTACCATCATCATCAAAATCATCATCATCATCAAAAAATTCCCAATCATCATCATCCGCTTGATTGGTAGCCGGCGGCTGATAAGGGGGGATGATTACCCGATAATCAGCATCGTAAACTGATTCAGTTTTTCCCGCGGCCGTATTTTTTGGCTCACGGTAGCTGTAGGAGTAAACTGAACCAGATTGAGAACTGGTTTTGGTTTCTGATTGACGTTCGTAAGTTTTTGAGTCTCTAGCAGGTTGAGCTTGAGGATTAGGGGTAGACGCTTCTTCTGACTTTTCATCAAAGTTCCAATCATCATCTTTACTGCCATTTGTCTCCCAATCATCAAATACATCACTGCTAGGCGCTTCTTTTTTACTAGCTGGTGGTGGAGGACTGGCAGAACGAGATGTAGGTTCTTCTGTGCGGGTTGCCTTCGCACGAGGCGAAGTTGCAGTTGAGCGGTCACGAGTTCGCCGTTGTCCCCCCACAAAATAATTGGATAAGTTAAACAAGGTAGCAATCAGTATAGATGTGAAAGCACCAGTGGCAGTACTGAACAAAATCCATATCGCTAGTGGTAATGGTTGAGTTCGCACGCCCAAAAAGACTAGCGATAGGGCAGGGGACCAATTTTGGACTAACAACAGTGTTAGTCCTCCCAGTACCGCCACCAATAGAATTAAGCGAATTACAGCCATAGCAATGTTGTCAGTTCTCAGTGGTCAGTGGTCAGTTGTCAGTTGTCAGTTGTCAGTCTGATTATTCTTCACTAATTACTGTTCACTGACTACTGACACTATCATTACCCTTTTAGGACTATTGTGAAATTTACGATCAATCTGCTGAGGTCGTTAGCGACGACCTTGCCACCTCTGAATTGGGATGCAGTCAATATCTAGTTGATCTAAAGCGCGGGCAACGACAAAATCAACTAAATCCTCGATGGTTTGGGGATTGTGATACCAGGCGGGAATAGCGGGGACAATTCTCACTCCAACTTCTGCTAAAGAGGTTAAGTTACGCAGGTGGATGAGGCTAAAAGGTGTTTCACGAGGAACAATGACCAGCTTTCGCCCTTCTTTTAGTTGCACATCCGCCGCCCGTTCTAGTAAATCGGAACTCAAGCCAACTGCCAGCTTTGCCACTGTGCTCATGCTGCATGGAATGATCATCATCCCCAGAGTGGCAAAGGAACCACTGGCAATTCCGGCTCCAATATCACTCCAAGGATGGCAGCGGAGTTTCCCGTCAAGTGCAACTCCAGCTTGCTCTCGCCAGAATTGTTCTTGTTGAGTTGGTTCTGATGGCATCCGAATTTCCTGTTCTGACTGCCAAACCATGTAAGTTGATTTAGAGGCAACCAATTCAATACTATACTCCGCTTCTAGCAAAAATTTGATCGCGCGAACAGCGTAAATCAGACCAGATGCGCCCGATACGCCTAAAATTAAAGGCTTGGTGTTATTGGACACGTAAATTTTACTGGATTTTACTGAAGAAGAATTCAGAAGCCAAAATCCAGAATGGATTCTGGGCGATGGTTACTGAGCAGTTCGGCAGAGCTACCTGTGCCACTTGTCGAAGTACTGGATGTATAAGAGAGGTTTAGAACAAGCGATTTTAATCGTGGAGAAGAAAAAATTCTTTCCGTGACTCTTCGCCCTGACTTGACTGCTGAGGTATTCTGAATTCTGTCTTCAGCAGGACTTTTCATTCATCCTCAGAGTAAGAGTCTAGGTCATCAGGCTCAATGTCATTTGGTAAGTAGAGGTCTGAAAGCTCCTCATGGGAACCACTGGCAGTTAAATTTTTGGCGACACCATCGCTACCGACCGTTACCAAATCAATTTGCTGACGGTAGTAATCGACACTTTTAACTTGGACAGCGACGCGATCGCCTAGTCTATAGGAAGCACGATTTTTGCGACCAAACAGTGCTTGTTGTCTGGCGCGATATTCATACCAATCATCTTTGAGAGAACTGACGTGTACCAATCCTTCTACTCTCAAAGGTACACCAGGATTACTGCTGGACTCCACCTCAGCTGCTGGTACTTCAATTTCCACAAAGAAACCGTAGGATTGAACACCAGTAATTACCCCTTGAAATACCTGACCGATACGCTGCTTCATCAGTTGGGCTTTTTGCAGTCCGGCTAAATCGGCTTCAGCTTCTTGGACTTCTTTTTCTCGGTCGTTGATTTGGACAATTACCCTAGTCAAATCGCTTTGGAGTTCTTGTTGCAATTCTGGGGGTAAAACGTTCCAGTTAATTTCCTCGTGGCTGGAGGAGTGGCGCAGGTTAACGCGCTCTCTCACACGGGTATTGCGGCGATCGCGTCCGTTTTCGAGTAGCGTGTAATACACTCTCTGCATGAGCAAATCTGGGTAACGCCGCAAGGGAGCGCTAAAGTGAACATATTGCGGTAGTGCCAAACCAAAGTGAGATCCTTTGGTGGTGCTGTATGCAGACGGCTTAAGTGTATCTTGCAATAAGTAGGTCAGAACTTGCTCAGAGGGAGATTCGCCAAAAGCGGTGGTCAAATGTTGATAATCTAAGGGTTGGATATCGACTTCTGGATCTAGTGTGAGGTCAACGCCTAAATTGACTGCCAATTTCAGCATTTCCTGGACATCTTCGACATCGGGTGTGCCTTGGACTCGCCAGATGGCGGGAACACCAAGGGCATTTAAGTGAGTTGCGATCAGTTGATTAACTAGCAGCACCAACTCCGTGAGTAGCGATCGCACTGGTAAATCATTCACTACCACAGTGCCGAGAATCCCCTCATCATAATAGGCGTTTTGGCTGGGCGGCAGATTCAACTGGAGGCTACCACGAGTCAACCGCACCTGTTTCACGGCTGTTTGCAAGGCTTGGAGGTCTTGCAGAATCTGAGAAACCTGTGGGGATTGATCTTGAGATTGACCTGTAAGAATTGCTTGGGCAAGTTCAGTACTCAGTGCAGTTTCGACGTTGATCACACTGGGTTGAATTTCCCACTCCAACACTTGTCCCGATTTGGGATCAATTGTAATTAAAAAAGAGATAGTTAAGCGATCGCTCCCAGGTACTAAAGAACAGCGTTCTGCCACACTTGCGGGCAACATTGGCAGCACCAATTCTCCCAAATACACTGATTTGCCCCGTTTGAATGCTTCTCTATCTAGGGCTTCGTCAGGTTGGACATAGTGAGAAACATCGGTGATATGAACGCCCAAAAGCCAATTTCCGGCTAAGTTTTTTTCTAAACTAAAAGCGTTTTCTATAACTTTGGTATCGCCGCCATTTATCCCTTCAATGGTGAGAGTAAACAAATTACGTAAATCTAAGCGATTTTTCAGGTCTGCTTTCAGTAGCTTTTTGGGCAACTTGACGGCTGCTTCTAGCACATTATCTGGAAAAGTCCGGGAAAGGTCGTGTTTGCACGTAACTAAATCTATATCAGCAGCAGCTTCAGCATCGCTACCGAGGATTTGCACCACTCGACCGAGGGGAGGATATTGTGCCAACGGGTAACGCAAAACTTCCACATGAACAAGGTGATCGATCGCTTCTTCTAATTTTGCCCCGTTAGGTTGGATTTTGAGTTCAAACAGCAATCGATCATCTAAAGGCACAGCCCGGAAACCGTTTTCCACCTGCTTAATTCGTGCCAGTAACGTGTGGTTGGAACGTTCTAGAATCAGCTTCACCTCCCCTTCAGGAGAGCGACGGCGACTGCCTTCTTTAAGAACTCTGACCAAAACGCGATCGCCATTCCAAGCATTACTCAGATGACTTTCGCGGATGTAAATATCCTCAGATCCTTCCACATCTTGAATCGCAAAGCAAAAGCCTTTACTAGAACAACGGAGTTTTGCCTCGATTATTCCCTCTTCTGAGACACGGCGATACTTGCCTCGTTCTTTCACTAAAAGACCGATTTTTTCGAGAACATCTAAGGCAATGTGAAGTTTTTGTAAACTTTTTTCATCTTCACAGCCAAGTTTCTTTTCTAAAACCTTCCGAGCTACCAATTTATCATCGGTGAAATTGGCAAGGAGTGTAGCGATTGAAAATTCCATGCAGTGAACCGACCTTTGGTCAAAACATCATTTGTTGTTTAACAAAACAGAATTCAGGAGGAGCCAGTGCGGGAACAGGGGTTTCCCCAAGTGGAGCAACTAGCGTTCAGGAGCCAGAATTCACCAATTCTGAATTCAGAATCAATCTGGTTCTTTTCTGTATACGCTCACGGCTTACAGAAACAAGCTGGAAACGAATTGCCCTGAAGCAAGGCTTCCTAAGTTCTAAGGAAAGAAAGCCCGACCCAGCAAGAGCGGGAAACTACTAGTTCCGAGCAAAGGAAGCCGACCCACGGACAACTCTGGGCATATACGAACTTCTCACTGCACGATGCTCTCAGAGTTCGCCTGCGTTCAAGTCTCTTCACCTAACCAAACTTAAGAAAGCACGCCTGATTAAAATTTAGCCCCGCTAGGTAATTACGCGACGGGTTTTTGAGAAGCTGGGTTTAGAGAATCCATGCTGCCCAAAAGCGCTATGCAGGGGAGCCACTTGCTCCACTTGGGGTCCCCCAAGTGGAGCAAGTGGTGTGGAAACTACAGGTGTTTGATTGTCTAGAGTGAAGGTAATCTTACGCCATTAGACTCTGATTTTAACTAGGAGTAACTGCCGATGAACCCAATTTTCCCACATGTAGAATCGGTAACAATTAGGTGAGCAGCTTAATAAGCAGTGAGGGCGAACCTTATCTTCATTATTGTAGATTTAGGGCGCACTTCCAGAAAATAGTTCTAGATATCTAGTTAGGTAATCAGTATAGCATTGCAGGCAAGACTACACAGGTTGGAACACAAGGCAAAGCAAGAATATCAGCTTGATGGCTCAGAGCAGGGAATTATACCTACTCATCGCCTGCCAAGAAACTGATGACAGATATTGACATACTCCCCACCCTTCAAGGGTGGGGATTCTAGGCTCAAACAGCAATAGCAGTTTCATACCGACTTACATCACCTAACCCAATGGTCGATGCCCCAACCAAATGAATGTTTTTAGCGGCGTTTTCATCCCTGTCATTAACTGATTGACAAGATGGGCAACGCCACTCTCTAACTGATAAATCTAAACTATCTTTTACGTGTCCACAACAAGAATCTGTACAATAAATGAAAAAACGATTAGATTTTAGGGTTGAAGAATTTGAGCTTGAAATTCTTGAAGAATATTGCAAGACGGTTGGCAGGAGAAAGACAGATGTACTTAGAGAACTTATTAGGAGTCTCAAAAATAAGAAAAAGCCGTCCTTCTAGGACGGGGCTTTAAACCCATTTTTTCGGTAAATTAAAGTAAGGGCAGTTTACCTCGCTTGAGCATACAGGCAGTATCGACCCCGTTATTCAAAAGTATTTAGATTGGTAGCAGTATTATGTTGGCTCAATTCCAGAGCTTGTATCCCAAGGGCAGTTTGATTTCTGAATTAGTGCAAATTTTTCAAGGAAAATATATTGTCCGGGCAAGCGTACAAATTGAAGGCGTAACCCGTGCTACGGGTATGGCAGCAGCAGAAACGGTAGAAGCAGCAGAAGACCAAGCCAGAACTAGAGCGCTGATAGTTTTGGGTATTACAAATGCGCCACCAGAATCAGTGGCATTTACCTCAAATCCAATTTCCCCGGCGCAGCTAAACCCTTCCTTAAATACCAAAAGTGGATTAAATGAGCCTGCTGCCTATTCCTCTACAAAAGATGAGGATTTTGTTGGTAGTCAGTGGTCAGAGGTCAGCGACAAAGAAATATCTGTGCCGCCTTCCAGAGTACGGAACATCAAACCAGAAGTAGTCACAAGCAGTAACGAGCAGTACGGGTACAGTAATGCTGCGCCCCTAGAAAGCGATACCTATAACCAGGATTTAGGTCAAAACTTTCCTGTGACTGGCAACCACCAGCTAGAATTTGATTCTCCAGTTGAAAACTTGGAATTAACCTTTGATAACCAGGTAGAAAATCAAACCTTTCCAGGAATTTCTGCCAATAATGTCACACCATTTACACCTCGGAGTTACAGCCCTCAAGAGAATATCACCACCCCGTCGGTGACAGGAAAGAGAAAGAAGAAAGCTGAACCTGTGGATTTATCGGATGTAATTGCTAAAACCGATGTCGAACTTCAGCGTTTAGGCTGGACACCAGAACAGGGACGAGAGCATCTGATTAAAACCTACGGCAAGCGGGGGCGCACTTTGCTGACTGAAGAAGAATTGCATGGATTCCTTAAATACCTTCAATCTGAGCCAGATCCAATAGCGGGATTTTGATTTGTCATTGGTCATTAGTCATTAGTCATTTGTCCTTTGTCATTTGTGATTAGTAAGGGTCAATGACAAAAGACGTAGGCGCTTGTGTACTTCACTTTCCTTGAAATCTGCTGTAAGTACTTGAGCAGTCCACCCATTCCAAAAATAACCCCTCTTCACTTATGAAGAGGGGATATTTTTGGGGTTTAAAAGTGGTAAATTACCATTTGCCAATCGTGACTATTAATTAACAAGAGCAACTGCTGGACGGCTACCAGCAGCGTGACGGTCAATCACTTGGTCAATTAAGCCATATTCCCTGGCTTCCTCTGGCGACATGAAAAAGTCACGTTCAGTATCTTCAGCAATCCGCTCAATTGGTTGACCTGTATGTTCAGCTAAATAGTCGTTTAGCCGCCGCTTGTGGTACAGAATTTCCCGCGCCTGAATTTCAATATCAGTCGCTTGTCCTTGAGCGCCGCCTAGGGGTTGATGAATCATAATCCGAGAATGGGGTAAACTCATCCGCTTACCTTTAGCACCAGCGCTGAGGAGGAAAGCGCCCATACTCGCCGCCAATCCGGTACAAATTGTACAGACATTAGGGCGAATATGTTTCATAGTGTCAAAAATGCCCATACCAGCCGTCACCGAACCACCGGGAGAATTGATGTACATATAAATGTCTTTCTCCGGGTCTTCAGCATCCAAATACAGCAGTTGGGCAACAATCAAGTTAGCAATGTTGTTATCAACTTGTTGTCCCAAAAAGATGATGCGCTCACGTAACAGCCGTGAGTAGATGTCAAAGGCGCGTTCACCTCGACCCGATTGTTCAATAACGATAGGAATCATGGAAGCGTGTTTGTGGCTACTTTAAATACATTTTATCGGTGACAGCATGAAACTGGGGTTGATCTCTACTCTTCCCAGGTAATAAAAGTAAATCTTTGCCATTCTGCCTTCTCCAACAAGGGACAAAAGGTGCTTTTGCAATAGATTCAACCCCGAAGGGCACTTTTTAGCAACAAAAGCTGTCTAATAGAATATCCCGATTTAGCGAAGAACAAATCAAAAAACTCCAACTCTCGCCAATCTCATATCTCGGACTTTGCTGCACAACCTTGGCGATGTGGTGATTAGACCGATAACCGGAATCAGACTTGCTTAGGGAATTACGTTAAATATCCAGTAACATTTTAAACATTTTCTTAGGATTTCCCTCAGTAATTATCAACTTATTTTTGTTAGATTCGGTAAATCGATAGTACGAGGTGTATTTAGAATAACCAGTTTTACTTGAAATGCTATCCACCCAGAGAGAGACGTGCCATGCTGGAAAAATTTGTACAAGCCGCCATCATCACCTTATTGCTCCACCTGATAGCAGGACTTAGCCCAAATACTTTAATTCAGACAAAGACAGCATCACCTGTGCGAGAAACGCCACCAAATATTGTTAGTTTACTATTGCGATCGTTTGAGTAAAATTGTTTCATAAATTGCACAGGTGTAGGCGATATCAAGAGTAGACTGAGCAAAGAAGGCAACTACTTGCATTTGATCATGACTAATCGCCTTGCTGAAGCTAAGAGCCTCTATCTCCGCAAACACGCCGAAAACCCCATTGATTGGTGGTCTTGGTGTGACGAAGCCCTTGCAGTTGCAAGGGCGCAAAATAAACCGATTTTTCTCTCCATTGGCTATTCTAGTTGCCACTGGTGTACTGTCATGGAAGGCGAGGCTTTTTCTGATATTGCGATCGCTGACTACATGAATGCCAATTATCTTCCCATCAAAGTAGACAGGGAAGAAAGACCTGACCTCGATAGCATCTATATGCAGGCTTTGCAATTGATGAGCGGTCAAGGTGGTTGGCCTTTGAATATTTTTCTTTCTCCAGAAGATTTAGTGCCGTTTTACGCTGGTACTTATTTCCCTGTAGACCCGCGCTATGGTCGTCCGGGATTTTTGCAGGTGTTGCAAACCCTTCGCCGTTATTACGATACAGAAAAAGCGGACTTACAGCAACGCAAAGCCTTAATTATTGAGTCTCTGCTCACGTCTGCGGTGTTGCAAGACGGTACAACAACCGAGCTTGAAGACCATAAATTACTCCGCCAAGGTTGGGAAACCAGCACAGGTGTAATCACTCCTAGTCAATCTGGCAATAGCTTTCCGATGATTCCCTACACAGAATTAGCACTGCGGGGAACTAGATTTAATTTTGAATCTCGCTATGATGGCAACCAAGTTTGTACCCAACGAGGACTAGACTTAGCGCTGGGAGGCATTTATGACCATGTGGGCGGTGGTTTTCATCGCTATACTGTTGACCCGACTTGGACAGTACCCCACTTTGAAAAGATGCTCTACGACAATGGACAGATTGTGGAGTTTCTAGCTTCTTTGTGGAGTACAGGAGTAGAAGAACCAGCGTTTGAGAGGGCGGTTGCTGGTACTGTACTATGGCTAAAGCGGGAAATGACCGCGCCGGAAGGTTACTTCTATGCTGCTCAAGATGCCGACAGTTTCAGTGAATCTACGGCGGTAGAACCAGAAGAAGGAGCTTTTTACGTTTGGAGTTACAGCGAACTACAACAACTGTTAACACCTGAAGAATTAACGGAATTAGAACAGTTTACGGTGACACCTAACGGCAACTTTGAAGGTCGTAATGTGTTGCAAAGACGCTATTCGGGTAAACTGAGTGCAACGCTGGAAACGGCACTGAACAAGCTGTTTACCGCTCGCTATGGCGTTAGTTCTGAGTCCCTGGAAACTTTTCCCCCGGCTCGTAACAACCAGGAAGCAAAAACCGCTAACTGGCCAGGTCGCATTCCTTCGGTGACAGATACGAAGATGATTGTCGCTTGGAATAGCTTGATGATTTCTGGGCTGGCTAGGGCTGCTGGAGTGTTCCAAGAACCGTTATATCTGGAATTAGCAGCACGAGCGGCAAATTTTATCTGGGAAAATCAGTTTGTCGATGGGCGTTTCCACCGACTCAACTATCAAGGAGAACCAAGCGTTTTAGCTCAGTCTGAAGATTACGCTTTGTTTATTAAAGCTTTGCTAGATTTACAAGCTTCCAACCCTGAGCAGAAGCAATGGTTAGAAAAAGCGATCGCTATCCAAGATGAATTCAATGAATTTCTCTGGAGTGTAGAGTTAGGTGGTTATTATAACACATCCAGTGATTCGAGTCAAGATTTAATTGTCAGAGAGCGTAGTTACGCTGATAATGCTACACCATCAGCGAATGGAATTGCGATCGCTAACCTTGTGCGTCTGGCTCTACTCACCGATAATCTAGATTATTTAGATTTAGCGGAACTTGGTTTGAAAGCTTTTAGGAGTGTCATGCATCGCGCTCCCCAAGCTTGTCCCAGTTTATTTACAGCTTTGGATTGGTATCGTAACTCTACCTTGATTCGCAGCATAACTGAGCAAATAAACGCTTTGATCCCCAAGTATTTACCTGTGGCTGTGTTTGCCATCACATCTGATTTACCAGAGGGAAGCGTTGGGTTAGTTTGCCAAGGTTTGAAGTGTCTGGCGCCAGCAGAAAGTGCAGAGCATTTATTGCAGCAAGTGCAGGAAAGTCAAAATAGGGGAGTAGGGAGTGGGGAGTAGGGAGTGGGTAGAGATGAAGAAGGCGGCACTGTTAGTTTTACCTGTTGCAAATTAACAGCAATTGTGTTGGCTGGGGGTAAGAGTTCTCGCATGGGTCAGGATAAAGCCTTGATTGCCATTCAAGGGGTACCGTTGTTACAGCGAGTTTGTGGTATTGCTCAAAGCTGTGCTGATGTTGTTTATGTAGTAACTCCCTGGCCAGACCGCTATCAACATTTGCTTTTGCCTGGTTGCCAGTTTATCCGGGAGGTGCCTTTGTCTGGAGAATCTCTAGCCCACGGGCCTCTAGTTGGGTTTGCCCAAGGACTAGCCGAAGTGCAAACAGAATGGGTGCTGTTGCTAGCTTGCGATTTGCCGAGGTTGCGAGTTGAGGTGTTGCAAGATTGGGTAACTAAACTTAATAGTGTGAGAGATGATGCGATCGCAGCTTTGGCTGATCATCCCAAAGGCTGGGAACCTCTATGTGGTTTCTATCGCCGTCGCTGTTTGCCACAACTCTTAGAGTTTATCAACCAAGGGGGGCGATCGTTTCAGCAGTGGCTTCGGCAATATCCTGTAGAAGTTTTGCCCTTAGCAGAACCAGAAATGCTGTTTAACTGTAATACACCAGAAGACTTGGCTTTAAGTTAACTCATCTCAAAAAAGGTAAAAACTTAATCGTTAACTGAACCTGCGGAAACTGTGCTAATAAAGTCATTTTTTCCATCAGGATCGTTAGAATCTATCAAAACATAAGTAATTGCTTTCTTACTACTGGGTTCTTTTACTTTGGCAACTTGGGAAATAGAGCCATCTGCATTAACCACAGGTGGAGGTCCAGTCATCATTAGTGGTGAACCCCAATAAACCACCCGCCAAACATTTTCATTGACAAGACCTCGACCTTTATCTGTGTAGGATAAGTATTCGACTGTGGTTTTAATAGGCGGTTGCGTTAAACTGGAAAGCGTAACTTTATTTGCTAATTCCAGCGCCTTTTCTGCTGACACAGTAATGTCTGGTAAAGGTACTGCTGATTGGAATTCACCTCCATAGCCTTGAAGAATTTTTTGTGCGTTTGGAGAAATATCAACAGGTTGATCTAGTCCTACCGTAAGAACTGGCTTTATTTCATCTATCGCAGCTTTGTTCTGAGCTATTTTAGTTATAGTCTGAGCGCGTGAATTATAAGTGTAAATTAAAGCTAAAATTGGGATTGGCAGTACTAAAAGTGAAATTATCCATTTACGCTTCATTTCTATAATTCTTAATATTTTTACTTATAATTTTACCTTCTGCTGCGCCCTCTGTGGCTACGCTCTCGTAGAGAAGAGGCTGTGCTTGCACTCACAATCAAATCTCTACCACAGCCATGAAGCATTGGCTGAGGTAGAAGCATTTTCAATTGCCGATTCCACAAAATAGCCCTAACGTGGAACTGCTAAATATATTAAGGGCGCGAGGAGTGATCATGGGGCAGACACAGGAGCTAGGACAGATTATCATCCTAAATGGTGTCCCGCGATCAGGGAAGTCGAGCATTGTCGCAGTCATCCAGGAGACATTTGATGGTGTGTGGATGAACTTGGGTGTCGATAGGTTTATGCAAATGACTCCCGCACGATACCTGCCTGGGATCGGTCTGCGGCCAGGGGGAGAACGCCAGGACATCGAACCCCTGGTTCCCATTCTGTACAGCGCCATGTATGAGTCCATCGCCGCCCACAGCCGTTTAGGTCTGAATGTCGTGGTTGATGTCGGACACCATGAAGCCTACGCAATCCCTCACGGTATTCTGGCCGATAGTGCCCGACGTTTGAATGGATTGCCGGTCTTGTTCGTAGGCGTTCGCTGCCCCATCGAGATGATTATGGAACGACGACAAAACACGGGGTGGAACGTGGTCAGTGCAGTCGACTCCTCGATGCCACGTCCGGTTCAGTTATGGCAACGTGAAGTCCACATCCCTGGCATCTATGACCTGGAAGTTGATACCTCGTTGTTAAGTCCGGGTGCGTGTGCCGAAGTGATCCGCCAGCACCTCGCAGATAATCCAGCACCGTCGGCATTCCAACGACTCGCTGCACACCATACTTAAGCTGTAGTTATGCCTCTGTTTATGATATTTGGGATGAATTTGTGAAAGCTGAAAGGGAAATTCGATCCCTTTCACTACTTTTGGAATAAGTCTACTTAACCCGACAGAATTTGCGATCGCTATCACTCTCAGGATATTGCCAAGAATAGGCAAAATGGCTAACTCCCTTCAGTTGGGGAGCAAATTGGCGAAGTGCCTGCATTTGTATTTCTAGGGATGGACGATTACTGACGGATTTTCCCCACTGACCAGCTAAAGCAGGGATGATCTGCGTACCCGGTTTTGCCATACTCAAAACCCGTTGCACTTGCTCCACAATACAACTGACATCATTGCAAGTCCGATATAACATCGGATGCCACTCTAATGTACTGGGGAACCGATCCCAAGGTTGCAAACGGGAATCATAGCCTTGTCCGACAGTTTGGTTGCCATCAGGGAAAAACACCACTCCTGCGGGAATACCTTGCTGCTTTGCTGGGTAAGTACCTATGTTAACAAAATCTAGAATTCCTTGCATAGCGTGGGCAACGGCGAGCTGCCATAACTGCCATTGTAAAAGTGGTTGTCTATTGGTTACAGGCAGGATTGAGCTTGGCGGTGGTGGGGGAATGCGTCCTTGCCAAAGGGGTTCTCCTTCCTGGGGATAAAGTTTATCGACTTGCGTTATATCTCCCCCAGTCACGTATCCCTTACTCAAAAAGCGGCGAATTAAGTCCAGCCCTTTGTAATTTTGTGCCCGTTTAAATAAAGCTTCTTGAGTTGCAGGACTAAATAGCCATAAATCTGAAACTTTGGTGGCGATAGAATCACTTCCAGCTTGTCGGGGATAACGCACGTAGTCTAATAGCAAACCATCTGGGCGACGGCGCAAAAATTCTTGTACTAATTGGTAGTAATCGCGTTTTGCTTGCAGGTTGTAGGGGTCGATAAATACTTGAGAGCCGTTATCTACAACATATAGGCTTGTTTGACCTTTGCCATTACGAGCGATCGCACCTTCTCTATCTCGGCGCTGGGCGTAAGTATAACCGAAATTTATGGTAAACATCCAGGCGTAGACCTTCAAACCGCGTTGCCGACCTTTTTTAATTGCTGTGGCGAGTATATCGACGTTTTCTGCTCCTGGAGTGCGAATCACAGCAGGCCAAACCGTCGGGTTAGCTTTTGCTGGTAATAATACCTGTCCGTCGTAAAATACTTCTAAATAAACTTGGTTATAGCCACGGTTAACAATCCGATCCATAATCTGATCAATTGTTCCTGGGTGAATGTCACACGGATACAAGCGCAACCAAATGGCTTGGATTTGCGGCCAATTCCGAGTGCGGCACTCATGTAATTCCTCTGCATGCTTTTCTACCATATTTTGGTAGCGCGTTTGAGCATCTTCATTGCCTTTGAGGGCTGACAAACGCAACTTTTCTTTTTCTTGCACCGCCGTTGATGATAACTGACAATACTCAGTTCCTTGCGCCCTTGCTGGTTCGCTTCCAAGGTTGGGGAGTAACGAACTACTAGTGAAAACAACAGCGAATAGACACCGCCAAAATAATGTTGATCTTGTAACGTTCAAGGGATGGTTAGACATACCTACCAGTAGATGGACAGATTAACAATTCAAAATTCGTCTAGGAAAGTTCTAATCGCCGGAAGCCGGCGCTCAGACTTTCCGCAAAATTCAAAATTCAAAATTGAAAAAAGTTTCAGATTCTTATTTCTGAGCGGAGCCGGAGCCACCAAAACTCTGAGCTACGTGTTGACATTCGGTCTTAAACCCTTTAATTTACGATAATCATCGACCCCAACTCAGATAATTGTGGACAACGTGTATCGAATTATATAGTTAAGTAGTAAGGGTTTTAAAACCTATTTTTTCAAGACTGCCAAAAGCCTATTTGTGTTGCCGTATTTTTTTATAAACACATAAACGCATAAGACACCTGAATACAAATCAAGTTTAGTCTGTTATTGGATAGATTCTGCCTCTACGTTGGTTAGTGAAAATCTGCCAAAACTAGTAGAATTTTTGAACCAATAAAACCCTGACTTTTAGCTCTGTGAACTAAAAGTTACATTTGCTATTTTTGAATGTGGTGCTGAGTATGCTTCTTATGCCATTTTTACCCCAGAAGGAATTTTAATATGCATCGTCGTTGGCTCTTATCTGCTTTAGCACTTTTGATGAGTATAGTTTTAGCTGCTTGCACGACTGCAACCACTCAGCAGCCACAAACAAAAGTCACAAACCCTACTGAGACGACAAACACAAATTCTCAGCAATTACCAAAAGGATCAGCAAAAAGAGTTGTTGCTCTTTCTTCTCTTGCTGCTGACATCATCTCTCGACTTGATCAAACAAAAATTGTCGGAATCACTGGCAGCAGATTATTTAAGAATGACTCCAGATTCAAGGATATTCCCCGTGTTAGTGAAGGACAAAGTCCGCCAAATTTAGAAAAAGTGGTAGCACTCAAACCAGATTTAGTTATTGGTGCTGAAGGTTTTTCTAACATTCCAATTCAAAAACTTCAGCAGCTAGGAATTCCGACATTTCTCACTAAAGTGAATAACTGGAAATCTTTAGAAGAACTTACTAAAACACTTGCTAAATCAATTGACGCTGATCCTCAGCCTTTGTTAAATCGTTATAAAACTTTCTTGCCAGAAAAGCCAACTCAGGGTTTTTCTACTCTAGCGTTGGTTAGTCGTCAACCAATTTTAGCTCCGAATAAAAATAGTTGGGCAGGGGATTTGTTGGCGAAATTCCAGGCGAAAAATATAGCAGCAGATTTACAAGGAAAAAGTCCAATTGGTGGCTATGTGACGCTTTCATCTGAGAAGGTTTTAGAAGCAAATCCAGAAGTGATAATTTTGGTTAATCCCCCGCAAGGAAATTCGGAAGTAGCGCTTTTAGATTCGCTGAAAAAGGAAGCTTTTTGGCAGCAACTCCAAGCAACTAAAAATAACCGAGTCTATGTGTTTGATTATTTTGGTTTGGTGAATCCAGGTAGTATAGATGCAATTGAAAAGGCTTGTCAGCAGCTTAAGCAAGCGTTGTTTGCACCACAGTTTAGCTCAATAATGAGAGAACATCGCGTATAATTTAAACAGTACTTATAGGACTCCTGTCTGGTTTGTGAACAAAATTTTAGAGAAAACCTCGGAAAACAGGCTTTTCAATCTCAATATGTTTTCAAAAATCAAATCGGAGTCCTATATTAAGGAGTATTATTTACTTATAAATACCAATATTAAAAAATGCAGATTGCTAAACTTATCAAAAACTTTTGGCGATGGGTTCGTTGGTTCTTGATAAGTAGACTTGATAGACCTTCAGATAACTTAGTTGTTATTGTAATTAGTCTAATACCATTCATTTTGAACTGGGATGCAAATTGGTCAAGTAAAATTATTTTCGAGTTTGATCTATTCAACAAAATTACCACGCTATATTTTTATATCACACCTTTATTGCTAATTGCCAATAGCTTCTTGTTCAAAGAAGACTTACTAAAATTTTTTAGTATGCTAGTAGCAGGATTTTTTGGCTGTTTCATGCTTTTTGTCCTTATCGTACAATTAGGTCTAGGTAATCATATTAACCTTGTTGAGCGAGTAGAATGTCCAAATGGTAATATTTTTAGTGTTTATGAGAACTTTGAACCAAGTTTTATCACTTCTGATGACGCTATTTGCCGATTTGAGTTACAACAAGATAGAATTTTTATAGGAGTTATCAAAAACATCAAGGAAGTTGGAGAAAAAGAGTGTCAAGTTCATACTAGAGAACCCAGTTTTCAAAACCGTCTTATAAATGCGTGTACCCGATAGTAAGACAACGTGAATTCGACAATTACTATGATTATTTCAACATTCAAATTACTTTGAAACTACTGCAAAGCATTTTTATTGTTCTTTTGTACTAAAAAATCATTAATAAATTCGTTTTTTAAAGCATTCTTTGCACTCAATATTCTCACTTAACAACACTTTTTATTACAAAGGAGTTAAATAAGGGCGCTTCAGCTTTCCCATCTAAAAACTTGCTATTTACAGTGTTGTTGAAGAAGAGATACAGCTAATTCAAAACTATTAGGTTGAGTTTGCACTGCATAGGCTTCTCTTTCTAAATCTTGCCGTTTGACATCAGTATAGCGTCTAAAAAATGGTCGAGCGTAATTGCTTGGTTGAATGTTTAAACCTAAAGTTTTTATTTTTCCTTTTCCGGCACATACCTGTGCTGCATGAACAGTTTCATGGATTAGTGTTTGAGTCCGAATATGTAACTCAAACACTACGGGATTAATCCAGATTTTTTTGTCGGCTTCTCTTAGTAACCCATAAGCTCCTCGCTTTGGTGGCAGTGCAATGATTACCTGAAACCCTTTCTTTTCTAATTGATTTTTTAAATCTAAAAATTTTGCCTCTGGATTAGGTATTTGAGAAAGCAGTAGTAAGGAATTTAATATAAAAATTTTGCTCACTGCCTTTTTTAATTACTTCAAAACATTTCTATTCAATTCCAATGGCATGATAAAAGGAGAAACGCTTTCGTAAGCTTTAGCTGCTTGCAATACCAGTAAATCTCTATATTTCGCAGCAACAATTTGCATCCCTACAGGCAAACCATTTGTAGTGAAGCCACAAGGTACAGACGCAGCAGGTTGTTGTGTGAGATTAAAAGGATAGGTAAAAGGTGCCCAATCGCGTTGCGGATTCTCGATAGATGATTGGGGTCTGTTTTGTCCAACTGGAAAAGCGACTGTAGGTAAGGTAGGAGTAATCAGTAAATCATAGTTTTCATGAAAGCGTTGCATTTGTCGTCCCAATGCTTCACGAGCATCTTGGGCGCTGAGATATTCTGCTAGTGTGATGCGATCGCCTTCTTTGGCAATTAAGAGCAAGCCTTCTTCAATGACAGCTTGTTGTTCTGGACTAAAGCCGCGCAGTAACTTGGCTGCACCAGCTTGCCACAAGGTTTGGAAAATACTGCGGGGATTTGCAAAACCAGGATCGACTTCTTCAACAACAGCATCAAGTTTGGCAAAAATATCAACTGCGGCTTTAACTAAGGCAGCTACTTCTGGCTCGACATCAGCGTAGCCAAAGTTAGGGCTGTAAGCAATCCGCAGTCCCGCAACACCTTTATCTAAATCAAAAGTGTAGTCCTGTTTGTCATCTGATAAAGCATACCAATCCCGCACATCAGGATGGGCAATAACATTCATCATGACTGCGGCATCAGTGACGGTGCGAACAAGAACGCCAATATGAAACAAAGTTCCTGTATGGGCTGATGGATAACCAGCAATACGCCCAAAAGTGGGTTTCAAACCAAACACTCCTGTTAAGGCTGCCGGTGATCTTGACGAGCCGCCGCCATCTGTACCGAGATGCAGTGTTCCCATTCCTAATGCAGCAGCGACAGCAGCCCCACCACTACTACCTCCGGGAGTCAAATCTCTATTCCAAGGATTGCGGGTGATTCCAGTTAAGGCGCTGTCGGTTACACCCTTCCAGCCAAACTCTGAGGTTGTGGTTTTTCCTAGTAGTACTGCTCCTTGTTCGCGCAAACGAGCCACCGCAGGTGCATCTTCTTGCCAAGGTTGATTGGAAGTAATTGCTTTACTGCCTCGTCGAGTTGGCAAACCTTTAGTTAATAGTAAATCTTTAACAGTAAAGGGTATACCATCCACCAAGCCCAGCGGATTTCCATTCAGCCAACGCACCTCTGAAGCACGGGCTTCAGCAAGAGCGGTTTTTTCATCAACGATCGCAAATGCATTAACTTGGCTATTGTAAGCATTAATCCGCTCTAGGGCAGCTTTGGTTGCTTCGGTTGGTGACAACTGGCGATCGCGATATAACGACAAAAGCTTAGAAGCCGAGAAATCAGCAATCTCTGACATATTTAGGATTGAAAAAATGATTTGTGATCAGTTCTTGGTTAAATAAATCCGGTATAACTATCAACTTACAGTAGTTTGTCTCACAACTCAATCTTCAAACCAGTGCTGGATGGTAAACGATCGCTAAAGCGATTCCCAGTCATAGACTGGGAATAAGGGAGACTCTTAACGAGGCAGAAATCTCAAATTGACTGTGCTTTTAATCCTTTGCAGAACTAATCGGTTTTTGAGCAAAGGGGATATTTTTTTTACCTTCAGGAGAAGCACCTCCAAGGCTACGGAAATACAGCCCGCCAATGGTGAGTAAAAACGTCACATATCCCACTGCTTGGACAAGATAGAGATTGTCTCTGTAACCAAATAAAGATTTGAAAATAATGCCAGGAAACTGTTCGTCAGGCAAAATTGTGGAAGTATTTGAAACCATTGGCCCCAAAATACAGGAGTGGACTTTTGTAAAGCGTTCGTAATAAAAACAAAGGCTTTCTGTGGCACGACTGCTAAGGGCAAGGTTAGCTACAGCTTCGTCAAAATGTTTCAAGGCTGAAACTACCAACCCAGCGACAATCAATACCAAGAAAACGCCCATTACCTGGAAAAACTGACGGATGTTAATTTTGACACCCCATTTAAATAACAGCACCCCAATAGCAGATGCCGCTACCAAACCAGCAACAGCACCCAACGCTGGCATTAATCCCTGTTGAAAATTAGCAGCAACGAACAGAACAGTTTCAAAGCCTTCGCGGGTAACGGCAACTAAAATTAAAGTAAAAACACCCCAACCAGCATTTGAGTTTTGTGTCAGCGCTTGTGTTACTGCTCCTTCAACTGTAGCTTTCATGAATCTGGCTTGTTTAGTCATCCAGATTAGCATCCAACTGAGCATGGCGATCGCTAATACACTAAACACACCTTCTAGCGCTGGCTCAACTACGGAGGTGTATTGAGGATTCACTGCTCCCAATACTTGAATTACCCAACTGAATAGCACTCCTATTAAAGCACTGACAACAATGCCAACGCCGACACCAGCATATACCCAAGAGTTGAGTCGGGATTGTTTAGCTTTTTTTAGCAAAGCTAGCACAATGCCAACAACAAGGGCAGCTTCCACTCCTTCTCGGAGTGTGATTACAAAAGTAGGTAGAGCAGTACTAAAATCCATTTTTTGTCCTTTGTCTTTTGTCCTTTGTCATTAGTCCCTAATCAATAATTAATGACTAATGACTAAGGACTAATGACTATTAGCTAAAATCGCGTAGCATCTTTTTCAGTTCGAGATTATGCATCTCTTCTTGCCCGATCATACCGCGAGCGAATTCTTCCAGATAAATGCTGGCATTGGTGACAGTTTCGAGCAAATTTTTATACAGTTCCAATGCCTTCTTTTCATGGGATAAGCTTTCTTCCAAGATATCCTTAACTTTATGCTGGTAGGTTTCTTCCATTGGGGCAATTTTCAGAGAGGGATGCCCATCTAAACCTGTGAGAATTTCTCCCACTTGTTCGGCATGAAGTAAAGATTCACTTGCCTGTGCTTTGAAAAAACCCACAATTGGAATCCGGTTAGGGCCAGTCACCATCAAAGAATAATGTGTATAGCGCACTACCCCTGCTAGTTCAAATTCCATGATGGCGTTCAACAGGTCAATGGTCTTTTTATGGTCAAGTTCTTGCATCAGTTGTTAGTTCAAGTAACGAATGGAGTTTAATTAGTTAGGAGTACGTAATTCGTAATTCGTAATTCGTAATTCGTAATTTTTAACTCCTAACTCTTAACTCCTAACTATTTTAAACTTCTTACCCGATACTTCCCATTAAATCAAAATGTTATCGTTATGCTTGCGTATTGGATTTGTCAACCACTTTTTGAGAGTTTTCCTCAATGGTTTTTACCAGCTTGGTAACTTCATTAGGTGTTTTGACTGCTTTCGCTGGTGGGATGGCGGTGGGCCAAACTTTTATGAGTTCAGTGAAACTAGTGTCGATCGCTTTGTGTGCTTCGGGATCTGCTTGAGCTACTTGACTAGAAATTCCTTTGTATAAATCATTGGCGTAAACGACAAAACCACGGGAGTCTTGATACTCAATTGGCGCGGTTATTTTACCATCTGCGATCGCAGCGCCATATTCGGAGTTAGCTGAATCTAGTAGTTCGTTAATTACCTGTAACACAAATCCCGGTTTTGAGCGTTGATCTGCTGGCAAAGCTGCGATCGCACCATCAACTGCTTGCACTGAAGAGGTAAAATTAGTTTTAACTTTGCTATCCTTCGGACTAGATTTCACCAAATCTTGCAAACTCACCAATGTTGTCTTAAATTCTTTGACTTTGCGCTCATTAAGTTGATCTTCTACATCAACGTAAATCTCCTCAACTGGATGTCCAATATGAGGTTCTGCCTGTTTCGGCTGATTCTCATCTAGAAGTTCTTTTGCTACTAAAAGATGCCCTTTCATTAAGCCTAATTTAGACATATAGTCAACATCTTTGGCCTCACCTGTGAGTACGACTTCCTGAACACCAACCTGGTCTTTAATTTGGTCGAACTGCTCTTGAGTAATGACTTTTTTAGTAACTAAATCTTCTGGGCTGCCATAGGGACGATTTGCCTGGATTTTGTTGGATAAAGCCGGTACACCTAGTTTGGCTTCAAACTTATCCAATTCTGACAATATTGCACTGTTAATGTTAATTTTTTCTTTGCCACTGTGACCACTATGACTGTTTTCACTTACTGCCTCTGTAGCTTGAGGGCTAGTAACTGGTGCTGATGGATTTTCTGCGGTTGGTGTACTACTACAGGAACTCAAGGTAACTATTAAGGCTGCTGCTGCTGTTAAACAGATATAACGAAGTTTTATCATCTTTGCTCCTCGCACAACTAAAAAAGGTATTAATTGAAACATTTCAAACTATTACTAGAAGCTAGTTTGTTTGACACATTGTCATAGATATTACTGTTGCATATAATGAGATTTTTTATCAACTAGTTGCTAAAACTTTAATTACGAATTACTAATAATATTGTCAGGAATTTTTCACAGGGTTTTGAGAGTTGCTCTGGGCAAGTACTTCAAATTGACCCATGCAACCATTTTCTGCGATCGCATCCTGATGGGGATGGAACATATACTTACCTGGGTAGCGAAAAGCAAATTCTAAGATGTGCCTTTCTGCTACACCCATCGTAATCACATCAGTTTTCTCGCTAGCAGTCATACTCATGCCATAGCGATAGACATCAAAAAAGTTGGCGTGGAGGTGAAACGTCACTGCCGGATCGTATTCAATGATGTTGAGGACATACAGCCGAATCAACTGATCTTGGTAAATAGGAATGGGATGATGCATGTAATGATGGGGCGAACCGTTGAAGGCATAATAATCATTATGGCCATCATCATTCACGTCATATCCAGCCATGACTAGTACAATCTCATCAGCCGGGGGACGGGGCGTAGGTGGATCGATGATAAACATCCCGTACAGCCCCTTAGCGATGTGACGGGTGACTGGTTCAATATGGCAGTGGTATAAGTGAACACCATAGGGTTCAGCATCAAATTCATAAATTGTGGCTTTGCCGTTGCTGATTGGGCGAACACCATCCATTTCCGCCGGATGAACGCCATGAAAATGCAAAGAGTGAGAATGTCCTGCTTTGTTGAGAAAAAGCACTCGCACGCGATCGCCCTGTTTTGCCCGTAGCGTTGGCCCTGGTATGCGACCGTTTAAATCCCAGATGTTGTAAGAGACAGCGCTATTGAGTTTTATTATGGAAGTACCGGCAGTTAACTGAAATTCCCGGATAGTCCGCCCATTTTCTTGCTTTACCGTCCCATAATCAAAATCCCTTAACATCTTCATCGGGTTAGTACCGTCGTCTGGTGCTGACCTATCGAGTGGTGGCACTTTGACGATTGACTTACTTTGTAGATTTAGCATTTGCCAAAGTGCAGCTGCACCAGTCACTCCAGCACCTGCTAGCCCCAGCTGCAATAATTGACGGCGGCTCCAAGGTTTTCCGTCACCTAGAGCGAAGTTATTGGGCATGATATTTAGTTACGGTTAGCGCCAAAAAAGAATTGCAAATCTTTTGCAATTGCTTTATAAATATTAGAGGAATTAATAATTATTGTCAATAATTTTATAGTGCTTCAAAATTGTTACTAAAGTTATTAGGTTCAGGTCGAGCTATAATCTCTCTTGAAAATAGGGAGTAGGGTATTCCTTTTTCGTTCTTGGTTGTGGGATTTTACCGTGATTAGCTGTCTTGCAAAACTCTAGGCAATTTTTCTCAATTCAATAGTATTTTTACTTAAATAAAAAGTATAAAGAAGTTAAGTTTTGAAGTGCTTTATTTAAATCTAACTCCAAAGAATTCAATCTCCTCATATTTTTCTAAATGGTAATGAACCCCATTACTCATGAAAGCAACAAGTACTTAGATAAGTGTTTAGGGAACTTAGTAAAATGTCTATTTACACGGCGGCATCGGTGGAATCCGTGCGATCGCTCCGGCTCTGAGCAGTTCCGGGCGCTTGGCGTAGGGGAGCAAACCATCCGGCTTGGTGTGATACTGACTAGCACAGTCAAGTACGGCAGTTGCTGTCTTCTCTACACATTCAGCATCAGCAGGCAGATCGCCGAATAAGTAGGTGTGTTTGTTAACAGAGACGAAAGCAATTGCACAAGCCTGGTCACAAACACCCATGCATTCAACGGGTCGAATCGAGAACTCGTCTTGCAACACCCAGTTATGATATAAGGTTTGTAATTTCTCTAGCAGCCGTTCACCACCGCTTTTAGCAACATACTGTTTTGTGTTATGACTACTTCCACAGTTCGTGCAGACGAATATAATGTGTTGATGATTCATAGATAAATTGCAGGGTTCAATTTCTGATGCTGTGTCTATAAAAATCCATGTCGAACACTCAATGGTATCCGACATGGATTTTAGGCAATCAGCCTGTTTAATCCCAAATCTTCAAGCCTTGTCCCCTTGTGGGCGAGGTTAATCCAAAATCGCTTTCTCCAAAATCCAAAATTGTTTGACACTGACTTATGAAACACTACGCTTCCAAGTCATCCCAGTACGCGGAGTCTGCCGTTGTCGCAGCCACAGTCCCAGCAGCAAACCAATTACCACAATTCCGGTGAAGTAAGTCAGCGAAATCAACCGGACATGCATCGGCGGAGCGACACCTTCGACTGGAATATTCTCTGCAACTTGAAATGGCTGAAATTGCTCTTTTGTGTTTGCTTGCGGCGCAACCTCGACAACAACGCTATGGGGGGCACCGTCAAAGAATTCCTGCTGCCACGCCAATTTTCCGTTGCTGTCTGGAGTACCTTCATAAGCAAACGCCACCCAATTATTTTCGAGTTGGGTGGTTGTTACCTTCAATACTACATCTGTCACGGGTTGGCTGGTTTTGGTATCACTGACGCTAACCTGCAATCTGGCAGGTTGACCCACCGTTGCACTCTCGTCACCCGATAGTTGCATATAAAGTCCTTGAGACTGCAATTTAGCGGGCTTACCAGAGGGTGGAACTTCTTCTCCCATACCTGGCATCGACATATGGTGCGATTCGGCAAGTTCAGCGCTGATGTTGACCCAGAGGAGTGCAGCGATCGCTACCACAATCAATCCACTCAACAATAATCGCACCTGTTGCGGGGCAATTTCTCCCAGTTGAATCGCTTGTCTGCCCCCAATCACCCAACCTCCTAGTAGCCCAACTGCCAGCAAAATCACAACCAGGATGCCAAAGTAGCGGAACTTTAAGGAATTTTCAGGCAGCGTCAGCGTCAGCTTTTGCTGAATCGGCTCAAATGCATTGGCAACAAGCGGAGTAACTGCTACCTGGAGTTGATACGTTCCCCGGATCGGCAGGGTTTGTTGAACCTGCAACTGACCTGTTGGTGCATTGCCCTCAATGTCCAGCAACTTTGTTCCCTCGACGATCGGAAAATCTGTTGTGAACCAGGGATTTTTAGGAGGGGTGAACAATTGCAAGTGGATTTTGGCATCCTTTAAAGATTGCCCTTGAGCATCTACGGCTTGCAGCATCAGCTGCACTGGCGGATTGTAGTGCCCTGATCCCAAAACTGTGGTGGCTTCAGCCTCAAGGGGTTGAACCTGATTAATCGGTGGATTGGTTGTTAGCCGCACCGATGGTTGAGGGGATTGGGCAAGTCCGATCCAACCATACAGGATGATTCCGATCATGCAAATCGCACCGATCAGCTTAGACCACTTAAGTTTTGTCATTTTATTTCTCTGCTCCTGCTAATTATTGACTCAATCAACTAATGGCAACTCACCATCAGTGTGTGGTGACGCAGAGTATGAGTAGTGTCATGGATAGCGGGGTATGTAGTGAAATAAATTGTCCACAGTGTCAAAGAACACAGTGCAATATAGAGCGCTGATTGTACAGGCACTGATAGTACTTGACTGGTAACTTGTTGCTGAATCGAACTAGAAGATTGAACAGTCATTTTGTACCTCGTAGATAAAACGATATTAATGGTTGATTCGGCAGGTATTCTGACTTCTACAGGGAGCAGTCAGCAGTAAATCACTGAAAACAGATGAATAAGACTCTGTATGAGCCGTACTAGTATACTGAGCCAGCTATTTCGTTTTCATTCATGAAGATTACCTATATTAACACTGACGTAAGGTTTAGTAAAACCTATCTAAATGACAGAGGCATTGCAATCTTATGTCGTAAGTGTGACTAGTCGTGTGGCTTGCTACTCACGGACGGGGGGAGAGTTACCCTTACCTTTTTGGCTAATTGGCTAATTTATGAGTTTTACTTATCTTGAATTTCTCAACAAATTTCTAAAAAATGTATCTTATAATTTTATTTTTTTGTACAATAATTGTGTCTGTAACTATCCATCACAAAGCGATACCTTTCCTTCTCTACGAGAGGCTGCGCCAACGGAACGCTACGCGAACGGTGAGCTTTACTAACACAGAACTTTTCGGTCTACTGAAATTAATTATGCGATGGTAAAACCACGCTATTTTTTTGTTAATGGGTTATATAAAGCTACTTATTATTTCCAAGATCATACATAAAATTAAGATTTACTGAGAAATTAAGAAAGTAATGCTGACAAAAATTGCTGTTGAAAAAATTCTTGACCGTGCCTTGATGGGATATGACTTATCTCCCGAAGAGGGAGTGGTATTGTTACAACAAACTGAGCCAGAGGCGATCGCCGCAATACGTGCTACATCCGACACACTCCGCCACACTCAAGCCGGCGATACGGTTACTTATGTAATTAATCGTAATATCAACTTTACTAATATTTGTGAGCAGCACTGTAGTTTTTGTGCTTTCCGTCGAGATGATGATGATCTCGGTGCATACTGGTTAGATTCGGCGCAAATTTTGGAAAAAGCGACAGATGCGGTGCGACGAGGTGCGACGGAAATCTGTATGCAGGGGGGATTAAATCCACAAGCGCAGATAAATGGGAAATCTTTGTCCTATTATCTCAAGGTCGTAAATACTATTAAACAGGAATTTCCTCAGATACATTTACATGCTTTCTCTCCCCAGGAAGTGGAATTTATCGCCAGACTTGACGGACTTGAATATGCTGATGTGATTATTGCTTTGCGCGATGCTGGTGTTGGTTCAATGCCGGGAACAGCAGCTGAAGTGTTAGACGATAAAGTTAGGCGAATACTCTGTCCAGAGAAGATTGACACAGCCACTTGGCTAGAAATTGTCAGCACCGCTCACAAATTAGGCTTGCATACCACTAGCACGATGTTATCTGGGCATATTGAAAGCCACGAACAGCAAATTGGACATTTAGAAAAATTGCGATCGCTCCAAAAAACCGCCATCAATCAGGGATATCGAGCAAACATCACAGAGTTTATTTTATTACCCTTCGTTGGACAAGAAGCCCCCAAATCCTTACGTCGCCGTGTCGGACGCGATCAACCAATTTTGAGTGATGCCCTGCTGCTAGGGGCTGTGGCGCGGATTTACTTAGGTAATTGGATTTCCAACCATCAGCAGAGTTGGGTAAAACTGGGGCTTGCTGGTGCAACCGAAGCCTTAGTTTGGGGTTGCAACGATATCGGCGGCACATTAATGGAAGAACACATTACCACAATGGCAGGTGCTTTGGGTGGTACGTGTATGGAAGTGGAAACCTTGCAAGCTGCGATCGCTTCTTTAGGAAGACCTTACCAACAACGGGATACTCTTTATCAGAAAGTTAAGAATTAGGAGTTAGGATTAGCCCTTTTAAGGTGGGTAAAAATTTTGGTGCAACACTGGGGGATGTTCTTACGAAATCACACGAAAAAGGTAGCCTCAATTTGGTACTATCGGCTCATCTATAGTTCTTGTATGGATACTTGGAATCTGTATCCTGTTCGCCGATCTAAAGCAGAGAAGACTAATCGTGGTTACGCCTTCTAATGATGAATAACATTAAAGTATGTTCCGACAAGTTTCTAATTTCTGGTTGCGTCATATACATCCTCGTTTAGCTCCCTTAATTGCCACAGTTGGTATTGTTGGACTTGCTAGTTGTCTGCTGATCCTTTTTGTTTTAGCAAAACTGGCTGAAGAGGTTTTGGAGCGAGAAGCGTTTGCATTTGATACTACTTTTCTGTTATGGCTACATCAGTTTGCCAATCCAAATTTAGATAATTTCATGCTGTTGATTACAAATTTGGGTAATCCTAGTACAGTGGTTATAGTTGCAGGCGTTACTGTCTTGTTACTTTGGTGGCGACGTTACCGAGAAGAAGCGAAAGTTTTTGTAATTGCTTGCTTGGGAGGGTTAATTTTAAATACAGGGCTAAAGTTGTTTTTTTCTAAACCTCGCCCTGAACTGTGGCATCGCTTAATTTCTGAAACATCTTTTAGTTTCCCTAGTGGTCATGCACTAGGTTCTATGGTGCTTTATGGTTTTATTGCTTACGAGTTGGCAACTCACTATCCTCATTTTGCCAAAGTTATTTATAGTTTGACAGTTATTTTAATTGCTGCTATTGGTATCAGCCGCTTATATTTAGGAGTCCATTGGCCCACAGACATAATTGCAGGTTATGGAGTCGGTTTTTTGTGGCTGATGATATGTATTACAATGCTTAAATTGCAAAAATTGAGGTAGGGAAAGTTAAATAACTCTAACTTACAAGCTCTTGGCAAAGCCTCTCACAGAGAAGGCATCGTGATGATAATTGTCCAATCAGATTTTTTAATCACCTGATTTTTTGCCCAAGATGCTTGTAAATGAGCGCCTTTTAGTGAATGAAACAGCCCCGGTCGCCACTCAATTGATCCCCAAGATACCAATTCAAGGTAGGATGGACGTTGATTTACGTATTCATCTAATTAATGCATATGAAGCGCTATTGGTCGCGTTTGCTTGCGCTGGTTTTGGTTGTAGCTATCGGCTTAATAGGCTGTTCTGGCAGTCCAGATAGTTTGACTGGGGATTATCGCCAAGACACCTTAGCTGTGGTCAATATTATGAGACAAGCTCTGGATTTATCACAAGATTCACCAGACAAAGCAGCAGTTCAAGCAGAAGCACGTCAAAAAATTAATGACTTTTCATCTCGCTATCAGCGAGTTAACTCTGTTTCTGGTCTTGGCTCCTTTACAACCATGCGAACAGCCCTCAACTCCCTAGCTGGACACTACAGTTCTTACCCAAATCGTCCCGTACCCGAAAAACTCAAAAATCGTTTAGAGAAGGAGTTACAGCAGGTAGAAGTGGCGCTGAAGCGTGGCGCTTAACTCTTAACTATTGCTTAATCCATCATCAAGGGTCAAAAGTATTGACTCTTGATTATTTTATCAACTTACTTGGGAGCATCTCAGTGAAAGCAAATATACCAGATGAGAAACAAGATTCTTGCTCCCTCTCCGAACCCACGGAGAGGGCTAGGGTGAGGTTTTACAAGGCTTTTTACACTCATTGAGATGCTCCCAACTTACTTCGTCTCCATCCAATTTTCACCAACACGCGCATCCACCAGCAACGGCACACTCAACTGGACTGCGTTTTCCATCACCGACTTAATTTGCGGTTGTAATTCTTCCCACTCATGAGGGGGGATTTCAAACACTAATTCATCGTGAACTTGCAACAACAAACGCGCCTGATAGTTTTTCAAAATCTCATGCAGTCTTACCATTGCAATTTTGATAATATCAGCGTTGGAACCTTGAATTGGTGCATTAGCAGCAGAGCGTAATAAACCCGCATCGAAAGCACCCAAATTCTTCAATTTACTCAAGTCAATATCTTCTGGGTTACTGCCTTTTAATCTGCGTAAACTGTTATTAGTAAAATCAAAATAACGACGTCGACCGAGAATAGTCTCTACATAACCAAGAGCGATCGCTTCTTTTTTCACTCGCTCCAAATATGCAAATACTTTCGGATATCTTTCATTAAACCGCTTAATGAACTCGTTGGCAATGGTCTTATCTATCCCAGTTGAGCGCGAAAACCTTAGAGAACCCATTCCATAAATCACGCCAAAATTGATAGTTTTTGCCATCCCTCGTTCTTCTGATGTGATATTTTCTTTTTCAAACACTAACCGCGCGGTAACAGTGTGAACATCTTCATTTTGCTGATATGCTTGCACTAATATCGGCTCTTGACTCAAATGAGCCAAAATCCGCAATTCAATTTGTGAATAATCAGCAGCCACCATTAACCAACCCGCTTCTGGCAAAAACGCCTTCCGAATTTGGCGACTAAAAGCTGTACGAATGGGGATATTTTGCAAATTCGGATTAGAAGAAGATAACCTACCAGTTGATGTTGCTGCTTGATTAAAATCAGTATGCACCCGTTGAGTATCTGGACGCACCAATGCAGGTAATGCATCAACATAAGTAGACTTTAATTTAGATAGGGTGCGATACTCAATGATCGCCTCAACAAATCCAGTGTTATCATCTTCTTGGAGTCTTTCTAGTGTTGCTGCATCTGTAGAGTAGCCCGTTTGAATTTTACGAGAATGTTTGGTGCTTAACCCCAACTTTTCAAACAAGATTTGGCTCATTTGCTTAGGAGAACCCAAGTTAAAATTTTCCCCAGCTATTTCAGTTGCTTCCTGTTTTAGCCTGGCTAACTCAGTTTCTAAATGCTGCGAAAGTTCTTGTAAATAAGCTGAATTAATCCGAACGCCTGTGTATTCCATTTGGGCTAAAACTGCTTCTAGTGGCTGTTCCACTTCCACTAATAGCTTAGATAAAGCTGGGAATTTCTCCAGTTCCTCAAGCAATTTAGGCACTAAACCAAAGGTAGAAAAAGCATCCATACCGCAATAATCTGCTACGGCGGAAATATCTATATCAGCGATGGTTTTGCCTTTAGGAACTAAATCTAGATAACTTTTAGCTATCAATCCCAAATATCGCTGCCCCAAATCCATCAAATTATGGCTAGAATCTGGATTTAGAATGTAACTTGCTAGCATGGGATCAAACACTACTCCCGCCAAATTAATTCCTTGACACTTGAGAACTAAGCGGTCAAATTTGGCATTTTGTAGAGCTTTGGGATAATCAGCACTTTCGAGAATTGGGCGTAATGCTTCTAGCACCAAATCTTTATGCAAATTTTCCCCAGTTTTATGCCCCAGAGGAATATACGCCACCTCATCTGCTTTAGTTCCCCAACAGCAACCAATTCCTACTAACTCAGCATCTCTTGGTTCTAAATCAGTGGTTTCAGTATCCCAAGCAACGGGAGTTTCTGGGTTGGTGAATTTTTGCAAAAGTTTCACTAACTCAGTTAGTTTAGCTTCAGTATTGATGATGCGTGGTGTAATTGGGGAAGTGGATTGTTGTGGAACTGCTGCCGTATCATTAGCACTGAAAAACCACAAATCATTATCTTCATCAGCGCTGAATTCTGAGTTAGTATTAGGATTAATTGCGTCTATTTTAGCTTCTTGTTTTTCTGCAACCTTGCCACCAAAACGTTGTTGAAGGTCGTTGATTTTGCCTAAAAAAGACTTAAATTCTAACTTTTCTAAAATTGGTGATAAGACGCTTGTATCAAACCCTTTTAATTTGCAATCTTCTAAATCAAATTCTATCGGAACATCTAAAACTATGGTTGCCAAATAGCGAGACTTATCGGCATCTTCTTTACCACTTGCGAGTTTTTTCTGAGTTGCGCCTTTAATTTCATCTAACGCAGCATAAATATGATCAAGAGAACCATAGGTATTTAGCAGCTGCACTGCTGTTTTTTCCCCAATTCCCTTGACTCCAGGAATATTATCTGATTTATCACCACAAAGAGCTTTGAAATCGACAATTTGTGAAGGTAAAACGCCCATTTTTTCTTTGACTTGTTCTGCTTCAAATTCCGTGATGCTATTTGTAGAGCGCTTGAGGGCATCTGGACTAAAATTCAGAACAGTGATTTCTTTATCAGAGTCGATCAGTTGAAATAAATCGCGATCGCCTGTAAGAATCTTCACCCTATACCCAGCAGCAGTTACTCGCTGTGCTAAGGTTCCTAAAACATCATCTGCCTCGAAACCAGGGGCGGTGAAAAATGGTAGATTGAAGCCATTCAGCAACTCATGCAGGTTTGCTAAGTCGGGAATGAAGTCTTCTGGCGTTTCCGGGCGATCGGCTTTATAAGTCTCGTCAGCTTCGTGGCGAAAAGTTGCCTCACCCAAATCAAAAGCGATCGCCATTGCCTGGGGTTGTTGTGTTGCCATTACCTCTAGCAGGCACTTCACAAAACCAAAACATATACTTGTCGGAATCCCCGTTTTAGTACGCAGTCCTCCATCTCGCCCTTTAGCGAACGCAAAGTATGAACGATAAGCGAGGGAGTGTCCATCGACGAGGATGAACGTGGGGCGTGTTGCGGTTGCAGAAGTGAAAGTTTCAGACATAGACCTATTTTAGCCAGAAGCTTTGTCACATAGTTAGCAATTTAAGATGCTTGTTCAGCTTGACTTTGGCGACAATAGCGCAGTTTTTGCGTACCAATTGCTCCTGCACATAATTTTAGACAAAGTGATGTCTACGTATTTGCAGCTTTTGTACGGAAGCTAGAACCAACTTTTGGCAGGGATAACTAATTTTTTCTACTACTGCTATCTAAATCATGGACATCCGTAGACATTCAATATAATACTCAACTTAGGACTTCTCTTAGTGGAACTTAAAATCTAGGAAATTATGCAGAAAGCATCTGCCACACATTTGGCATCTACTGATCATCAGGCTGCTGCAAAAGACATTAAACTATTAGTTTTGGATATAGATGGCACGATCGCTGGAGAGTCTAACACCGTCAGTACAGGTGTAAAGCAAGCTATTATTGCCGCCCAAACACGAGGAATTCAAGTGGCGATCGCTACAGGTCGAATGTATCGTTCCGCCTTGCACTTCCACCAAGAAATCGGCTCTATTCTACCATTAATGGCCTATCAGGGAGCCTGGATTCAAGACCCGATCACCCAAAAAATTCATCGCCATTGGGTTGTTTCCAGGGAAATTGCCCACCAGCTAATCGACTATTTTGAACAACCTGAATTGCGATCGCTTCTATCTGTCCACTTTTACATCAATGATCAGCTATACGTCCGTGAGTTAACTAGAGAAACCCAAATTTATGCAGAACGTTCTGGTGTTATCCCGATTCCCGTGGGTGATTTGCGCCAAACCTTAACGAATGAACCGACAAAAATTCTTGCTTTGTCTGATGACACTGATGTAATCGACAAGCTATTGGGGAATTTGCGCCGCCAATACACACCTGCTGAACTTTATCTGACAACATCTGTTGCTACCTTTTTTGAAGCAACTAACGCCTTTGTGAATAAGGGAACTGCTGTGCGTTACCTAGCCGAAGAATTGCTGGGATTACAGATAGCCAACGTTATGGCGATTGGCGATAACTTCAATGATGTGGAAATGCTGGAGTATGTTGGACTTGGTGTAGCTATGGGTAACGCACCAGCAGGAGTGCAAGCGATCGCGCAGTGGGTAGCTCCTAGTGTAGAGCAAGACGGAGCAGCAGTAGCAATTGAAAAGTTTTTGCTCTAGTGAAAGTACTTTTTCAAACCTAACCCATATAAATCAGAAAGGACACCGACGACTGGCCGTGTTTCGTCTCGGTGCCCCTGCTGGTTCGCTCCTCACACACTTGTTAATGTAGCCGAGGTGATGCATTGAGTCAATAGCTGTGATAAAAGTTTTTATTTTCTGCCTAAGCACAGAATTTTATAAGTTCATAGCGAATTCTCAGCGCGACGGCAGTCGCTACAAACTCCTCCGCCCCCGCAACGCGCTGCCTCCCCTCTGCGCTTCCCTCAGCGTCCCTCAGCGTTTAAAAAAACTCCGAATTTCGGAAATGCTGTACTAAGCAACATTACTGACTTATAACTCCAAGGGCGCAAAAACCCCCAAGTTTTCCTCTAGCACAAATCTTAATACTGACTGAGTAGCCATGAGCAATCCAAGTCTGGCTTGGGCTACCTCTGGTGAGGTAATTTTCACCTCACCCCAAATCCGGCAATTAGACCAGAACTTTTCAAAAGCTTGGCTCAAATTCAGCGCTACTTTTTCCCATTTCACAGAACTGCCAACATCAGGGCACTCTATGTTGTCTACCACTTGTACTAACTGGGCAATTAGACGACGCTCATCTGGGTGATTTAGTCGCAGTGTACCATCACTATTGAGCCAAGGTATGGGGTTGGGGGCGATAACACTCCAAAATGCTGGACTACTATTTGGAACTGGTTCTCTAAGTTTAATCAATCCCTCTCGGTGAGCCAGAAGCACTAGCGAACAGCAGCGTGCATGAGCATATTGAACAGCAAACAACAAATTGGGCATTGGGCATGGGGCATTGGGCATTGGGTATTGGGCATTGGGCATTGGGCATGGGGCATTGAGCATGGGGCATTGGGGATCAATTGTCCCTTCATCTCCCTCATCTCCCTCATCTCCCCCTCCTCCCCCTGAACTCCCGACTACCAGACTTTGTAACCAAGTCGCTAACGTGGAATGAGTCAATTCAAAATGTATCCAACCAGGGGGAACTATTTGGATGCTAAAAACGTCACCACAGATCCCTGATATATCTGAGGCGATCGCACTAGCAAACTCCATAGCTTTTCGATTCTGAGATTTTGAAAGTCGCAGGGCTACACCTGAGATATACAAAACTTTACTATAATCTCTACCTTTATATAGAAGTTTTTTTTCCTCTTTTATGCATATATTCTCTATTGCATAAGTACTAATACTTATCGAATTTATTAAATAGCTATATATTAGCTGTTCTATTGACGTATATTTGCTGAATAGTAATTTATCACGCACGTAATTTTACTGAAATCACCATGTAATATATGGTTATTAATTTTCTGTCATCTATCTTGGGGTATAAATCTAATCTATATGAAGAAAAATGAGAGGAGGATAAAATTTAATGAATAATCGATGAATAGTAAGTAAATTTTACTACCATCATTGTACAGTAGGAAGTATAACAAAAGAGTAGAGAGTAATTTGCTTTCTATTCTTTGGATTGGCTGGCGCTGTTAGGCGTTAAGCCTGCCTCGCCAACACAAAGACACTCCTTGCACCTTTTTATTTACACGTCTTTGTTTTCAGCCGAACGCTCTTTGTTACCTATGCAATCTCAATCCTCCTTTTCTGAGGCATCACGGCCTTTTTTGACTTGGCAACGCATTCTTGACTGGGCTCAAGAACACTACCGCTGCCGCACCTTTAGTAAAGATGAACGCATTCCAGCCCGGCCTGGATTGCTATATTTGGTACAAAGGGGTGCGATCCGCATGGTAGGAACCGCACAAGTTAGTGCAACTGCTAGTCAGCTAACGTCTCGACGAATTAACAGAACCCCAGAAGAAGCGTTCTTGGGTTTTGTGGGAGCGGGACAGCCATTTGAAATTGTTGCCCAATCACCATTCACACTCCAGGCTTACGCCCATGTTGATCAAACTGCGGTGCTGTGGATGTATTGGCACGACCTAGACAATTGGCCCCACTTCCGTCGTGAAGTTATGGATGCCTTTAGGTATCAGCACCAGCGTAAGCTACTGTGGCTGAGTGCCTTGGGACAACGCCGCACAATTGACCGACTCTTAGGATTTCTCACATTGTTAATTGAGGAATATGGAGAGCCAGCAATGAGCGACACTGATCCTGATGTGATTCGCGGTTATTGTCTGCCTTTTCCCCTCACCCATGCCCAAATTGGTAGCGCGATTGGTTCCACTCGTGTAACCGTCACCCGCTTGATGGGGAAGCTGCGTCAACGTGGCTTAATCCTGACTCAAGGCGATAATCTAATATGCTTGCCAGCAGAGTCAATTAATAGAGCTGGTTAAAGTACAGTTCAGAGCGGCGATTTCCGCCACTCTGTCTTGAGTGCATCGCAGGTGTCAGCGAATTTTGACAAACCCAGCTTGGGTAATCAGTTCCTGTCCCTGTTCAGTCAGCAGTAAGTTGGCGTAAGCGACACCTGCTTGCTGCTCACTCTGACCATTCTGTTTGACCACCACAAACAGATTACGGGTAATCGGGTATTTTCCTGATTGGAAAGCCTCAATGTTCAATTTGTTTCGTTTACCAGGACATTCCGACGGGAGGACAGAAGGTTCTTGGTAGGGAGCAATATATGTCCCTTGCGTCCGCCCCAACGGCAAGGCTTTGATTGAGCATTGAGGAATCACCTCTGGGGCAGAAGCGTAATAGATACTACCAGGACTACCAGCCAATTTTTGTAAGGCTTGGGTGGTTGTGGAGATAAATTCCACATTGGAACTGAAAGCTTGACCACCCAAGATGTCTTGGACAAAAAGCTCAACCGTACCGCCATCAGCAATGTGGCGAGAATAGGGCTTAATCGGAATATTGGGGCCGCCCACCTGGCTCCAATTATTGATTTTGCCTGTGTAAATTGACTTTAACTGGTCTATCGTTAGTCCTGGGATGTTGAGACTGGGGTTAACTGCGATCGCTAAACCATCAATTGCCACAGGAATTTGTTTCAAACTAAACCCACGCTGCTGGGCACGGCTTAATTCCTGATCTAAAACTGGTCGGGAGGACTGGGCAAAAGCTAGTTGACCGTCTATCAACGACTGGATACCAGTACCAGAACCAGGAGATGCATTGCTGGGTTCTACATAACGCAGCCGAAACTCTGGTCGCGCCGCCTGAATTGCTCGATCAACTACTAGTCGAATCGGTGCCCAAGATGTACTGCCTCCGTAATTGAATAATCCTGTAGGAACATCCTGTACTGAGATAAAAGTCTTGCCACTAGGTTGTTCTGATGTAGTTTGGGGCGTTTTGTTGCTAGCAGAATTAATTGTATTTAGCTCAAGACCAGACTTTCTGCTGAACCACCAAAAACCGCCAGCTACTAGCCCGACCGTGATTACGATGGATAAGACAAGAATAGGTATTTCGTTTTTTTGGGACATAGTAAATTACCCGTGCGTCCATTCAATACAAGTGCTTGACTTGATAGGTGCTTGCTACTTGAGATTGTATTTGGAGAACGGGTGTTTTATTAACGAATTCTGACAGCATTGAAAAATAGTTGGTTTGAGTGTCTAGGGTGTTTTTGCCAGCACCATTGAAAGTTCAGGTTTGGACTCTTTAAGAATCCCTGTCCCTTTAGGGCTGGGAGTGTCAAAAATCCTCACTTCTGACTATTTTAAAAGCCAAGGTATATTAACAATTCAAAATTCAAAATTCAAAATTAAAGACATTTATTCTTGGTTGAAATTATTCGAGGAACGGGCTTAGAAGAAGTCCTCCTCGGAAATGGTTCGCATTTAATTCGCGATCGAGCTTGAGTAGTGAGCCTTTCCCCAGATGGCGATCAAAGATGTCGCCATAGTTACCTACAGATGTGAGAACTCGGCGTTGCCACTCCTGATCAAGACCGAGTTCTGGTGCAGAAATCGGCATCGCCCCAGCACCGCCTGCATACCAGGGTGTTTCCGGTCTTTCGGCGTTGATCAATGTATGCACTGTCCACGCGACGATCGCCGACCACTGAGCGTCCTCGGTTCCGGTCGCAGCGATCACCGGAAAGGTCGTCAGCGACTCCGGGAGGATGCGGCTTGATAATCGGTTCACCCCAGAGTCGAGGCGGATATTTGCAAGGGTCGTGATTTCACCAGCGATCGCGTGGCAATTTTGCACATTGTATGTATCGATCATTTCCCCGTCCTCAGAGAATGCCCGACGGAACCAATTCTTGTGGAGCGCACCGAAGTAAGCTGTGAGGCTCCGCTCGACCGAACTGCCAATCATGAAGCAGATGCTTTCTCCGGCCAGGTCGCTGAGGTGGTGTGCAGCCGAGGTTGATGCCACCATCACCGCATGGGATTCTACGAAGACTGTCGGGCCTGGCAGCACCTTACCGGCCAGCTTCTGCTCGTTAATTTCTGATCCTGTGAGAAAGTATACGTCATCCTGCTGGTTACGCACAGCGTCGAAGTCCTTCGGTGTCTCGTACTGATGATATTCGATGCGGTCAGAAGATCCCAGCACGGCAGCGGCGATCGCACGACAGACATCGACGTTTAGACCACTCCAGCCACCTGAATCGGCTTCAGTTGCCAAACCTGTCCGCTCGACGCTGCCACAGCGAACCACATTGTGTTCCTTGACACGTTTGATGACCGAACCCGCCTGAGCGGGGGAAATCGAGCCGCAGATACCAAGTAGAGTCAGCAAGACTAACACAAAGCGCATGAATTCTCCTCAGGGAATGTCGAAAAACGGGGATACGAAGAGTGCTGAGTTCCGAGTACTGAGTGGAGAATCTCACTTCTTTACTCAGGACTCAGCACTCATGTCTTTAACCGAGTACCGTGGGTTTAAGTCCCCCGGTTATTGAACCGGTAAGTTTTGGGTCGGGGTCTGTCTTACAAAATTGCTCCTCTTGGGGAGACCCCAAGACCGCACTTTGCGCTAAATCCCCGTCACAAAACTTAATTACGAATTACGAATTACGAATTATTTAAGGGTTAGCCACTGGATAAGTGCTTGGTAGTGGGTTAAAGCCCTTGGGGATTTTGTTGACTATCCCCTGGCGCTTGTCCTCCGGCGTGATTCCGATCGCTCGGCAGCCTTGCCCACCGTAGTGGGGTAGTGTATTTACAACGCTATCTGGAATCTTCGCAAAGGAGGCTGGTAGTGGCGGTGAGATACCGAGCAGACGCTTCGGATCGAAGCCCGACAGCAGGCTGTCGGTGATTGGCGAATTGATGTCCCGTGGGCCGAGGTACTTCTGCTGAAATCCTGGCGGCCCGAACTTGTTGAACTCCGGGGAGTTACCAGCAGCGAGTGCCTGTGCCTCATCAGGCAGGCTAGCAAGGGCAGGCAAATTAAAGATCGTGTTGATCGTCTCGATCACCGAGTTGTGGTCGCCCTCGACGTGGGAGACAGCGTGCGTCCGCGCGTAGGGTGAGATTAGGATCAACGGCACACGGACACCACGGGAGAGTGGCAACCCGTCAGGGCCATAGGACAAGATCCTCGGTGGCACATGGTCGTAGAAGCCATCGGACTCGTCGTAGGTAATGATAATAGCACTCTGCTGCCAAAGCTTTGGATTTGAGGCGATCGCATTGATCGCCCTGGCCGCCATCCCCTCGCTGAGTTGGCGATCGGTGTAGCCCGGATGGTCGTCATCGCCCGACTTTGCCGCATTAATCGCGGCGATCTCATCCGCAGGCGTGTTGGGGTTCGTGATCGGTGGCTTCAAACCCTGCTGGTTGGTGTAGCCGCCACGAATGTAGAACACGCCGCCTTTGGGCAGGGTATCTTTGGCGATGTCGCTAAATAAGTCACCAAGTCCGCGGAGGTTTTTGCTCACCTCCGGCGTGTTGGCGATATAGCCGAAATACTGTGCGCCGTTGTGATGGGTAACATAGGCATTGTGGGAAGCGATCCCCTTGGTATCCGTCGGTTCGAGATTGTAGCCTTCTTGATACCAGCGCCAATTGACAGGCTCACTTCGGAGTTTCTGGATATAGGGGATATCCTGCTGGATATCGGCTAGATCGAATAAAGGATTCCTGTTGCCAGCTAAGACCGACCGAATATTGCGCCCCTGGAAGGTGAGCGGCAGACTGGCGAAGGTCAGGTTCGAGGCGATGTTGTTATCGGCGTAGCTCTCTTTCGTGCCAGCAGGTTGCTTGTTGTTCGTCGTTGTGTCGAACTGGGAGCCATAGAATGGCTGTGGGTCGTTGACCAGGGGTACACCCTGCGTCGTCCCCGTGTGGCTACCCACGGTGTAAGATTTACCGCTCGAACCGTGCTTCACCCACTGAGTTTCACCCGCCTGTCCCGCGATCATCGCCACTGCATTCGGGGTTGAGGGCGTGTCTTCGGTTGCAAAGATGTTGTCGAAGACCGTGAAGCGACTAGCCCACTTCCAGAAGAATGGAATGGTGTCGCAGTCGATGTGCGACATGACTAGACGCGCAAACTGCTTGCCCTCAGCAATATTGGCGGCTCCACCCTTGGACGCGAAGCGCGTGTACTCGTCGTAGACGAACTGATCCATTTGTGGCTTGCCGTCTACAACGTGCAGCTTGGTTGCCAGTCCGGTGTGCGAGTGGTCAACGCTGTCAACGACAGTCGCGTTCTGCTCAGTCCCAATCCGAAATGGCTGAACCGTGACGGTCATGCCGTTAGCATCCGTGTAGGTCTGGGTGAAGCCCGGCGTTTTCTTTGGGTCACGAGGCTTTTGTCCATCTGAGTAGAGTCCGTTAACACCGGGCAACGTGCCATACTCGTTGTCGAAAGAGTGGTTCTCGTTAAAGATTACGAAGACGTACTTGATCCGCTCTTGAAGCAGTCTTCTGAGCAATTTCGGTGGCAGATTGGGTTCCTTGTGCGGATCATTTAAGTATCGCGCCACGTCTGGCGCTGCATTTGGCTGAGTTGTGACGGTTGAGTTTGCTGGCGATGCTTCGTGTGGAGAGGAATCCTCTGCGATCGCCGAGCCGAGAAAAATCGACGGTACTAGCAAGAATGTCAGAGCAAAATAGAACTTTGTAAATCGTTTCAAAGCACATCTCCTTGGTAATTTCTATCCAGGTAATATCGCTATGCGGAATTCGTAATTAGGATTCAGATACCGCAAGCGTTTGATTAATTTAAAATAGGTATTTTGGTTAAGCTGTGCTTTATTGGTTCCGAAATTAACCAAAACTTAATCCCGTTGAGCAAAAGCAAAATTATGCCGCTATTTAAGCTTTTTGCTTTCTTTTCAGCCAGAAACCGATAGTAGCAACAACTGCTGCTCCAGCAAAAGTTCGAGGTTCAGGAACAGCCTCACTTTTAGCGAAAGTAACCTCAGTAATGCCGGAGCTTTGGACACTTCCAAGGTCGCTGTTGTCCAAAAATTTCCCATCATTGGTACTACCCGTACCTGTGAAATTGCTATCAGAATACAGTTCCAAACTGTACAAGTTATTATTTTCTCCTCTCAATAAGCCTGCGTCTGCAAAAGCAAGTATGTTCTCTTGAATGTAAGCTGTATTGCCAGGCAAACTGTTGGATAATGTTCGTAAAATAGTATTGTCATTGACTAAGTTGATAGTCCAACTTGTCAAATCTACAAAAGAACTAGAAGCGGGTAATTGATCCACATCTACTGTGTAAGTCCCATTAAAAGAACCATTTGCTAAATTCACAGGTAGCCCTACTGAACCATCAAGAGGCGTAGGAGCAAAATTTCCCGAAATATTAAATGTTTTCAAATTGACAGCCTGAGCAGGATCTGTGCCAATAACTGCAAGCATAGCGAAACCAAGTACTGCGGTTGCTTGCGATAACCTTTTTAAAGGTGTTGTATTCAGCATAATTTTGCTCTTAATTCTTGATTTTCCCCACAAGGGACAAGGTATTAAACCACTTGTCCATTAGCCGTCTGGGTTCGGCAGTTACTCACTTGAAAAAACCTCAAGACTGCACTACCTCACCAGCTGCTAAAAATCCCCACTTCTGTATTTTGTTACGTGAAAATTAATGACAAGTTAAGGAAAGGCAAAGTTTATTAAATAGTCAGGGCAGTATTACCCGGATTTCTCACTAACCATACAGGATTTTATTGGCTCAGTTTTTTGCCTGATGGCAAAAACAAGCGTGTAAAATCTTAGGTTTGCTCTATGCCAATACTCGTAAAGAAGCGAAAGTATTGCCCATAAAGCTGAATTTCCCATGTTGAGAGTTTTTCCAGGTTAACTATTGGTTAATTTTTAATTTTTTATTGCTGATAGGACTTACGCAAAATATCTCTCAAACTCCGATTTCCACCGAAGTTCAGAGACGCTCGCGGACTCGCTACCGCTACGCTAACGGCGGAAGCTGCCGCTCCGACTTCTCTCCGTGTCCTCTGCGCCTCTGCGGTTCGTTATTCCGTAACTCGTGCGTAAGTCCTAGCTGATTATCGCACTGGTTCAAAGTCAAAATCAGCGCCCGCGCGATGACCAGGAACGATTTTTACAAGTTGGACTGGCGCATTGCGATCGCCTGATGCTAAAAACCGAATTGTACCAGAAGCGCCAGTGGCAGAAAAGTCAGAGGAAGTTAGTGCTTGTTGGACTCCAGATCGCGTGGGATTGCGTTCTAATGCCGCAATCAAAGCTACAGTGGCATCATCGCTGAGGGCGCTTCGCCAACTCACATCAGCGCCCCACAACTGCCGGGATCTCTGGGGAAAATTTGACTTGGGATCGCCATCAATATGCCAGGGAACTGCTAGTATCATCCCCGCAGCTTGCTGTCTGCCAATTTCTAAAGTTTTGGTGGTGTAAACATCATCTCCAGAGAGCAGAATTAACCGTTTCTGGTTAATCTGAACTACTTGCAGCGCTTTATCCAAAGTTTCAGTGTTAGCAGCTAACATCAACACTTCTGCACCTTGTTTAGTTGCTTCTTCTATACTTTTAGCCGCACTAAAATCCACCTTGGATAAGTCAAATTCGCTGGATACCTGTCCACCCTCCAGCAAAACAGATGAAACAAACTCAGACTTTAAAGACTGGCTATAGTTACTCTGAGAATTAAAGAAAACTGCGGCATTTTTTTTCTGCAAGGTTTTCACCATATAGTTAGCCAAACTTCTAGCAGCGATAAAATCACTGGGAACCGTGCGAAAAACGTAGCGGCTAAAGTTAGAAATTTTTACAGATGTGCTGCTAGGGGAAATTGCTACAAGTTGTCCAGAAGTATAAATAGTACCTGCGGCTAAGGTAGAATCGCTAGTAATCGGCCCAACTACACCTAATACTTCTGAATTGCTGACTAGGCTGGAAGCGATTTGCTTGGCTATTTCTGGATTGTCGTTGTCGTTAGCTATCCCTACCTTCAACGGCACTCCTTTGACTCCTCCAGAGGTATTAATTTCATTTTGGGCTTGAGCGATACCACGTAAAACTTCTAAAGAAGTATTGGGGTCAGTGCCTATTGGTACAGAAGCCACAATGGTGTAGCTCTTTGAAGATTTGATTCGGGCATTGTTAAGAAAGATCAACGCTTCTGGATCGTTACGGTTGAGTTTTAGGGCAGCTGTGAAATTGGCGATCGCCTGATCATAACTTTTAGCAGCGATCGCCTGTACTCCCGCTTTTTTAACTGGAGAAATGTCGCCAGGAGTCAAGGATTTTTCCCCAAAACTAATCCGGTCTTGTAAGGATAGATTGCTGCCTGTCTCCTGATTTGGAGTATTACCAAGTTTGAAACCAGAGTTGTTAGTAAACCACCAAAAACCACCGCCAATTATTCCAACTGTCAGTAACAGAGCCAAGGCTAAAATTGTGGTTTCATTCTTTTGGGACATGAACAAATTTGAATAAAGTAAAAATGTTTATTATTTGTAGAACTTAGGTATTGAGATAAAAAACGAACTACTCCAGAGGCAGAGAACACTGAGAAATAAGAGTTTAAGAGAGTTTTTGCGTAAGTCCTAATTTGATTATTTTGCTAAATCCAACCACTTTGATCATTTAAGTTTAACAAATCCAGCTTTTTCGATCAGTTCTTGACCTTGAGGTGTCAGCAGCCAATTTGCATAAGCTTCTCCAGCTTGCTGATCTTGATTATTTTGTTTAACGATTACAAATAAATTGCGGGTAATTGCATAGTCTCCACTCCGAAATGCTTGACTATTCAACTGATTACGTTTATTAGGACATTCAGATGGAGGTATAAAGGGTTCTTGGTAGGGAGGCACAAATTGACCGCTTGTGCGCCCTAGTGGTATGGACTTAATCGTACACTGGGGTACGACCTCTGGGGCAGAAGCATAGTAAATTCCGCCAGGACTTGCAGCTACTTTTCGTACCGCTTCCGTGGTGGTGTCAATATAACTAACGTTTGCACCAAAATTCTCTTTATTTAAAACATTTTCGACAAAAAACTCGGCTGTACCCCCAGCTTCTTTGCTGCGAGAGTAGACTGTAATTGGTAAATTTGGCCCACCGACTTCTTGCCAGTTGGTAATCTTGCCTGTGTAGATGTTTTTGAGTTGGGCGACAGTTAAGCCAGGGATGTTGAGATTGCGGTTAACTGCGATCGCAATTCCATCAATCGCCACCGGAATTTCTTTCAAACTAAATCCTTTTTGTTTAGCTTCTGTATTTTCTTCAGCTTTAACTGAGCGAGAAGATTGAGAAAAAGCTAGTTGATTATCTATCAACATCCGAATCCCAGTTCCAGATCCTGGTTCACCTGATGGAGGTTGAGTGTAGCGTAAAACAAAGCGAGGGCAAAGTTTTTGCAGTACGGAGTCTGCCTCTTTACGGATGGGTGCCCAAGTTGTACTACCACCATAGTTGAATGTCCCCTCTGGGAGATTTGCCACGTTACATTTGTTGACAAACTGGTTTAGGGGATTACTTGTGTTGCCAGTTTCCGAAGGTTTAGTAACAGTTCCACTTAATTGCGCCCACCGTTCCATAAAAAACCATAAGCCACCAAAGATTAAGCCAATAGTGATGACAACGGCTAAGAAAAGACTAAGTGTTTCGTTTTTGTGAGACATAGGTGGCTGTTAGCAGCAGGAGTTTTTTAAAGTAAGAGAGATAATAATTTATAAATAAGTCGAAATACGGCTGTTAGTGAAATGGCTACTAAGCCTGCTGCAACGGCTAAAACAACTACTGTCTGAATACCAAGACCCCCTTGTAAAAAGGAGGCAAAAAAAATAATAATTAAACTAATTGTCGGAATAATTAATAAATCGAACTTTTCAATCCACCGCCGGGTTTGAGCAAAAATTAGTATACCTAAAATCAGGGCGGAAATAATCAAAGTAGGTATTGGTGATTTTATGAGACTGAAGAGCGCGATCGCAATCAATGCACCCTCAAATCCACTAAATGCCGCCCCACCCAATAATTCCAGTGTGGAAAACGCTGGTTGAGTTGGTGGACGGCGGGGGACGACGGGACTAGAACCTTTGGGTGGTTGTGGCGGAAGTGTTACAGAAGGCGAATTGAGTTGTGTAGTGGCTTGAGCCGCCTGTGAGTTAAGTGCATCTAGAACCTCCTGGGCTGACTGGAAGCGCTGATTGGGAGCAGGTAGCAGCATCTTGTCTAAAATGTCAGCAAGGTGAGGGTTAATAGTCACTTGTGATCGCCATTTCCACTGGTTACTATAGGCATCAAATAGTTGAATTGCTTCCTGATTTGTTAACAAAGTAATAAGAGTTACAGCCAACGCGTATAAGTCTGTAGATGGGAATACTTGACCCCCAGCCATCTGTTCCGGCGGTGCAAATCCCATAGAATAAATTCCTGTGGAAGATGCCGCAGAACCGAGTGCAGCGTTTGTTACTTGCTTGACTGCGCCAAAGTCTAGTAAGAAAAGTTTACCATCACGACGACGCATTATATTAGAAGGTTTGATGTCTCTATGGATAATGCCTCTGTGATGGACAAACTTTAGCACCTTCAGGATTTCTTGCAGCACCTCCATAACTTGCTGTTCAGAGAATTTGCCATTTTGAACTAATTCTTCCTCTAAGTTTTGCCCATCAATGTATTCTTGTGCCAAGTAAAAAAATTGGTCTTGCTCTCCTGGTTGCAAGCTATTAACTATCACTGGAAAGAAGGCAAACAAGTCAGGAATTTGCTCATGATCGTTACCAAGTTGTGCTAAAACTTCTGCCTCTCTCTCAAACATTAACTGTGCTTGTTGCAATTGAGTTGAGCTTAAATTTCCTGCTGGTTGAAACTGCTTAACTACGCATTGACGCATTCCTGGTATTCGGCGATCGCGTGCCAAAAATGCTGCTCCAAACCCACCCCTTCCTAGCAGCTTCGTTGTCACATATCGACCATCTAACATCAGTGGCATACCGCAGGTAGTACAATACTTCTGCTGCATTGTTCTCAGCGTCGTAATATCATCTAAATCGACAAAATAGTTTTTTGGGCGTGGACAACGTGGACGAGTGCAATAAACTTCCATTTTCGTGATTAGTCACTATTCAAAATAATTCGTAATTGATAATGACGCTCATTCGCATGATTGCGTCTCCCCTTCTCCCAAAGGGAGAGGCTAACGCCTGCCGTAGGATGCCCGTTCGCGTAGCGTCTCCTTTAGGAGAAGGGCTGTAGGGAGAGGTCGCTAACGTAATTCGTAATTAGTTCAGGTTACAGACCAACTAAATTTATTCATCAAGAACAGGAGAGTTTTTCCTGGTGTCACACCTCCGGCTTGCCTATGACACCCGGCAGGAACACCGATAGGTTAATAATTACGAATTACGAATTACGAATTATTTGTGACCTGATTTTAGCCTTCGCCGGATGAGATGGGAGTTGCTCCATCCAAGGTAGTTACCACCATGCTTTTTTGTGCCAATATTAACACATCTTGATTCCATCCAGGGTTAGCAAACTGGGGTAAAATTTCCCGACTAAAAGCTTCTGCGGCCTTGGATCTATAACGATTAGGATTAAAAATCAGCCACAGTGTTCGTTTGACGACGACGCCTTCAATGTTGACGCAGTGCAGAACGCCCATTTGTAACTCTTTAGCGATCGCACTAGTTGAGACAAAGGCAGCCCCCAAACCAGATTGCACAGCATTCTTAATTGCTTCAATGGAATTCAATTCCATTTCAACCTTAAAACGTCTGGTATCAATCTCACAGCGTGATAGCACTTGGTCAATTACTTTGCGGATAGTCGATTGGGAATCTAGGGCAATGAATTGTAATTTATATAGGTCTTCTTTGTGGATTTTTTCAAGTTTGGCAAAGGGATGAAAGATAGGTAGAATCAGCGCTAGTTCGTCTTCAGCGTAAGGAAGAACTTCTAAAGATTCTGATAGTTCACCAGGAATTTCACCGCCGATAATTGCCAGATCAACTTGTCCGTTAGCGACACTCCAAGCAGTTCGCCTAGTGGAGTGGACGTGTAATTGCACTGCCACATCGGGATATTTTTGTCGGAACATCCCGATCATTCTGGGCAAAAGATAAGTGCCAGTAGTTTGAGAAGCACCGACAATCAAAGTACCGCCTTGGAGATTTTGTAAATCCTCGATCGCGCGGCAGGTTTCCTGACACAGACTGAGGATTTTTTCGCCGTAGCTGAGGAGTAGATGCCCGGCTTCGGTTAATTGGGCGCGTCGTCCTCCCCGGTCGAATAAGGGGACATCTAGCTGCCGTTCGAGATTTTGGACTTGCAAGCTGACGGCAGGTTGGGAGACGTAAAGACTATCGGCGGCACGCTTGAAGCTTCCTTCTTGAGCGATCGCTTTTAAAATACGTAACTGATCTAAAGTGAAAGGAAGGTCAGACATAAGGCTCAAACCACAAACTTTAAAAGGAGCGGATGCACACAACAAATCAGGTTTGGCAGCAATTAGCCAGTCATGATTTGTTGCATATTAAACTTGAAGGCTTGACTCGAAAAAGACATTAGCACAACATCTCGACTAAAGTCTCCTTTTGAATACTTTGTGGTATTGGTTGTACTGAGTTCCATTTTCTTTAAATTATTTCACTCGTGTATATGCTGCTGATTTCTTGGTTGACACCTAGTCATTTTGTCATACTGGGGTTACAAATAGCTTTTGCGATCGCTCACAGTGGAGGCGCTGCTTTACGTCCAAGGGCCGAAAAATACATTGGCCCAAGGCTTTATCGTATTCTCTTTGCATTAGTTAGCCTACCGTTAGCTGTGATATTAATTATTTACTTTTTTGGGCACCGCTATGATGGTTTGCAACTTTGGCAGGTACAAGGGGTGCTAGGAGTGCGAGAATTTGTTTGGCTGCTGTCAGCGATCTCGTTTTTGTTTTTATATCCTGCTACCTTCAATCTACTAGAAATTGCTGCTATTCAAAAGCCCCAAGTTCATCTTTACGAAACAGGAATTATTCGGATTACCCGTCATCCCCAGATGGTGGGACAAATAATTTGGTGTGTTGCCCATACTCTCTGGCTGGGTACTACCTTCACCCTTGTAACTTCCATTGGATTGGTGTTGCATCACTTATTTGGGGTTTGGCACGGCGATCGCCGCCTCTGGCATCGCTATGGGGAAGCCTTTGAAATTGCCAAACAACGAACTTCAATTATTCCCTTCAAAGCAATTATTGACGGACGTCAATCTATCAAATGGCAGGAATTTCTCCGCCCTGCCTATTTGGGAGTTGCCATTTTTATCGCTTTGCTTTGGTGGTCGCATCCTCTGTTACTGGAAGCAACTAGTAGTATAAAATGGTAATTTTAGGTGATCCCCAGTGTCAGCAGAAAATCCCAAATAAATGAGAATTTCAGCTTATCAATTGCCCCCAAATCAATGTACGATAAGTTAAAACATCAATTAGTGGAGGTCTGTTCACTCACCTTAAGATTTTAGATTGGTAGTTGTTGGTCAGTTGCTTTTCCTTGGGAGTAAGTGGCAGATTCAGTCAAATTCCCAGGTAAAGACGGCAATCAGGAGTTTAACATTCCAAAAAAGCCACCGTGAAAGTCGCGCTGGCTTTTTTATCAGAGATACATCAACGCGCTCAATTTTTGCCTAATTAATTATTCTGTGTCCTGAGATTTGGTTCCTGAAAGCGCCCCCACTTGACTCTAAAAGGAAAAGAAACGAGTTCCTCATTCAATCCCCTAACTAAAGTTAGGGATTTCTACTCAGCATGGGCTAAACCCTAGCTACCGCTAACAGGACTCGGAACTCAGCACTATTTAATTGGGTGCCGATAGGTAGTTTGATATAAAAACCTTATAATCCAAGAGGTGTCATGGTGTTGTCGGTTAGTGAGCAGACATTTACTCAAGAAGTTTTAGAATCTCCTATTCCTGTTTTAGTTAATTTTGAAGCACCTTGGTGTGGCTTGTGTCGGATTATCCACCCACTGTTGTTGGAATTTCAAGCCCAATGCGGGGAGGAAATTAAATTAGTTGGGGTTAACGCCGATCAAAATTTTAAATTGTCTACTACTTATAGGCTAAAATCACTACCCACTTTACTATTGATTGAAAATGGCATTATTCGCCATCGCTTGGAATGCTTTCGCGGCAGAGAAGATTTACGTCTAGCTTTAGAAGAGATTAAAGCCAGCTACAGCAGTTACCCCAAAATCTACAAAAGTTCAAAAACAGTGGACTTAGAGTATCGGTCAGCCTGAAGAGAGTCCCCAGTCGTGAGTAATAATTAAACTCAGGAGTGGGCACTCAGCACTCAGAGCTATTCTTTGCAAATCTAAAACCATGCTTAACACCCCACCCAATCAGCCTTGGGTGGGTTATTTTATCCTAAAGGGTGTGTGTCACAATTATTAACAGTTCCGACACGCTAGTTAAGAATTCTAAAAGTAGGCGTCAGTGATGGAAGTAATCTATCAGTATGCCTGGCTGATTCCGGTATTACCTCTTTTTGGGGCAATGCTGGTCGGTCTAGGGTTAATCTCGTTGAATCAGGTGACAAACCGCTTACGGCAGCTTAACGCTGTGGTGATTATCTCCCTAATGGGAGCAGCTATGGGGCTGTCGCTTGCCTTGTTGTGGAGTCAAATTCAAGGACACGCGACTTATATCCGCACCTTGGAGTGGGCAGCAGCAGGTAATTTTCACCTGAACATGGGCTACACTATTGACCACCTGACAGCCCTAATGCTGGTGATTGTGACAACGGTCGCCTTCTTAGTCATGGTTTACACCGATGGCTACATGGCTCACGATCCCGGTTACGTGCGGTTTTATGCTTATCTCAGTTTGTTTGGCTCTTCAATGTTAGGTCTGGTACTCAGCCCCAACCTAGTACAGATTTATATATTCTGGGAATTGGTGGGGATGTGTTCTTACTTGCTGGTCGGCTTTTGGTACGATCGCAAGTCAGCAGCCGATGCCGCTCAAAAAGCATTTGTGACCAACCGCGTGGGTGACTTTGGTCTGTTACTCGGCATTTTAGGGCTGTTCTGGGCAACAGGAAGCTTTGAATTTAATGTCATCGGCGATCGCCTATCCCAACTGGTAGAATCAGGCTCGATCAGCAATTTTCTCGCTGTCCTGTTTGCGATTTTAGTTTTCTTGGGGCCAGTAGCCAAATCTGCCCAATTCCCCCTCCACGTCTGGCTACCAGATGCGATGGAAGGCCCCACCCCAATTTCTGCCTTAATCCATGCAGCAACAATGGTGGCAGCAGGTGTTTTCCTGATTGCCCGGATGTACCCAGTATTTGAACACGTTCCAGCAGCAATGAGCGTGATTGCTTTTACTGGGGCGTTTACCGCATTTTTGGGGGCTAGCATTGCCATTACCCAAAACGATATTAAGAAGGGCTTGGCTTACTCCACCATTTCCCAACTTGGTTACATGGTGATGGCAATGGGAATCGGTGCTTACAGTGCTGGACTATTTCACCTGATGACCCACGCCTATTTTAAGGCGATGCTGTTCTTGGGTTCAGGTTCAGTAATTCACGGCATGGAAGGTGTTGTCGGTCACGACCCCGCCTTAGCGCAAGATATGCGCTTGATGGGGAGTCTACGGAAGTATATGCCCGTGACGGCAATTACCTTCTTGATTGGTTGCTTGGCAATTTCTGGTATTCCGCCCTTTGCTGGCTTCTGGTCAAAAGATGAAATTCTGGGGAAGGCTTTTGAGGCTAACCCACTCCTCTGGTTGATTGGCTGGCTAACTGCCGGGATTACCGCTTTCTATATGTTTAGAATGTATTTCTCGACATTTGAAGGCGAATTCCGGGGTAATGACGAGAAAATCAAGCAAAAACTCAAGAAGGCGGCAGCGACAATTGTCCTGGAATTAGAGTCAGAAGAACCAGTCCCGAATTTTGGGCCTGGGGCAATGAAAAAAGGAGAATTGGCGGCAACTAGTGAACACCATGATTCCCATGACTCCCACGGGCATCATAGCGATTCTCCTCATGAGTCGCCGTGGACAATGACTCTACCGTTGGCACTTTTGGCAGTGCCTTCCATTTTGATTGGTTTGTTGGGAACTCCTTACGCCAATTATTTTGAAGAGTTTATCTTTCCTCCTAGCGAAACTCTCACCGAAGTTATAGAAAAGGCTTCCGAGTTCAATCCGACGGAATTCTACATTATGGCGGGTGCCTCGGTGGGAATTTCTTTGATTGCGATTACTTTGGCTTCGCTGATGTATTTGCGAGGGAAGATTGATCCGGCTGCGATCGCTGCTAAAATCAAACCACTTTACGAGTTATCCCTCAACAAGTGGTACTTTGATGACATTTACCATCGGGTTTTTGTTGTCGGTTTGCGTCGCCTAGCTAGACAAGTCATGGAAGTTGACTTCCGCGTTGTCGATGGTGCTGTTAACCTAACGGGCTTTTTCACCCTTGTCAGTGGTGAAGGTCTGAAATACCTAGAAAGCGGTCGCGCTCAATTCTATGCCTTGATTGTATTTGGGGCGGTTTTGGGCTTAGTGATTGTCTTTGGTGTCACCTGATTTTAATCGGGGTGGGCGATCGTCCGCCCCTAAGTTTTTTAAGAGTTTTAAGAGTCTAATTTAGACTCCTTTTTTTTAGCTTGAATTCCTCAGCAGTGTTAACTGTTGAGGTTTTATGGTTTGTACTTCCAGTAAAATAAGAGGTACTGTACTAGAGAGTTTAGGTACTCACTATGACCCTTGAACAGCTTGAAGCCGAAGTTCTTGCACTTCCAAAAGATTCTCAAGTGATTTTATTAGCAAGATTACTGGAAAGATTGGGTCAAGAAAGTGGAATAGATCAAGAAATTGCGGCTAGTTGGGCTGAAGAAGCCCAGAAGCGTGATGAAGATATGAACACCAATCAAATTACTGGTATTCCGGCTGAAGAATTGTTTCAACGAGTTCGTGCATCTTTACAATGACAAGAATTGTATTTCATCCATTGGCAGAGCAAGAACTGGTTGATGTCGCAAGTTATTACGAGGAACAAAATCAGGGGCTAGGGCTAGATTACTTGACAGAAGTAGAAAGTGCAGTCAATCTCCTTATACGTTACCCTGCTGCTGGTGTAGTAGTTCGAGGATTTGTTCGTCGGCTGATTCTGCCTAAATTTCCTTATTCACTCCTATACCGTGTTGTTGATGATGATTTAATTCGGATTCTAGCCATAGCACATCACAAACGTAAGCCTGTGTACTGGATTGGTCGAGAATAGAATTCAGAAATCAATTAGTAGGGGATTTAAACCCCCTAAATTTTGTTAAATATTCAAGTCTTTTTTTACATCATCTGGCGGTTCAAACATAATCTCAAAACCTCCATTGGGAATAGTTCGACGCAAAAATCTTAAATGGTCGTCTGCATCTTGGCGGTTAGCAAAACGGGCGATGGTGTGAGATTGGGTAATAACTACAGTTTTTACTATCACCCAAGGATGATTTTGGGCAATAACTGGTTTTATCATGGTGAATGTCTCCTTTTGTTAGGGAGCCAAGAGCCAGCAGGAAGCCTCGGAAACTTATTTGCTGGCTTTTGACAAGATTTGTAATTTTGTTGCCGGGTTGCTGTAAGTGTGTTTTCATCGCTTCTAAACACTCTCATCTCTTAGTTTTTGGGCTAAAAGCTGGGTTGCATCATGGTCGTGAAGTCCTGGGACAACTAGCCATAGCCACATCCGGCACTTAAGAGCTTTGGGTTCGGTGTTTTGAATATTCATGCTTTACCGAATAAAATGTTTGACATAAAAACAATATATGCGGTAAAGTATTATTGTGTAAATAGTTTTAGTTTAAATTTTGAATCCAGCTTGTTTTGCAATTAAGGTCAAATACTTAGATATAGCTAAAGTCGGCTCATATACACTGTTTTCCCATTGGCTCACCGTTGCTTGACGCACACCTAGCCTTTGAGCAAACTCCGCTTGTGTTAAATCCATGTGTTGCCGCAGTGCTTTGATCAACTCAGCATTCCACAGTACAGTATCACCCTGAAGCTGAACTTGATATTTATCAGGAGGTTTACGAAATGTCACTTGTTGCTGATCAAAATCCACTTTTTCAACACGATATTCCGCTTCCATCCAAGCGTAAGCTTGTGATGAGCCTTGCTTGCGGTTACTCCACCATGCCTGTTTATTTCTTGCTGATTCAGGCAAAACATCATTGATTAAAGTCTCAATTTCAGCAAATGATAAAGTTATTTCATTTTGATCATTGCCACGTAAAAATTCTAGGAGTGGCTGGTATTTGCTGCCCTCCTTCATGTCACCTCTTTTTCTCCCAATATCATAGGCTCTGCTGGACGCACATAAGAACCATCAGCTTTAAATAATTTCCGTAGATTTATATCCTTGCGATACTTCTGTGGTATGTTGGCCGGATTTTGGTAAGGATTAGTGAAATCGGAGAAAGGCATGAAGTTATGGCTATGGAAGACAGGTTACACAGTAAATAAATGATATGCGATCGCGGGCGATCGCGCCTTCTCTATTAAAAAGCGAAGACAATTTATGGAAGTTGACTTCCGCGTTGTCGATGGTGCTGTTAACCTAACGGGCTTTTTCACCCTTGTCAGTGGTGAAGGTCTGAAGTACCTAGAAAACGGTCGCGCTCAATTCTATGCCTTGATTGTATTTGGGGCGGTTTTGGGCTTAGTGATTGTCTTTGGTGTTACCTGATTTTAATCGGGGTGGACGCATATCCGCCCCTACATTATTTTTATCTCACGCAGAGGCGCAGAGAGGAGTTGAGAGTTTGCTCTGAAAAGATGACAAGATTTTTTAATACAAACTATATAAGTTTATTCGCTCTAAAATTGCTATGTAAGGTATAAAAATATTTATAATATCTACCATGTAGACATCCAATCAATCTATTAGTGATGGTAAATATATTATTCAAAAAGTATAACGCGCCTGAAAAGCGGGTATTAAAATTATTTACGATAAAGCCCAATTTATAAAGTTGTCCATTTTATTGTCTTTTACCGCCTCTAAAGCAATATTTGCATCAATTACCATTTCTCTAAAATAAAACTCCAAAGGCATAATTTCATCATCGTTAGAAGTCTCATATATTTTATATGCAATGGCATCTAACAAAGAGTGACAATACTCTCGGCTACGTTTTGCATAATAATCTAATAGTTTACTAGTAGTACTACTAGAATGAACTAGCATATTACGAATACGATATATGTTATAAATATCATCTTTGAGATCAATAATTTTCATGAATTTACTATCTACACCTCGGATATCGACTGCAACACAGTAATCTGACTTATCTTCAAATGTTATGCTTAAAATCTCATTTGTTTTAATGTATTGTCCATCTATTTTAGGACGATATAGTTCAACATTGCCTATATTAATTTTATTTGTGAACACTACACCTGTTATATTAAAAATAACTTTATAAGTTTGAGATTCTAGAGAATAAATTTCTCTTAGAAAATTAAGTCTCTGTTTAATAGTTGAAGCCTCATAATATTTTCTAAGCTCTTCCTTATGTTCATCAATTGATTTTGCATCTCTTGATGGTGATCCAAATAAGGTTGGATATAAATTACCTTGCTCAGGATATGTTGCTATATCTTCAAATTTTTGAAATTGCTCTTCTAATCTTGATTTTAATTCCAACATTCCCTTAGAATTAAATAATAAAATTATTGTGTCTACAATAAATTCTATATGATTATTATTTAAGTCTTTTTCAAGTATTTTTTCGTACAAAAGGTTAATAACTTGCCTCAAGCTATTTTCTGACGTTATTTTTTCTTCTATACGTTGAATGAATATTAAAATATCGTCTAATTCAAATTTACTCTTATTGTTGGATAAAGCTTCAGTAATGAAATATAGTTCTTGATCTACTTCTCTTGTCCAGGATTTTTTAATTTTGTCTAGATCATCAAGTTGTTCTTTTTTAAAACTACAGTAACTAGAAAACTGAATTTTAAAGAACTTTTTTCCGTAAGCATTTTGAGAAAATCTATTTTTATTATTCTGTATCTCTTCACGCAAATCGTGTAAAATTAATAATAAATGGCGACTATAAGATCCTTTTTGGTTGTTTTCAATAGCATCGCATCTTTCCAACCATATTTGTTGTAAATTCTCAATATTTTTGATCACAGATTCAGGCGCATTTGATAAAGTAAAATCAATTTTTTTCAGTTAATATCAAAAGATTAATAATATAATCTTAATCCCAAAAAGAAGGAAGAGTTGCAGACTTCATAACTTTTCATAGTTCATTGGTTTTGCAAGTCCTTCTGCAATCTCTCCTTTAGCGGATTGGGCAGATGCAATCAGTTGTTGTTGAGTTTTCTTAAATGATTTATTCCATTTCAATTCATCTTGCAAATCTTCCAGGTACTCTCGGAGATGTTCTGCAACTCTTTCTTGCATATCTTCAGATAAAGATTCCATCATCTTAATTACAGTAGCGATCGCTGGAGATGACATAATCGAATTTCCCTTATCAACTTTCCCTGTCTATTTTACTAAAAAAACTCAATCAAATCGCTTACTATAGTCCCAAAGTTCTGAAACTGGGAAAGTTTGCCCTACTGCTGCTTGTCGCACGGACTCTTGCAAATCGGCTAATATTTGTGCTTTTGGCTCTTGTTCATCAATCCAAGCTAAACCACTGACGTTATCAGAATTTATGGAACTCATCAGCTGTTGCCAAAGTTCTATAGGGACGAGTACATCTGTTGTTTCTCCATTTACGTTGGTGACATAACGAATCTGGCTTTCAATTTGTGCGATTATCATAGGGTTATCTATCCTGTTATGCTTTTTTTGCACCAAATCGTTTTTTTCAACAACCAGCAAACAGCATCGTGTATTTTTAGTGATGCGGGAGGCTACGCGATCGCACCGTTAAACTATAATTTTAACGGCTTTTTGAGGGTAGATTTTTAACTTAACTGAGAGTATCACAACCCACATTCCGCACCCCCAAGTGTCAAAAGAGACTCCCAAGATAAAAAATGGGGGATTGTCAATTTAATTAAATCAACCTAACGAGGAAGACTAAATCACCAAAAAGCTGTTAGTTAATAACTAGTGACTTTTTGCCAAACATGATTTTGATAGCAGACAAATTGTGATGAATACAGCTAATTTTCCGTGGCTGACGACGATTATTCTGTTTCCGATAGCGGCGTCGCTACTTCTTCCCATCATCCCTGACAAAGAAGGCAAAACAGTGCGCTGGTACTCCCTCATCGTAGGGCTGATCGATTTTGCACTGATTGTTTATGCTTTTTCTACTGGGTATGATTTCTCCAATCCAGATTTGCAGTTGGTGGAGAGTTACCCCTGGGTACCCCAACTGGATTTGAATTGGTCAGTAGGGGCAGATGGCTTGTCCATGCCGCTAATTATTTTGACTGGATTCATTACCACGCTGGCGATTTTAGCAGCTTGGCCAGTTACCTTCAAGCCCAAGCTATTTTACTTCTTGATTTTGGCAATGTATGGCGGTCAGATTGCCGTGTTCGCCGTCCAGGATATGCTGTTATTTTTCCTGGTGTGGGAACTGGAACTGGTGCCGATATACTTTCTGCTGTCGATTTGGGGAGGCAAAAGGCGGCAATATGCAGCGACCAAATTTATTTTATACACCGCCGGCGGGTCGCTGTTTATTTTGCTGTCTGCCCTGACAATGGGATTTTACGGCGATACGGTGACATTCGACATGCGATCGCTCGCCTTAAAAGACTTTGCCCTCAATTTCCAACTTGCACTTTATGCTGGCTTCTTAATTGCCTACGCCGTCAAGTTGCCGATTATTCCTTTGCACACTTGGCTACCTGATGCCCACGGTGAAGCTACAGCCCCCGTGCATATGTTGCTGGCAGGTATTCTCCTGAAAATGGGCGGTTACGCCTTAATTCGGATGAATGCCCAAATGCTCCCCGATGCCCACGCTTTCTTTGCGCCTGTATTGGTGATTTTGGGGGTAGTTAATATCATCTACGCTGCCTTGACATCCTTTGCCCAGCGCAACCTGAAGCGAAAAATTGCCTATTCCTCAATTTCCCACATGGGGTTTGTGATGATTGGTATAGCCTCCTTCACCGATTTGGGGTTGAGTGGGGCAGTGTTGCAAATGGTTTCCCACGGGTTAATTGGGGCGAGTTTGTTCTTCCTGGTTGGCGCAACTTATGACCGGACACACACCCTGATGTTGGATGAAATGGGTGGTGTCGGTCAGAGAATGCCGAAAATTTTCGCCATGTTTACCACCTGTTCGATGGCTTCTTTGGCATTGCCAGGAATGAGCGGTTTCGTGGCAGAATTAATGGTATTTGTCGGTTTTGCTACTAGCGATGCTTATAGTTCTACTTTCAAAGTCATTGTGGTGTTCTTGATGGCAGTTGGATTAATTTTAACTCCGATTTATCTGCTGTCGATGTTGCGGGAAATTTTCTATGGAGAAGAAAACAAGGAATTAGTTTCTCACCAAGCTTTGATAGATGCCGAACCCCGTGAAGTATTTATCATTGCCTGTTTGTTGGTGCCAATTATTGGTATTGGTTTCTATCCAAAATTGCTGACTCAGATGTACGACTCCACAACTGTACAATTGACGGCAAGATTGCGTGATTCTGTACCGACATTAGCACAGCAAAAAGAAGAAACCCTAAAGGTTTCTTTGAGTGCGCCTCAAATCGGTAATTAGTTGCGATCGCTACTTTAGTTTAAATATTTATTGCTTTGAGGGCAGGTATAAAACCTGCCCTTTTTTGATGTACATTGCTTGGAGGCGATCGCTTAATCAATTTTCTAGTTTAAATCTTCAATATCCTTCTATTTTTTTCTAATTTCAAGAAGGTTTCCTCACCTCTGTAGACAATATTAATTTGTCCTCCAAACACATCATCAATAGCCAAAAACTTCTTACCCTCTATCTCTTCAAATTCACAACTCCCGATTATTCTATAAATATTGACAATATCAATATAATTAGCCGTACTTATCTGTTCAACACCCGTTAATCGGATGAAAATATAGGGTTCACCGACGGTAATACCTTTTTTTATTTCATCAGGCAACCAAACAGAATTCCAATCAATAGCTAAAGTTATGGCTTGTTCATATCCAATGTTATAGAAAATACCTATCCAACAAGAATCATGTAATGTATATTGTTCATTAAAATCTCCAAAGCTCATATTTTTGCCTTCCTGCCAAGGTAAGCAATTATTAATAAGCTCTTGACAAAGCCAACTTGGGTAATAATTTTCTATCAAATTAAATTGCCCTAGATTTTAAGCTGATTGATTTGTTTGCAGCCAGTTAAGTAAATCTTCCATAGCAGTAAAATCTAACAAAGCTTCGCCAAGGTTTTCTAACTGATTTAAAGAAAGAGATTGGATGCGCTCTTGCAATTCTGGTGATAATTCTCCGACTCGTTTTTGTAGTAACCTTAAAATCAGCCGTTGTTGACCTTCTTGTTCACCTTCTTGTTTACCTTCTTGTTTACCTTCTTGTTTTCCGCGCTCGTAGCCGATGCGCTCACCTGTAGTTATATATCTCATAGTTCGCTCCTGCTCAAATTGTTTAAACTCTTCCCAAAACTGATTTTCCAATGCCTTTGGTAATATCATAACCCAATCGATAAATCGATACAGATTGCGAATTAAGCTAAACTTCCATATTTTGCGTTGTTCAGGTGATGAACGTGTCTGCTGTGTTTTCAAATGCGCCATGACGACAGTTGCAAATGGATTATCGCTATTTTCTAACTCGTAAAAGCGATTTTCGTAATCCAAAAGTTTAACACTGCCAAATTCAAAATTTAAGCGAGTATTGGGATAATTGTAGCTGTAATTGCTTGGCCGCCATTCTCTGTTTGGATCACAGAGAATTGCAAGGCTCGTTGCTGGTTGATCAAAGCGGTCAAATATGCGAAAGTTGTACGTAAACATCCGCTTAGGAAAGTTATCTTCTTTTTGTGCCTGAATTTCAACATGGACTAATAACCAAAGTTCTTCCCCTTGAGTTTGCCAAACTTTGACTAATTGATCAGCATATCGCTTACCCTGTTCGGCTTCACGAGCTATTTGTTGAAATTCTTTATCTAGAAATTCGTAGGGACGTTCCCAATCAATTAATGCAGAAGTTTCTGGAAAAAAGAAATGCATTGCTTGGGGAAAATAAGCTTCTATAATTTCTTTCCAAGGGCTGTCAAAATCAGCGCGTAGGCGTAACCCGTCGTAGACATCGCTAATATTGGTCATATTTATCCAAGAGGCTGATTTTCGTCAGATTAATGTGGATACTGGAATGCACAATTATTTTACCCTTGTATACTTATTTAATTATCGATACATTTCCTACAATCAAGGTACAATCAGATTTGGTAAAACCACTCATGTTAAACTACAATCCCTTGCATTGTTTGCCATCTTCCGAAGAACTACCCGACTCAGATGATACCTCTGTGGATAATGAACTACAAAATTTAATTCCCGGCTTGCTGAAAACGATCCTGGCTTTGGTTTGGTGCGATCGCTGGGATTGGTTCTTTGGTGTTGATATGGGTATTTATTATCACCCAGATAAACCAGCAATTGTCCCTGATGGGTTTCTCAGCTTAGGAGTTAAACGCTTTATTGATGAAGACTTGCGCCTAAGTTATGTGCTGTGGGAAGAAAATAAACCGCCAACTTTAGCACTAGAAGTTGTTTCCCAAATATATCGGGAAGAATACAGCACCAAGAAAGAATTTTATGCCAAAGAATTAGGAATTTTGTACTACGTTGTATATAGTCCCTTTCGTCGTAAAAATCCACCTTTGGAGGTGTATCACTTAGTTGATGGGGAATATATTTTAATGTCAGGAAATCCCGTTTGGCTACCAGAGATTGGTTTAGGAATTGGGGGAGAACGGGGAATTTATCAAGGTATCGTGCGGGAATGGCTGTACTGGTATGACGAACAAGGGCAAAGATTGCTGACACCAGAAGAACGCATTAGCGAAGCGGAAGAACGCACAGTTTTTGAAGAACAGCGACGTGTGGACGCAGAACAACAGGTGAAAATGTTAACGGAAAGGTTGAAAGCGCTTGGTGTTGATCCAGAAACTTTGTCATAGATTCACCAAATGTTGTCATGGCAAGCGATGTCTAGGACGGGCTACGCCTACGCGCTTACAACTCACTGATACAGAAATTCTAGACTTTATTGATTACCTAAAGCTACAACTAACCCAAAACTGCCGAACTTAGCTTCTGTTGTATCAGCGTGCGACAACTGCGACCGCTTATCAGTTGTACTTAGATGTTAGGCTGGATAATTGCGATCGCACAATTAGAGTTAAATAAAAGTACCTGATATTAAAATACTTGCATGAACCCAAGGGCTGATTTATTGACTCGTATTACTCAAACTCCTGGTCAGTGTGCTGGTCGTCCTTGTATTCGAGGCATGAGAATTCGTGTGAGCGACATTTTAGAAATGTTGGCTGAGAATATCAGCGTTTCTGAGATTTTAGAGGATTTTCCCGATCTCGAACTCGAAGATATCCAAGCCTGTCTATTGTTAGTAGCACGGCGAAGTCTTCTTGCCAGATAACTGTTTTAATTTTCATCGCTAATCATCTCTACAAGATTGCGACTAGTATTTTAGCGTCAAGCCGAGTGCCGCAGCTACGCCCGTCGTAGACATCGCTTGTTCATTGCATTGAAGTTTTAGCCTCCCACAGGTACGATGCCTGCGGCTTACCGCTAAAAGCATCTACGCACAAGTAGTTGCTAAAAATACATAGATTTCTATGAGGCAGATGATGCCTGCGATGATGGTTTAGAATCATCTAACTCAGTCAGAGCTATCTTGACACACGCACGAACACCTTTCCAATCAACTTCTGACAAGTGACCAATCAAAACCAAATTAGCTGAGGGTGGTAAGGTGACGATAAAACTTCTGAAAACAGACGCAACCCGCAAACCTGCTGCTGCCCAATCGTGAAGTGTGTAATCAGTAATTCCAAGGCCAGTTGTCTGAGTAGTGATCAGTCCAATGATCACATCGGGACGAGTTGCGTGATAAGTGGCAGATGACAGAACTACAGCAGGACGACGCTTAATACCAGTGACACCGGGAAAATCAACTGTGACTACATCACCGGGATTGAACGTCACTAAACTGTCTCCTCGCTTTCAGGGAAAATTGAAGTTGCGTACTCTAAGGAGAAGGATGCTAAATCAAGCTGATCTTGTTCAGTCCAAGTATAACTTTGGTCGATGATAGATAAGTTTTGCTCGACTAGCTTATTTAGAATCAGGGTTGCCAAGCGTAGCTGTTCAGTCGGTGACAAGTTACAAACAACTTGGCTGTATATCTCTTGGGCAGTATTTGACATAATAAACCCTCCTACCTTTTATCGTAACAGTAACAAGATAATACGAATATTGTACTCATCAGTTCGGTGTCAATAACTTCTACAACTCCCCTATCAAGTAGTCCAATAAAGAAATATATATATCTATCCTCACTTTACTCATCTCATTCATCAAAGTATACAAAGATCGGGAGATTAAAAATATAGTTATTTGCTCAAAGAGTTGTTCAACAGGAGTATCTATCTCTATAAAGTTTTCACTGTAGCATTTATCATTAAACAGACAAAATAGCTGTTTACCAACTCTTAGATCACTACCAAACCCCCCCCAATTACAACTAGTCATAACTACAAGGAATATCTCTGTTTTGGGAAAGACATCTTTTAATTTCTTTTGCCGATATTGAAAATGCTCAGACCAATTTTGTCGATGCCAACCAAGTTGTGTTTTGCATTCAATAATGGCAAGTAATTCATCACCACGCCAGACACTAATATCAGGACGCATAGTGTTACGTTTTTTTTTGCAGTGGACGTTCTGAAGCAATTGTCAAACGAAGATTTTCTAAATTATTAAACAGTTTGAGAAAGAAGAGTACTGTTTCTACAAAAAAGTCTGAACCTGCTTGAGCTACCTTCTTATTAAGAAACTCCTTAACTTCTGATTGGGAACTATAAAAAGCACGCAGACGGTTAGCGATCGCCTGTGAATAATCAAACTCACTAGAGAATGTACTGGTCTGTTTTATTTGCTCGTATGAACGTTTCAATGCTGACGCTAAATTATCCAATGCATGAGCATATTCATCTTCAAACTTCAGAGACATAATTTAGATGTGTAAACTATTTGACTGTTATTACCATAATGAACTACACCACTGCATAGACGGATGGGGAATTTCACGGAATAAGTGAAAAGTTTTAACCATTATGTCTTTGTTTACAATGCAAAATATTGTAATAAAATATGTTGGAATACAACTTTCACAAGACGATGAGCAAAGAAAACATTACGTTTCAGATAGATAGTGATCGCAAAGCTGCACTTGATGCGATTGCAGCCAGAATAAACCGCGATCGCAGCTACGTACTTAATGAGGCGGTAGCCGCTTATCTAGAGATGTATCAGTGGCAAATCGAGGAGATTCAAAAGGGAATTTCTGAAGCGGATTCTGAAGACTTTGCTAGTTATGAAGAAGTAAAAGCGACTTTTGCAAAACTCACCAATACATATTAATTGGCTGCGTTGTGCGCTTCATACCACACAGCCACAATTACAATTATCAAATATCGCTTGTTTCCGGGAGCCAGTCTTCATCGAACACTAACTCTAAAGAATATGGACACTCTTCTGGAAACACGGAAATTAACATCTCTGTTTGCTTGGCTGCTTGGCGACGCGCCCTTTGATAACTTTCCTGAAGTTGCTCTCTAGGATAGCTCTTAAGACTAGGACTATCTTCTATGGCTAACTCAATTTGGGTGCGAGAATCGGTGATAGAATCAAGCCAACTATCTGAGCGACGCTGGGATTGATATTGCCACTTGAGCAGATGCAACAGTAAGCGAATTAGTTGACTGGCAATAGCCCGCCGTTCACTTTTGCCCAAGCCTTCAACCTCTTCAATCAGATATTCTACATCAACTTCTTGCCAGCGATGCGATCGCAATAGTTGGGCTGTCTGCTCAATCCACAAATTAAAATCTGCTGTATAAGTTGCGCTCATAGCCGTTATCGATCTTAGGTAAACCAAAATATCCTCATTTTCCGATGCGCTCAAGTTCCTCTCGCAATACTCGCCGTAATGTCTCTTCTAACGGTTCACGGCGTTGCTGAATATACTCACGCAAAGCATCGTTAATCAAAGTTTGGTAATTTCCCCCACCGGCTGCGTGAACTTGGTCACGAAACCATGCTAGTACTTCATCATCTAGGCGAATTGTAATTCGAGTTTTGCCTGTTGGTGTTGGTTCAATTGCTTCCCGCTTGCCCTGACTAAAATCATACTCAGTTTCCATCACTTATCCCTCCTCATACTGCTTTTGTTCATAGCGCGTAGCTTTGCGGGCAGAAATCAATCGAATCTCATCATGGCGCCATGTATACACAACTACTAAAACTCGACTGAAAGCATCTATCCCAATAGTGATAAATCTCTCTTCATCAAAACGTTCATCTGTGATGGTAATTGCTAAATCGTCAGAAAAAACCGTCACTGCATCAGCAAAGTCAACGCCATGCTTATGAAGATTGGCTGCTGCCTTACCCCTATGCCATTGATACGCCATCTAAGTTTATTATATGCACAAATGTGCATATAAGCAGAAGAAGAATACTTAATTTCTATATGTTTTTGTCAAGCCTCAAAAATCTTCATCGTCAACAAAAAATTCCGCATCGTCTTCCAATCGAGAATTACCCTGCCCAATACCAGCAAGTCCCCACAGAGGTTGCAGCAGTGCCATACTAATTAACCCTATACCGGCACTAAAAGCCAACACTAAGCCCATTGGTATCTGAATCGATTGGAATGTTAAGAATTTTAACGATACGGGTGTGGCATTTTGAATTGAAATAATTGCGATCGCTATTACCCAAACTGCTACAACTAGAGATGTCAAAAAAGGAGCGAAAGTTTTCATATCTTATATAAAAGTTAGGGGTTAATAATTCTTAACTTATAACTCCTAACTTTGAATTATTAAACTGTTACTGCCTTTAGTTTAGCAATGGCACTCTCTAACTCTTGGGCGATTTGGGTGAGTTTTTCGGGAGTGCTGGTTTCTAAATAGACGCGCACCAGTGGTTCTGTACCCGAAGGACGCAGTAAAACCCAGCTACCCTCTTCTAAATAGAGCTTAATACCGTCTTTACGCCCCACTTCCTTGACTTTAATTCCTGCTACCTCTGTAGGTGGACTTTTGGTAAAGGAGTCGATGACGGCGGTTTTGTGCGCCTCTGTAAGGTGCAAGTCTAGGCGGTTGTTGTAAAGGGGTCCATCAGCTTCAGCGATCGCTTCCTTAACCAGCTGACTCAGAGGTTTACCTTCATAGGCGATCGCTTCCGCCACCAGCATATTCGCTAATATCCCGTCTTTTTCGGGAATATGCCCAATAATACTCAAACCGCCTGATTCTTCACCACCAATTAATACAGCAGTTTCCCGCATTTTTTCGCCGATGTATTTAAAACCGACTGGTGTTTCATAAATTTGCAGCCCATTTTTAGCAGCGAAATTATCCAGCAGATGAGTTGTAGCGACAGTGCGGACTATGGCACCAGTTTTACCTTTGTTTCTGATTAAATGACGTGCTAGAACTAACAGCACAGTATTGGATGTGAGAACAGTTCCTTGTTCATCAACGATCCCAAAGCGATCGCCGTCTCCATCTGTCGCCAAACCCAAATCAGCGCGATCGCGAATTACTGCTGACACTAACTCAACTAATTGTTCTCCTTTGGGTTCTGGCATTCCACCCCCAAATAAAACATCCCGCCAATCGTGGAAACTTTCTAACTGAACCCCACTATGTTGCAAAACTTCATCTAAATAGCCGCGAGAAGTAGAATAGAGCGCATCGTACTTTACCTTTAAATTAGCGCTTCTGATTTTTTCTACATCAAGTAGGGTGTAGATAAATTGTAGGTAATCAGGTTTCGGATCAAAAATTGAAATTGAACCTGATGGGCTGCTAAGAGGCAACTCATCCGATGCACTTTCTATATTTGCCACAATAGTATCAGTAATCTCTGGAGTGGCAGGCCCAGCATAATCGGGTATATATTTAATTCCACAGTAGGGTGCTGGATTATGGCTAGCAGTAAACATTAACGCCCCAGCAGAATTTAGGTGACGGGCATTGTAAGCAATTACTGGTGTGGGGCAATCCCGATCAGTAATTTTAACAGTCCAACCTAAGTCTGCCAGTACTTTAGCTGCTGTTTGGGCAAACTCGTCAGCTAAAAAGCGAGTATCGTAGGCAATAAGTACTGGTCTGGCTTTCGTATAGGCTGTTTCCAAATAAGTGGCGATCGCCCTTGTCACTTTCCGCACGTTCAGGAAAGTAAAGTCATCGGCAATAATCCCTCGCCATCCATCGGTGCCAAATTTTATCTTGCTGGACATTTTTGCCACTTGCTCCCCGTACATTATCAGTACTATAAAAAGCTTCCCGCAAAGCGTGTGTAGCAGCAAGTATCCCCCGAAGTTCTTTTCTAAGGAAGTCTTAGCTGAAACTTCTCCCTACCGTATTTTCTCTCACTGTTTCTGAGCAATGTCAACCCCCGATCGACCTTTTGCCAGTTATCACCTTTGGTCTCTAGTTGCCCCAGCGACCGGGCAAGAACGCTGGCATTGCCAGATGAGACGGGGGTTTATCAAAGCGCGGCAACACGAACCACAAGTCAAAGCGCTTTTAGCGCAAGCCACCGCACCCCAGCGAATTGGCATACTTGCCCAAAAAGGTATTTATGAGTTTCATCATCACAGGCATCTGTTGAAGCAAGCAGATGGTGTAGAAAGAGTTGCCCAGCTACTTAAATTAGCTAACTCCAGCGAGCAAGTCCAGCAACGCGTGCTGCAAATTTTGAAAAAATATCACGATGCTCCGTTGCTTTTGGATAAAGATATTATCCAATTAACTCCGGGTGATGAAGGCTTTCCTAAAGCGATTTTAATTGAACAAGAAGATTATTGCTTTCGCTTATATGCGGCTATGGACTGTGTTTTCATTGAGGCTGATAACACTTTACATATTTTAGATTTCAAAACTGGTAAGTCGGCTTTTGACAGACGACAGGCATTAGTTTATTTACTAGCTGCTCGTTATCTTTACCCTGGACGAAAAGCTGTTGCATCATTTTATAATTTAGAAATATGTAAAAAATCTGAGTTAATTAGTATTAATAATAGTGAATTAGAATCCTTAAAATTTGAGTTAGCTAATGTTGCCCACAAGCACCAGCACGATTTGCAAAAATATCAGGATGAAACTAGTAATTTCAGTAAAATTTTCCCTGCCAATCCTGGCTCTCACTGCCGCTTTTGTCCATTTAACTCCATCTGTGAGTTTGTCGATTTTAAGCAGCATCAATCATCTCCACTGCCCAGTTTAAGAGTTAATAGTTAGTGGGGAGTGGGGAGTGGGGAGAATAACTTAGGACTTACGCAAAAACCCTCTCAAACTCTCATTCCTCCGTGACCTCTGCGTCCTCTGTGGTTCGTTTTCCGTTCCCTTTGCGTAAGTCCTATAACTAATGCATTTGCCTCATTGCCTCGCTCCCAGTCGGAGACTGGGAATGCATTCCGAGAGGCTCCGCCTCAAGACTTGCGGCAGAGCCGCAATGAGATGCAATCTTCGAGCCAGGTTAGAAGATAAAGGATAATATCTTTCTAAGCTGCTAGTAGTTGGTGAAGGGGGTGTAAGTAAAACATCTTTATTAAATGGCTCGTAACAGCACTATTGCAGGGATTATAAACGTATATTTGACTAGAATTAAGGTATTATAGCGATTATTGTTTGGATACCATTTACGGTAAGCGTTTTGACTCGTTCCCAGGCAGAGCCTGGGAATGCATTCATTGAGTCTCTGACTCAATGTCTAACTGGAGGCAGAGCCTCTAATCAGCCATTCCCATGCAGAGCATGGAAACGAGAAAAGGAGAAAACCCCTTCCTTACTAGCGTTGGAGAGCAAGAATCAAAGCCTCTCTCCTGTGGGGGAGAGAAATGGAAGCGGGGTTCTAAGAATAAGTTGCACATCGCGTAAGTTAATATCTACCGTTTTACTGGTATTAGAAAAATGAGGTTTACAGACTGGGCGACTAGGGTGCTAATAATCTCGCTGATGTTCATGGCTTTAATTGTAGTGCTGCTAATTGGACGAGCAACAAAATTACAACATAATCCGACAATATCCCATACATCATATCCACAGGCTACAGCCTGGAGTCAATATCCACAGGCGCAATTCCAATCAGCGAAATACCCAGAAAAGAAATCTCAAGTTGTTATCAAGTCCCCAGTTAAGACTAACAAGGCTATAGCAAGATACGTAACCACTCAAGCTTTTGCACGTTACAGACCTAATTATCAAGTTGCTTCAGTTGACCCAAGTAACTATGGAGAACGCTACGCCCAAGATGTTAATGGCATTCCTGTCAACAATCAACCAATTATCGTCCTCCATGAAACTGGTTATTCTGCTTCCAGTGCCGTTAATTTCTTTCAAGTAGCCCATAATGATGAAACTGTGCAAGCAAGTTACCACGCTTTAATCAAGTTAGACGGAACGGTGGTTTATCTAGTACCGCCAGAAAAGCGGGCTTTTGGTGCAGCTAACTCAGTATTTGATGGTTCCGAGGGAGTGGAAACTGTGCAGACTAATCCACATTTGCCTCCGTCTGTGAATAATTTTGCTTATCACGTTTCTTTGGAAACACCGCCAGATAGTTATGACAGTAACAGCCAACAAACCCATAGCGGTTACACGGAGGCTCAATATAATTCTCTTGCTTGGTTAATTGCTCAAAGTCAAGTCAGCGACGATCGCATTACTACGCACCGTCTCGTAGACCGTTCTGGTAAAAAAGTTGACCCGATTAATTTTGATGGTCAGAAATTTCTGAACTTACTTAATACTTATCGTCAGGTCAGACCAATATATAGAGTCAGTAATTAATTTATAGCGGTTCCCAGGTGCATGAAGTACATCAGATTAAAACCTGACCTCCAACCCCTCTCCGTGAGTTCGGAGAGGGTAGATGAAGCACATCTGTACCTCACGAGATTAGGAAACGCTATAGCATTATTGAAGCTATTTGGTAAAGCTATAGATTTGCTGCTTTTCCAGGCGATCGCTAATCGATGAAGGCACTGTACCATGCGGGAATGTCTGTCGATCTAGTTGGACTTGTAAATTACTCAAAGGATCGCAACCAGAGGAAATCAGAAATTCTAGTTTCTGGATGTAAGGCAAAGTTGCGAGGTTGTCCAAAATCTGGAAGATAGCCTGTATATAAGGATGACCACTTTGCTGATACCAATCACAGCTAGCAACTTTTGCCTGATCAAAACCCAAGTGTACTGTTAAAGATGGCTCGTCAAATAAAGCGATCGCTAAGGGACGCGCTTCTTCCTGTAACAATAAATCATTAGTTCTCGCTAAGTGCCGTATTTTCTCTAACCGCTCATAACGTTCCGTCACCGCTTCCGGGTCATCTTGCCAATGGATTGCTACTGTCACCAAATAAGTCTGTAACAGCATATGACCGAGCTTTTTCGCCTTTGTCGCCAGATAATAGGAATTGTAGTCGGTTGCCTCAATCAACAATGGTAAGCGATCGACTACTTCCAACCCATAGCCCTTGACTCCAGCAATTTTACGCGGATTATTGGTAATCAGGCGTATCTTTTTAATGCCCAAGTCCATAAGCATTTGCGCCCCCATCCCGTAGTCTCGTAAGTCGGCGGGAAATCCCAAGCGCTCATTTGCCTCTACTGTATCCAGTCCCATATCCTGTAATGAGTAGGCTTTCAGCTTGTTAATCAAGCCGATTCCCCGTCCTTCTTGACGCAGGTATACAACTACACCTTGACCCGCAGCCTCAATCATTTTCAGTGCGGCTTCTAATTGCATCCGACAGTCGCAGCGCAAAGAACCTAAAGCGTCACCAGTTAAGCATTCTGAGTGCATCCGCACTAGCACCGGCTCATCTTTGAAGTTAGCTGGATCGCCCTTGACAATTGCAACGTGTTCTGTGTTATCCAGAGTGTGGCGGTAGGCGTAAATTTCAAACTGACCGAATTCACTAGGCAGCTTGGTAACAACTTCTCGATACACTAGGCGATCGTGCTGTAGGCGATAACTAATTAAATCCGCAATACTAATAATTTTTAAATTGTGACGTTTAGCGTATTCAAATAACTGCTGCAACCGCGCCATTGAACCATCGGAGTTTTGAATTTCACAAATTACCCCGGCTGGGTATAGCCCTGCTAGTCGAGCTAAGTCCACACCAGCTTCTGTATGTCCGGCGCGTTTGAGTACGCCTCCCTCTTTAGCCCGAATCGGGAAAATATGACCAGGACGACGTAAATCGGTAGGTTTTGTGGCTGGGTTGAGAGTAACCTGGATAGTGCGGGCGCGGTCTTCGGCTGAGATGCCAGTGGTAACACCCAATTCTGGGCTGGCATCAATACTAACAGTGAAGGCAGTTTGGTTAGTATCTGTAATGTTGCTGACCATCAAAGGTAAGTCTAGCTCGTCTAGGCGATCGCCTGTCATTGCCAAACAAATCAGTCCTCTAGCTTCCACCGCCATGAAATTAATCGTGTCGGGTGTAGCAAATTGAGCAGCACAGATTAAGTCGCCTTCATTTTCTCTATTTTCATCATCTACCACTACAATGACACGACCAGATTTTAGGTCTGCTAAAGCGGCATTAATCGAATCAAATTTAAAAGCTTGGGTAATATTAGGCTGTGACACAAAAAGATTTCCAGCTACCAACGTAAATTTTTTTACGGTTTATCCTTTTAGATTGTAGCTTTTTTACAAGGCAGAGAATGAGAATAGCAATGATTTGATAACGTGGCAAAAATTTTTGCCATTAAAATTGGGGTCAAGGGTCAAACAATTTTGGATTTTGGAGAAAGCGATTTTGGATTAACCTCGCCCACAAGGGGACAAGGCTTGAAGATTTGGGATTTGGGATTTTAGATTTATTCCGCTTGACTTCGGGGAGCCACTGCGGTCTTGGCTTGTAGCCAAGATGAGCAAGTGGCGTCGGGGCATGAACCAAAAATTCTTTTAATCCAAAATCTAAAATCTAAAATCTAAAATCGCTAGTCAATTAACTGAATTTTATATAGACTTTGGGCTCTTGACTTTGGACTTCTTGACTCCCCAAAACCAAGGGGAGGGGTTTAGGGCGTTTTGTGGGCTGCGCTAGTCGCTGATATTGTTGATAGCTGAGAACGAATTAACCATTCATGGGATAAGGATTTCAGATCATGGGCAAATTTAGACGCGTACCCGTTGGGATTGTTGGCGCGTCGGGCTATGGCGGAGTACAGTTAGTACGATTACTGATGGATCATCCAGAAGTCGAACTGGTTTATTTAGGCGGTGAGAGTAGTATCGGGAAATCCTTTGGAGATATCTACCCACATCTGGCTCATGCGGCTAACCTGCCAATAGAGGCGGTTGAACCAGAAATAATTGCTCATCGCTGTGAAGTAGTTTTCCTATCTTTACCAAATGGTCTGGCTTGCCAAATTGCGCCCAAACTGTTGGAAAAAGGATGTAAAGTACTAGATTTGAGTGCAGACTATCGGTTCAGTGATTTGACAACTTATACAAATTGGTATGGTACTGAGAGAAGCGATCGCACAATTGCAGCTACAGCAGTTTATGGATTACCAGAACTTTATCGCGATCGCATTGCCGAAGCTCAACTCGTTGGCTGTCCTGGTTCCTATGCCACTGCTAGTCTCCTGGCACTTTCGCCACTCTTAAAGCAAGGTTTAATCAAACCAGAAACAGCGATTATTGATGCCAAATCTGGTACATCTAGCAGTGGACGGCAAGCTCAAACCAACTTATTGCTAGCTGAGGCAGACAACTCTATAGCAGCTTTCCATGTCGGTCGTCACCGTCATACCCCAGAAATTGAGCAAATTTGCAGTGACTTAGCGGGTCACGAACTGATGATCCAATTTACGCCACATCTGATCCCAATGGTGCGCGGGATTTTGGCAACGGTATATGCCACACTGCGCGATCCTGGTCTAGTGCGAGATGACTTAATCACAATTTTTTCAGCCTTCTACCGCAACTCTCCTTGGGTGAAAATCTGCGGTAGCGGCGTTTATCCCCAAACTAAATGGGCTAATGGCAGCAATCTTTGTTACATCGGTGTAGAAGTTGACCCGCGCACAGGTCGCGTGATTGTGATGTCAGCAATTGACAATCTAATTAAAGGACAGGCGGGGCAAGCGATTCAGTGTATGAATCTGATGATGGGCTGGGATGAAACCTTGGGGTTGCCCAAGTTGGGGTTTTATCCGTGATGAATGGGGAATGGGGAATGGAGAATGGGGAATGGGGAATGGGGAATGGGGAGTGGGGAAATTCCCTACTCCCTACTCCCTACTCCCTACTCCCTACTTCGGCCCTAACCCCACAGCACCAGCATAAACGGCGCGATCGCCTAGTTCGTCTTCAATTCGCAGCAAGCGATTATATTTTGCTACGCGTTCGCTGCGACAGAGGGAACCTGTTTTGATTTGACCGGCGCGGGTTGCTACGGCTAAATCAGCGATAGTTGTGTCTTCGGTTTCACCAGAACGATGGCTAATTACTGAACGGATACCGTTGCGAGTTGCCAAATCAATTGTTTCTAAGGTTTCGGTGAGTGAACCAATTTGATTGAGTTTAATCAAAATGGCATTAGCGGCTTTTTCCTGGATGCCTCTTTGCAAGCGCGTGGCGTTGGTAACAAACAAGTCATCTCCTACCAATTGCACCCGCGAACCTAACTTCTGGGTCAGCAATTGCCAACTTTGCCAGTCTTCTTCATGCAAGCCATCCTCAATTGATACAATTGGGTATTGATCAACCAGTTGCGCGAGATAATCAATAAACTCAGCCGGGGCGTGAGGTTTACCATCGTAAACATACTGCCCATTTTTGTAAAACTCACTAGCTGCCACATCCAACGCTAAAGCTACTTCTTCCCCTGGCTTATAACCAGCTTTCTTAATGGCAGCAACTAGCAATTCTAAAGCCACCTGATTAGATTCTAGGTTAGGGGCAAAACCGCCTTCATCGCCCACACCAGTAAGCAAACCCTTTTCATCTAATACTTGACTGAGGGTAGCAAACACCTCAGCACCCCAGCGCAATGCTTCCCGGAAGGAAGTTGCGCCAATTGGGACAATCATAAACTCTTGAAAATCTACGTTGTTTGAAGCGTGTGCGCCACCGTTAATCACGTTCATCAACGGCACTGGGAGCAAATTCGCTAAAGGGCCACCTAAATAGCGATATAGAGGAATTGCCAAAGATTCAGCGCCAGCTTTGGCTGCTGCTAGGGAAACCCCCAAAATCGCATTAGCCCCCAAATTGGATTTGTTAGGAGAACCATCTATAGCGATCATTGTCCGGTCTAGCAGTTCTTGGTTGAGGGCATCCAAGCCTAACAATTGGGGTGCAAGTGCTTCTCTAACGTTTTGTACTGCCTTCAGTACACCTTTGCCCCCATAACGGCTTTTATCGCCATCACGCAGTTCGTGAGCCTCAAAAGTGCCAGTAGATGCACCACTGGGAACCTGCGCCAGTCCGACAACACCGTTGGCTAAATGCACTTCGGCTTCAATTGTCGGTCTACCGCGTGAATCAAGAATTTCACGGGCTGCGATCGCAACAATTGCAGTATCTAGAATGTTACTCATCTTTACTTAGTCCTTTACTTCGATTGCGTTCTTAGCGCCGATATAGTTTAGTGGCTAACCCAATCGCTAGCATAGGCGTTTAGGAAGCTTTATAGGCTGAGATTTAAGAATATTTCCAGTCATTTGGTCAAAGCGCTTTGCCCAAGGATTGAGATTAAGGATTGGAGATTAGCGTTGTCAAGGTGAGTCTTCTATTCATTACTAGCCCTGAACTCGGCAGTTAAGCCTTTTTACTTGATAGTTAAACCTTTTTACTTGATAGTTAAGCCTTTTTACTTGATAGTTAAACCTTTTTACTTGATAGTTGAGCCTTTTTACTTGGCAGTTGAGCCTTTTTACTTGGCAGTTGAGCCTTTGAACTCGACAGTTGAGCCTTTGAACTCCTCTCCAGTCCCCTGTCTTTGCGGAAGCTGAACAATTTTTGGATTTTGTCCAAATGCGATCGCCTCTGGCAACTTCTGTAAAATGTTGACAGAGAATAACACTAAATCAATTACAGAGAAAAGGTCAATATGCGATTACTACACACAATGCTGCGGGTGGGCAACCTTGAAGAGTCATTAAAGTTCTACTGTGAAGTTCTAGGAATGAAATTACTGCGTAGAAAAGATTATCCCGGTGGAGAATTTACCCTGGCTTTTGTTGGCTACGGTGATGAAAGCGACAACTCGGTAATAGAACTAACCTACAACTGGGGGGTGGAAAAGTACGAATTGGGTAATGCTTATGGTCACATTGCCCTTGGCGTTGATGATATTTACGCTACGTGTGAAGAAATCCGCAATCAGGGCGGTAAAGTCGTGCGCGAACCAGGGGCGATGAAACATGGTTCAACTGTAATTGCTTTTGTGGAAGATCCAGATGGGTATAAAGTGGAACTGATTCAACTGGGAAATCAAGGTTTGGCAGTCAAACAGGAATCACAAGAGCAACTTGTGAGTCAGTAATTCTTAAATCTAAATCGCTGGATTTAGATCCCCGACTTCTTGAAGAAGTCGGGGATCTGGGCAGCAAGTTTTGCTTAAGAGCGATATCTTGAAAAGTTCAGCTACATACGGGGGATTGATTCTGACCGCAAACTGGTGTCTCGTGCCAGTAAACCCAGACACGCGAGACTTTTCGCTTTTTGCCTCCCCTTTTTAGGCGGGTTAGGGGATCTCTTCTGCGTAAATCCTATTAGGATTGCCCTCATACTGTCGTTGATGAAGCGATCGCACCAATAGCACCATTTGGCAAAGTCCGCTCAGAACAGGATTTTCGTTTTAAATTAGAAAATAGGTAATAGATCAAACTATCATCAATTACTAATCCCAAATTGCCACCAGAGATACACGCGGATATACGCTGAGAATGTTTGGATAATTATCTGGGTACTAAGGAGTAGGGTTACAACCACTCCCCACTCCCTACTCCCCACTCCCTTTAATAATCCCCAATCCCTAAACTAAAAATCAAAATTCCAAAATTCTAAAGATGCAACCTACAGATCCGAATAAATTTACTGATAAAGCCTGGGAAGCAATTGTTAAATCTCAGGATATAGTCCGTGCTTATCAACAACAGCAACTAGATGTTGAACATTTAATTATTGCCCTGTTAGAAGAACCCACTAGTCTGGCAATACGTATCCTGGCTCGATCTGAGGTCGATCCAATCCGCTTGCAACAGCAACTAGAAGCCTTTACCCAACGTCAGCCGAAAGTTGGTAAAAGTGATCAGCTTTACCTTAGCCGCAATTTAGATGTTTTACTAGACCGAGCTGAGGAAGTTAGAACCAGGATGAAAGACTCCTACATTTCTGTAGAACACATACTTTTGGCATTTGCTGAAGACGATCGCATTGGAAGAAAGATACTCAAAGGCTTTAATGCGGATGCAGCTAAACTAGAAGCTACGATCAAAACTATTCGCGGTAGCCAAAAGGTGACAGATCAAAGTCCCGAATCCCGCTATGAAGCCTTACAAAAATTTGGCAGAGATTTGACAGAACAGGCAAAAGCTGGAAAACTTGACCCAGTAATTGGGCGGGATGACGAAATTCGGCGGGTAATTCAAGTCTTGTCTCGTCGTAGCAAAAATAACCCAGTCTTGATTGGTGAACCTGGGGTGGGTAAAACTGCGATCGCTGAAGCTTTAGCACAGCGTATGGTAAATGGTGATGTTCCCGAATCTCTGAAAAACCGCCAACTGATCTCTTTAGATATGGGCAGTTTGATTGCTGGGGCAAAATTGCGAGGTGAATTTGAAGAACGCCTAAAAGCAGTCCTCAAGGAAGTTACGGAATCTAACGGTCAAATCGTCCTGTTTATTGACGAACTGCATACCGTAGTTGGCGCAGGCTCTACTCAACAAGGGGCAATGGATGCCGGAAATTTGCTCAAACCAATGCTGGCGCGGGGAGAACTGCGTTGCATTGGCGCAACTACCCTGGACGAGTTCCGCAAACATATTGAGAAAGACGCTGCTCTAGAACGCCGCTTTCAACAAGTATTTGTCGATCAGCCAAGTGTGGAAAATACTATTTCCATTCTTCGGGGGTTGAAAGAACGCTATGAAGTTCATCACAATGTCAAAATTTCTGATTCGGCTTTGGTAGCAGCAGCAACCCTGTCAGCGCGTTATATTAGCGATCGCTTCTTACCAGATAAAGCGATTGATTTGGTGGATGAAGCAGCCGCACAGTTGAAAATGGAGATTACCTCCAAACCAGCCGAATTGGAAACCATTGATCGCCGCATCATGCAGTTAGAAATGGAAAAGCTATCATTAGCTGGCGAAGAAAAGGGTACCGCCCAAACCAGAGAACGTTTGCAGCGAATTGAGCAAGAAATTGCTAATTTAACCGAAAAACAGCACACATTTAATGAGCAATGGCAAGGTGAAAAGCAGCTATTGGAGGCGATAAGCGCCTTAAAGAAAGAAGAAGATGCCTTGCGAGTGCAAATTGAACAGGCGGAACGTGCCTATGACTTAAATAAAGCTGCTCAACTGAAGTATGGCAAATTGGAAGGAGTACAACGCGATCGCGAAGCCAAAGAAGCGAACTTTTTAGAAATTCAAAACCAAGGTTCCACGTTGCTGCGAGAACAAGTTACTGAAGCCGATATTGCCGAAATCGTCGCCAAATGGACAGGAATCCCCGTCAATCGCCTATTGGAATCGGAACGGCAAAAATTACTGCAACTAGAAAGTCATTTGCATGAACGAGTCATTGGGCAAGAAGAGGCTGTAGAAGCAGTAGCAGCCGCAATTCGTCGCGCCCGTGCGGGGATGAAAGATCCCTCTCGTCCGATTGGTTCATTTTTGTTCATGGGACCCACAGGTGTAGGCAAAACTGAACTCGCCCGCGCTCTAGCTCAGTTTCTCTTTGATTCTGATGATGCCTTGGTGCGCTTGGATATGTCTGAGTATATGGAAAAACACTCAGTTTCCCGCCTTGTGGGAGCGCCTCCAGGATATGTTGGATATGAAGAAGGTGGTCAACTTTCCGAAGCGATTCGCCGCCGTCCCTACTCAGTGGTGTTGCTGGATGAAGTGGAAAAGGCGCACCCCGATGTGTTCAATATTTTATTGCAGGTGTTAGATGATGGGAGAATTACCGACTCTCAGGGAAGAACGGTAGATTTTCGCAACAGCGTTATTGTCATGACCAGTAACATTGGTAGCGAACATATCTTGGATGTATCCGGTGATGATTCTAAGTATGAAACAATGCGGGTTAGGGTAATGGAAGCCTTGCGATCGCATTTCCGCCCGGAATTTCTCAACCGCGTCGATGATATTATTCTCTTCCATACCTTAAATCGCACAGAAATGCGGCAGATCATCCGTATTCAACTCAAGCGGGTAGAAAATCTCCTGCGCGAGCAAAAAATCTTCTTTGAAATATCCCAATCTGCCTGTGATCACCTTGTCGAATCAGGTTATGACCCAGTTTATGGTGCCCGCCCACTCAAACGGGCAATTCAGCGAGAAGTAGAAAACCCCCTCGCCACCAAGTTATTGGAAAATACTTTTATTTCTGGAGACACGATTATCATTGACAAAAATGAAAACGGTCTGTCTTTTAACAAAAAAGCGCCTGTTAAGGTGTCAGTCCCGCGAACTACTGTCAAGTTACTTGAGTCAGCACCCGAATCTTAACAATTCAAAATTCCAAATTCAAAAATAAAACTAGATCACCCTATTTTTCTGATTCATCAGGTGAGAATCGGTGATTTAGTTTTTACTCTAATTGGTTCTAACTTGGGGGGCATTGCGAAACTGGTAAGACTTGATAGCATTGATGGTTGGTTAGTAACTGCTAAAGACACTAATACCAATTCTGTATGAAGATGCGCTAAACCATATTTCAGTACAAGAAAGAAAAACGAACCGCGTTCGCGTTAGCGTCTCCCCTTGGGAGAAGGACGCGAAGGACACGAAGAAAGAAAGAAAGAAGTTAAAAGCGTTTGGCGCAGCTTTACAAAGAAATGGTATAAGACTTGGACTGAAGCTTTATGGCAGTTAGCAACAGATGCAAATTTACTTACAGCAGATTTCAAGAAAAGTGAAGTACACAACGATTCGTCCCAAAGCCAGTTATAAACCCTGTTTTACTTCTGAATTCTGGATTCTGCTGTATATAACAAATTACAACAGTAGTTTATACAGCATTTTCGCTTGATGGTAGTGAAATCCGAATAAAATAAAGAGGTATTCCTGACCTCAAATAATTGAGAATAGGGGAAAATTGATCCTCAGAATTATCTCTGCAACTAAAACAGGCGGATAACCATGCTAGAACAAGGCACTATCAGTATTCATACTGAGAATATTTTCCCAATTATCAAGAAGTCGCTCTACTCAGACCACCAAATATTCTTGCGGGAACTGGTATCTAACGCTGTAGACGCCATCCAAAAGCTGAAAATGGTATCCCGCGCCGGAGATTATGCTGGAGATATTGGCGAACCGGAAATTGAAATTGCCATTGACAAAGATCAGAAGACTCTCTCGATCTCCGATAACGGTATCGGGATGACCGCAGATGAAGTTAAGAAATATATCAATCAGGTTGCCTTCTCTAGTGCTGAAGAATTTATTCATAAGTATGAAGACAAGTCAGATCAACCCATAATCGGTCACTTCGGTCTTGGCTTCTATTCCTCCTTCATGGTGGCGCAAAAGGTAGAGATTGATACTCTTTCATATCAAGAAGGAGCGCAGGCGGTTCACTGGACTTGCGATGGTTCCCCAGCTTTCACCCTAGAAGATTCGCCCCGAACAACTCGCGGCACTACTATTACTCTTAGCCTGCAAGGAGAAGAGGAGGAATTTCTAGAACCAGCACGAATTAAGAATCTTGTCAAGACCTACTGCGACTTCTTGCCAGTACCAATTAAACTGGATGGCGAAGTATTAAATAAGCAAAAAGCACCGTGGCGAGACTCTCCGAGTAATCTGAGTCAAGAAGATTATTTAGAGTTTTACCGCTACTTATATCCTTTTCAGGAAGAACCTTTGTTATGGGTACATCTAAATACTGACTATCCCTTTATCATCAACGGGATTCTGTATTTTCCCAAAATGAGGCCAGATGTAGATGTTACTAAAGGGCAGATCAAGCTATTTTGCAATCAAGTTTTTGTTAGCGACAACTGCGAAGAAATTATCCCGCAATTTCTGATGCCGATGCGCGGTGTTATTGATAGCACCGATATTCCCCTGAACGTATCCCGCAGTGCCTTGCAAGGCGATCGCACCGTGCGGAGAATCGGTGATTATATTGCCAAAAAAGTAGGCGATCGTCTCAAAGAACTTTTCCGCGATAATCGTGAACAATACATTAGCGCCTGGAAGGATCTTGGTACTTTTGTAAAATTCGGCGTTCTCAACGACGAGAAATTCAAAAAACAAATCGAAGATATCATCGTCTTCCGCACCACCGCCAAACTGACAGAAAAACCTGCTGCTGAAACTCCAGCAGTTGAGGTACAGTCTTCAGAGGGGGATGCTTGGCAAGATGTGACTCCTCCCTCGGACAATACTGATTTTTCAGCACCCAGCGCTCCTTACACCACGCTGAAAGAGTATCTAGAACGTAACAAAGAACACCACGAAAACCGGGTTTTCTACAGCACCGATGGAGCAACCCAAGCTACCTATATAGAACTGCACAAAAATCAAGGCTTGGAAGTCTTGTTTATGGACTCCTTCATTGACACCCACTTTATCAACTTCCTAGAGCGGGAATATCAGGATGTCAAATTTACGCGGGTAGACTCAGATTTAGATAATACCCTGCTGGAACAAGACAAAGCTGCGGAAATTGTTGATCCTAATACGAACAAAACCCGGAGTGAGACGATCAAAGAGTTATTTGAGAAATCCCTTAACAAACCGAAACTCAACATCCGTACCGAAGCGTTGAAATCAGATGATCCTCAAGGTACACCACCTGCGATCGTGCTTTTACCAGAGATTCTCCGCCGCATGCGAGAAATGAACGCCATGATGCAGCAGCAGACAGTAGAGTTTCCCGAAGATCACATTTTGCTGGTGAATACTGCTCACCCACTGATTCAAAATCTGGCAAATATTAACCAAGGTAGTATTATTCAAGGTGACGGTCAATCGCCTACAGATCAGTTAGTGAAGTTGATTTGTCAACACGTCTACGATTTAGCGCTGATGTCTCAGAAAGGATTTGACGCTGAGGGAATGAAATCCTTCGTCGAGCGATCGAATGAAGTACTCACAAAGCTGACGGAACAAGCTAGTAAATAGTGGGGCATGGGGCATTGGGCATTGGGCATTGGGCATGGGGTAAAACAGTTCCGAGTTCCAAGTAAAGAAATGAGATTCCCCACTCCTAACTCCTAACTCCTAACTCCTAACTCCCCACTCCCCACTTCTGTTGCCTAAGACCTAGAATGGAAAGGCTGTATTAAAATAACAATCTGGAGATACTTGCTATGTCCCGTCGCTGTGAACTAACTGGTAGAAAGGCAAATAACGCCTTTGCTGTTTCCCACTCCCACCGCCGTACTAAACGCCTTCAGCACGCTAATCTGCAAAACAAGCGTGTTTGGTGGGAAGGCGGAAATCGCTGGGTGAGATTAAAGCTGTCTACCAAAGCAATCAAAACCCTACAAATTAATGGGTTAGAAGCAATGGCAAAAGAAGCTGGCATTAACCTGAATCATTACTAAGTAATGTAGATTTTATAACCTGAGACTTGAGGGCAGGCAAGATGCCCGCCCCACAAGAGTCTTGGTTAAATTATTTTGGTAGTCCGCAGACCGAACAGCAGACCGACAGCCAAACCAAAGAACAAAGCTAAAAAGCCGATGTAAGCAACAATTGCAAACATTTATTTTTCTCCACAATACTTCCTAAATCTATTGAATCATTAGTTGTTGGGGATTGGGCATTGGGCATTGGGCATTGGGCATTAGTTGTTGGGCATTGGTCATGGGGCATGGGGTAAAACAGTTCCGAGTTCCAAGAAAAGAAATGAGATTCCCCACTTTTAACTCCTAACTCCTAACTCCTAACTCCCCACTCCCCACTCCCAGATTGCGATAGAATACAGCCCACGGGCGCTTGTTTGGGGTTGGGCAATGACTTTAATTAATGTAAATTTACCAGAGCAGTCTTATGAGATTGCGATAACTTCGTTGAGCGATGCTAACTCACCTTCGAGTTTAGATGATCTCGGTCAACAGATGGCCAGTCTCAATCTAGGCAAGAAAGTATTGCTGGTTTCTAATCAGACGATTTTAAAACATTTTGGCCAAAGAGCGATCGCATCCCTGACATCTGCTGGATTTGAAGTTGCTAGCTGCATCCTACCACCTGGGGAACGCTACAAAACCCTCAACTCCATTCAAAAACTTTACGATATCGCCTTGGAAAATCGCCTAGAACGTTCTTCTACTATGGTGGCTTTGGGCGGAGGTGTAATTGGCGATATGACTGGCTTTGCGGCCGCAACTTGGCTGCGCGGCATTAATGTTGTGCAAGTGCCTACCTCTCTGTTGGCGATGGTGGATTCGGCAATTGGTGGCAAAACTGGCGTGAATCATCCCCACGGTAAAAACTTGATTGGGGCATTCCATCAACCGCGCTTGGTTTTGATTGACCCAGATGTGTTAAAAACTCTTCCGATGCGCGAGTTTCGGGCAGGGATGGCAGAAGTTATTAAATACGGTGTGATTTGGGATGCCGAATTGTTCGCCCAGTTGGAAGCAAGTAAACGCCTAGACCAACTTCGCTATGTAAAACCTGAATTGATAAACAGCATATTAACGCGCTCTTGTCAAGCTAAAGCTGATGTTGTTGGCAAAGATGAAAAAGAAGGCGGATTACGGGCGATTCTCAACTATGGACATACCATCGGTCATGCAGTGGAAAGTTTGACTGGTTATCGTCTAGTAAATCATGGTGAAGCGGTAGCCATTGGCATGGTAGCAGCCGGTCAAATTGCTGTGGATTTGGGACTGTGGCAAAAGGAAGATACGGAACGTCAAAACGCTTTAATTCAAAAAACGGGTTTACCGACTCAGTTACCAGCTGGGGTGGATATTGAAGCAATTATTGAGGCGTTGCAGTTAGATAAGAAAGTCAAAGCGGGGAAAGTACGATTTGTTTTACCAACGGAGATTGGTGTAGTGACAGTTACTGATGAAGTACCATCGGATATTATTCGGCAAGTGTTGCGGAAGATGTGAACAATTTGAAGAAGAATTCAGGAGTCAGAATTCAGGAGTCAGAATAAAAATTAGTTGCTCTGTCCTTCAATTACGAATTACGAATTATTGAGCCATGATACTCCAAGCCAAGAATCAATTAACTTTGCAAGAGTTCCTAAATCTTCCACTAGGCGAGGGAGACATAACTTTTGAGCTTGTTGATGGTCAAGCAATTCCTAAAATGTCAATCAGACTGGATAACTTTCACAAGTTTTAATTCTTCCAGAGTTACTCCTACCTCCTCCATAACCTCGCGTTTTGCAGTTTCCTCACAAGTAAATTCATTTACCTCTACATGTCCCCCAGGAAGATCAATACGATCAATACCACGGTCAAGGAGAGCGCATACAATTAAACCATCCTTGGTAAAAGGTACAACTAAAACACTCGTTATCTTTTCAAAAGCAGGCAAAAATGAACTGCCAATATCTACAAAATTGACCTTTTGCCCTGTTTGGATGATAGTCTTTTTGCGTAGGCGTAGCCCGTCGTAGAAATCGCTCTCACTCATTGGTTTAATTTCTGCTATTTATTGATAACTTTCGGCCTGATTAACTTTTGCAATATACCAGTTGAGTCGTTGTTATCACCTTGCGATCGCCCCACTACCAAGCTCAAAACACCGTATCATCAAAAAGCTAACGATGCCTTACTCTGAAGAACAACAGATAAGCTTTTCAGTGCCTAACTTGAGGCGGCATAACGTCCGCCTTGAGTGGCACGCGTGCTTTTGGCGCGTCTGCCCTCGAACGCATCGTTAGGCAGGTTAATTGATTAAATCATTGATCAGGGCGTGTGCGGTATGCGATTCGTCTTATCAATGGCGCTATCGCCTCCATCAGCTCGACGTTTGTGTCGCTTATTGCCATTGGTCGGAAGTCGAAGTGACAGATCGTCCCGAACATCTTGCCGTCTTCATCCAGCAGTGGCACGCCGCAGTAGGATTGCACTTCTTTCCACTTCGGGTGGCCGCGAACCCGATCGTCTTGGAGTGAGTCGGGTGTCGTGAACGTTCCTCGGCTGCTACGGACAAAAACGCAATATGAGGCCATCACCGGAATGTCCGGCGTTAACTCTTGCGTCGGATTCTCCCGGTCGAAAAAGCAAACGTTATGCAGTGTTTCTTGATCGAACTGATACAGCGCCGTGAAGCGATGCTCGCTCAGTCCGTTCAGGAAAATGACGGCAGCACGGACATCTTGGCGACCGAGAATGGTCTTCAGTTCGCGCAACGAATCTGCAAGGTTAACCATACGCGTGACGCCTAACTATTTATTGGTTATTGGATTGACTTTTTCCATATAGCACCCGAATAGGGTGAACTATATTGCGAGGAGAGCAAGGGATCTCACTCCTGAGCGTAAATACATTGCAAGCTGTTTATATAGTATACCGATAGAGGTAAATTCATAAAAAGTGCGTCGTTGCACCCCAACCAGACGTTTTAACTCTCGATTCGATAACTTTTTTGTTTGCTCGGATCGCATAGGTAGATTGATTCAAGCTACAAAGTCCCCAATATTACCACAAAATAATTTTGCAAGAGGTCTATTATAGCAGGACTTACGCAACTGGCACAAATAGCGGGCGGGGCGTAGCCCTGCCACACGACAATTTAAATCAAACCAAGCACATAGGAATACTTGGGCGTTTTAGTTGCTGAATTAAATAATTAGAAAGCAAATTATGCTTGATTTGATAGACAGTTTGACCGGTTTTATAGGCTAAATCCTTTAATCTAATCCAAACCAACATTGCACAAGCAATATGATTTCTTTGAAGCCTAGCTTTACGACATTGACAAGATTCAATGCCTGTTAGTTGTTTAATCTCTCGGTGAAACTCCTCGATTTTCCAACGAATTTTACACACCTCTTGTACAACATCCGTGGAGCTTTGAGATAAATCGTTAGTGACGATATAATCCGTTCTGTTGGTAGAAACAGTAACCCGGAATAGTTTCACTTTTTTCGGAGCAGGAAACCCTTTTATTTTTACGATTTTACCACATTCTAACTCTTCTTCACTCCATTCTAATAATTCAATGCGTTTATATTTTTCTTTAGCAAATGTATCATCAACTAACCGATTATTTTTTAAGGGGCAATAATAAATCTTGTCTAGACTATCAATATATAGTATTAAACTGTGTACCGCATACCACGTGTCCATCAAAACAGTATCAAACGGTAAAAGCTTATGATACACAAGGTTTTGCAGCATATCTTTCACATGGTCTATCTTAGTTTTACCATCCACGTCAGGATTAAAAATGCGGTAATCTATTACCCAAAATCTTTGAATAGTAGGGTTGACATACACGCAACTAACTACACCAATACCTTTGAGGACACCATGCTCATTACCACTATATTGTCTCCTGACTATTTCTATTTCTTCAGAATACCTTTTATCTAAAACGCTATCATCAAATATTATGTAACCATTGGTATCAGGCTCAACTACCTCTTTCACGTTATCCCAAAGTAATCGAGGTGTTAACTTTTCTCTCAACAAAAGAGTAGTTAATTGCATCATGACTAATAGTCTCTAAATGCTCTGCCAAATTGGTCATCGTATAATTAATTTGACTACTTAATAAGTATTGGCAGTAATTAAGCTTAGTAAATCTCATTACCGTAAGCAACATTTATCTCATACAACCTCTACCTATTTTCTCATGAATATTTCATGCTTTGCTTTCAATATACAGGCTTCTATTACGAATTCAAGGCTTTCGAAATCAGATTTAACTAATACCTATGTACTAGCAATTGGCGATCGCTCTGTGCCAGTTGCGTAAGTCCTGTATAGTTATTTCCCAATTTACCAGTTACTATATCGGAACTTGAGCTTCAGAATTCGGAACTCCAAGCTCTCTAGTAAAATTATCAAGATAAATTTTACTTTGAGCTATTTACAGCAGCTTTTATTTATTTAGACCACACGATAAAGGCGCTTTTCTTTGTCTCTCTTGCTCTCAACGTCCACCGAAATTTCAACCGGCAGCTTTTGGTACTCAAAATTCTATCTGCGTGATATTTTCATATCTTTAATCAGCAACGCTCTATTTTTGAAACTGCGGTTCTTTCTGCGGTTGCTGCTGGCTATTTGTTGGTTGCAGTTTTTGAAATAAAGCTGGTGGTGTTGCTTTGCGGAAGGCACCGCAGTAGTGCATGGTCATAACTGCTTTGAAAGCCCAATGGTCTACTGGCACATCACTAAAGGGATTTGGTAAAGTTTCTGCTTGATTTTGGACACAAGCATTCAAAACGTGATTCGATTTTGCTGGAGTATCGGTAGTAGGTGCTTGAGATTTAACAGGAGTAATAAAGCCAGTAATAGCTAGCACTACGGCTGTTACCAGAAGTTTGCAGTTCATAATTTTAGTTTTCTAGGGATAAGAGTCTACCCTATGTTAGTTCCCAGGCTGCTGCCCAGGAACTAGAATAACCCTGCTAAGATTAAGCGTTAGAAAACATTGTAAGCATTACTAATAAAACAACTAATGCACTAATCCAAAGGGCTAATGATCCCCAACTAACTGAATCTTTTTGTACTCTTTGCCAGAAATTAGCGACTAAGTTATTCCGAATTGCCATTTTATAACCTCCAATTTTTATCAAACTTGTACTGACTCAATGCATTCAGCCTGCATTGAGTAAAGAAAAGTTCATCTTTGGGGGTATTAGCCTTGATTTGCTGACTCCCAGAGATTAACCAACAGAGATTTAAATTAATCCATGTAGCGATGTCTATGACGGACTACGCCTACGCAAATGCGTGTGTTTCAACACATTACTGAATCTAAAAAACAAACAAAAATTTACAAAAAGATATTTGTTGATGCTTAACTTGATTTTCCCATACGTAACTGTTTACACTCCAAAATTTGGTGATTTTGAGAGAATTCTTAATGTTGTCTTAACGACGTATAAAAGTTAGTGTTTTTCAAATCACATCTGTTTCACTTTCACTTGTGATTTCTCTAGACTAGAAAATAGACACAATTAACAGTGAGATTGGTAGGTAAATTATGGTGCAACAAATAAGACATAATGAACCGCAATATATCTGTATTATTTCAGTTGAGAGAATTACAGCTAACCAAGACGAAGAAATCATGACCTTTGGTGTATCTGCTGAGGAGGCAAAAAAACAAGGCGAGGAATTATTAGCATCTACCTATGGTTGTAATCAATCGCAAGTTTGGGAATTGATACAGCAAGCACGAATTGAACCAATAGCTCAGTGGTGTGCCCCTAAAGAGCGCTAAAACTAGTTATGACGGTCTTGGCAACAGCAAGTATTAGCAACCAAAATGGTATGCAAATATTCGGCTAACCTGCATGAAGGAGCAATCAATTTATGACCGACGCCAAGCACACTTCTTTGCGCCGCCGTCGCTCTTGGGCAGAGCCATATAAAATCAAGGTGGTTGAGCCATTAAAAATCACTACTCGTGCTGAATGCGAACAGGCGATCGCAGCTATCTTACATGAATTTTGCTCCTATACCGACGGTTGCACCATGAGTGGTAAGAAGGATGCACTAGTTAACATCGGCGGTTGACTAGCTCTCAATGACTATAATCTTTACGAGTAAGCACGTAATCTGATAGTAATCTATGAAGGTCTACATACTTACGGTGGTATGGCTGGGCGGGATATGGAAGCTATGGCACGGGGTATAGAAGAGTCAGTTAAAGATGATCATATTCGTGCCCGTGTCGGGCAGGTTGAGTACCTCGGACAAAAGCTTTTAGATTGGGGTATTCCGATTGTTGTGCCCATTGGTGGTCATGCCATTTATTTAGATGCCAAACGCTTTTTACCACAAATCCCCCAAGAGCAATTTCCGGCACAACGTCTAGCAGCGGAACTGTATCTAGAGGCAGGCATTCGGGCAATGGAACGGGGTATCGTTTCCGCAGGGCGCAGTAAAGAAACAGGCGAAAATTATTATCCAGAGTTAGAACTAGTACGTTTGACTATTCCACGCCGCGTTTATACCCAGGCTCACATGGATCTGACTGCTGAGGCAGTTGAAGAAGTTTATTACAATTGCGATCGCCTACGCGGACTCAAAATGATTTATGAGCCGAAATATCTCCGCTTCTTTCAGGCAAGATTTGAATTGCAGTAGTAGGGGGCATGGGGCATGGGGCATTGGGCATTGGTGCTTCTCCCTCTGCTTCCCCTGCTCCCTCTGCTCCCCCTGCCTATTTCTTATGCCGCATAAAAGACCAACGTCCGCAACTCGATACTCTCGCGGGGCGGGGCATCCGGCTGGCTTGTTGGGTCATCAAATGCGGTGTGGGCGGCGAACCGCGCCAAACCTTCCTGTGCTGAGTCAAAACACTTGATGAGTAGCGCTTCGTTCCGTTGCATTTGCGGAAAGTAAAACCATCGATGTTTCGGGTTGTACGTAACCGCGTAGGTTTCGCCGACGCGATCGCGATACACAAGGTCGGTAGCTACAAGGTCTGTCGGTGCGATACTTTGGGCGTCACACACCGCTAATGGAGACTCCTGCACTGGTTCCGCGATCGGTCGCCAGAGGCTGACTACACTGAATCTATGCTGTAGAAGCTCATCGGGGTCTTCAGTACCGAGTGTTTCCAGCACGGCACGGGCGCGACTATAGCCAGATTTGGCGGTGAAGTCGTTATGTACGCCCCTTACTGGCGTCTTTATCCCTTGCTCGCCCTGCTTCGCCCGTTCAGCATTACGGAGGTTGTGATCGAACACTATCACCCTTTGGGCACCTGTCAAATCCTTGAGGAATTGCTCGGACTCTGGGTAGTAAACGCGGCGCACCTCATCTTGATCATAAAAGTCTTCAACAGTGCTGTGGTGTTCGGCCAAGGCGAATCCCTCTTGATCCAAGGACACGTCTTGTAAGATCGTCCGCGCATTATAGATGGGGAGTGTATGTACCTCATACTTGCCGCTTCGCTGTGGAATGCCTAGCGGTGGTTCGTAGGTATAGTTGACAGGTTTTTCTGCTGTTGGGGTGAGATAATTAAGTTCTCCCTCAACGTGCGGTAGTTCCTTGAACAATTGACTGTCTAAGCTCATGGGTTAAATCTCCCAGTGAATTCAACAATGTTTTACGACTGGTGATGCGTAAAGCCCCTGTTATTCATGCAGGGGATATAAGCGAGTAACCGAATAAATTGGTCATGGTATGAAACAATTAAGTGGGCATGGCCGCAAGTCCATTGGGCTAGATGATATCAGACGGGTTATACCTGCAATCATTGTTTGACCCCAGAATCCCTCGTTTTCTAAACGGGGGAGTGTGTCAATAATGTCTACATAGGGTTTTATTCCCTACTCCCCATTCCCTGTAGGGGTTTAGCATTGCTAAACCCCTACTCTCTACTTTTGACCAGAAGCAACGGCAGTGGGCGCACCAAGAATCTTGGCAAATCTTTCTATATAGAAGCTTGCAGGATTTTCCACAGCCCGAATTGACTCGCGATCGCGCAGACTATTCCACCATTTCTGCAAGCGAGGGGTTTCTGTTGGTAAGGTGAAATTGCGGAAGTGTTCTAGGAGGGGCAAGCGTTCAAACCAAGGATAGAAGCTGATATCTACTAAACTAAACTGATCCCCTAACCAGTAAGAACCATCACCAGACAGCTTACCTAGTCCTTCTTGCTCAATGTACAACAGAGATTCCAAAAACTCTCTTTGTCCCTGTCCCTGTTCTTGAGCATCTTTACCACGCAGGAGTTTGTTAAAGGCGGGTACAAAGCGAGTGTTGGCATAGTCGATCCAAATCCGAGCGATCGCTTTAGCACCTGGATCGCGGGGTAATAAAGCTGGTTCTGGGAAGACTTCATCAAGATATTCGTTGATGATCGCAGACTCATAAATTTCGATATCCCCATGTTTAATCGCAGGGACTTTGCCGTAGCGCGAAATCTGTGTGTAGCTATCTGGTTTGTTTTGTAAGTCAATTTCAGTGGCGCTAAAGTCAATTCCTTTTTCCAGTAAAACCACACGGGTTCTTTGGGAGAAGGTGGAAGCTTTGGCAAAGTAAAGTTCTACATTACTCATAAAATACTTTCCTTGTAAATATTGCGTAGAGGTGCAGCCTTGAAGACGTCTCCGTTACTCCGGGCTTGTTGCTAGACATCGCCTAGCTTGGACGCCAGAGCGCGATCGCATACTATTAAATATACTACGATTTATCGCCCGGCTTACCGTACAATGTCTCAGGAGTATTTCATAGTCTTTGTAAAAATACAAGTCCCAACAATTGCAGACAGCTTGGCAAAAGCAACCAAAGCCAAGTATCGATATTCTTGATAACCACTGCTAAAGTTGATACAGCACACAACTATGATGTTATTAGTGCAAAATTTAAATCTCTAAGAACTGCAATCAAAATTAAGTCACTAAATCAGGATTTTCAAGTCAATATTATGGAGCAAATTCAGCCACAACCGCGCCGCGTCGCTGATCAGGTGTTTCAAGAATCCCTCGATCAGTTGGAGGATATCTTACAAGAAAATTCCACTCAGGAAGAAGAGATCGCCCAACTGCATACTAGCACTGGCACTGAAGTCGAACTCGATCAAGACTTGATAGATATTGATTTAGCCGCCCTTGAAGACGCAGTTGCTGATATTGAACAATTTCTCGAAGAAAAAAGAAAAACGAAATAAAAGTTATGAGTTCTAACTCCTAACTCCTAACTCCTAACTCATTTGCCGCCGTGCTTCGTACAACATTAAAGCGGCTGCGATCGCCACATTCAAAGATTCCACCCCAGGACTCAAAGGAATTTTGACTTGCTGATCTGCGATCGCTGCTAAATCTGCCGACAATCCAGCGCCTTCATTTCCCAGTAAAATCAAACTGGGTTTTCGCCAGTCCACTTCCCAATAAGTTAAAGTCGCACTGGGTAAGGTTGCCACTACCTGCATTCCTGCCTGTTGACTTTGTTGCACCGTCGCTTTTAAATCTTCGGTTACGGCTGTTGCTAGGCGAAACCATTGCCCTGCTGAAGCCCGGAGAACTTTGGGGCTGTCTAAATCTACACTATCTCCACTTACCCACAACCCCGACGCTCCAGCAGCAGCAGCAGTGCGGATCATTGTACCCAGGTTGCCGGGATCTTGCACGGTTTCTAAAGCTAGGACTAAACCAGTAAATGGTAGTTGAGTTTGGCGCTTGCTTCGCTTTGCCGTTGCCACCACACCATCCGGTTGGACTGTGGTAGCGATCGCATCCAAAATTTCTCTACTGACTATTTCGGAGCGATCGCATCGGCTACAAGCTTCCTCCCACAGCGAAGGATGGGCTGCTTGCCATTCTGGGGTACAACACACTGTTTCTAGTGGGTAATTCACCGCACAAGCTTCCTGTAACAGGTGCGTCCCTTCCAGCAAAAATAACTCCTGCTTGTGTCGTTCCTTCGTGGAGTGGAGTTTGCGGATTTGCTTGACTAGGGAATTTTGTAAACTGGTTAACATCAAAAAGTTAGGAGTTAGGAGTTAGGAGTTAATTTAGTTTTCTTTCAACTCATAACTCTTCACTTCTAACTCCTAACTTAAAATAATATGCGGAACCCGGGACTTGAACCCGGAAGCCTTGCGGCACTAGAACCTGAATCTAGCGCGTCTGCCATTCCGCCAGTTCCGCTTTGCATTTTGTCTTTATTGACAATTTCCTATTATTGCATAATTTTTAGACCTTTGTCAAGTGAAAACATCACGCCTCGTTAAAAATCTCAACCTGCAAACGAGTTTTTCAGGGGATTAGGTCAAATCAAAATATTAACTCAACACTACAGCCTTGATTTTTAGACGACACTTAAGTTATTTTACTGAGTATTTAATTTTGCTTAAATATCCTACTTGTTAGTGATTTTTTATTAAATTTTTCAAAAGCTCAAAAAGCTTACTATTGCTTGTTTTCAGCCTGTATTATTCACGAAAAAACAATTTTTTTATCCAAGATGTTGCCCGAAAATGTGGATAAATTGAATCTTTACTGTAGAATCAAAACCAACTTCAAACATCTAAAATACGTATTACTTTTGGAGGTAGGCTTATTAATCCTTCTACCAGCTTACCAGATGCCAAATTTGCTCCAAAAGCAGACTCCTCAGTCTTGCAAATTTGGGGTGGGCATCCTTTGCGAGGTCATGTGAAAATTAGCGGGGCAAAAAATGCCGCACTGGTAATCATGGCTGGAGCCTTGCTGTGTCCGGGCGATTGTCGCATCCGCAATGTCCCTTTATTAGCGGACGTAGAGCGGATGGGTCAGGTGTTATTGGCTTTGGGTGTACGCTTAACACGGCAAGGCGATATTTTAGACATCAACGCCAGCGAAATTAAAACGTCGAAAGCTCCCTACGAACTAGTTACCCAGTTGAGGGCGAGTTTTTTCGCCATTGGTGCCATTTTAGCAAGATTGGGAGTAGCACAGATGCCCTTACCAGGCGGTTGTGCTATTGGAGCAAGACCAGTTGACTTGCATGTTCGAGGACTGCAAGCAATGGGAGCTGAGGTGCAGATTGAGCATGGCATTTGTAATGCCTACGTCCCTGGCAGCAGCCGGAGATTAAAAGGTGCGAAGATTTACTTAGACATTGCCAGCGTCGGAGCAACAGAAAACTTGATGATGGCGGCTACCCTGGCAGAGGGCGAAACGATCATCGAAAATGCTGCCAGAGAACCAGAAGTAGTTGATTTAGCTAACTTCTGTAACGCGATGGGAGCCAAGATTAAGGGTGCGGGGACTAGCAGGATTATTATTGAAGGAGTCGCCAAGTTGCATTCTGTTGACTACACCATTATCCCCGATCGCATTGAGGCCGGGACGTTTTTGTTAGCAGCAGCAATTACCCGCTCAGAACTGACTCTCTCGCCGGTGGCTCCAGAACATCTAGTACCAGTGATTGCCAAACTGCGGGATATTGGGGTGACAATAATTGAGGACAAGCCTGAACACTTACGCATTCTGCCAGCGCAAACCCTCAAGGCAACGGATATTGAAACTCAATACCATCCAGGTTTTCCCACAGATATGCAAGCGCCGTTCATGGCTTTGCTGACATTAGCGGAAGGCGACAGCGTGATTAACGAATCCGTCTTTGAAAATCGCTTGCGTCATGCCTCAGAGTTGAATCGCTTGGGGGCAGATATTCGTGTCAAAGGCAACGCTGCTTTCGTGCGGGGAGTGCCAAAATTGTCTGGCGCACCAGTATTAGGCACAGACTTACGGGCATCGGCAGCGCTAGTCATCGCAGGACTGGCGGCACAAGGACAAACCACAATTCAGGGATTGCAGCACCTCGATCGCGGCTATGATCGACTCGATGTGAAGTTGCAGCAATTGGGAGCTAAAATCCTCCGCGTGGGCGAAACATCAGCAGATGCAGAAATCGCTCCCACCATCAGTAGCCTATCAAGTTGAAATTGATCGGTTGAGACTGACGCGGGAAGAAGGGGAATGAGGGAGACAAGGTAACATTTTCTCCCTCTGCTCCCCGGCTGCCCTACTCTTTTTGGTATAGGCGATCAAAATTATAGGTTTTCATCTCTCAAATTCCAATTCTGTGCAATTTTATTGCATTCTCAATACCTTTGCCAAAATAAGAGCCTACAACAATTTTGGCAAAAACTGGCAAAATTCCCCATACATAAGCATTTAGCGTACAAGGTGGCTGAGACTGCCAGAACCTTTATGCTGTGGGCAATACGTTAAAAAAAACTTGTGGTCAACCTGAAAGGAATTTTTAGGACTTATTGTTTTTGCCAAACTGAGCGAGAACAGCGAGTTAATAGTGAAAGCGTCATCAACTCACCCTCGTAAATTGGCGAAGGTATTGATTCTCTCATGATTTCCTTAGTTTGTTCAATGATATATTCTGCATTTTGAGGATCTTTACGGAAGCCTGCGTGCAGTACATCATTACGTAGGGCTTGCTGAAAAGTTCAGGGAATTTGTGTAGGCAATCGAGAAATGTTTGAGGCGATAAATCAGGCGATCGCTTAACATCAACTTCAATATCATAATCACCGCTTGCACATGCCTACACAAACAAATTATCCTTCATTTCTTCGCCTGTATTACTTGCAAACTACCACCTGCATATAAAGTTGGCTCACCCACTTCAAACCCAGTTTCAGTTAACAATCTAGCCAAATCAGTTTTTAATAATTGCCAAGCTGTTTCCGTCTCAAACAACAACAAAAACAGTGATACCCCAGGCCAAAATATCGGATTCGTAGGAGCATGAAAATCCACCAGCGTAAATACCCCTCCTGGCTTCAACACTCGATAAACTTCATTAATAATTTTTCGTAATTGCTGAGGCTGCATCTCGTGTAATGCAACGCTGGTATGCACCACATCAAACAGATTATCTGCAAATGGCATCTCCTGGGCAAAAGCTTCGACATAAGAAGCTAATGGTACATTTTGCCGCGCCCGTTGCAAAGACTTGGGTGAAGCGTCCAATCCTGTTACATTTTGTGAAAATTTCACCAAGAATTGCGTCGTTTGACCACTGCCACAACATAAATCTAAAACCTGAGTATCTGAGTGAATTGTTAAGTCTTGCAAAGCAAGTTGCCGAAAACGAGCTTCACCACCTACACTTAAGGCTGCTAAACGAGAGATCCCGTCATACAGCCATTGATAGCGGTAACTCCAATCCCTTAAAATTGTTGCCATTGCATATTTCCTTGCTATTAAGCTTTATATTTAATAAAGATATATTGTTAACATTAGTAAAAAATCTGAAAAGATTAGGGGAAAGTAACTGCTATGGGTCGTGTAGGCGTCTTATTACTAAATCTCGGTGGTCCCGATAAGCTAGAAGATGTCGGGCCGTTTTTGTATAACCTATTTTCCGATCCGGAAATTATTCGCCTACCGTTTCGCTGGTTGCAAAAGCCCCTAGCTTGGTTTATTGCTACGCGGCGAACCAGAACATCTCAAGCAAATTATAAACAAATCGGTGGCGGTTCCCCACTGCGGCAGATCACAGAAGCGCAAGGGGAAGCTTTAAAAGAACAGTTGGGCTATTTGGGGCAAGAAGCTAAAATTTACGTGGGAATGCGTTATTGGCATCCGTATACAGAAGAGGCGATCGCACAGATCACCCAAGATAATATAGAACACCTGGTAATCTTACCACTATATCCCCAGTTTTCGATCAGTACCAGTGGTTCCAGCTTCCGGCTTTTAGAAAAGCTTTGGCAAGAAGATCCAAAACTTCAACCCATTGATTACACCGTCATTCCTTCTTGGTATAAAGAACCAGGCTACCTGCAAGCAATGGCGGAACTCGTAGCCCAAGAACTCGAACAGTTTCCTAATCCAGATCAAGTTCATATATTCTTCAGCGCTCATGGCGTTCCTAAAAGCTACGTTGAAGAGGCTGGCGACCCTTACCAGCAAGAAATTGAAGAATGTACAGCCCTGATTATGCAGACCCTGAATCGACCCAATGCCCACACTTTAGCTTACCAAAGTCGCGTCGGCCCAGTAGAATGGCTCCAACCCTATACTGAGGATGCCCTCAAAGAACTAGGCGCACAAGGCGTGAAAGATTTGGTTGTCGTACCGATCAGTTTTGTCTCAGAGCATATTGAGACACTACAAGAAATTGATATTGAGTATCGGGAAGTAGCAGAAGAATCAGGAATTCACAACTTCCGTCGCGTTCCGGCTCCCAATACCCATCCGGTATTTATTAATGCACTGGCAGACTTAGTGATTGATGCGCTGAAAAATCCCAGTTTCAAGCTTTCGCAAGCTGCCCAAATGAAAAAAAGGGTGAAAATGTACCCTCAAGAGCGTTGGGAATGGGGTCTGACTACTAGCGCTGAAGTATGGAATGGTCGGATTGCCATGCTGGGGATTATTGCCTTAATCATCGAGCTGATTACTGGTCACGGCTTCTTGCACATGATTGGAATTTTGCAGTAAAGGCATTGGGCATTGGGCATTGGGCATTGGGCATTGGGCATTGGGCATTGGGCATTGGGCATTGGGCATTGGGCATTGGGCATTGGGCATTGGGCATTG
>NZ_JBALFC010000112.1:0-121733 GCF_036917755.1 Nostoc sp.
GCATTGGGCATTGGGCATTGGGCATTGGGCATTGGGCATTGGGCATTGGGCATTGGGCATTGGGCATTGGGCATTGGGCATTGGGCATTGGGCATGGGGCATGGGGCATGGGGCATGCAGCAATAATCAATAGTTCTTCCCCTTCTCCCACCCAATGGGAAGCTAAAGCTACATCTGCTCAATCTTTTTCTTCAATTTTGAATTTTGAATTTTGAATTTTGAATTGATTTCTCCCCACTCCAGTTTAAGACGCTGGAAAAAATAACCGCAGGTAGCTGGACAATATCGCTTCGCCGCTAAACAGAGTAATCACTGATCCTAAAGCTAGAAAAGGGCCAAAAGGGATCTTTTGTCCTAAGCTTTGTCGCGATCGCCGTATCATAACACTGCTACCAATTAACGCTCCTAACGCACAAGCAATAAAACTAGCCAATAACAAATATTTCCAGCCTAACCAGGCTCCCATCATGGCTGCTAACTTGGCATCACCGGCACCCATTGCAGCTTTACCAAAGGCAATTGAACCCAATAGGGCGATCGCATCAAACAGCCATAAACCCAATACTGCACCAACTATCGCCATCATAAGCTGATTTACCAATGCTACAGAGCTAGCTTCTGGTAAAAAACCAACCACCATTTGAAACAAAATCCCTACCACTAAACCCGACTGAGTAAGTCGATTGGGTAGGGTCATTGTATCTAGGTCGATAAGCGATAGCGCCAATAACCAACTACAAAAAGCCCAATAGCCTATTGTTAAAGTCGAAACTTGAAATACCAAAAAAACCAGTAAAAAAATTATGCCCGTTACCCCTTCTACCACAGGATAACGGACAGAAATTTTGCTTTTGCAATATCGACACCGCCCTCTTAAGGAAATCCAGCCGAATACTGGTACATTGTCGTAAGCTTTTAGCTGGTTTAAGCATTTAGGACAACGGGAAGGCGGCCAAAGAATTGACAACCCAGCAGGTAGGCGATAAACAATAACGTTGATAAAACTCCCAATAGATGCACCTAAAGCAAAGACCATTACACTCGCCGGGACGGCGAACAAAATGTCCATACAGTTATTTGTCCTTTGTCATTTGTCCTGTGTCATTTGTCGTTTATCTTTTGTTCTTTGTCGAGAACTAATGACTAATGACCAATGACCAATGACCAATGACTAATACATATGAGATTCAATTTGACTCAAAGGTACAAAACATTCTTGAGGTAAGAGAACTGGTTGGTTAGTAAAAATAACCTTACCTCGATGATTGATGCGATTAATTGCTACACCAGAAGGTTGCCCAGCTATTTCAGGATGTACTTCACAGTGAGTGTAGTATATCTGTCCAGCAGCTCTGATTACGGCGGGATCAATCAAAGGCGACTGGTTTTTAGGGGCGGTAAAATTTGCTTGTCCTTGTCGTAATGCGTACACTATCGACTGTTATTTGATTGCTAGATTTCTCTCTAGTCTACCCGAAACTTATAGCAAAGGTTGCCAAATTGCCCAAGTTGCATTATTTAATTATTTTCCTTCAATGGCTCTAATCAGTGCATCGCCCATAGCGCGGCAACCTAAAAGATTTTTTCCTGGAGAAATTATATCCCCTGTGCGATCGCCTTGTTCTAAAACTTGTAATACGGCTTGTTCAATATGGTCTGCCGCTTTTGGCTGGTCTAAACCGTAGCGTAGCATCATCGCCGCACTCAAAACCTGTGCTAGAGGATTTGCTTTATCAAGTCGGGCAATATCTGGGGCGGAACCATGAACTGGTTCAAACACACCAGGCCCAGAAGCGCCCAGACTAGCTGAGGGTAACATCCCAATACTACCCGTGAGCATGGCAGCAGCATCAGAGAGAATATCGCCAAACAAATTGCCTGTAACTATGGTGTCGAACTGCTTGGGAGCGCGTACCAACTGCATAGCAGCATTATCTACATATAAATGAGAGAGTTCGATATCTGGATATTCTTGTGAAAGTTGAGTGATGCGATCGCGCCACAACTGAGATACTTCTAATACATTCGCCTTATCCACCGAACAAAGTTTTCCGCCCCGTTTTCTAGCCGCCTCAAATGCCACCCGCCCAATGCGTTCAATTTCTGACTCTGTGTAAACCATTGTATTTACACCGCGTTTCTCACCAGTTTCCGTAGCAAAAATCCCTTTAGGTTTACCGAAGTAAATCCCGCCAGTGAGTTCACGCACCACCATAATATCCACGCCTTCCACAACTTCGCGTTTCAAAGTTGATGCATCGATTAGCTGGGGCAAAATTTTCGCTGGGCGCAAATTGGCAAATAATCCCAACCCTGCACGTAGCCCCAACAAACCTGCTTCTGGGCGTAAATTAGATGGCAGGGAATCCCACTTATAGCCACCAATCGCAGCGAGTAACACAGCATCACTGTTTCGGCAAGTATCTAGAGTCGCAGATGGTAGGGGTTCACCTGTAGCATCAATTGCTGCACCACCGATGAGGGCTTCTTGGAATTCAAACTGAATATCAAATTGCTTCCCTACGACTTTTAGCACATCTACCGCCACTGCCATAATTTCAGGGCCAATGCCATCGCCGGGGAGTAGAGTAATGCGGTAGTTCTGGGTCATAGCTGGTTATTAGTGGGTAAATGCTTGCAGATTAAATATCATACCCAGCAAAATGTACCGATGGAGTTTTTAATTTATTTAGATGTGTGTTGTCTGAATCGCCCTTTTGATGATCAGACACAAGAACGGATTTTTTTAGAAGCCGAGGCTATAAGGCTCATTTTGGCTCGTTGTCAGAGTGGTGAATGGCAATTACTGGGAAGTGAAGTTATGGATGATGAGTTGGAACAGACACCAGACGGAGAAAGAAAACGACAAATGATGGCTTGGGCTGCTTTAGCAAGCACTAAAATTATGGCTAGAGAACAGGTTAAGTCCCGTGCTAGAGAAGTTGTTGCTCTCGGATTAAAAACCTTTGATGCATCTCATATTGCTTGTGCAGAAGTCGGAAATGCCGATATCTTTTTAACAACTGATGACAGAATGTTGCGCTTAGGAGCAAAATACAGCGCCATGCTACAAGTGAGAGTAGAAAACCCCTTGCGGTGGGTATCGGAGGTAATGAATGCTAGACGTGACTAAGTTGACTCAAGCTGAGATTAGGCGACTGGGAATAGAAGCCTTAACAAAGGCTCTTGGCCCTGCTGGAATGGCAAGATTTATGCAGCAATTTGAAATAGGTAGTGGAGATTACACACGAGACAGGGATAAAATCTTGGGAAATCCCACTATCGATGAAATCTTTGCTCGCATTGAGGAGCGACGAAAACAGCAGGAGAAGGGCGAAAAGTAGAAAAGTTTTATGTGGTAGTGATTATCTAGACTTAACAATCTAGATAATCACTACGTTATGTTAAGTAGTTGGACAAGAATATTTACAGTCATTGCGAAGGTTGTGTTCGCGGAGCTTGGCGCACTCTATTGTTTTAGGATTTCGGTTGTGCAGCTTGCCTAACAACTTGTTCGTCCAAGCCTAAGCCTTGAGCTATCTGCTCAATACTCAACCCAAACGCTAATAACTGAGGTATCACTTCTAACTTAGCTTCTTGTTTAGCTTCTTCAAAAACTTCTTGCTTACCTTCTTTTTTACCTTCTTCAAAAACATCTTGGAAAAATCTAGTCTGCCTCAAGTCATTTAATTCAAACATTTTTCCTATCTCCTCCTGGCTCAATCGCGGCAACTTGTAGATTAATATCGTCTCTATTAAACGCACTGTTAAGCCTTCGCGCACCCTATTGTTTTAGGATTTAGGTTGTGCAACTTGCCTAACAAGTTGTTCGTCCAAACCTAACATTTGAGCTATCTGCTGAATACTTAAACCCAACGCTAATAACTGGGGTATCATTTCTAACTTACTTTCTTGTCTGCCTTCTTGTTTACCTTCTTCAAAAACATCTTGGTAGAATCTAGTTTGCTTTAACTCATTTGATCCAAACATTTTCCCTATCTCCTCCTGGGTCAATCGCGGCAATTTGTAGATTAATGTCGTCTCTATCAATTGTATAATTTCTCTAATAGTTAGTAGCGACATCTGTTATTTGCTGTCGGGCACTGTTGACTATTTCTAGAGCTTTTGTTGTCGCAGTTGATTCGGGTTCGATAATCAGTTTAACTGTCTCTATGCCGATTGATGATGCCTCTATTGAGCTTAATTCTTCAAGATAGACGCGAGTCACTCGTTGTGAGTTGAGTAATTCTGTATATCTTTCGGTATCTCCAGTATCAACGCTGCGGTTGGGGAAAATGACAACACCACGCCAATTGTTGGTTAATTCGGTTTTGTCGAGATAGTTAAAGATTTCGGTAAACAAACGTGAGTAAAATTTTTGTCTGGTTGAAATTGGACTTCCGCAAAATAGATGGGTAGTTCTGCTGCATTTGGGAGGAATACACCATCGATTCTAAATGCCAGTTGTTTGACTTCAACTGAAGAAAATTGGTAATCACTAGCTAGTTGCGGCGGTTGGTTAATCAGTTCAAAGAAAGTGCTGGGAATACTTTGAAAGATCCGATAAAAGATACTGTCTGTTTTCAATGCAGGTTGTTTTACAGTTGATGAACATATTTTACACTTCGGTGTTCATCTGCGTAGCCCGTCGTAGACATCGCTCACTCAAATTTGGCATGATACAAAAAATATTTTAAAAATATCAGGTGTTTAAAGCTGACATTAATATTGGCAATTCCCCCCTAGAATTTTAGAAATAGGGTGTTTTATAGTAAAAAAATGATTGGGCATGAGGTATTGGGCATGGGGTCAACTTTTTCCCTAGTCCCTAATCGCTAATCCTTAGCCCTAGTCTCAGACAACAAAGGGGAAATTCCGCCTAAAGGACTCGAAGCCTGCGTAAATCAGTATGGCCCGTGATGAGATGCGATCGCGTGTCTTGATCATTCATGGGCGTTGACAGACTCAATTCCCAATTGGCTAGAGTACGGCAGAGTTATGACCCCCAGCATTACAGATTCGGCGGTGAAGGCTGCGATCGCAGCTATTGCATCGGAGTCAGCTACAGCAGAGGAAAAAATCCAGATGCTGATCGAGATAGCACAGGGTTTTCAAAAAAAGCCCAAAACTGCCCAAGATTTGCGGAATGCAGTTGGCTTATATTACCGGGCTTATGAGATGTGTGGTGAGGAGTATCCCCTACTGAAAGCCAGGGCGCAAGTGGGCATGGCAGGGACGTTACAGGCAATACCGGATGCTGAGTACCAACTGCTGCTGCAAGCAAAAGCAGGTTATGAAGAGTCGTTACCAATTCTACAACAATTAGCTTCACCAGAGGAAGTAGCAGAGACGCAGATGAATTTTGGGCTGGTGTTGCAGTCGCTTGTACCATTTAATTTGGCACGGATAACCGACAGCATCCAAGCTTATCATGAGGCGTTGCGGGTGTTTACTTGGGAAAATTACCCCCAAGAATACGCGATTTTATATAACAATATTGCGATCGCTTACCTTTCTATGCCCCTAGCATCAGAACGGGAATACTTGCGTCAAGGGTTAGCAGTGCAATCATTTGAGGTGGCGCTTAAGCATATTAATTTGATTGATCATCCCAGAGAATATGCGATGTTGCAAAACAACTTGGGTAACGCTTTGCAATATTTAGTGAGTTCCCATCCTGTGGAGAATAATTTGCGTGCGATCGCAGCTTACGATGAAGCGCTAAAAGTGCGTAATCTCAAAGATACACCTCTAGAGTACGCTAATACAATTTCTAACAAAGCCAACGCCCTATTTAACTTACCAGACGACCAGGAAAAACCAGAAGCTGGTAATCCTAAAAATCTTTTACAAGCGCGTATCTACTATCAACAAGCTTTAGAAATATTTACGAAATACCAACAAATTGGACAAGCAGAGGTAGTAGCCCAAGCGCTACAAGATGTAGAAGCAGAAATAGGGAATAGGGAATAGGGAATAGGGCATTGGGCATTGGTTATTTCTCCCTCATCTCCCTCATCTCCCTCATCCCCCCACTCCCCACTCCCCACTCCCTTAATTAGGACAAAACAGCATGAGAGATATTTTAACAACCCCAAACGTGATAAATTTTCTCACAAGTTTAGCAGATGGTGACTTAAACTTAGCAACAGAATTCGTGTGGATAATCATTGCAACAGCCTTATCTATGGTCGGCGGTGCAATTGGTGGAATGCTGTTAGCTGGAAAAGATATAGGCTATCAGTTTTCAGCAATGCTTGGCGCATTATTTGCGCCTGCGGGTGTAATTCCCGCTATCCTCTTAGGGCTTGCTGTCTTAAATTGGTTGACAAATTATTAGGAGAAAATATGTTAGAGATAGGATGGTTTTCTGCCAAGTTATTTTTTAAAGGCAAGCTACTACGCGACCCGATGTATTTTGTCAAGCAAACCACTATTGGTATTGCTGTAGGTTTCTTACTACTAGTGTTACTCGCACAAGCCCCAATTCCCTTCTACTTAACAATAACACTATCTAGCTTAGTCACCGGCATGATTATGCCATTTCTCCTCAAAGATTTCAAAATGAAGTGAATTGTCCTTTGTCCAAAGCTAACGACTAATGCCTGATGCCCCATGCCCAATTTTGGATTTGCAATTTTAGATTGTTCAATCCAAAATCCCAAATCTAAAATCTAAAATCTAAAATTCTTCTCCCCCATGTCCAACCTTGAAGAATTAGTTCAGGAAATTAACCGCTTTGAGGCGATTATATCCGAGTGGGATGAAAGCCAACGGTGTGTAGCGGTGGGTTTAAAAAGAGCAATTGAAGCTTTGCACAAAGCAGCATTGACTAATTTGATTAAAAGCCTAAAACAAGAATCAATGTCAGCTTTGCGTGATGCTGTTGCTGATGAAGTAGTATACGCAGTACTGCTTTATCACGAATTAGTTAAACCACCAAAAGCACCATTAGCACAACGCATTCAGATAGCCATTGAAGAAGTTCGCCCAGGTTTAAATAGTCATAACGGGGATGTAGAACTAGTAGCAATTAAGCCACCAGATACAGTAGAAGTCAGATTAATCGGAACTTGCAACAGTTGTCCGGCTTCTACTTTGACTTTATCTCAGGGAGTAGAACAGGCAATTAAAAACCATTGTCCCGAAATTACCAAAGTAGTTGCAGTCAATAACAACCCTACTGTTAAGAACACGAATTCTGGTTTAATCAGTCCATTTTCTTCAAAAATAACTTCTACTTGGATCAAAGTGGCGACTATTGATCAAGTTCCTGAATTTAGTGTATTGGCAGTACAACTTGCTGGTAATTCACTGATTTTACATCGTCAAGGTGCTACAGTAAAATGTTACCGTAATGCTTGTACTCATCTAGGATCTCCCTTAGAAGAGGGTAAGGTTGAAAATACGATTATTACCTGTCCTTTCCACGGATTCCAGTACAGTTTAGAGACAGGTAAATGCTTAACTGCACCTGATGTTTCACTTCAGTCGTATCTAGTAAAGATTAAAGACGATAAGATTTTTGTGAAACTGCAAAAATGATCATGCGAAAATAACATCTGAGCAAATATACTCGGCGATTAGGAAATCAGGGCTACTTTGCTTTTTGATTTCAGTAGTTCGCCCATTGGTTTTAGTGTTTTGTCCAAGCAAAAAGACAGATTGCTTTATCAATATACCTGAATTGCGTCTTATTTATGTAATTCAGTTGTTCATTTTAGTGTTTTGAGAAAGCAAAATGACTGATTGCTTTCTCAAAAAGACATATTGCTTCCTTAAAATGTCTGATTGCTTTCTCATTTTGGTGTTTTCCGCAAGTAAAAAAACATATTGCTTTCTCATTTCAGTATATCGCACACTCATTTTGGTGTTTTCCGCAAGCAAAATGGCATTTTACTTACTAAAAAAGCCTTTTGGCTTTCTCATTTCAGTACATCGCGCACTTATTAGAAATATCGCTGTGTCGCAAAAGCTACTGTGGGTTTGCAGGAATTTTTTAAGATTGATAAATACAGAACTTTTTAAAGGTTTTAACTTAATTTTGAAAAAAATATAATGTAAATTTGTTACTGTTGTTACATAGTGAAAAAGATTAATGTTTTTAAATAACTATCAACGTCTATCTGTGCTTCATGGATATCCCAATCATAATTAATCCCATACCACAATTACTGCCAGAAGCAACAGACATTTCTCAAGATTTACCTCTATCATCTCAAGGTGCAGAGGTAATTTTAGGTAACATTATTGAACCACAACAATTAGTGATACCTGTAGCACCTAGTCCCACAACAATCTTCGGGCCTCGTGCTGCTTGTTTGTTATCAGAAACAGGCCCTTTATGGGTATCAGATACAGGACATCATCGATTATTGGGATGGCAGAATTTACCCACAAGAGATAGTCAACCTGCTGATTGGGTAATTGGACAACCTGACTTTTATCATGAGGGACAAAATGCTAAAAGTACACCGGGAAAGGCAAGCCTAAATGTACCAACAGGGATTTGTGCTTACGGCGAAGGGTTAGCTGTAGCAGATGCTTGGAATCATCGAGTTTTAATTTGGAAAAACTTACCAGAAGATAATAATGTTCCAGCAGATTTGGTGTTAGGACAAGCGAATTTTACCGATAATGAATCAAATCGGGGAAGTCAACAAGCATCCGCCAGTACAATGCACTGGCCTTATGGTGTTTTCTATCATCAAGGACGGCTATTTATTGCTGACACTGGTAATCGAAGGGTATTAATTTGGCATCAATTACCAACAGAAAATGGTCAACCTGCCGATTTAGTTTTGGGACAACCAGATATGATATCTCGCAATGAAAACGGCGGTGCTTCTGCAACCGCAGCGAGTATGCGTTGGTGTCACGATATCACCTTTTGGGGAGAGAATTTGGTTGTCAGTGATGCAGGTAATCACCGAATAATGATTTGGCAGGGAATACCAACAGAAAATAATACCCCTTGTACAGTAGTTTTAGGACAAAAAAACTTTGATTTTGTGGAAATGAATCAAGGAATTTATTATCCTAGTGCTAGTAGTTTAAGTATGCCTTATGGTGTGGGGGTGGCTGGGGATTGGTTATTAGTTGCAGATACAGCCAATTCCCGTTTGTTAGGATGGAGAAAGCCAGAATCAATTTTATCATTGCAAGGTGCGGCGGCGAATGGATTGGCAGGACAAATAAACTTTCAAAGTAAAGGTGAAAATCGTAATTTCGGATTACCGAAACGAGATAGCTTAAATTGGTGTTACGGGATAAAAATTTGTGGCAAAACGGCGGTAATAGCTGATTCTGGAAATAACCGAATATTGCTGTGGCAGTTTAACTAATTCGTAATTCGTAATTCGTAATTCGTAATTTTGGAAAGTCACATTTTTATGCCGACTGAAGAAATAAGAGTTCGTGGTACTGTTCAAGGAGTAGGATTTCGCCCTACTGTATATCGTCTTGCTAAAGCCTGCGGTTTGCGTGGAGATGTTTGTAATGATGGCCAAGGTGTTTTAATTAGGGTATCTGGTAGTGAGGAGGCATTAACAGAATTTGTTGCCAGATTGCAAAGAGAATGTCCACCGTTGGCAAGAATTAATCAACTAACAAGAATTATTTATGAAGGTGAATTTAAATTTGATAATTTTGTGATTTCTAATAGTGTCAGTAATGCCATTAAAACAGAAATCACCCCTGATGCAGCCATTTGTCCGCAATGTCAACAAGAAATATTTGACCCCTTTAGCCGCTTTTATCGCTACCCCTTTAATAACTGTACTCATTGCGGTCCCCGCCTGAGTATTATTCGTGCCATTCCTTACGACAGATGCAATACCAGTATGTCTGCGTTTGGTTTATGTTCCGAATGTGCAAAGGAATACCACGATGTCGAAAACCGCCGTTTTCACGCTCAACCTGTAGCTTGTCATGCTTGCGGCCCGACAGCTTGGTTAGAACGTGCCGATGGTAAACCGGTTACTGCTTCTATGTTCTCCATGTTAGATGATGTTGATGCCGTTTGTACCCTGTTGCAAAAGGGTGAGATTGTGGCAATTAAAGGGTTAAGTGGTATTCATCTAGCTTGCGATGCAACTCAGGAAACTGCTGTTCAAAAACTGCGACTGCGTAAAAGGCGCTATCATAAACCCTTTGCTTTAATGGCGCGGGATATTGAAGTAATTGAAGAATATTGTACTGTCAACGCTAAAGAAAAAGAATTATTGACAAGTGCGGCTGCACCAATTGTTTTGCTACAGGTATCAGGTAAAAAACAACTATCATCGCCAGTTGCACCAGGGCAAAATACCCTCGGTTTCATGCTATCTTATACGCCCTTACATCATTTAATTATGCGGCGGATGAATCGCCCAATTGTTTTAACAAGTGGCAATCTAGCTGATGAACCACAATGTATTGATAATGATGAGGCCAGAGAAAAATTAGGAACAATCGCTGATTATTTTCTTTTTCACAATCGAGAGATTATTAATCGGGTAGATGATTCAGTTGTCCGGGTTATCGGCGATAAAGTTCAAACAATTCGTCGTGCTAGAGGATATGCACCAGCAGCGATTAGTTTACCACCGGGATTTCATAATGTACCACAAATTTTAGCAATGGGCAGTGAGTTAAAAAATACCTTTTGCTTATTGGGTGAAGAAGAAGCAATTCTCTCTCAACATCTGGGCGATTTAGAAAATGCTGCGACTTTTAAAGCTTACCAAGAGACTTTGAATTTATACTTAAATTTATTTGAACATAAACCAGAAGTAATTGCCATTGATAAACATCCTGAATATCTCTCCAGCAAACTTGGTAAAGAACTTGCGGATACAAATCAAATTAAAATTTATCAAATCCAACATCATCACGCGCATCTCGCCGCTTGCATGGCAGAAAATGGTATTCCTCTAAATTCACCTCCAGTATTAGGCATTGCTTTAGACGGTTTAGGTTATGGTGATGATGGTACACTCTGGGGCGGAGAATTTATTTTAGCAGATTACCGGAAATTTAAACGACTAGCAACATTTAAATCAGTAGCAATGGTTGGTGGTGAACAAGCAATTTATCAACCTTGGCGTAATACATACGCCCAATTAATAGCTGCTAAACTTTGGGATGATTGCCAACAACAATATGCTGATTTAGAAATAGTAAAATTTCTGAATAAAAAGCCACTAAAACTACTCAATCAACTTATAGAGAAAGGGATTAACTCTCCTCCAGCTTCCTCAGTGGGGCGGTTGTTCGATGCAGTGGCGGCGGCTATCGGTATTTGCCCTGAAGAATGTAGCTATGAAGGAGAAGCTGCGATCGCAATGGAAGCTATAGTAGATGTTAGGAGCTTAAATAATGATAAAGAAACGCTAATATATCCTTTTAGTTTTAGCATTTCAGATAGTATTTATTGTATAGACCCGCGTCCAATGTGGCAAGCCTTGCTCAATGACTTACAGCAGCAGATTCCACAACCAGTTATGGCTGCAAAATTTCACAAAGGTTTAGCGAATGCGATTGTGGAAATGGTTAAGCATCTTTGTCAAGAAAATCTGATTTATCAGGTAGCCCTAACAGGAGGAGTATTTCAAAATTGTATATTGTTAGAGCAAGTTACCAAAGGATTACAAACATTGGGAATAAAAGTACTCACTCACAGCTTAGTTCCAGCAAATGACGGCGGGTTATCTTTAGGACAAGCAGTTATTGCAGCCGCACAATTAATACATGAGTGTTGATAATTGAAAAACTTTGCCTCATAAATAAATCTCTCTGCGTTCTCTGCGCCTCTGCGGTTCGTTTATCTTAAAAAAATAATGTGCTTAGGAATTCCCGGACAAATTATAGAAATTACCAACGTTAAGCATAAATTAGCCCTAGTTAACATTGGTGGAGTTAAGCGCGAAGTAAATATTGCTTGTATCGTAGATGAACAACATCCACCCGAAACTTGTATTGGTGATTGGGTGCTAGTGCATGTTGGCTTTGCCATGAATCGAATTAACGAACAAGAAGCGGCGGAAACATTACAACTCTTCCAAGAATTAGCAGCAGCACAAGCAGGGATTAGTACTTGAATAATAGACTTTTTTTGTCTCACGTAGAGGCACAGAGAACGAGTCTAAAACTCATGTCTTTCTTTCTTTCTTTCTTTCTTTCTTTCTTTCTTTCTTTCTTTCTTTCTTTCTTCGCGCCCTTAGCGTCCTTCGCGGTTCGTTAAAAAAAACTCCTTACCACAAAAGCGAAATTAACTGATACACATCCTATGAAATATGTTGATGAATTCCGGGAACCAGAAAAAGCTGAAGTTATACGCTGTGAAATCGCCAAATTATGCAGCCAGCTAGAAAAACCCATCAAAATTATGGAAGTATGCGGCGGACATACCCACTCTATATTTAAATATGGTATTGAAGAAATATTACCCGAAGCCATTGAACTAATTCATGGGCCTGGTTGTCCAGTATGCGTTATGCCAAAAGGGAGATTAGATGATGCGATCGCAATCTCCCAAAATCATAACGTCATTTTTGCCACCTTTGGCGACGCAATGCGAGTTCCCGGTTCCAAAACCACTTTACTGCAAGCCAGGGCACAAGGCGCAGACATCCGTATGGTGTACTCTCCCCTAGATAGCCTGCAAATTGCCAGAGATAACCCCGACAAAGAAGTAGTCTTCTTCGCTTTAGGCTTTGAAACTACAGCCCCCAGCACCGCCTTCACCATCCTGCAAGCCGCAGCCGAAGAAATTGATAACTTTAGTATGTTTTGCAATCACGTCCTCGTGATTCCCGCCCTCAAAGCATTATTAGATAATCCCGATTTACAACTGGATGGATTTGTTGGGCCTGGCCATGTCAGCATGGTAATTGGCACTGACCCTTATGAATTTATTTCCCAACAATATAATAAACCAATTGTTGTCTCAGGATTTGAACCTTTAGATATTCTCCAATCAATTTGGATGCTATTGCAACAGCTAGTAGAAAATCGTTGTGAAGTTGAAAACCAATATAACCGAATTGTCCAGAAAAGCGGTAACACAGTAGCGCTGCAAGCCATAAATAAAGTTTTCGCAGTGCGAGATAGTTTTGATTGGCGTGGCTTAGGTGACATCCCCTATTCAGGATTACAAATTCAACCTGAATATGCTCAATTTGATGCCGAACTTAAATTTACCATTCCTAATCTCAAAGTAGCCGACCATAAACTTTGTAAATGTGGAGAAATCCTCAAAGGAATCTTAAAGCCTTGGGAGTGCAAAGTATTCGGTACAGCTTGCACACCAGAAACACCCATTGGTACTTGCATGGTATCTTCCGAAGGTGCTTGTGCAGCCTATTACAAATATGGGCGACTCTCTACAATTGGCAAAAGAACAATCGCCCAAAAACCAAAAATCACCCTAACTCAAGAACCTCTCCCCGCCTGCGGCTTCATCTCAGACTAATAATACTCCGCGTTCCTCTGCATTTAAAAAAATTCTCAATTTTAATATGAATATTTACCCCATAAACTCAATACAAAATCCCCTATTTCAAAAAATCGAACAAGTCCGCCGCCGCCAAGGTAAAGTGCGAGACACTCATATAACTCTCGCACATGGTAGCGGTGGTAAAGCCATGCGTGATTTAATAGATGATATCTTTGTCAGCAATTTTGATAACCCAATTCTCTCACAATTAGAAGACCAAGCCAGCTTCAACTTAGCCCCTCTGCTACAACAAGGAGACAGACTCGCATTTACTACAGATTCTTATGTTGTAGACCCGTTATTTTTTTGCGGTAGTGATATAGGAGAAATGGCTATCAACGGTACAGTTAATGATTTAGCTGTTAGCGGTGCTAAACCTTTATATTTAACTTGTAGCGTAATTTTAGAAGAAGGACTACCTGTAGAAACCTTGCGGCGTGTTGCAGCCAGTATGAAAGCAGCCGCAAAAAAAGCTGGTGTTCAAATTGTCACTGGTGACACAAAAGTTGTACATCGCGGTGCTGCCGATAAACTCTTTATTAATACTGCTGGTATTGGTATTATCCCGCGAGGAGTTAGCATTTCCGCCCATAATATTCAACCTGGAGATGCAGTAATAATTAATGGTGAAATAGGTAATCATGGGGCAGCAATTTTAATTGCCCGTGGGGAATTAGCCTTAGAAACTAATATTGAAAGTGACTGTCAGCCATTACATAGTTTAGTAGAAACTATTCTCCATGTATGTCCCCAAGTTCATGCTATGCGAGATGCTACACGCGGTGGTTTAGCCACAGTATTAAATGAATTTGCCCTCAGTTCTAATGTCGGAATTCGTCTCTACGAAGAATCTATTCCAGTGCGTGAAGAAGTCAACGGAGTTTGTGAAATTCTCGGTTTAGACCCATTGTATTTAGCTAATGAAGGTAAGTTAGTGGTGGTGGTTCCAAAAGATAATGCTGATAATATTGTATCCGCCATGAAATCTCACCCAGCAGGTAAAGATGCTTGTATTATTGGTGAAGTTATTCCTTCACCTCCAGGTATAGTTTTGTTAAAAACAGTTTTTGGTGCTGAAAGGATTGTTGATATGCTGGTAGGCGACCAATTACCACGAATTTGTTAATAGATTTTATCGTATGCACGAACTTGGAATTACTAAAAATATTGTGGCAATTGTAGCTGAACACGCCAGAGGCGCAAAAGTGCAGCGAGTTTTATTAGAAATAGGTAAACTTTCAGCCATTATGCCCGACGCTATCCGATTTTGTTTTGATATTTGCACTCAAGGTACAGTTTTAGAAGGGGCGATATTAGAAATTTTAGAAATCCCAGGTTTAGCAAAATGTCGCCAATGTGGTACAGAAATTGCTATAGATAAACCATTTGGTATCTGTAACTGCGGTAGCGTGCAATTAGATTTAATTACTGGTGAAGAATTGAAAATTAAAGAAATAGAAATAGAGGAATTATGTGTGTAACCTGCGGTTGTTCTGATGATGGCGAAACTAAAATTACCAATATGGAAACAGGCGAAGCTGAACAGAACCATCACCATACTCACACTTTACCAGATGGTACTGTCATCACTCATTCACACAGTCACGATACTCAGATAGAAGCATCTCAAATTCATAGCGAAATACACAGCACAACAATATCCTTAGAACAGGATATTTTGGCAAAGAATAACCTGATAGCTGCCCAAAATCGGGGATGGTTTAAAGGTCGAAATATTCTCGCCCTAAATTTAATGAGTTCTCCCGGTGCTGGGAAAACAACTCTTTTAACGCGAACCATTAGTGATTTAAAGCATCAATTATCTCTTAGTGTCATTGAAGGCGACCAAGAAACTGCTAACGATGCCAAAAAAATTAAAGAAACAGGTTGTAAAGTCATCCAAATCAACACCGGAACAGGCTGTCATTTAGATGCATCAATGATAGACAGGGGTTTACAACAACTGAATCCGCCACTAAACTCAGTTGTGATGATTGAAAATGTGGGAAACTTGGTTTGTCCAGCCTTATTTGATTTAGGAGAAAATGCAAAAGTTGTGATTCTCTCCGTCACCGAAGGAGAAGATAAGCCGATAAAATACCCGCATATATTCCGTGCTAGTGACATTATGATTCTCACTAAAATTGATTTACTACCTTATGTAGATTTTGATGTGCAAAAGTGCATAGAATATGCTAAACAAATAAATCCCCAAATTCAGATTTTTCAGGTTTCCGCAACAACTGGTGCTGGGTTAGAGAATTGGTATGCGTGGCTAACTGTATCGTCATAGCAAAAACTTTGCGCCCCTCTACGCTTTCCTTTGCGTTCTTCTGCGTTTAAAGTAAAACCTATTTCAAAGAAAAAAATTTAAGATTTAACTTCAATTTAACTAGCTTCTTAAACCGCCTTATTACAGTACTTATCCAGCCCAAAATACCTCTTTATATGAAATAAAAATAAAACATAAATCCTATTGTAACTCTTCTAAAATTGCAACACCCTGCACTTTATCAGTACAGGGTGGAAGATAGCGATAAGGATGAATAAGCTATATGTGTGATTCCCAGTTCATGCCTATTTACCTCAAAGCCAATCTCGATAAGCTGATATTTCATTTACGCTGATTTCAAACGGCATGCCCTTGCCAAATGGCGGATAAACGCGAATTTTGCCATTCTTAGCAAACCGCTCTAACCTATTACCCAGTTGGGGAATATTGCTGACGATATGCCAGTAAGATACTAAGTCAGGGCAATCAATAATTAATGTTAGGATGCTAGCATTTGTTGTGAGATACCACTGACAATTAGATAACAGTACTCGCGTAATGCGATCGCAGGCTTGATAAAAGCATCTGCCAGTAGACTGTTCTAGTTCCATTTGCAGCATTCCATCCTGTTTTGTTACCTCAGTGGGAGGTAAATCATCGGGAGGAAGCAGGTATAGTTTAGAAGACATAATTTCGCACCTCTTGGTTGTAGCGCGTCAAACTCTCTAGGTTTTTTTGCAGATTCGCAGATGAGGGTTTGAGTGCTAGCGTACCTAAATTTAATTCGTCCTGAAATTTCTTGATTTTGTCTCGACAAGTCTCCACATCACCGATAATTGAGTTCTCAATCAAATAGTCTTCATCGAAACAAATATTTGTGCGATCAAATGGTTTTTGGTTGGGATTCGCACTATTCTGCAATACTTCAGCCGAATTAGCTTTCATTTTCTGGCTAAATTGGCGAACGAAAGGCAATGCCTCACTCACTGCCTCATCAAATGTTTTGCCAACAAAAAAGAAGCGTGCTAGCACAAAGTTTTCCGCACCACTAGAATTTAAGGCTCGATATTTGGCAACAGTATCCTTCAATCTCTCTAGGGAAAATGGCGGCCCACCCATTAAGCTGAAGGAATGTTTAGCGGCAAACTCGATACCGTCATCACCGCCAGTGGCAACATACACTGGTATTTTACTCTGCAATGGTTTTGGGTAAATTGTCAGGCGATCGCATTGATAATATTGCCCATTAAATGATACATCAGTTTCATATAACAGCTTTTGAATCAATGCGATCGCTTCTAGCATCTTAGGACGGGATTCACTCGGTAGTGTCGCAAAATGCTTGTTTTGTTGAGGAAAGGGACCGCCTTTAGCAACCCCAAATAATAATCGTCCATTGCACAGGTTATCCAAAGTGGCGATATCTTCCGCTACCCTAATCGGGTTATGGAATGGCAGTAACACCGCCGCAGTCCCTAATTGGATAGTTGAAGTCAATCCCGCCAAGTGTGCCATTAACACCAACATAGACGGGCTGAGATTGGATTCACTAAAATGGTGTTCACTCACCCAGGCTTCTTCAAAACCTAAGCTTTCAGCCTGTTTTACCAGCGTGACTTGCTCAAAGATGGCACGACGAGCATCTTGGTGAAAATTATCGTAATTGCAGAAAATTCCAGTTTTCATTACTTATGTTGATACTTTGTACTCACCGTCGGTGCTCGTTATTCTGGTTTGTAGTGTACCCCTTCCCTACGGAACGCTGCGCGAACGGGGAAGCAAGCTACGCGTAGCGTCTCGTACACAGGACTTTAGTCCTCAAATATTTAAGTACTAAAGTCCTCATTACAAACACATTTACCCCTCTCAATTAATGCGATTAATACTAACTTGCAACCCACTGCAACTCCAACCATAGGCGTGGATTGTTCTCTTTGACCTTCGACATCGGATCGCGCAACAATCGCTTGGCATTCATGCAGACAACTTGGATTAGACCCATGTTGTCTGCTACTTCTCTGAGTATTTCTTTTTGAGCTTGCACACAGGAAATCATTTCGTCAGAGCAATAAATTCCTATATATTGCAAACGTCTGGCAGGTCGTCCCCAAAAACAGGTGATGACTTTCACATAACACCCATCCAGCAATTCCCCAACTTGCGGGTAGTAATGGTTGACGACTCTTGTGAATTCTTTGGCTAAGATATCTTCAGCAATCATTGGAACTGATATTTCTGTAGCGTCCATCACGCTATTTAATATAACATAATTTTGTCAGTTAAATATGACAAAATAGCCTAATAGACTTAAATAAAATATTAAAATTACACCAAAAAAGAGGCGTACCTTATTTGGTATCACCTCAGATTTGTGTAAAACATTTTTATATTGAATGAGATATCAAAGTATTGGTTTGAATACCACTGGCAAATAGAATTTGCAGCTATACAGACAAAACCCACCTCCGTGGGTTTCAAATTTCTAGAGTCCGCACAGGCGGACGAAAGTTTGTGTAGCCGCGATTTCTAATCGCCAGGTATATTTGCACTCATTGAGATGCTCCCAAATACTATGATGTTGAAAATTATGAATTCAAATAGAATGCATTTAACTAGCACGCCTTAACATTGAATTCTAACTTTTGAATTTTTAATTGTTATTATCGAGCATTGCGTTCACAAACTAAGACCTCTGCTATGATATCCGGCACATTTATAACGTCCGTAAATCCTTCAGAACCACGGACTGGTGAAATAAATGTATAATTTGGGTCACACACTCCATTGTCATATACTTGAATAAACCACCTATCTGGAAATCCTTCTACACCTAATTCCACAGTGTACCAACTCTCGCCAATCAGACGAGAGTTAAAGATTGTGAACCACTCTCTGTTCTCTTCTGAAATATTCCAATCTGCCATCAGCAGTTCTAAAGCTATTTGTCCCGCATCCGTTGAAGTCAACAGCATTTTTACTCCTTATTTGCAGCTTCAGGATTTGCAACTTCAGTATTGGGAACTTCCGGGTATAAACCTAATTCTTTAGCTAGCTCACGCGCCACAAAAAATAAAAATTGGGCACCATCTTGATTGCCTTCATGGGCAAACATGGTTGCTACTTGTAACATTGTTTGTACTAGACCAGAATCAATCAATTCTGGCTTAGATTCCAAAATTTCTGGTTCTTGACCATTAGGGCATTTAAGTAACTCATCAATCAGATTAAAATACAGCTGTTCGCGTTGTTCTGTCATGGTAGCTTTGGTGATTTGAGTGAGTAAATTGTGAGTTGATTACTGTTCGATACTTTGCTGCCACAGTCTTTCCAACATTTCAACTTGTTCTCTTAAAACAGCCGCACGATGAACAAGATATCTGTCATAAAAGAGAATCCCTAAGCCAACACAAATAGGGGTTAACAAGAAGAACCATTGCAGGATAGTGGCAAATTTATATTGTTCAGCAACAGTCAGCATTTGATGAACCACATTACGGTCAGAGGATTGGATGCTAGTCTGAGAGGAATGTGTACCCTCTGTCTGGGGGGCAAAGGCGGGAGTATCTGTACTAGTCTTGTTGACTTCGCAGGCTAAATTCTGGGATTTTACTAACTCCAGATGTCGCTCCCAAACTATGCCAAATACTACTAGTCCTGGAGAAAGCACTGCTAAGGTAACTACGCAAACTGTGAGAACATTTAAAAGTTTGGTTTTCATCTTGGCTCTCCCTTGCTAGGTAGTATGCACCCAGTAAGAAAATATCTTTTGCTGTTTATCTAAAGTAGCTATATATTTCTACCTCTCAAACAGTTTTGATATTAAAATATGTCTAAACGGTAATTTTCACAATCGTTAGTTGTCAGTTGTTTTTCTAATTACCACTGACCACTGATCACTAAAAAGTTACCAAACTTCTCACAAAATGTCGGATTAATTAGTCAGAAATAACGCACTCACATTCCAAGAATGTGGTTCCATCCTACTCTCAAAAGAGAGATTAAGAAGTCCCCCCTAGTTCACTAAGCTTTCGCTCAGGAATGTTGGGGGGTAGAGGGGAATCTCTGCGTAAATCCTATACGATTTATATCAGCCGCTCTCCACAAAACAGTTTACTCCAGCCCTGTTAAGATTATTAAATTGATTAGAATAGTACTCAAAGCCTGTAATTCCTACCTGATAAGTCTTACAAAAATTCATTGGGGTATGGGTGCTAGTGTTTTTGGGATAGGGTTCTAGTATTTCCGAGGTGGGGTTCTGGTATTTCTGCACTCAACCTCAAAGCAATGTAGGCAATGGTTAAGGGACTGTTTTTGATGCAGTTTTGGGCGGACAAAACCTGCACTCAAAAGACAATATCAATGTCTCCTGTTCAAGATAGACTAATAAATTAGGAAAAACAATTAATTTTTCCAAAGTAAATTATATTTTCATAACAAATATCAGATATTGAGAATAAGAGTAAAAATTATGCATATATACAGAATTATATAAATTGAATCTCAGTCCAGAGGCAATAGTCAGCAATTCCAAATGGTAAAATACAAGTATGGCAAGCTAGACCGGCGCTGAAGTGAGAATCAATGAGAACATCTGATAAAAGTTCTTCCTAAACTTTCATATTTTGTGGTTTAGTTAGAATATATAGTATATGCACTCATTGACACTAAACTACAAATTAAATACACAAAAGCTTATTGTTACAAGTAAATACTTTGTACTAAGATTTGGGATTTTAGGAGTTAAATAATGCGGATTGCTCAAGATGTAACAGAACTTATCGGACGAACTCCTTTAGTTCAACTGAACAAGATTCCCCAAGCTGAGGGAGTAGTAGCAAGGATAGTTGTCAAATTAGAAGGCATGAACCCGGCGGCTTCGGTGAAAGACCGCATTGGGTTAAGTATGGTACTCTCAGCAGAAGCAGATGGCTCAATTTCCCCTGGAAAAACCATTTTAGTTGAGCCTACTTCCGGTAATACAGGAATTGCTCTAGCGATGGTAGCAGCTGCGCGTGGCTACCGTTTGATTTTGACAATGCCAGAGACAATGAGCCAAGAACGACGAGCTATGCTTAGAGCTTATGGTGCAGCTTTGGAGTTGACACCAGGGGTTGAGGGAATGCGGGGAGCAATTCGCAAAGCTGAAGAAATTGTGGCTAATACTCCCAATGCTTTTATGCTGCAACAGTTCCGCAACCCTGCTAATCCCAAAGTTCACCAAGAAACCACCGCAGAAGAAATTTGGACAGATACAGATGGGGAAGTAGATATCGTCATTGCTGGGGTAGGTACTGGTGGGACGATTACTGGGATTGCAGAGGTACTCAAACAGCGCAAGCCGACTTTTAAAGCGATCGCAGTTGAACCCAGTAACAGCCCAGTCCTCTCTGGCGGTGAAGCCGGGCCACATAAAATTCAAGGTATTGGCGCCGGATTTATCCCAGATGTTCTCCGTCTGGAATTGGTTGATGAAGTAATTAGAGTCAGCGATGAACAAGCGATCGCCTATGGACGCCGTTTAGCAAAAGAAGAAGGCTTATTGTCTGGGATATCCTCTGGTGCAGCTTTGTGCGCCGCAATTCAAGTAGGTAAACGTCCAGAAAATGCCGGACGTTTAATCGTGATGATTCAACCTTCCTTTGGTGAACGTTACCTCAGCACACCGATGTTTCAAGATTTGTCCTTAGAAACTGCTGGGGTGCGTTAAGGAGATAAGGGGACAAGAGAGTAACGAATCTCTCTGTCCTTCTCATTTGGCTCTAGCACTTGATTCGATGCTTGTCCTTATTAGCTTTGCCAATAGCATCGGCATTTGTGAAAGACTATTAATTTTCTCCCCATCATATAAGTCAATCTCAGAAGTCTTCTGTTCACGGTCAAGCCACACTCCCAGCATTCCAGCTTTTGTCGCAGCGATCGCATCCAACTTCAAGTTATCCCCAATGTAGATGCAATCTGATGCAGATTCTCTAAGCTCCTCACACGCATATACAAATATCTCTGCCGATGGTTTCGCCGCTCCTGCTCTTTGGGATGTGACAACGACATCGAATTTTGAAAAAATACCACAGTGTTTAAGTTTGTTAATCTGTTGAGCCTCTTGACCATTTGTAATGACTCCAACCTTATACTCGTCTAATTTCCCAAGGCATTCCAGGACATCATCGAACAACTGGCACAACCCAATATAACGCTCCCAGTACTCTAACAGCAGAGCATCAGCCGTCCTATCGGAAAATACACATCCATATTCACTAAATGACTCTCGCAACTTCCCCCGTCCTGACTCCTGAAAACTTACCTGACCGTCGTAGAATTTGCGATACCACAAAGCGTTAGCTGATATCCATTTCTCTACAAATTCGTTACAGTCTTGGCTTCGTCCAGGCAAAACCTGCGCGAATAGTTCCTCAGATGCACCTTTAATCGCATCATTATGGCGGATCAGAGTATCGTCTAAGTCAAAGAGGACAGTTTTCATTGCCAAGCTAACTATGTATTCAGCCACAAATAGCAAGATAACATCGCTACCAAAAATTTTATCTTGCTATTTGTTGTATAACTCTAAAAATTATAAGCTTAATACTCCTGTTACCGGGTTTAACACCATTTAAGGCATTGCCGTGGCGTTAACCCGTGGTTTATTTACTTAAAGAACATCATAAAGAAAGGGTGTGTTAATTTTTGCAAGCCGAAACAATGGCATTGTCAGTCGAAACAATCGCATTGTCAATAAAAACCCCACCCGCCAAAGCTACGCTTTATCTCCCCTCCTCGCTTGCGGGGAGGGATTGGGGGTGGGGTGTTAGGGATTTTTGCAAGAAATCTAATGACTACACTTGCCTTGCTTTTGATTATGGTGTTGATGACTATGATCCTTACCGTGGGAGCAGCCTTGCAAATCTTGCTTCATCAAGTTTTCGCTGATTTCCTGCAAGGATTCGTCCACAGGCTTTAAGCCAATCCAAGCATCAATCTTTTGTACATCAAATCCTACCTCGCGGCGTAGGCTTTGCCCGCCGGAGGCATCGCCTATTTCTAACAAAGGACGGCGAATTAACAATGGCTCTCTCAACATCAGCCCCAAAGCGGTTTCTGCATCAATTTTTTCAGGAACCACCTCACCAGATTTTACCTTGGGGGCGGAGCGATTAAACCATTCGGCTACGGGGCGATCGCCAAAAAATGAACGCAACCGCTCAACTGTCCAAGGTTCTGTTAGCAGGTTGTATGCTATCACCTCATGACCAGCAGCTGTAAGCAAGACTTTTTGCTTAGTACCACCTTTACAGCCTGGTTTGCTATAGAAAATTACTCTTGCCATTTAACTATCTCCTAATTACTCAATTGTTTGTAGTTGCGCTTTAGCATTAAAGCGCCAACTACGAGCCGATGGGGAGCATCTCAGTGAAAGCAAATATACTAGATGAGAAACAAGACTCTTGCTCCCTCTCCTTCGTAAGGAGAGGGTTGAGGTGAGGTTTTACAAGGCTTTTTACACTCATTGAGATGCTCCCAGCCGATGAATTAATCCTGACGATTCCTAATTAAAAATTCCTAGCCTTATGAGTAACTGAGTCAAACTCAAATCTCTCATTCGGATCAGTTTCGCCGTAGATATTAAAAGTCACAGTTGGTTCATCACCCACTGCTTCTACACTGTGAATTGCATCGGGAGTGAAGCTAATAATATCGCCTGGAAATAGGGTTATTTCTCCCGTCGGTTCAATTTTGTCCTCAAAATCTGGGCTATGAGTGCGTCGCCAAAAAGTATTTTTTTCCTGACCTTTTAACACCGCCACTATTCCCCACGTCCCATGATTATGAATAGTTGATTGGGTTCCCGGTGCAAATGTTACTGTTTGCACCGTCAACGGAAAACCCAACTCATCGTATAGGAGTAAAACAGAGGTTCCCGTTTTGGGTGAAGGCTCTAAATATTGACTTCGCACCCAGTAGGAATTTATTATCAAGCGCCTTACGAGCATTCGGATTTCTGGTAGACGACTGGTTTCGTCATCCACACTATTGAGAACATCTTCCACCTCAGTTAAAAACCGATAAAGGCGGTAATTTTCTCTCAACAAATCCCATGCTCTCACAGATTTACAGGCTTGATATTGACCATCCCCCGTTAGCAGCCAATCCTGACCTTTCATAACTTTTAAATTGATAGCGGAGAAGATTGGATGACAATGATCGGAGAGACATTAGGAATATTATTACCTCCAGGAAGTTTAGTAGGTATGGTGATCGGAGGAAAGATAGAGTTGCTATCAGTAGCTGCTCCTAATAAGGAGTAAGAGGAATATGATGTGATAGATAACCAATTGTTCATGATTGTTCACTAAAAGGGAATTGGGCATGGGTCATGGGGCATGGGGCATGGGGCATGGGTTATTCTCCTTGTGTCCTTGTCTCCCTTATCTCCCCACTCCTTACAGACGCGATGAATCGCGTCTCTACAACGCACATCGTCTTGTCGAGAAGTGCATTGACTAATTAATCATCTTCTTCTGCTGGACGTGTCAAAATATCCAGGAGAATACCGGCTCCAAAATCATGCTTTTCGTCTATCTCTTTGACTTTGGTGCTGATTTCTTTTGCTTCCTCGATTGCTCCCAACTTTGCTAGTACTAATCCAGAAGCAGCATAAGCATTTAAGTACAATCGAATTTGTGGATCTTCTTTGCGATTGACTAATATAGGCTTAAGTTGCTCCCAGTCATCAGGAAGTTTTTCTACTTCTTTAATTTTATCTAATAATTTACCTGTTGTTTGTAGTGCAAGAGAATAATTATTTTTATAATAGAAAAATCTATATGCTGCTACTAAGACATCTGTATTTTCACCAGTTTGGGCTAAAGCTTGTTGAATATATTTTTCCGATTCTGATGTATTCTCCCAGCTTTGTGCAGCTAAAATTAATAGGTTTTTGATATCTTCTGGAACCTGAAACCATGAGAATTTATTTGTATTAGCTTGCATAATTTATTGGGGAGTGGGGAGTGGGGAGTGGGGGGATGAGGGAGATGAGGGAGATGAGGGGGATGAGGGGGATGAGGGAGATGAGGGAGATGAGGGGGATGAGGGAGATGAATTAATGCCCAATGCCCAATGCCCAATGCCCTATGCCCCATGCCCAATTTAAAACAAAGTGAGAACGTACACCAAAGTGAATAAAACAATCCAAATGATGTCTACGAAGTGCCAGTAAATTTCTGCCATTTCGATGAAAGTATGATTGGTTGCAGAATATTCACCGGGAAGACGCGATCGCCACAATACACGTAATATCAATAACAGTCCCACAAAAACGTGCAAACCGTGGAACCCAGTCATGATATAAAAGCAGTTGGCGAAGACGTTGGTAGTCAGTCCGTATCCTAATGTTGAGTACTCATAAACCTGACCACCTAAGAAAATTGCTCCCATGATTGCAGTAATTGCGTACCATAGTTGCATTCCCTTGACGTTATTCTTTTTAATCGCTGTATCACCGAAGTGAATAACGAAACTACTAGATACCAAAATAATGGTGTTAATCGTCGGTACAAGTAGTTCTACTTCACTTCCTTCTGGAGGCCAAACTGCTGTAGTACCTCGGAAAAATAGATAAGTGGCAAAAAATCCCCCAAACATCAAGGATTCAGAAGCGAGAAACGTCAACAGTCCCCAAACTCTTAAATCTGGATGTTCTTCGTGTCCTACACTGTGATCTTCGCTTGTCGTAGCTATGGTCATATTGTTTACCCTCAAAGGTGAAGCGTCGGGCAATTCAATTCTTCACAGTCCTGATTTGCTTGTGGGATGGGTGTCTCACTTGTCCTAGATTAAGGCAGGATGCCCAAGCCCACAAGAGTTATTTCTTAACTAAGTACAGCATTTCATTAATTCGTAGCGAATTAAATTTGGTAATACCCGACAATGCTAATGCATCGGCTCGTATTGTTAATGCATCGGCTTGCATTGTTAATGCGTCGGCTTACATTGTTAATGCGTCGGCTTGCATTGTTAATGCGTCGGCTTGCATTGTTAATGCGTTGGCTTGCATTGTTAATGCGTTGGCTTGCATTAAAAACGCTACGCTTTTACGCAAAGCTGTACTAAGTACTAGCTTCCGGCGTTGCAGATGGCTGTACTTCTGTACTATGACCATGACCGTAGTCATAAGGGCCATGAGTGACAACCGGCAACACTTCCCAGTTTTCAATTGCGGGTGGTGAGCTAGTTGTCCATTCTAAAGTCAAAGCTTGCCAAGGATTATCACCTGCCAAAGGCCCCTTCAGCCAACTGTAGATCATATTGATGGCGAAGGGAATTACTGATATCCCCAAAACAAATGAACCAAAGGTACAAAGCTGATTGAGGTCGATAAATTGAGGGTCATACATTGCCACTCGTCGGGGCATTCCTTTTAAACCCAACTCGTGCATCGGTAAAAAGGTCAGATTAGTGCCGATGAAGGTAAGGGCGAAATGAACACGTCCCCAGGTTTCATTTAACATTCGTCCGGTCATTTTGGGGAACCAGTGATAAATACCGGCGTAGATGCCAAACACGGAACCGCCAAACAGGACGTAGTGGAAATGTCCGACAACATAATATGTGTCGTGGACGTGAACATCAAAGGGGGCTGTTCCCATCGTTACACCGCTTAAGCCGCCCATGACAAACATCGACAACAAGCCAATGGCGAAAAGCATCGCAGTGGTGAAGCGGATCTTACCACCCCAGAGGGTCGCAACCCAGGCAAATATCTTTACACCAGTGGGAACTGCAACTATGAGGGTAGAGATAGTGAAGAACATCCGCATCCAACCGGGTGTACCACTGGTAAACATGTGGTGTACCCAGACGAACAAACCCACAACGCAGATGGCTACACTAGAATAAGCGATCGCTTTATAACCAAAGATTGGCTTACGGGAGTGAACTGGAATTACCTCCGACATAATGCCGAAGATGGGCAGAATCATTAAATATACTGCCGGGTGAGAATAAAACCAGAATAAGTGTTGATAAATTACAACGTTACCGCCTGCATCTGGTTTAAAGAAGGAGGTGCCAAAGTTGAGGTCAAACAATAGCAGTATTAAACCTGCTGCTAATACAGGTGTGGAGAGAAGCGCCAGCAGAGAGGTTGCCAAGATTGCCCAGCAAAACAGGGGTACTTGATCCCATTTCATGCTAGGAACCTTCATCATCAAAATGGTGATCACAAAGTTCAGTGAACCCAAAATTGAAGAAGTTCCCACTAAGACGATCGCCAGTATCCACATAGTTTGAGCGATTGGTGCTGTCACCAAACTCAATGGTGGGTAAGCTGTCCAACCAGATTGCGAACCGCCAAAAATGAAACTACCTAATATCAGCGCACCTGCTGGGGGGTTTAACCAAAAGGCGATCGCATTCAGCTTCGGAAACGCCATATCCCTAGCACCGACCATCAACGGCACCAAATAGTTACCAAATCCCCCAATGGCGCTAGGGACAATCCACAGGAAGATCATAATCGTCCCGTGATTAGTCATGAAAGCGTTATACAGATTGGGGTCGAGTAGGTCTGCATCTGGTGTTGCTAATTCCACACGCAGAGCAACAGCCATCAGTCCGCCGATCAGATAGAACACAAACGCCGTCACTAGGTATTGGATACCAATAACCTTGTGGTCAACATTAAATGTAAAATAATCCTGCCATTTCCACGCTTTCGGATGGGAAGTGTGGCCAACCACCAGAGTTTCCGATTTATTTTCTTCTGGTGGAGTATTCCGGGGAAATTCTACCTGCGTCATATTTTTGTCCTTTGTCGTTTGTCATTTGTCATTTGTCCTTTGTTATTTGTCCTTTGTCATTTGTCAGTTCTATAATGTCGCCCCATAGTAAAAGCACCCCACCAAAGTTGCGCTTTTGCTCCCCTCTCGAAGAGCGGGGAGGGGTTGGGGGTGGGGTTCCTCTTAATAATGGTTAATTGAGCGGACATAATATTACCAATGACCAATGACCAATGACCAATGACTAATGACTCATAACTACTGACTCTAAAGTTGCTGCACTAATTCCCATATCATGGGTGTGGGGCGCGAGAAACTCTGATGTTGATAAGTCGGCTGGATTAATTGCAACGACTTGATTGAGGTTTTGCTGTTGAGCAATCTGGTTTTCTGTCCGCCAGGTATCATATTCTTCTGGTGTGTGGACAATTACCTGTGTCCGCATTGAACCGTGATAACCACCGCATAACTCAGCACAAACTACGGGATATGTACCTGGTTTTGTAGCGACAAATCGTAGTTCGGTAGGGATACCGGGAAGTGCATCTTGTTTCAGGCGGAAGTTTGGCACCCAGAATGAATGAATTACATCTTGTGCTGAAAGGTTGAGTTGCACATCAGCACCGACGGGTATGTGCAATTCCCCAGAGGTAATGCCACTATCAGGATAGTTAAATATCCAGGCGTACTGTATGCCTTTAACATCAACAACTAAGTCGGCTGGTTTGTTTAAGGTTTGAGGAGACGCGCCAATCCCAATTGTCGGGGCAATTGTTGGAGCAGTTGTTGCTTGGGAAGTATCGCTTAATGTGGCTGCAAGAGCAGTTCCCGGCATGTGAGCAACATGAGCTGCTGAATGAGGATGACCCGCAGGATCAAAGCCGCCCATTCGGTTAAAAACATCTACACTGTAGATGCCCAAGAGGAGGACAATCACTGTTGGGATTGCTGTCCAAAAGACTTCTAAGGGAACGTTGCCTTCCACTCGCACGCCATCGGTATCGTCACCCGGACGGCGACGAAACTGAATCAAAAAAACTACAATTGTTCCTTCTACCACCAAGAAGAGTGCGATCGCAATGGTAAACATGACGTTGAAAAAACCGTCTACCAAAGGCGCTTGTAGCGATGCTTGCACCGGCATGAGAGTGTGATTCTGACCAATCCAAATGCTGATTGCTGTAACTACTATCCCAGCAACCAGAGTCCATAGTGAAACAGGAACTTGTTGCATACATGCTACCTGCTTTGTAAACCGTCTTTAAACGTGTGATTTTCTAGCAATTGGGAATTGGGCATTGGGCATTGGGCATTGGGCATTGGTTCATCTCCCCCATCTCCCTCATCTCCCTCATCTCCCCACTCCCCACTCCCCATTCCCTTTTCACTTATTAACTTTCTAACGTGCAGCCATAAAAAATGGGGGAAACTTCCAGATTTTTTCCATATCTTTCCCCCAGAAAATTACAAATTATATTTCAACTCCTATGACAAAGTTAGCCCCCTGCTTTCACAAAAGCTAGTTGTTCCAAGGGACACTGTTAGACTCAGAGCTATTTAGTTCTAGACATAAACCGCCCGGAACTAAAGTTCCGGGCTAATAGCTAAAGCCCGTTAAAACGGACTATAATCTTTTGTCAGTCGTCTTTAGACAACTTTCGCTATTAGACTCAGAATTCATTCTGAGGCGGGCTAGATGAGAATTAAATAGCACTGTTGTTAGACCTAATATTGATTAGGCTATATTAGCAGCAAGTTGAAATTTGTTAATAGCTAACATTTGGCGATTTACGGATTTGTTTACTGTGAACTTTTTTTGAGTTCCGGTAAATATTTAATATTCCCCTCAAGTTACCTTGCCTAGCGCATTTGCGCTTTCTAGAAACAGTGCCTCCTTGAATGAGCAACAATTTTAACTACTTCCAAAAACCTTAATTGTTTACTGCAACATGGGTGTAGCAGTTCTTCGGGCAAATCCGTGAACACGCTTCACAACCAATACAGTTATCTGGAGAAGTAACTGCCATTACTTTCCGTTCAATTTCTTCATCATCTTCATCTTCTACAAATTCACCTTCTTCATTCAGCGCCTTCAAACCTAGCACATTGTACCCGCATACTTTAACGCATCTGCCACAGCCGATACATTTGTCCTTGTCAATTTCCTGAGCAAATTTTGGTGTCCAAGTCTTACCGCCAAATGTCAAACCTGTTAGTTGTGCCATGAATAAATCCTCGGCAATTTTGCCTGTCAATCTGTTTGTGCATTAATCATCATATTATCCTAACCTTTTCTTTTGTTGTATTCAAAAATTACTTTTATCTCATCAAATTTCGATGACTTTGAACACAATACAAAATTATTTTTATTTCAACAAGTTATTGACAATAATTATTATAAATGTTTAATTATCCTCGTTCCTATGCAGAGCATAGGAACGCATTCATTGAGTCTCTGACTCAATTTCTGACTGGAGGCAGCAGCCCTTAATCAGCCATTCCCATGTACAGCATAAGGAAAAATTGGGGTAAGCCTCGTGTAGATGCAGTTTTATTAAACAGTGATGATATTCTTTTTCAAATATATTTAGGTTTAAGCAAATAAATATAGATATACAGTATACCTATATACAAAATTAGATGTTCATTAGTTACAATTTGATATATGCAATATGTATTTTATCAAGCAACAATTTTAATTTTTTTGATTCAATTATTTAGATAAATGGTGACAAAAGGAATATGATGATTTCATCTCAATAAACAGAATTAATTTGTGAAGGAACTGTAAACTTGATGGCAGAATATTACCCCACATTAAATATTAAAATTATTAATAAATCAGAGGAAGTCCAATTGCAATAAGCTTAATTTTTCCTTATAAACAACTTGAGTAAGCTTTTATGGTCAAATCTTAAATGTTCATTAAGTACCTAATAAAATAAATGTTAAGATTTTTTTCTAAGCTCAATACGAACAAATTAATCATTTTTTTCATGAAATGTATAGTTAATAAGAAGTTTTCTTAGGCTCAGTTTGAAAGCCTTAAATAGCTTCCAATCGGATGCGAAGTCAAAATATGGATGTGGGGAGTAAGTGTGGTGAGAAAAGATGATTCTCGCCAGAAAGATAATGTGGTAGCGAGTCATGAATAAACAGGACTCATCCAGGGGAGACCTGAGCCAGACATCTCAACGATTAGAGTGGGAAAAGAGCCAAATGCCTTATACAATTCCTAACAACAGTTGCGTTGGATGTGACAACTGCCGCCCCCAATGTCCTACGGGTGCAATCAAAATAGAGGACAATGAATACTGGGTTGATCCTGGTCTTTGTAATAATTGTGAGGGCTATTATTCAGAACCGCAATGTGTAATAGCTTGTCCAACTAATTCTCCCATTCCCTCGCAGGCGAAAAAGGGGAGATGCAAAGTTGAACCGAGAGATGCTACCAGCTTAGACTTGTTTTCTAATGGCAAGAATAACCCATTTGCTTCAGCGATCGCTATTTGGGAAGCTTGTAATGTATTGGCACAACGCACATCTCTACATTGGGAAACTGATGAACAAGGCTACATAAGTTACAGCCGACAAGTCAATCAGGGCCGAGGTGCGATCGCCTTTCACATCCAAGATCCATTCAAAGTGAACGACAAGGCCACAGATATAGCAGCAATTGAGGGGCTTGACATCAGAGCCGCTTGCATACATCTAATTTTTGCAGCTTATGCCACAGCCTTAGATCAACCTTGGGAGCAAGAATTTGCGATCGATGAACGACAAATCGAGAAATATTTGGGGATGGAGAAACGCAAAGATTTGAGCAAAGCTGCCAAACTAGCTTTAATGAAAAATATCGTTCAGCAAGCTTGCTCTCTGATTATCTCCATTGACTGGCCTCAACAAGGTCGAATTAACGGATTCTCTGTTACAGGCAGCCGCTTATGGCACTTAGTAGACATTCAGCACCACTTTCAAGAAGACAATCTCGGATGCAAATATCTGATTGGGCTAACTTTTAAAGTAAAAGTAGGTATTTGGGCAAAATATTTCTTAAACAAACAAGCATGTAAAGAGCGAACCGCATTCTATCAATACGGCAGTCTCCCGAAAACAGTGCTAACCACAGTCATGAGCATTTGGCAGCAACATGAAGGCGCAGTCCGACTAATGCTGTGGTTGCTGTTTAAAACCAAAATGGGCAAAGAACAACGCATTACCATTCCTACCTTGCTGCGTATTGCTTACGGCGAAGAAAAAGTCGCTCTCGCATCCAGACAACGGGAAGAACGCAAACGTCTGCTGCGAACTTTTGAAAGCGATTTGGAAATTCTCAATCACTATGGAATGAAACCACTTTTCGATCCAGTTACTTACCCAACAGAAATTCAACCTTTGTGGGCGAAATTAGTTGATCTTCCCGAAGATCCAGATGAAGCATTAGAATTTTGGACTAATGACGGTGGTGCTGAAACTCGCCTCACAGACACAGGTCCCCGTGGTAAATGGAATCTGCTAATGAATGCGCGAATTTTGGCTTTTGAACTCCCACCAGAATGGGAACAGCAAATTTCAGAATCGGAAAAAAAGCAACGACGAACTGCTAAAGCCAAAAGGAAGCCCAAAGCTACAAATGATTTGCTGGGTGAACAGATTTTGCAGGCGCGAAAAAATTTGAATCTCTCCCAAAGGGAGTTAGCAAAGCTTACAGGTAAAAGTCAAAGCTGGATTCGAGATATCGAAAATGGTCGTTTAAAAGCCAAGTTAGAAGACCAAGTACTATTACGGAAAGTCTTAAATATGGCTTAATCTTAATTTTGGATTTGGAATTTGGAACTTAAACGCACAAGGGCGCAAAGGAAATCGTAGAGGAACCCAGAGTCTTGCCAAATTTAGTTCATCACGAATTAATTAAATGCTGTATCTAGTAAAACATTGTAATAATTAGTAACAAAATCTCTGCGTTACTTTGCGTTTCCCTTTGCGTCCCTCTGCGTTTAAAAACTCTCTACTTTTATGTACTATAACTCATCACTTTATTAGAGGTAAGCCAGAGACTACCTACAGCATATTTACTAACTACCAACTCTTGTGTAGCATTACATGAACTCTTCAGTTGTTGAGTCTTGGTTTCATCTTTCACAAGTTTAGCCTGATAAGTATAGACAGAACCAGAAGGCTTTTCAAAACTTAGTTCAGCGAGAATAGTATTATTGTCTAAACTTTGCTCCAAAATTTTGCCTGCAACTTTGTAGTTAAACCAATCCCATCCGTTCTGGAGGATTAGTTCTCTTTCCAAAATCTGAAGTGGAGCAGGCAGAATTCCCCAGCCTCGATAGACTTTATTTAAGCATTGAATATCTCCAGTCCGGGTCAAAATCGATCGGAATGAATCTTGATCGAGAACACCGTAATATCTTCCTTCTGGCAAGTCTATAACTGTTGGTGCAAACCGATGTCCACCAAAGTGCGATGATTTCCAAATTCGCACATTCTCCAAGCACAAATCAGCAATAGTCGCTGTTAACTTGAAGTAAAAGGGAGCGCCATATCTGGCACAGCACTTATCATGACTACCGTGGGTACACACTAAAATATCTCTAGTTGTACTTGTTTCTAACTCAGAATTAGAATTGATACCCCATAACCATTTTTGGACAACTGCTGCTACTTGCTCAATATTTGTTAGCTTAAACTCTTGCTTGCAGAAACCATTACTCAGCCCCTCTTTTTTTTGATAAATCAAAAGTGTAGTGTAGTTTACTTTGTGTGATATATCATTAGCAATTAAGAGGAATCTAATTGGTAGTTTAGCACGCTTCACTTCTTCTACCAAAAGCCTCAAATTCTGGGGTACCCACTTGGAATTAAAGGCTTCTGATGTCCAAGGTAGAGGACACTCAACTAAAATATAGGTTTGGTAATTAGTGGCATTACCAATAATATCTTCTCCTGCTTGCCGTGAATGGTCAGAACAAAAAACAGTATTCATCTAGCTATACTCATTAACGTATTTTATGGACAAAAGGTATTAGAAACTACAATTGTGTTCTTAGCTACAATATCCTTAACTTAAGGAGATAAAAAAGAACAATATGTATTTGCCACTTCCAACTAGGTAGCCATTTTATAACATCATTTTTAATCAACCTCTTCCCCGTTAATAAATTCTCCACAATAGAGATAAACAGTGTCAAGAGATATTTTTCCGTAGTAATGGCGTTAATTTTGTATCTAGTTTTATAGTTATCTGGTATTTCATAAATTTTCACTTGCTGAAACTCGGTTTTTCTGAAGTTGGTTTTTTTGGCAAAGTCAAATATATTACTTGATAAACAGTTGCTGCTTTGGCAAGCCAATACTGTTTTAAGACTTTTTCCACACTATCTGCTTTTAATGTATCTGTAGATTTACCTATATTGCGAATAATTCTCAATTAGATGAGAAAAAATAAAAATAATCAAATCAGGGGTAAATGCTTTACTGCCCTTTACTCCATGCGCGATAAGTTAATGATCAAAACTAGTGACTAATTATTAGCAGCGTCACTAACATCAACATTAACAAAACTGGTATTTAGCTTTTTACCTAATCTAACTTTCTGAAGCTCTTGTCAGGGTTTGATGATAGGCATCTGCTTTGACTGTAACTGAAGTCAATAATAAATGCAAGTATTTGATAATCTTTACAAGTTCTTTACAATTTGTCGCCTCCAGAAGGTTGGTTAATTCAAGGTTAACGGGCATTTTATAATGAAGATAGCTGACTAGAACAAGCATTGATACTTTCAATATAATAGATAAACTTTTGCAATTGTGACAAATTGTTGCTAGTAAGGGCGCACTTACTAATCCAAATATCTGTAGCTATGGCGATCGCATATTTCTACTTTCATGCAGAATTGAATCATTTTTTACCACGGCATCACAAGCAGGTGAAAATCTCTCATTTTTTTGAGGAGAAAGCCTCAATAAAGGACATGATTGAGTCGTTGGGTGTCCCTCATCCAGAAGTTGATTTTATAAATGTTAATGGTGAATATGTAAATTTTTCTTACATAATTTCGGATGGAGATACTATCAATGTTTATCCAATTTCTGCTAGGGGTACTATTATACCAAGCATTTCTGTTATGCCAGAACCGCTTAGTATTATCCGCTTTGTTTTAGATATTCATTTGGGCAAGCTGACGACATCTCTACGACTTTTAGGTTTTGATACTTTATACCGCAATGACTACGAGGATGAGAAATTAGCCCAAATATCCTACAGCCAAGGGCGGATTCTCTTGACTCGTGATAAAGCTCTATTGATGCGTAGTTTGATAAAGCACGGGTATTATGTTAGAAACACTAACCCTCAACAACAAATCTTGGAAGTACTACAATGCTACGACTTGTTTAAATTAATATCACCATTTAAACGGTGTTTGCGCTGCAATGGGTTATTAGAGCCTGTAGATAAGCAATCCATCGTTGACAAGATACCAGAAACAGTGCGATCGCAGATTGATGAATTCCGCCGTTGCCAAGACTGCGATCGCATTTATTGGAAAGGTTCCCATTATGAACGATTACAACAGTTTATTGATGGGGTACTTAACTCACAAAAAGGTGAGTAACTTAGTCATGCCAATTATTTAACCAGCTGAAATATTCCCACTAATTATTTGACTACCCCCGATTCTGGGATCATCATCTTCGCGATTCAAATCATCAGGAGTGGGGTTTTGCTTACTTTCTCCAGTTACTTCTTCAGGTTCAATAGGATCTGCCTCTTGAGCTTTATCGATATCAAGAGAGCGAGGAGGTTCATTGGCGTGAGAGAAATCGACAAGTGGATTTGGTTGCTCGGAAGTCATGAGTTGCTAAGTTATACAGTCTTCTATAGTGTTGAATTTATTTTGCTTGCAAACATCTTTCTTGAGAAAGAAACCACCTATTCTAATAATTCAAAAGAGGTATAAAAAACTATGACATTAATTTTAGCTCTCGATTTTGGTGGAACTAAGCTGGCGGCAGGATTGGTAAATATCGGTTCTAGAAAGTGGTTGCGTTATGAACGTCGTCTCTCGCCAGTAGGTGCAGATGCTAGTACTGACTTGGAAATTATGCGATCGCTCATTTACTCGCTGCTAGAAGGCGCAAAACCTGCTGCGATCGGTGTCAGCTTTGGTGGTCCAGTTGACGCTTCTACAGGGACGGTGCGACTATCTCATCATGTTGCCGGATGGGAAAATATTCCTCTCAAAGAGTTGTTGGAGAAGGAGTTTGGTGTTCCTGTTGGTGTAGACAATGATGCCAATGTTGCTGCTTTGGGTGAACATCGTTTTGGTGCCGGTCAGGGATACGATAGCCTGTTTTACATAACTGTTAGCACTGGTGTGGGTGGTGGTTGGATACTCAACGGGCAGCCTTGGCGGGGTGCTGGTGGGATGGCTGGCGAAATTGGACATATCGTTGTAGATCCTGCTGGGCCAATTTGTTTATGTGGTAAGCGGGGATGTGTGGAACGTTTGGCTTCGGGGCCTTATATGGCGCAAAATGCTAGGGAAATTTTGGAAAAGGAAATTTTGGAAAACGAACAGCAGAGGCGCGGACGACTCAGAGGTGGAGAGGTTTTGAGGGGTTTGGTGGGGGATAATTTAAAGTTATTGACGGGGCAGTTGGTAAGTGAAGCGGCGGCGGCTGGTGATGATTTGGCTAAGGAAGTTTTATATAAGGCTGCTTGGGCGCTGGGTGTGGGTATTGGCAATGTGGCGAATTTGATGAATCCGCAGCGCTTTGTTTTAGGAGGCGGTGTGACGAAGGCGGGGGCGGATTTTTGGCAGGTGGTGCGTAAAGTGGCGCGGGAGACGGCTTTGCCGGAAGTTGATTTTGAAATTGTCCCGGCGGTTCTGGGGGATGATGCGCCATTGTGGGGCGGTGTGGCGATCGCTTTGATCACAAATCCCGAATTTGTAAATGAGTGACGCGTGGAGCAAAATGCAAACAGAATTAGTTATTTTTGATTGTGATGGAGTATTGGTAGACAGCGAAGGATTAGGCAATCGCGTTTTTGTGGAATTTGTCGCTGAGTTTGGACTTGCAATGAAACTTGAAGAAGCCATTTTGTTATTTAAGGGTTGCAAAATGGCTGATTGTGTTGCTGTCATTGAGCAAAGACTTGGGAAAAAGATGCCGCAAGATTTTGTAACTCAGCTTCGTTCCCGTACTGCTGAAGCATTCGAGCGTGAACTACGTCCTGTAGAAGGAATAGAAGCAGCTTTAGACAAGATTAATCTACCTATTTGCGTTGCTTCCAGTGGCCCACCTGAAAAAATTAAGTTAGCTTTGCGTTTAACTAACCTACTACCTCGATTTGAAGGACGTATCTTTAGCTCATATGAAATTGGAAGTTGGAAGCCAGCACCTGAATTATTCTTATACGCGGCTAAAAATATGGAAGTTCAAGCTAAATCGTGTACGGTTGTAGAAGATAGCGTTTTGGGTGTACGTGCAGGTGTTGCCGCTGGTATGAGAGTTTTAGGTTACACCGAGCAAAGTGAGGCTACTCTATTTGAGGCATGTGGAGCGCGTGTCTTTTACTCCATGTACCAACTGCCTTCTTTGTTGTCACACCATTAGACTTATTGCATGAATCAGAGGATGTATAATTCAGAATCAGAATATTTCATGACCTACAGGCTTTCCACTGTCAATTTCACCATGTAAATTATCCGGTGTTACTCGTGACAGTAGTTCATCGAGGTCATGTACTTTTTCACTTAAGCAAGGTAAGTTGCTCGTAATGCTTTGCAATGCTAAGGATTCTATAGATTGACCAGTTAACTCAGCAAGATGATGCAATTGCTCAAACAGAGATTCTGGAATTTCTAATGTCAGCTTTTGGTTAGTCATCTTTGGAGAGATTTGATTATTGTTTTCTTTAACCTACTATCATTGTTGAATATTTTGGCGAAATTCTCTAATCGCTTCCAAGGGAGACGACAATAAAAGACAACGATTGAGCAGGGATAAATCTAATTCTGGTAGCCACTCACTTTTAACAACTTTCTCATATTCTTCTTCTCGTAAGCAGTAAACCTCAAATGTGCCATCTTCCCAAAACCAAACTTCCGGCACTTGCATTAATTTGTACTTCTGTAATTTGATGGGACTACCGCTAGTAATCAGGACTTCAATGCACAAGTCTGCTACAGGTTTGTCCGTTCCAAAGCAATAAGATAAATCTGCTTGATATTCTACTATTTTGGGAATAATCTGGCTAAAACTGCCACTGGGGAAAAATTCAATCCCTTTGACTTCAAAATAAGTAATCAATAGTCCAGCGATTAAACACTTAATCACTTCATGAGGCTTACCAATACTCACAATTTCTAAAATTCCCTCACAATAAAACAACCGCACTCCCGGTACATTTTCAAAGCTAGCTTGAATTGCTTTAAACTGTTCCCAACTTAATCCACGTTTCAAGAAGCGTTGTTCTTCTGGTAAGTTAACAGCATTTTCTAACGTTTGAGTCATAATATTTTTTACTCTCCCGATTAGTAGTCACGAAATTTATCTCATTTCCATCTTAAGTCAAAACCAAATTATCCCGGTGAATCACCGTTTCCACACCGGCATAACCTAAAATTGTCGAAATTTCCCGCGAATGACACCCACGAATCTTTTGCAGTTCATTGCTGTTGTAATTTACAAGTCCTCTAGCAATTTCGTTACCGTTGGTGTCACATAATTGCACGGCGTCTTGTGTGTCAAACTCTCCTTCTACTAGCTTAATTCCAGCAGCTAATAACGATTTTCCCGCTAGAGAAATTGCCGCGATCGCACCTTCATCTAAATACAATTTACCCGCAGGTACAAGTCCGTAAGCTATCCAACGTTTACGCGCCGAAGTTGGTTCAGGTTGCGGTTCAAAATGCGTCCCAATAAGTTCACCTTGGATAATTTTTTCGATATTCCGGGGAAATCGCCCTTGAGTAATTACGGTACGAACTCCCGCCGCGATCGCAATCCTCGCAGCCGAAATTTTTGTCACCATACCGCCAGTACCCCACTGAGAACCTTGGGAACCTGTTTGTATTTGTAATTCTGTTAATTCCTTAATGCTACTAACTAAAGCGATCGGTCGCGCATCTGGTACGGAACGCGGATCAGCTGAGTACAGCCGATCGACATCAGTGAGCAAAAATAGCCAATCTGCTTCTACTAAACTGGCAACCAATGCCGAAAGGGTGTCATTATCACCAAATTTTAGTTCGTCTATTGCTACAGTATCATTTTCATTTACTATGGGGATCACTCCCAGTCTAAGTAGTTCCTGAAAAGTGTTGTAGACGTTGAGATAGCGGCTGCGCTGTACCAAGTCGCTACGAGTCAGTAATACTTGGGCGATCGCCTGTTGCAGAGTCGTAAATAAATCATCATATATACGAATTAACCTGCCTTGCCCAACTGCTGCTACAGCCTGTTTTAGTGCGATCGCCTTCGGACGTTCAGTTAAACCCAACCGCGCACAACCTACCCCCACAGCGCCAGAGGAAACCAAAATCACCCGATGTCCTTGGCGTCTTAAATAGCAGAGTGTTTCCGCCAAGGTAGCGATCGTAGAAAGTGCTAATTGTCCCGTTTCTGGTTGAGTTAGGCTAGAAGTGCCGATTTTGACAACAATTGTTTTAGTCATTGGTCATTAGTCATTGGTCATTGGTCATTAGTCATTTTCGGCTATTAACAAATGACAAATGACAAAGCACTAAACAAATTGTAAAGCGCCAATCCCTCTATAGTGAAGGCTGACGCTTTACGGGAGTATATTTACTTAGTATGGGTTAGGGTCTTTTTTGGCTGACCCCATGTTATTAATACTTATGATCCCCGATTTTTGGATGACACTCAGATTCCTTAATCATTTCTTTAGATTTACTTTCCTGACGATTTCTTAACTTTTGTGAATCTTGGTTTTCTTGGGGGTAATAGAGGCTCCCAGAATTTCAGATATCCAGACTTCAAAGTTGCGGATGGGATGAGAACGGAGTGCTGCGTCGGCATGAATAATCGGTTCGACTAAAATGGTAAACATTCCCAGGCGATTACCTGCTAAAACATCGGTAAATAAGCGATCGCCTACCATCCCCACTTGATGCACTGGTAGATCCATTCCCCTAAGTGCTGCCCTAATTTTGCGTCGGGAAGGCTTGGCTGCACCTAAGTAGTAAGGTAGATTGAGCGATCGGGCAATTCCACCAATTCGCGCTTCACTCAGGTTGTTACTCACCAAGCACAACGCAGTACAGGTGCGAATTTGCTCCACCCAATCTTGTAATTCTGGGGAAGCCACCCCAACTCTAAAGGGTACTAAAGTTTCATCTACATCCAATACCAGCCCCTTCAGCCCGTATTTTTGGATAATATCTGGTGTTAGGTTCAACACTGAACCCTCTAAAATCAAGTCAGGCTGTAAAAGATTGTTCCAGGTCATAGTCAACAGTCAAATGTAAGTAGCTCCAGACAAATGAGCATAACCCAATATAGTTTAGTTAGTCGAACTCGATCCTGGAATATCTTCCTGAACACTTTGAGATAAAATCCCTAAAATTTTATCTATATCTTTGATGTAATAATTACTCAATTGAACCTCGCATGACTAGAAGTAACGCGATTCCTGCTTCAACGATCTCCGCCTGAATTGCTCCAGGACTTACAAGTTGTTAGGGTCGAGGTGTGCATTACTGCATCACCCCTCCCATCCGAAACCGTGCTTGCGATTTTCAGCGCACACGGCTACTCAGTGTGCTAACTGTTTGTTATTTCAGACTTCCTGACTCTATGACTGGTGAAGAACGGAATTTCATTTATCCACTCCCATTCGATTTTTTCCCAAAGTTGAGAGAGTTTTTCTCGAAATTTTGAGTGGTCTTTCTTCCGAATTTCTTTTAAGTCAAGTGCGGTCTTTTCGTCATGGCAATGTCGATGTAATAGTTGCAGATTTTGGTCTTCATCCTTACCGCGTAACGTTCTGGGGATGATGTGGTCTACTTCGAGAACATCCCAATATTGGAAGCTTAATCCGCACTAGGGACATTTGCCCTTTTGTTGCTTAATGGGACTTAGACAAAAAACACCCATAAAAAAGCCTCAAATCTATATACAGAGAGACTTTGACATCGTTTTGCTTGGTTGATTGATATATCTGGGTTTGAGCCGTTTTTGAGCATTTGGTGTATTTCCCTTACCCTGCATGGGTTTGAGGCTTGTTTATCCCGAAAAAATGTTTAAGTCCCGTTAAATGCATTCAGCAAAGACAAATATTAGATGTATGACGAATCAACAATTATTTTCTTATTAATTTCTTACCAGGAAATATATATCATGCTAAGATAGATATATCAAGGAGGTGATGTTAAGTGTTGCTTAAGGTTGTACAAGTTCGTTTATATCCAAGAAAAGAGCAAGAGATACAATTAGCTCAAGCTTTTGGTTGCGCTCGTTGGTGGTGGAATTATGCCCTAAATAAGTCAATTGAGACTTATAAGGAGACGGGGAAAGGACTTAGCCGGGCAGCACTCAACGCACTTCTTCCATCGCTTAAAAAATCTGTTGATACGATTTGGTTAGCTGATTGTTACAGCCAAGTTTTACAGTCCACAACGCTCAATTTGACCACAGCGTACAAAAACTTTTTTGAGAACCGTGCGGGTTTTCCTAAGTTCAAGTCTAAGCATGCTTTACAGTCTATCCAGTATCCTCAAAACGTCAAGATTGTAGATGGTAATGTCAAACTCCCTGGCAATATAGGGATAGTCAAAGCCAAAATACACAGAGCGATTGAGGGGAAAGTCAAAACTGTTACTGTGAGTAAAACGCCTTCAGGTAAATATCTTGCATCTATCCTGACCGAGATAGAGGAGCAGGCGCTAAAGGGGGTTCCCCCCGTTGTAGCGACTGCGGGAGAAAACCCTGTAATATCGGCGGCTAAAATCTACGGTATTGACTTAGGGTTGAAACACTTCGCAGTTGTCACAGATGGCGAAAAAGTATCTTTTTATGATAACCCTAAGCATCTCGGTAAACATGAGTTTAACCTCAAGCGTAAACAACAAAAATTAGCACGTAAACAAAAAGGGAGTAAATCAAGGAATAGATATAGAAAAGTTGTTGCCAAAGTGTACGAGCGAGTTAGTAATTCGCGGCAGGATTTTCTACATAAACTTAGTCATAAGTTGGTCAGCGATAGCCAAGCTGTCATAGTAGAGAACCTTCATGTCAAAGGCATGGTACGCAACCATAAATTAGCAAAATCAATATCTGATGTGGGTTGGGGAACATTCACTAACTTTTTAGCTTACAAGCTAGAACGCAATGGTGGGAAGTTAGTTGAGATTGATAGGTGGTTCCCTAGTTCCAAACTCTGTTCTAATTGTTTTTATCAAATTGGTGAGATGCTATTGGATGTCCGTGAATGGACTTGTCCTCATTGCAATACTCATCATGATCGTGATGGGAACGCCGCGACAAATATTAGAGCAGAAGGTATCAGAATGATAAAGGCGGAAGGTTCAGCCGTCTCTGCTGTAGGAGGGGTGGTAAGTCCTAATCTTGGGCGAAAGTCTAAGTTTAGGCACTCCCCCGTGATTACAGAAGCCCAAACTGTACTTGGTACTCCAAGTCAGTGTGGGTAGTTCACTCTTATTCGACTTCATTAAAAAGATGTTCCTCTAATAAAGGTTGCACTTTGCGAAACTCCTCTGGAGAGAGTAATTCAGGTTGACCTGTTTTAGCTATCCGTGCAAAAAACAACAAAGGATCGAGGGGTGTATAAATTGCATACTCCTGATCTTCATCATAGAAGCTAGCGAGTAGCTGTAATTGCTCAGGCTCTAAATCTGCCTCTTCGTCTTCAATTTCTAAGGTGAAAAGCTCTGATTCTTCAACTGGCGGTAAATCACCTGCAACTGTCAGAGCATAGGCTGTGTTCTTCAATATCAGGTTCTGCTCAGATAGTACAGCTTGGGCAGTGCCAAAAATTTGCTCAATGGTGCTGTCGTCTTCTACCAGAACCGCCTCTTCTTCCTCACCCTCACCCTCCCAAGAAAAAATTTCTACAGGTGAGTCTACAGGAAGAAGTAAAACGTATTCTTGCCCATCTACCTCCAGGGAATGCTCTATGTAACATTCGAGCGATCGCCCTTTGTCATCGGTTAAAGTGATGGAACCCGCATGAGCGTTATCATTTTCTTCAGGAAATGGGGAGGAAAACATAGCCGAAATGTAGAAATTTAATAAATACCAGCAAGTTTGAAAATCGCTTAACTATTTAATCACATATTATGTTAATTAAATAGCTCTATACGTAGATACAACTGCTGGCTAATCGTTTTCAGAATATCATGTTAAAAGGTATCAATATTCAATAGCCGCCACTGAACTGCGGGAACTGGCACGCTTAACATCCAGCCATTGTTGCAAAATCAAAGCGGCTGCTTTGCGGTCAATCAAACCTTTATGGCGTGACGGGGAGCGATTCTCAGCTATCAGCAGTTGCTCTGCTTGAAATGAAGTTAATCGCTCATCCATATATTCCACAGGCAGTTTCAGCGCTCTAGCAAGTCTTGTTGTAAATTTCTGAACTTGACGTGCCTGAAATCCTAGTGAGCCATCCATTGAATAAGGCAAGCCCATAACTAGAACTTGCACCTCACGTTCATTAACTATTTGTCGGATTTGCTCGACATCCTGCTCAAAAGATGTGCGTTCAATTGTAGTGATTCCCGTGGCAATTAAACCCGTGCGATCGCACCCGGCAATACCAATCCGCTTGCGACCAAAATCTAGTCCCAACGCTGAAATAAACGGTTTTGCTTGCTCTTGGGATATCACACTAATTCTCCTGCTGTGCATCTGCTGATTCAGGAATCGGCGATGGTTCTATGTTAGGGTTTTTTCCCGAAAAGTTAATCGGTTCTGACAAGCTTTGCAACGGTTTCTCTGAAGATGGCAACTTTGGTGGTTGTATCCATGACATCCCACCTGGTATAGGTTTACGTGACGGTTGTAAACCTTGTAGCATATCAGTCCACTGAATCCCTTCTAAGGAGACGAATTTAGACTCCCGTAGCTTGTGCCACACAGAGCGAGACATAACTAATGTATGTTCTATGCGTTTTCCTCCAATTCGCTCCAAATACTCTTCTCGCTCTGCCTGATAGTCTGAGGAAGCTAGTTGCAAACCTTGCTGGGGAAAATCTTGAGCAATGCGAGCCAGTTGAGATAATAATTCTGGATACAGCCAGGTGTAAGCAGGATGAACCGTCAGCGTTGCAACATGGGGAACTTCACCCTTACGGTCAAGTTGCACCTGAAAATAGCCGATCGCAGCTTTGCGTTGGGGTTCAAATACGTAACCACTCACCACTTCTGTTTTCGTCAGCCATTGCGTCACTGCATCAGTTAAAGCGCCGAACAAACTGGTTTTAAAGTCGCGGGTATTGCGGTCAAAAACCTGACGTACCAAAGGTGGCATCGATGCCGTATCAAGCTGATATAGTAACTGGGCATCAGCATTACTCACTGGCAAGAGGTTGGGCAAATCTGGCTCTGCTTGTGCCAATTCAGCCAGTAATTCTGGGCTAATTTCCCAGTACGTCATTTCTGCCAGACGTTGGAATCCATTTTGTCGATATAGTGCCAGCGCCTCAATGTCGTTGATGTTAACTTCCAGTAGCCAAGTGCGAGCTTCCAAAATCGATTCAAAGCAATGACGCAAAAGTTGCGAGCCAATTCCTTGTTTATCGACACCACGCTCTAACAGCACTTGATCAATCCGCCAAGTACTGCGTGTCCGGTTAAACGGTGACACTTGAATCATTCCTAGAAGCATCCGCCCTTGCTCTGCCACGTAGGCACAAAGGCGATACTGTAGCGGGTTAGGAAACCAACTCAAAAATTTGAGTAATCCATACCAGCGACGCAGCCTTTGCATCTGGCTGATGGCAAAACCTGCTCCCTTGGGAGTAAGGGCTGCGAATGACTCTTGAGTTATGCGCTCAATCCCATCCAAATCCCGGTATTGGACTGGTCGGATAACAACGCTGAGGTTTCGGGGAAGTAATGAAGTCATTTTAATTCGAGCCGCCATTTAGCCTTAACTAACTGCTCTTCAAAGGGACTGCTGCAATAATCTTAACTAGTTTCTGCTCTTTACTATTGCGCCAAAAGGGTGATTTGAGTAACTTAATGCTTAAAAAAGCCGAAAAAGCAGACCTTGTGAGAACACCATTGGCATTGACCCAACAACATCTGCCTTTATTTTATGGGAATTTTGATTAAAATTTGTATATATTTATAGCCCTTGTCGAGAAACGAGCTTTTCAAAGTGGGCTTGGGTTTGATGGAGTAATTGGTGGCGACTATCTACCAGTGTTTGTTTCAGGGTTGGAACAAGATTGCGAGCTTGCAGAGTCATGTGAAGTTGCAGGTTGGCGACATATTCACTGAAATCTTGATTCACTTCATCTGCGCCCGCATCCGTTAATAAATTTGATTCCATTGCCACTGTGTTCTCCTGTGTTAATCCTGTGCTGTTTCTCTTCATCACCAAAAATTATCACGTTGTTCGGACTAACTTCTGAATTTGCAATGAAGTTTAACGCTTCTTAGGGATAGCGATCGCTATCGGGTTTTCATCTGCCCATTAAAATCTCAAACCAATACCACCTTGTACGGAGATAGCTGTACCACTGCTATCTCGGTAGGCATCAAAAGCGATGATGGCGTTGCCAAAAAGCACAGTATTGCTATTTGGAATCATATAATCAATTCCCGGTTGTAAAGCAAAACTAATTTTGTCACCCACAGGAGAAGATCCACCACCACCAGCCAACACCAACCCAGCACCCAGGTAGGCATCAGCTTGCCAGTTGAGGGGGAAATCGTAGGAAACCGTTGGTACAACTGCCGTATTATTACCAATTAACACTTGGGCGCGGAGTGAAATTGGTGCTTCCAAGAGCTTGTAGCGTCCCGCTATCACCCCTCCGAGTTGGATACCATCGGTAATACCAATAGCGGGGCCTATACCGATATAACTGCCATAGGCTACTTGAGCTTGCGCTGGTTTAGTACTCACCAGACTCAAGACCAAACCAGCCCCTAAAACTGAAACCAAATATGGAATATACTTCATAACCGACTCCTCACACCAATTTGTCATTTGTCATTGGGCATTGGGCATTGGGCATTGGGCATTGAGAAGAGGCAGAGGTGCAGAAGGAAGCGTGCAGAGGAGAGGAATTTTCCCCCTGCTCCCTCATCCCCCTCATCTCCCATGCCCCATGCCCCCATCTAATTCTACGGGCAACGCGGATGAATCCCTCCTTGAGTACAAATGTATGCTAATTGCTTGGAATCTAAATTTTTGGCTTGAGAAAAATCAACCCCTTGGACTACGGCAGATACTGAGCCTAAATCTGGGGTTTGGACAAATTGATCTGCTGGATCTTGTTTGGTAGGGGCGAGAATTGCCCCCTTAAAATCGGCTCCGGCGACATTTGCTCCTCGTAAATCTGCAAGACTCAGGTCGGCATTTTGCAAATTAACGTTTTCCATCTGGGCAGAACGCAAAACAGCACCAGTTAGACGAGTGGCGCCCAGGTTAGCATTGCTGAGATTAGCACGATCCAAATAGGCTCCTGATAAATCTGCCCCTTGCCAATCAGTGTTAGTTAAGTTGGCAAAGGATAATTGCGTTCCTATAGCACTGACACGACCTAAACGCGCGGCGTACAGATTAGCATCAGTCAAGTTGGCGTCGCCCAAATCCGCTCCAGTCAAGCTGGCTCTTTCCAAGACTGCGTTCCGCAGATCGGCTCCTACTAGTTGAGTGCTGTTGAGTTTAGCGTCAAATAGACGCGCGTTGGATAAGTTGGCTCTGTTGAGAGTGGCGCGGCTCAAATCAGTACGGTTCATCAAGACGCGACTGAGGTTAGCATCAGTCAGATTGGCTTGCTGCAACTGAGCTTGACTTAAATCAGCGATCGCATCGTCATAAGTATCCCAGCGTCCATCTTCACCCACACCCCGAAAGCGGCTACCCTTCAAACTGGCTTGGTTAAGATTTGCAGATTTTAACTTAACTCCTGATAAATCAACGTTGTCTAATACCAAGTTAAAAAAGGAACTTCCTGGAGTACCGCTTTGACCTAATTGGGTGCGACTCAGATCAACGCCCTCGATTTTACCACTGTAAACAGAGAGAATCTTGTTAATCGTCTTCTGGTTTCTTTGTAGCCGCCCTTGCTGCAATTCCCGCTCTTGGGTTGCAGTGCTACCCACAGTCTCCAGTTCACCCACCAAAAACTGATTCTTATTTTTTAATTCGGGGATGGCTTTCGGCCCGACAGTTGTCAAAGCTTGTTGAATTGTATCCAAAAGGCTAGGGTTGGTTTCGCTAACCAAGAGATCCGCCAGAAATTTAATCGATTGTGGGTCATCAAGACCACCCATAGCTAAAATTGCAGTTTCACGCTCCTTATTAGTCGCCCTAGAGTTGGGACTCAATTGTTTAACGAGTTCGAGAAACTGTTGGCTGTTGATTTGCTTAGTTGCTCGCTGAGATTGTTGAATTTGGATATAAACTTGAGTGCCGATTAAAGTTGCCAACACAGCAGTCATACTCGTAAGCCCTACCCCAAACAAGGTAAGATTAGGATTTTCCTGTATCCGCCGCCACAGATTAGGCGACTGGTTGGTTTGAGGTACTGCTAATTCTTCATTTCCCTCCTGCCATTCTTCTGCTTGATCGTTACCGTCAGCAGACTGAACTTGTTTGTTGCTAGCTAAGAGTCCATCTATTGTATAAGTACCTGCAAGTTGATCGTGCAGTGCGCGACGTCCCTGGCGCGACGGTAAGCCGATCCCTTCACCCACAATCATTAACAAAGACAAAAATGTGAATAATCCTAAATTCGGAAAAGCAAAGCTGTAGCGCCACAGCAGATAAGCGATGGAAATGGGTACAGTCCAACGCCCAACTCCTTCTCTAATCACAACTGCCCCCAAACCGGGCGGTGTCCCTGACTCGTTGACAACCCGCAGTTTTAACCAACGTTTAGGAATTGTGCTACCAGTCTTAGCCAGTAAATACAATTGCCACCACGAGAGAGTTACAGGCGCTAACAGGGCGATTGTCCATAAAATATTAGTCGGCCATGCGACGTTAGGGATGCCATAGCTCACAGGCAGAGCCAGGGGTCTGGCGATCGCTCTTTGGGTTACTACCAGCACGGGGTTAAGGGGTACTCGGTTGAGATCGCTTCTAGAATTGGCATAGACACCAATGCCGAAGGGAATCAACCCACTAGTAACCACTAGTGTGATTTCAGCCGCCCAAGCTGCAAAACGCCTACTTGCTAGCAACAACGACTTGGCTTTTTCCGGTTCTTTTGACTGACGAGATTGATTAGTACTTCTCCTGACAATTGGTGTCGTCATCGCATAATTCCCTTCGATATTATTTCTACGCCGCGATCGGCACAATTAAAATAGACTAAGCTAATCGGCAAAAACAAAAGCATCTTGAAATAGAATTTAGGAGACATAAGTCAGGAGCCGTTTGTATTCTGGCTCCTGACTCTCATAACTCCGGGCAGAGTGCAAAGTAAAGGCATATCAACTTATTACTTACGTTGAAAGCTACCAGACACAAAAAATTTGTATCCAACATACACTAACACTGCCAAAAGTGCCAGAGTAATTACAGATGCAACCAGTTTAAACACTGTTTGCAGCATCGCCAAGCCCACTAGCACCGTCACACCCGAAACTACCAGCTTTTTTACCCCAGATAAGCTGTTGAACCAAATCTGAAATCGCTCCAGTTGCAAGTTAAAGTTGGCAAAAACAGACTGAGACGTTTGTTTTTGTTCTTGTGGTTGGGGAACCACTCCAGGTGAGGAATTAATCTCTGCCTCTAACTTATTGAGGCGACGCTGTAAGTCTTCTTCTGGTTGAGGATTCATCAATCTTTTTTACCTCAGCTAAGTCACTTATTCAACAACAGATCAACCAAATTCTCTTTTTGGTGGTTGTCTTAGTGATTTTAGCTTGTTCCGATAGAAGCCTCGCGCTCTATCTGTAAATAGATAATTTGCACGATTGATGGTTTCTATACAACTGAAATCTTCACAAACAATCCTTAACTGAATAGTATTACTTTATACGGCAGCTTTTGGAACCAAGATGGATTGCTGTCGTCAATTAAATTACTACTGTATAACAATATTGCTCTCAAACAAATCTGGAGCATTAATTAAGATGAAGACGCTTAGGCTACTTGCAATTGTTCCCACAGCTTTGGCGATGAGTTTGGTTTTCACTGAGGCTAATTTGGCACAGACACCAGAGATCAAAATTAATCGGAATTTCCAACCAGATCCATTGATTTTGAACGGAAAGTCTGGGGGAACTGTCAAAAGTAATTGTGGCAATATTAGCACTGAACCTAGTCAAGTTATCCAGGTTACAGAGTCACTACCTTATTTGCGATTAACAGTAGAGAGTGAAGGTAAGCCAACGCTATTGATCGACGGGCCTGGGGGTCGCTTTTGTGTACTAGCAGATAGTTACTCTGGAGGTAAGTCAGAACAATCTGGTTTCTGGCAGGCAGGAAAATACTCGCTGTATGTGGGCGAACTATCCCAACGAAAGTATAGCTACACCCTCTCAATCTCGCAAAAAAATAAATAATCATTAGTCATTGGTCTTTTGCTAATAACTAATGACCAATAACCGAATTTTAGATTTTAAATTTTGGATTTTGGTGAAGCAGCGCGGTGAGCCAGTGCGTTGGGCGGCTTTGCCGAGTTGTTCGCGCAGCGTCTCCCCTTGGGAGAAGCGACTGGCGTTCGCCCTTGGCGTGCCGGAGGCATCACCCGTAAGGGTCTTGGAGGTTTTCCCCCATGAGCGACTGCACCAACCCGTACCCTTCCCTACGGGACGCCAGGGGCGAACGGGATCTTGCTACGCGCAGCGTCTCCCCTTGGGAGAAGGGATTGAAGATTCAAAACCGTTCGGCTGAGGCTCACGGCGAAGCCTAAAATTTAAAAAGGGTTACGAGCAAACGAATTTATACTTGCTCCGCGAGAAGCAAGCTACGTGAAACAAATCTAAAATCCAAAATTAAATGACAGAGCTAGTGACTTGATTGCTAGGGTCAATCTAAAATCTAAAATCCAAAATTGTGTGACTAATCTTCCAGTGATTGGGCTGGAACTTCGACAGCAGTGATATCAATTGTGCCTTCTGGTGTGAAACGCTGAAAATGACTATTTTGTACTAACAGTGACTCCCCACAGTTAGGACACTGCAACTGACTGTTATTTAAACCTGTAAATTCATATCCACAGACGGGACACTGATCAGCAACCAAGTTGCGTTGCAGCCACCAACGAAAGCCAAAAAAAGCCACAATGGGTGCCAACAACAGCAACCCGAAAATAATTAGCAACGAATTAACCAACCAACCCAAGCCCAGTGATGCCAGTAACCAAATAACTGCCAGCAGGGTGAGCCAAGGGCGGAGATTTAAAAGATTCAATTGAAATGACTTAAAGCTCATTTTTTAAATGTCGTCCTGCTCTCCTTCTAGGATAGCGATTTTAGTCATTGGTCATTTGTCATTTGGACTTGATTACTGAGGATAGAAGTATTTTTTGCAAGTGCTGTTGGAAGGTATTTATGCCAAACAGCGCGATCGCTTGTTCTCGCAGCCACTTTCCATCACAGCGCTGGTCATCCCCTTGAAGCATTTCTATACAAGCGGCTGCTACAGCATCAAAATTGCGATGTGGTACCCGCCATCCCAGTTTACCATCCTGCAAGGGATCAGCTGACCCATCATCGTCACCGGATAATACCGGCACTCCACAAGCCATTGCTTCCAGATAAACAATGCCAAAGCCTTCTTGCGAAGGCATAATATAGGCATCAGCAAGGCGGTAATGTTCGATTAATTCTTCTGTGGCAACGAAACCAGCAAAGACGACGCGATCGCTCACACTTAAATTTTTTGCAAGTTCAGCTAATCGCGGTTGGTCATCACCGCGACCAATTACCAAATATTTCACTTCTGGGAAAACCTGAGCGATTTGTGATAATGCCCGAATCGTGATATCTACACCCTTGTAAATATCCCCTGACCATAACCGCGCTACGGTCATTAACACCTTAGCACCACTTAAGCCATACTTGTGGACTAATTCTGGCTGCTTGGAACCAGGAGTAAATTTATCCCCATCAATTGCACAAGGCATCATCTGTACCATTTCCGGGTTTAGACTATTAGCAACACAAGCGCGATCGCGGCTGTAGCGACTAATTGCCCAAATTCCAGCTGCTGATGTCAGGGCGCGACGTTGTTGATTTTTGAGCGGTTCCCAGACTTCTTTACCGTAAGTTAGCACGGTGTAAGGAATCCCCAAGGGCTGGCAAAGAGTTTGGATTAATACTGCTAAGTTAATATGACCGCAGAAAACTTGCTGCGGACGGCTTTGCAACAGACACTTAAGTAAAGCTGCTGCCATTTGCAGTCTTCCTATTTGGGCAGACTGATTTTTAAAGTAATTAAATTTTAAGTTCTCGTCTTCAAACGGATTTGAGCTATCAGGACTATCTCGCAGCAAAAAGACTTCTGCCTTGTAGGGTTGGCTCAATCCCAGATAGGCGCGAAAAATATCTTTTATATATGATTGAATACCACCTTCGTGGGCAAAAATCTCTAAAAACACGAAGACATGGTTAGTTTTTTTGTTAACTTTATTACCTAACTTGAGGTTTTCTGTCACTGTAGTGATAAGCATATTAGATTATACTCGCAGTCAGGGCGCGATGTCTACGACGGGCGTAGCTGCGGCACCGCTTTGTAACCGTTCTCAATCTGCTTTTACCATTTCTTCTAGAAGTTCCTCAAAGCTCACTTCTTTTTAGACAAAAATATTCTTTAGAGCTTTACCAAAAATCATAATAATAGATAAGCAATTTCACCTAAAAAACATATTACTCCAATCCAAACAATATTGAAAAAAGAGTATACTCTTGTCAATCAAATAACTATATATTTGATCAGAGACACCTTTGGCTCATCCTTCTGTTTTGAAGTGAGTGGCTCAACTTTGGGCAAAATAACCGTACCCCTACGGGGAAGCTACGCGTAGCGGCGACCATCGGAGAAGTTTTGTTTTTCATACTCCTAAGTATAAACAAGCTATGCCCAGTCTTTTGTAGAGAAGACAAGCCCTCGCACGCTGCTGGTACTCGTTCCCTACGCTTTGCCTGCGCTCAAAACCGTAAAATTGGCATCAGAAGTATTCTTACCTTCCTTTACCCTTGACTGTTTCACTTTTATTTTTGTGTTTCTACAGAGTATTTGACGATGAGCAGGCAATTTCTACCATCCGCACCACGTTCGTATACAACACGGTCAGCCAACCGCCGCAGGAGAAACCATCCATACCCGCCTACTTGTAGAGTACCTGGGGCTGGTTCTGCGATCGCATCAGGATTGAAAGGTTTTCCATAATCCCAAATTCTAATCTCTAGTCGGTCAATCCAGAGATAAACATTAATCTCAATGATTGTTTCCGGGGGTAAAGCATGATGAGCATGACGAACAGCGTTGGTAAAGCCTTCTGCTAATGCTAAATTGAGGCGATCAAGTTGGGTTTTTGACCAGCCAAGTTGAGACAAATGTTGCAGACAAAATTGCTCGAACCATTCTTGCACCTGATTTAGGAGACTGAGTTCGCTCTTAACCCTCAGATGATCTTGCTGCACTATGCTAAGAATTAACTGTGACTTGAATATAAATAAACCCAAGTTACTAGTTATTAAATTTTGCACTATTCGCAAAATTTCTCTGACATAGAAAAATCTCAATTGACATATTTTGTGTACCAAAATACAAAACATGAACCATTTTGGCATTTCGAGGGTTGTAACTAGCAACTTACGTTAAGTAAGTGAAAAATGTTTGTATTTGTTGACTTTTAGTGATTTGAGATTTTGGAATAGCTTTTCAATCCAAAACTTCAAGAAGAATTCAGAATACAGAATTCAGAATGTAATCAATGAATGGGGGATTCAGACCCATACTTCGACCCAACTCTTAGAGACGCTACGCGTAGCTTGCTTCCCCGTAGGGGTACGACGCAAGCTCAGTTACTACTGTCTTATTAACCACTAAAGAAAGCTATTTAGTGGTAACTTAAATCCGTTTATTTAGACGCAAAGCTCGAATACTCGCTACTGCTGCGCTATCCGCTTTTTCGTTCAGAATTCAATTCTCAATTCTGACTCCTGAATTCTGACTCCTGAATTCCGACTCCTGAATTCTTTCCTGTTAAAATTGACGCCTGTTGATTTTTTTCAAAAGCACATCTGCATCTGCTCTTGAAACTCACAGGCGTCAAAGCACTTTTTGGTGACTAATTTAGAATAGTCCCAAGGTCAAAGATTTATCCAATGGCAAGGCAGCACCAATACCCAGCCACAGGGTGACAAGGGTACCAAAGAGGAATACTGTGGTTGCAACTGGACGGCGGAAAGGGTTTTGAAATTTATTGACGTTCTCAATAAAAGGAATGAGAATCAGCCCGACTGGTACTGAACCCATTGCTAACACTCCTAAAAGTTTATTAGGAAGCGATCGCAAAATCTGAAAGACTGGATATAAGTACCATTCTGGCAAAATTTCCAATGGTGTGGCGAAAGGATTTGCTGGTTCACCGTTCATCGCGGGATCTAATACAGCTAGAGCCACAATCGCCGCGAAGGAACCCATGATCACGATTGGAAATACGTAAAGTAGGTCATTAGGCCAAGCGGGTTCACCATAGTAGTTGTGACCCATGCCTTTAGCGAGTTTGGCTCTTAACTGAGGATCGCTCAGGTCAGGTTTTTTTTGTGTTGACATTTTGAAATGTGCTCTCCTGCTTAAGTTAAATTAAAGCATTTGTGAAAGCTATCAGCTACTAGGCAACCCTAGCAAAAGCGGCAAATAGCGTTTGTCTATTTACAGTCAGCTGCCTGGAGGGTCTTTACAGCTTTCGGCTTCAGATACAAAGTGTTTGTTTTTTGGAACTTATGTACAATTAATTTCTTGTGTTTCATAAGTTTAAAACAAACAACTTCATCTGAAAACTGACAAATGTTACCTTTCGCTAATAGCTAAGATTACAAAGGACCGGAAATGCCTTGCTTGCGAATCATCAAGAAGTGAAACAGCATGAAGACTGCAATCAACCAAGGCAGCACAAAGGTGTGGGCGCTGTAATATCGAGTTAGTGTTGCTTGACCAACACTTGAACCGCCGCGCAGCAGGTCGGAGATGAGAACGCCAACCACGGGAATAGCTTCTGGTACGCCGCTAACGATTTTCACAGCCCAGTAGCCAATTTGATCCCAAGGTAGGGAGTAGCCGGTGACTCCAAAGGAAACGGTAATCACAGCCAGGATGACACCACTTATCCAGGTCAATTCGCGGGGCTTTTTGAAACCACCAGTCAGGTAAACCCGGAAGGTGTGCAAAATCATCATCAATACCATCATGCTGGCAGACCAGCGATGGATGGAGCGAATTAGCCAACCGAAGCTGACTTCAGTCATGATGTACTGCACTGAGGAGAAAGCTTCAGCTACTGTTGGTCTGTAGTAGAACGTCATGGCAAATCCAGTGGCAAACTGGATGAGAAAGCAAACTAGGGTAATTCCACCCAAGCAGTAAAATATATTGACGTGGGGAGGGACGTACTTGCTAGTGACATCTTCAGCGAGCGCCTCAATTTCTAGGCGTTCCTCAAACCAGTCGTAAACGTTGGCCATACAATCTCAAGTTCCTAAAAGTCGGTTGCGGTTGATAAATCCCGAAGTTCTGAATCGGCAAAAGCCCTTTCGGGTTCACAGTCGCCTGCGGAGGGAAACCCTCCTGCAACGCTGTCTCACTGTCGCTCAGACTTCTCTCCCAATTAGCAATTTTGGGATTTTAGTAAAGGGGAGTTTTTTTGCTTGTCAGCTTTTGGCGTGCTAAGAGACTTCAGAAACTTTACACTCTGTAAAGATGGAATATATTGCGATCTCTTTACGCCCCTACACAGAAAATGGTGGACACAAAGTAGATTTTATCCTTTGGTGAGTGGATACGATGCATCAGTTGACTGAACAACTTGATGAGAAAAATGCACCACTTCTATAAAAAAAGTAACATAATCGAGAGATAGATTTCATCAACAACAGGGGAAGTGGGCATTTCTAGGCAATTTGGGTTGAGGTGGAATTGATAATGGGGTTCATGAATAAACAAGTCTTTCGGGTTGGATTTTCATTGTTAATGGCATTTTGGTTGGCGTTGGGTACGCTCACTCAGCCGGCGGTGGCTTTGACATCGGAACAAAAGCTGGTTTCGGAAGTTTGGCGAATTGTTAATCGCACTTATCTAGATGAGACGTTTAATCATCAAAACTGGGCGGCTGTCCGGCAAAAGGCTCTGGAGAAGCCGCTCACGGACTCAAATGCCAGTTATACGGCAATTGGGAAGATGCTCAAGAGCCTCGATGATCCTTTTACCCGCTTTTTAGATCCCGAACAGTACCGCAGCTTACAGGTCAATACTTCTGGGGAACTGACTGGGGTAGGATTGCAAATTGCCTTGAATCCTGAGACTGGGAAGTTGGAAGTAGTGGCTCCCATCGCCGGTTCACCAGCAGATAAAGCGGGGATTAGACCACGCGATCACATTCTTAAAATTGAGGGCGTTTCGACGGAAAATCTCACTCTTGATGAAGCTGCCACCAGAATGCGCGGGACGAGTGGCAGCCTTGTGACTCTGGTGATCGAACGGGACGGAGAGACACAAACAGAAATTAGATTGACACGCGATCGCATTGCCCTTAACCCTGTGGTCTCCGAATTACGTGTTTCCACTGAGGGTACACCTATTGGCTACCTTCGCCTGACTCAATTCAATGCCAACGCTTCAACGGAATTGGCACACGCTATTTCTAGTCTAGAAAAAAAAGGCGCTGCTGCCTACATTCTGGATTTACGCAATAATCCTGGGGGGCTATTGCAATCAGGAATTGAAATCGCCCGTCTGTGGTTAGACTCCGGCACTGTCGTCTACACTGTTAACCGACAAGGCATTCAGGGTAGTTTTGAAGCCCTTGGGCCAGCCCTGACAAACGATCCTCTGGTGATTTTGGTGAATCAAGGAACAGCTAGTGCCAGTGAGATTCTCGCTGGGGCACTCCAAGATAATGGTCGTGCCCAACTGGTAGGCGAAACCACCTTTGGCAAGGGCTTAATTCAATCTTTATTTGAATTATCAGATGGTTCGGGCTTGGCAGTCACAATTGCTAAGTATGAAACTCCTCAACATCGGGATATCAACAAACTAGGTATTAAGCCGGATAAGGTGATTTCCCAAGAGCCAATTAACCGCGAACAGATTGGCACGGAAGCGGATTTGCAATATCAAGCAGCAGTGGAACTTTTGGTTAAAAACTCGGTGATGGCGGGAAAGGCGTAAAAAGTTAGGAGAGACGCGATTAATCGCATCTGTACGTTAGGAGTTCGCCTTGTTCCCAGTCAGAGACTGGGAATCACCGAAATTGTTATCCGATAGCTCCTGAACTTGCTTTTTGTCAGGAACTATGAGATATTTTGTCTGAGATTGAAAATACTGTATTCCTATCGGATTACTGAAAGTTCTTGCTAAGTAGCAGGGTGTATAAACTTATTGACATGAATTTAAGTTTTTTCAGAAAGCATCCACTGTTGTTTGTCATCATAATTTTATTTGGGCTTTTTTTCAGTAGTACAGTAGTTGCAGCCAACTTAAAATTATATTTCGCTGCTCAGAAGTCTGGGTCAGTACAATCAGCAAATCCTCAAGCTATTGCGATCGCAGATCAACAACTACCTGTAGATAAATTACTAAAATTGATCCAGCAGCGATTGCTAATTGCACATGATGTAGCCCGGTGGAAATGGAATCACAAACGTCCTATTGAGGATCGAAAGCGGGAACAAGAGTTACTATTAAAGGTTAGGCAACAAGCAACAACCCATAGTTTAGAACCCGATACAGTTGCAGCATTTTTTCAAGCACAAATAGAAGCAGGAAAACTCATCCAAACAGTTGATTTTCAAAACTGGCAAAAGCAAGGCGTTAAATCTTTTCCTAACGTGCCAGATTTAAACCAGACATTGCGACCGTCGTTAGATAAATTAAACACAGAATTTATCTTTGCTTTAAAAGAACTGACTCCTGTTCTAGGTTGTCCGCAGATACGGCAATTAATTCAGTCACGTTCTCAGGTGATTATTCAGGGAGATGGTATTGATCAGCGAGTGCAGAGCCTAGCAATTTCACCCCTGCTGCAATTTCAAAGCGCTTCCTGCAAAGTGGGTAACTTCCGTTGATCGGGTTAGCGATACCTAATGCCAATTATGTATGAAGATGTGCCAAATTATTCATCCGATTGGACTGCCTGGGCTAACTGCTGCACAAAGGCTTGATGTTCGATAGAATTCACCCCTGCCTGTAATACGCTTAATACCTGTTGCATATCACCCGACAGTAAGGCAGATTGATCTAACCACAATCCTGGAAAGACTCGACTTTGAATCACACCTGCGGCATCAGGGTGCAGATTTATATACTCTCCTGCTTCTAAGTGGAACCAATCGATGCGCTGCTCAAACACCTGCCACACTAGGTATTCCTGTATTCCATTCCGCCGATAAGCACGCTTTTTGTCACCCAAATCAACCGTGGCACTACTGGCGGCAATTTCGGCAACCAGTTCTGGCGCTCCTTCCACATAACCATCCTGGCTCAGGTGCGTAGACGCGTAGCGGCTTGTCGTCAGACATCGCCCACTCGACTGAGCATCAATCAATAACACCGCGTCGGGTTGGGGTTCATTGTCCAAATCAAGGCGAACGGTTGGGTTATCACCAACACGCACTCCTGGGGTCATGGCCTGATACACTCCTAGCCAGGTTATGACTCTAGCATGAGGTTCAGCATGGGGTTCAAAACGCAGAGGTGAAGCCATGTAGACAGTTCCTTCAATCAATTCGGCTTTTTTCAGCTTTGGCATGGCGCTGTAGCGCCGCTCAAATTCAAAGCGGGTTAAGCGATCGCCGTTTTCCAATGGGGGAACTGTCAAACGCCAAAGCGAGGAACGAGGCATAAATTAGGGCAGCAACAAATTATTTTTATCCTACAATAACTATGATTTTCTCGCTGATGCCGACAACGGTAACTGAATCACAAATTTTGTGCCTTTGCCAACTTCAGATTCGACGATGATTTGACCGCCATGTTTTTCTACAATAATTTGACGAGCGATCGCAAGTCCTAATCCTGTACCGTTACCGACAGCTTTCGTCGTAAATAAATGGTCAAATATCTTTTGTTTTACCTCTTCAGTCATCCCCTTACCATTGTCAGCAATGGTAATTTTTACACTGCCATTTTCTAATGATGTTTTAATTGTTATGCGGTTAGGATTAAGCTTAATTTCTTCAAAACTCCGATTTGCATTTGATTCATCTAATGCATCAATAGCATTTGCTAAGATATTCATAAATACTTGATTTAATTGTCCAGGAAAACACTCAACTTGAGGAAAAGTGCTGTAGTCAGTTATCACTTCAATTGCTGGACGTTGTTCATTCGCCTTGAGACGATGTTTCAAAATTAAAATTGTGCTATCAATGCCTTGGCGAATATTAAATGGCACTTTATAATCTTTGTCGGCACGGGAAAAAGTTCGTAAACTGGTGCTGATATTTTTCAGACGATCGCACGCCATCGTCATGGAATCAATCATCTTGGGCAAGTCTTCTAAGCTATAATCTAGGTCGATTTCTTCAGCATGGTTTTTGATCTCATCACTGGCATTGGGCAGGCTTGATTGATAAAGTTTTAAGTGTTCGATAATATCACCAAAGGTAGGTTTAGCTTGTTTGAGACTGGCAGCAATAAAACCGAGAGGATTATTCATTTCGTGAGCCACACCAGCAACTAAGTTGCCCAGTGCTGACATTTTTTCACTTTGGACAATTTGTAATTGGGCGTTTTGCAGATTGTTCAACGCGTGTTCTAAGTCAAGTGATTTTTGCTGCAAGGCAAGTTCAACTTTTTTGCGATCGCTAATATCTCGCATCACAACTACAGCACCGACTTTGTTACCCAAAGGATCGAAGATTGCTTGTCCGCTTGCTAACAAAATTCTCGTAGAACCATGCTTCGGCGCAATTACCATTTCGGCATTTTCGACTATTTCCCCTTCCAAGGCGCGAAACAGAGGGATTTCTGTAATTGACAGAGGTGTTTGACCATCAGGTTGATAGAGTGAGAAGTGTTCTGCCCATTGTTCTGCTGGTAATGATTCCACTGGTAAGCCATGAAACTCACGAGTTGCGTTATTGAATAAGGTCAACTTGCCACTAGCATCACAAACAACAATCCCATCTGTAATATTGTGAATGATCACATTCAAAAACTCTCGTTCTTTGGCTAGAGATGCTTCGGCTTCTTTGCGTAAGCGAAGCTCGTTGTAGACATTGCTAATATCAATTACCACCCCATCCCATAAGATTGCGCCATCGGCTTGTCGCTCTGGACGAGCCGCAGATTGAATCCATTTCACGGTTCCTGAAGGCAGGATAATCCGCCATTCTTCCTTAAACGGTGTCAGAGTTTGGGCAGAGTAGGCGATCGCTTGGGCAATACCTGGTTGATCGTCAGGATGATTCATGGCGTAAAGGCTATCTGTCCCAGACATTACCAACTCTGGCGCTAAACCATACAAGTCGAGACAGCCAGAGCTAACGTAGGGTGTTGAAGTTGAACCGTCAGCTGCGATCCGGAATTGGTACACCATACCAGGAATATTATTCGCCAAATTTTGGAAGCGAACTTCACCAGCCTGCAATTTTGCTAGAGATTGTTCCAACTGTTGAGCATAGTTCTGGGAATTTCGATAAAGTCGAGCATTTTCTAAAGAGATTGCGACTTGAGTACAAAGTAAGTTCAGCAGTTCGACGCGATCGCGTGTAAAGGCTCCGCTTGCCAGATTATTTTCTAGATACAATATGCCAAGCAACTTACCCTGATGCAAAATCGGGCTGCACAAGATACTCTTGGGCTGCTGTTGCTGAATATACGGGTCATTGATTAATTGCGGATGCACCGTGGCATCAATAATTACTGCTGGTTTTAAGATGCGTTTGACGGTATTAATTAAGCTAACTGGCACATCAACAGAGTCTTCAATGGGTTGCGGGTTGAGCAACATTGGGTAAAAATCGATGTGGGCAATTCCCTTGTTCTGTCCAGATGTAACACCAGGGGAAAGCTGTGCTAAGGCGTGAATTAGCAAACAACCTGACTCCAAAAGCATGAACACACATTTATCGGCTCCGGCATTTTGAATGACGATATGCAGAAATACCGAGAGCAGTTTTTCGAGTTCGATTTCGCCAGAAAGGGTTTGGGAAGCTTTGAGAATGGTAGCTAAATCTAAAGCAACAGAGACGCTGCTACTGCTGGAACTGCTGGAACTGGTAGAGGTGACACTCTCTAATCTGAAAATAGTTTCATTAGTTGAGAGGGGAGAACGGGTTTGCTCTAAGATGTGGGCGAGGAGTTGGGGATAGCGTCGTTCCAAGTCGGCGACTTTGGCTTTAGCGCCCCAACGAGCATAGCCGTAGTAGGCTTGGGTCATGTATTCTTGGGCAATCCGCTCTTTGCCCCAGTTGAGGTAAAATTTAGCTGCTAGTTCATTGGCAAGTGCTTCTTCTTGGATGTAGGCGTTTTCTTTGGCTCCAATGATGGCGCGATCGTACAAGTCCATAGCCTCAGCTTTATTTCCTTGCACTCGCTGCTGTTCCGCCTCCACTAGATGAAATTTGTGCAAGAAATTCATCGGCGCATGTTCTGCCCACTTCTTCATTTTTTGCTGGTTGTTTGTGACTCTACTCAAAAAAGATTCTTGTTGTGAATCTGGCACGGATGGGTAGACTGCTAAGTGCGTCAAAGAATCATAGAAATACGATACTGGTACGACCAGAAGACCTGGCACTCCATCTAAATACTGTTCAGCTTGCAGCACATTTTCCTGTGCTTGTGGATAGTCACCAAACAAGTAGCAAAGAATCAATTTGTTAAAATAAAAGTGATGAAGCCCAGTTCTATCATTAGCATCCTTCATCTGTGGTAAAGCTGTTTCCTCGTTGTAGACTTCACCCTGTAAGATGTATGGATGTTCTGAGGGATTCAGTAAGTTCAAGACTGATTGTTGAAAGATTTGATGAAGACCTAAAGCATTTTCTTGCTTGAGTCGAGCTAAAACATCGCTAATGGTTGCCATTTCTTGTGCAACTATTGTTAGTTCCTGTCCCATTAGATATGTGTGCTGGTATTTATGTATGGCAGCATAGGCAGCAAATTGAAAATTGCCGCCTTCCAGTCCGCTTTGGTAGGCATCCCAAAGAATTGGCAACGTTTCTCTGACATGAATTTTGCCATGAGCTATACAAACTCCCATGACAAAAAATGCAGATGCTTTGATGTCTGGAGCATTGAACTTTTCTGCTACGTTTAAGGCTAATCTACCAAATTCATAAGCCGATTCAATATTTTGAAATATTGCATTTAAAAGGATACCGTAAGAAGCGTAACCATAACTTGAGTAAGGTGAATTGCCATATTTGATTGATAAATTTACCAGTTCACAAATAACCAAGGGAAACAGTATCGGTGCAGCTTGATAGGTAGCAGGGCCAATACTGACTAACATCCTGGCAGCAGATAGATGCTCAATATCTGTCATCAATGGTAAGTTAATCAATTCTTCGATATTCTTCCCCTCCAGATTGCTGGCGATTTGAGTCAGTGCTTGCTGAATGTCTGAGGGTTCGGGTGATTCTGGTATGCTTACCCCCACAAGTTTCAAGGCTTCTAACCCAATTTTGACTGCTTCTAACTTTTTGGCTTGCGCCATATCAGCTTGGATTTTGACTGCATAGATTTTCACTTTGTCAACAGAAGTTTTTGCCTGTTGCTGGACAATATCTACCCATTGCTCCATCTGCTGAAAATCGCCGTTGAGGTATGCGGTTTCTGCTGCTAGTTCAGACAGTGCGAGGGTGAGGTTGTAGTGGGTTTGCCAGCAAGACTGCCCCTGACTCAAGTTCAGCAAGGCGATACCAGTGGTGGAATATTCCAATGCAGCTGCATAAGCTGTTGCGGCTTTCGCTTTTTGTCCAGCCTTAAAATTGAGTTGAGCCAGTTCTATTTGCTGGGATGGTTCAATAATCAGAGATTTCCCGATATTGAGTTGATTGATAATCTCAAATAGGTTTTCATTGTGTTCTGTGACTGGCGTATTATTCAGCAGCAGTTGTCCAATTTTCAGGTGAGTTGCCTGTTTTTGCTCCTCTGGGATGAGCGAATAGGCAGCTTGTTGGACGCGATCGTGCAAGAATTTGTAACCACAGGTGTCAACTTTCTGTGCTGATGCTTGAACTGTGGCGGTTGATGTTTCACTTTGATAAAACTTGTAAACCTCATTGATCGGAATGATAAATCCCTCTTGCAATGCTTTCCACAAGTCCGAAGCGGTTTCTGTGTGGGATTTTTCCAAAACGATCGCTAGCGTCGCCAAATCAAAGTGATTGCCAATACAAGCTGCCAGTTTCAAAACATCTTGAGTGATGTCGGGCAATTTCTGAAGCTGTTGGGACATAAATTCCACCAGATCATCGGTGAGAGCCAGCGATGTCTGACGACAAGCCGCTACGCGTCTACGCACTTGCCCGACATCACACTGCCAAAAACCTGCTTCCCAATTAAAGGTAATCAGCCCATCTTCATACAGCGCTTTCAGAAACTGAGTCGTGAAAAAGGGATTGCCTTTGGCTTTTTGATAAACTAATTCTGTTAACGGCAATGCCTTGCTCGTTGCACAACTGAGCGAGTCGGCGATTAAATGGTTCACATCTGCTTGACTCAAGGAACCTAGAGTCAGAGTGTTGAGAGGTGAGGATGCTTTTTCAATTTCATCTAGCGTTAACATCAGTGAATGAGCCGCAAACACCTCATTATCGCGGTATGCGCCAATAATGAACAGATAACCGCGATTGCTTGCCATCAACAGCTTCAGCAAATTGAGCGATACCGAATCTGCCCATTGCAAGTCATCGAGAAATATCACTAACGGATGCTCTCTTGTGGTGAAGACTTGAATGAAATTTTGGAACAGCAGATGGAAACGGTTTTCGGCTGCACTGCCCGATAATTCAGCGATCGCAGGCTGTTTACCGATTATCTGTTCCAATTCAGGAATCACCTCGATCAGGACTTGCCCGTTCTCTCCAACTGCGGCTAAAATCTGACTCTGCCATTGCTCCAGTTGGGTATCACTTTCACTGAGCAACTGTGCCATGAAATCACGAAAAGCTTGCACAAAAGCAGAGAGAGGAATGTTGCGGTTGAACTGGTCGTATTTCCCTTTGATAAAGTAGCCGTTCCACCGGACGATGGGCTTATGCACTTCATTGACGACGGCAGTTTTGCCAATGCCAGAGAAACCTGCCACCAGCATCAGTTCACAGCCACCATTGGCAACATGACCAAATGCCTCCAATAACGTCTGGACTTCCGATTCGCGTCCGTAGAGTTTTTCGGGGATGAGAAAGCGATCGCTGATATCGCGCTGTCCCAATTCAAACCAGGTATGCTTGCCTGTTTCTCGCCACTGTTCTAGGCAGGTAACAAGGTCATGTTTAAGTCCCAGCGCACTCTGATAGCGATCTTCGGCATTCTTCGCCATCAGTTTGCGGACAATCTCGCCCAGCATCAAAGGCAAATCGGGATTCAAATCGCAGAGGAAGGGTGGAAGCTTTGCAATGTGGCAATGCACCAATTCCATCGGGTCATGAGACTCAAAGGGCAGTTCTTTGCTCAATAGTTCAAAGAAAGTCACACCTAATGAATAGAAGTCGCTGCGGTAGTCAATGCCCCGGTTCATCCGTCCGGTTTGCTCTGGGGAAACATACGCTAGCGTTCCCTCCAGTCCGTTGATGCTCTGGATCTCTTGGGTTTCTCGTGGTAAAAGCGAGGCAATGCTGAAGTCAATCAGCTTAATTTGTTTCGTATCGGGGTGAATCAGGATGTTGGCTGGCTTAATGTCTTTGTGAATGACGCGCTGTTGATGTAACAGGTGTAGCGTGTCTAGCAGTTGCAGAGCAATTCCTTGGAATTGCTCTAAAGTCAATGGTCGTCCTTGGGTAAATTCCCGCAAAGAAATGCCGCCAAAGTCTTCCATCACTAAGGCATAGCCGTTGCGATGAGCTTCTAAGCTGTAGGGCTTGATGATCTGGGGAATATCTAGATTTTTAGCGATCGCATATTGGTTGCGAAACTGTATTAATTCACTGAAAGTAGGGTATTCTCGTTTTAGGAGCTTGATCACAACTGGTAGGCGATCGCCTTCTCGAACTGCCCGATATACTTGAGTACGAGAACCTGAATAAAGTTGCTCAATGATTTGGTAGCCAGCGATCGTTACAGTTCCATCAACTTTTGCGCTCATAAACTTTTCCGAGAATTCCTGTGTACTAAAGTTAGAATTCCCAGGAGAATATCTTAGTTAACAAACTTTACAAAACTTGTATTGGCAAGAGGCAGGAAAGCACTTTAAGTAGATGTGGCGATCGCTTTTTGATGACTTATACCATTTCACACAAAGCCTGATACATATAGATTTTTCGTAGGGGCACAGCATTGCTGTGCCCCTACCAACGTATTTGTATCATTATTAAAGTAAAACGGTATTAACGAGTCTTTGAACTGGATTCATCCACCTCTGAACTCCGTTAACGAGTCTTTGAACGCCAGAGGCTGGAAACGAGATTTTAAATCAGTTTTGGCTTAAGTTGACACCAATGAGCATTGCTGTGCCCCTACCGCGTGGTCTATTTACCTGAAAATAGCTGTAATTTGTCAGTCCCTTAATACTCGCGGACGGAGATTATCAGGGCTGTATCCGCAGCAAAGCTGGTAAATCCAGAGAGGCGAGGTGTTGATAAGCTTGATCCATAACACGCCTACCTCTGAGAAAGCCAGTATTAGCTCCGGGACAAATGTAGCGGAGAGTTTCTGGTGTAAAACGTTCTAACAAGAAGCGAAGACTGTTAATTTGCCTAGGCCAGTGAAAGGTTTTCGCTGTCCGTAATGGTAGTGGTTGACCCTGTTGGTTAGGAACTAAATGGCGACCAGAAAACAATATACCTCCAAATTCCCTGTAGTAGAGGCAAGATGAGCCGGGAGAATGCCCTGGTGTCCAAATCACTTGTGTAGCGGTATCGAGAGTAAATTCCTGCCTAAAGGTAGTTACGGTTAAGCCTGGTAATAAATAAGCTTCTTGCTCTTGAATCAGCACCTCGCAACCAAAGGTTTGCTGAATTTCAGCAGTTTTGCCAATAGCGCCTCGATGGGTGATAAATAACCAACGCACGCCGCCATGCGCTCCTAAGAAATCTTGATTTGTTTGGTCTAGGGCAGGGCAATCTATGAGGATATTGCCTTCATTTCTTACAATAAAATAAGAGGTTCCCCCTAATGTGTCCCGATTGGGTGGAAAGGCAAAAATGCTCTCTGGGGCGAAGTCCGATTGCAGAGAACCTCCGCTAGGAACTTCGTCAAGAAAGACAGCCCGTGGTGGCTTAGTTGTATGACTTGGCACTTGAGGTAAAGGGCACATGATCAAAAAACCGAAACTGAGAAATTGTGAACAATCTGGTGACAGTGTGGAAATTCTGAAGAATTGAGACTTAAGCCTTAAACAGCACTGTTAACCGTTGGGAATAAAATTGGGGTTTCAGGTCTGCCTTGTAGTTAATGCTATGGTGCTGAAGCTACTGGTGGGGCGTTTTGTCCAAATTACTGAAGAGAATATGGCATTTTGGTTTCTGTTTATCCTCCTACTAGGGCTAGCTACTTATCTAATGGTGCAGCACAGCGTCGCTCAGATCACCCGGACGCCAGTGTGGTTGTTATGGCTGGTTTTAATGACACCAGCATTTCTGTTGAGTGGATGGACGCTGATATATGGGGCGAAACAACCTCCGCCGCCAGCGCTGATTCTCTGGGCGTTATTTGTCTGCACACTATTGTACTGGACGTTGTTTCAATGGGGGCGTCAAGCGCCAACAGATACACAGACCGAAGCCCAAGCTCAAGCCTCCGAATCACAGCCGACTATCCAACCTACCCCAGAACCAATAGTGCGTCCCATTGAGCTAACAGAAGAAACCCAACTACGAAATTGTTTTCCTTGGTCTGTATACTACGTTCAAAATATTGAGTATCGACCACAAGCTGTGATTTGCCGTGGTCAGTTGCGAACTAAAGCCAGCAACGCCTACCAGCAGATTAAGACTAATATTGAAGCACAATTTGGCGATCGCTTCGTGCTGATCTTTCAAGAAGGTTTAAATGACAAACCTTTCTTTGTGCTGGTTCCTAACACTCAAGCTGCTAAAGAGAGAAATACACCACCACGCAACCAGGAACGGTTAACTCGACCCGGATTAGCGCTTCTACTGCTAGCAGCTACTTTGGTAACTACTACCTTGGTGGGAATGGAAAATGCTGGTGTTTCTCTCCCGCCTATCTGGAAAATTGGCTCTTTGTTCAAAGTTCTATCTAACCCAGATGCCCTATTCAAAGGATTGCCCTATGCTTTAGGACTAATGACTATTTTGGGTATTCACGAACTTGGGCATTATTTGACAGCTAAATTTTACAATATTCGCTCGACGTTGCCTTACTTTATTCCCGTGCCTTTCTTCTTGGGAACTTTTGGCGCATTTATTCAGATGCGTAGTCCTATTCCTAACCGCAAAGCTTTATTTGATATTAGTATCGCTGGTCCAATTGCAGGTTTTGTTATAACCTTGCCATTACTAATATGGGGCTTGGCTCATTCTGACGTGGTTTCCCTGAACGAAAAAACCCGAGTTTTGAATCTTGATGCTCTTAATCCCAAGTATTCAATTTTACTGGCGCTACTCTCGAAGTTAGCCTTGGGAAGTCAGTTAACAGCAAAATCAGCCCTTGACTTACACCCAGTTGCAGTCGCTGGTTTTCTGGGATTAGTTGTCACGGCGTTAAATTTAATGCCTGTAGGACAACTAGATGGAGGTCACATTGTCCATGCGATGTTTGGACAACGAATTGCAATGGTAATTGGTCAAATTGCTCGCGTATTGTTGCTATTACTTTCTTTAGTTCGGGAAGAATTTTTGGTGTGGGCGATTATCTTATTATTTATGCCGTTGGTTGATGAACCGGCGCTGAATGATGTGACGGAATTGGATAATGGACGTGACATTTGGGGATTACTGGCAATCGCTTTACTGATTATAATTGTTCTGCCATTACCGCAGGCGATCGCTAACTTTTTGCAAATTTAAAAAGTATCAACGCCAGAGAAAAATATATCTAAATTTTTTCCCAACTATGGAATTAACCACAGGTTGGTATTTTGTGATTTGAACTTGTTCCCCAGTAAAATAATCTGGTAGGGTGCGTTATGGACATTAGTCCTAACGCACTGGCTCCCCTACAAAACTAACTAGATACTGAATTAGCCGCCTCGGAAGGCTTCGCTGCTGGTGGAAAACCACCCATGCGAATCTCAGAAGTGAAGGAAGTGATACTAAGTCCACCAAAACTTTTCAGGACATTTACCCGCATTCGCAAATTAGGGCTAGCAAACCACAGACGTTCCTCAGAACTCATGGTTTCATCCTCTGTAGTGAGAGTCAAAGCACCATCACTATCAATTTTATAGCGTCCGGCAACTGGAGTTTTATCGGCCTCAACTATTTCTCGTAGTAACTTGCCTTGATCTGGATTATCTGCATCAGGCGCCAAAACTAACACAGTTGAACCACTGTGTTTTGCTTGATCTTTTTCCATTGTGCCGTTCCAAGTAATTTTGGTAGCACAAGAGGCAGAACTAAGATTAATTTTGTACTGTTGACACAGTTTAATCACTTCTGGATCATCTACTGCCAGTGTCTCAATGATAATGTCTGACTTGCTATTTTCAGATTGGTTAAAAGCCAAATGTTGACTAGTACGATGAGAAAACCATTTACCAGCACTTAACTGAAAAAACTCTTCAATATTCATGAATGAAATTACCCTGCATCAAAATGCTAAAATTCCCACTTAATTATGATTAAAATATAGTAGGAAACTTTAATATTAAGCTTGATTGGCTCTTTCCTCAAGCTTCTTCAGTCCAATCCTGGCTGCCTCAGCAACGTTGAAATGATTGTCTTTTTCCAGGTATTTTAAAGCTGAGACACTCTTGGGAGTAGGAAGATTTCCCAAAGCTTCTGCTAAACGCTGCCTTACTAACCAATCATCTGATTGAGCGAAGCGCAGGATCTGATCGACAGATTCAATGTCTTGAATTTCTCCCAGTGCAGAGATTGCAGCTTGTTGCAACACTACTTCTTCGCTATCCAATGCCCGAAGCAGAATTTGACGCGCACGCGGATCTTTAATATTACCTAGAGAAACGGCGGCACTAAAGCGTACTAGCCAATCAGTATCTTCATAAAATGCCCGTGAAAGCACTTCAAAGGCTCTAGCATCACCCAAATATCCTAAAGCACCGGCAGCATCAGCCCGTATACCATAATCGGGGTCATTTTCGAGAATTCTGACCAAAATTGCATAACATTCTGGCGTCGGCTTGATTCCAAGAGCAAATATTGCCATCGATCGCAGTTGCAAAGATTCGTCATCTAGTACCTTTTTAATCAAAGGGACTGCATCCTCAGCAGCAACATGACGCAGATTCGCCAGGGCTACCATGCGATCGCGTAAATTCGGACTCTCTAACTGAGTAGAAATTTCTTGTAAGCTTAGAGTTGCCATTTGGTTCAAAGCATTTTCTTTACTTATCTTAATTTACTCGATCCGTTCATCAGGCTGTCACCATAGTGAAGTAGGAGTTTGGCTACTTGACAAAGTGCCTCAACTATGATTTTAAAATAAACAGATGTTACTTCCGGCGAGATTGTGTATTGAATTTAGCAGTCAGATTTAACACAACGCTGTGCATAGCTTGCTTAAGAGCCGGATTACGCTAACGCACCTTCAAAGCAATCTTAAGAATATATTCTGCTATTTTTTAAACCGGACTATTTCTATAAGTCTGGTTCAAACTATATATTTGAACTAGGTTTGAGAACGGAGAGGGAGGGATTCGAACCCTCGTTAAGTTGCCCTAAACAGACTTTCCAGGTCTGCGCCTTAAACCGCTCGGCCACCTCTCCAGGTGCCACAAGTTACGATAATACTATAGAATCGCAGAAAATGCAAAGATAAAGAAAGATATTTTCGATTGAATCTGAAAGTCCCAATCCCAAAAAGCAAATCCAGATGTCCCGTACATACACAATTAGAGTTAGCGATCGCGCCACTGGCAAAACATACACCCTAGAAGTTCCAGAAGACCGCTACATCCTGCACTCTGGCGAAAAACAAGGGGTGGAACTGCCGTTTTCCTGCCGCAACGGGGCTTGCACCACTTGTGCTGTGAGAGTGTTGTCAGGAGAAATTTATCAACCAGAGGCGATCGGATTATCGCCAGATTTACGTCGGCAAGGTTATGCCTTGTTGTGTGTGAGTTACCCCCGCTCTGACTTGGAGGTGGAGACACAAGACGAAGATGAAGTCTACGAACTCCAGTTTGGACGCTATTTTGCTAGGGGGAGAGTTAAAGCGGGTTTACCCTTAGATGAAGATTAAACAATTCAAAATCACCAAAGCTCTGATGCCTGTACATTTTAGTAACTGGGTGCGAAAAATAGCTATTTTGTCTTGCTTATTGCTCTTGATGAGTTGCCAAGATAAAAACCAGCTGCCAAACAATGAAGCTCAGGTGAAAGTAGCACGGGTAGTTAGTGGGCAAAGTTTGGAAGTGTTAGGCATGGCTGAACAACCAAATTTGATTTCCCAAGTGCGGTTAGTTGGTGTTGATGCACCAGATTTGCGACAGAGACCTTGGGGGGAAGCAGCAAAAGAACAGTTAGAGAATCTAATTGGTGGTGCAGAACAATCGGTAACGCTGGAGTTTGATTTAGAAGCAAAAGACAAAATCGGTCGAACTCTAGCTTATGTGTGGAAAAATAAGGTGTTGTTGAATGAAGAATTGGTGAAACAAGGGAATGCAATGTTTGTTGGGCGATCGCCTAACCACAAATATGACCAGCGTTTAGAACGTGCCCAACAATGGGCTAGACTCATGGGGCAAGGAATCTGGAATGCAGAAAAACCCATGCGCCTCACTCCCGGCGAGTTTCGCCGCCAAAATCTTTGAGGAGTGGGGAGTAAGAATTTTAGATTTTAGATTTTAGATTTTAGATTGAAATTTAATCCAAAATCGTCAATCCCAAATCCAAAATTGAATTGCCCAATGCCCAATGCCCAATGCCCCATGCCCAATAACAAATGACTAATCTACAAATTTTTCTAGATATTGCTACGGAAGCGGCCTTAGCTGCTGGTACTATTTTGCAAGGTTACTTGGGTAAGTTAGAAGACGCAATTATTGAAAAAGGACGCCCTGGTGATTTAGTCACCGTTGCTGATAAAGCCTCAGAAGAGTTGATTTTAGAACTTTTGCGCCGCCACTTTCCCCAGCATTCTATCCTCGCTGAAGAATCAGGGAAATTAGGTAATCAAGAGAATGAATACCTCTGGGCAATAGATCCTCTAGATGGCACAACCAACTATGCCCATCAATATCCATTTTTTGCGGTTTCCATCGGGCTGTTAATTAATGGCGTTCCGCAAGTTGGTGTAATTTATGACCCATTTCACAATGAGCTATTCCGTGCGGCTGCTGGCTTAGGAGCAACGCGAAACCGTCATCTCATCAAGGTTTCGGTAACATCGGAACTGAATAAAAGCCTACTAGTGACAGGATTTGCCTACGATCGCCGCGAAACCTCTGATAACAACTACGCAGAATTTAGTCACCTTACCCATCTTACCCAAGGAGTCAGACGTAGCGGTTCGGCTTCGCTAGATTTGGCCTATGTTGCCTGTGGACGTGTCGATGGTTACTGGGAACGAGGGCTTGCTCCTTGGGATATTGCCGCCGGGATAATTTTGATACAAGAAGCTGGGGGCAAAGTTACCGCCTACGATGGCAATCCCGTCAAAATTGAATCAGGTAGAATTCTCGCAACAAATAGTTATATTCACGACTCTCTCAGTAACGAACTTTCACAAGTTCCGCCACTGTCAGCGTGGGTGTGAGGGGAGTGGGGAGTGGGGAGTGGGGAGTGGGGGATGAAGGGGATGAGGGAGATGAGGGAGATGAGGGAGATGAGGGAGCAGGGGAAGATGAACTATTGCCCAATGCCCAATGCCCAATGCCCAATGCCCAATGCCCAATGCCCAATGCCCAATGCCCAGTCACTAATCACTGATCAAGCGAAGTAAACTAGAAAGAATCTAACTGCTCCTTTGGTGCAAGAGCTCTGTATGTCTTTCAAAATAGATCGTGGACTATTTAAATATGATTTCATAGATTATCACGCAATATTGTGCGTTCCAGTTGATGCAGATGTCAAAGAGATTCGCAAACGTTATCTCCAAATCGCTCGCCGTCTGCACCCGGACAGTAATCTTACTGAAAGTGCGGCTCAAAAACAGCTAGGGAACGAATTGTTATCAAAGCTAGTTAACCCGGCTTACGAAAAACTTACTGGCGATCGCACTCGCACCGAACATATTATAATTTTGTCGCAAATTGGCAAACGCTTGGAACAAGAGTCTACTTCGGTAACTCTAAACACTGACTTGGCTAGACAGTTAGCTCAAGCCCCTAATCTCGCTCATTTCTATAAAAATGCGATCGCTAAACTAGCCCAAACTCAATATGATTCTTTAGAGCAAGTGCTGCAAGTCATTGCCCAAGTCAGTGAGTTGAATTTAGTGTATTTAATGCGGAGTGCGGACAAATCATCTACAGCGCCGCCACATGCTCAACCCCAAGTTAACTCAGATACGCCTCATCCAAATACAGCAAAAAATACACCATCAGCACCAGCGCCACCAAAAGAAGACTCGGTTATAGAACAGTATGTTCGTCGCGCTCAATCTTTGATTGGCAAAAACCAATTTGCCCAAGCCAAAGTAGAGTTGCAAGATGCCCTAAAGCTAGAACCTAAAAATAGTCGCTGCCATAGCTTAATTGCAATGGTGTATTTAAAGCAAAATCAGCTAAAAATGGCAAAAATCCACTTCGACAACGCTCTAAAATTAGACCCCAATGACGAAACGGCTCTGCAATGGAAACCTAAAATAGATAAAGCTTTAGGACAACAACATGGTGATCATAAGGTGACTTCATCCCCCAATAATAAAGATAAGCAACCAGATAAATCTGGTAGTGGCGGTTTGTTCGGTGGTTTGTTTGGTGGGAAGAAAAAATAATGGTGTATCAACCTGCATCGGGAGCCAGGGATTTATTGCCCTTGGATGTGGCGAAAAAACGCTGGATTGAAGATCGGTTACAGCAGGTGTTTCACCGTTGGGGATATCACAGGATTATCACCTCGACTTTAGAACGCATGGATACTCTGATGGCAGGGGAAGCAATCCAGCGCCAGATGGTGATTCAACTACAACAAAATGGCGAAGATGATGAGTTAGGGCTACGTCCAGAATTAACAGCATCCATTGCTCGCACCGTTGTGACTCGGATGGCAGATCTGCGTTATCCACAACGCTTGTACTACAACGCTAATGTATTTCGCCGCACTTGGGAAAGTAGACATAATCGCCAGCAAGAGTTTTATCAAGCTGGGGTGGAGTTATTGGGTGCTGGCGGATTGCTGGCGAATGCCGAAGTATTGTTGTTAATAGCAGATTGTTTGGCAGCGCTAGGTTTGCGGGAATGGCATTTAATTTTAGGTGAGGCGGGAATTACCCGATCGCTTCTGAGTGCCTTTCCTGCTAATTTACAGGATAAAGTTCGCAGTGCGATCGCTCATCTTGACCGCATTACTATAGATACTTTACCTCTAAGTGACAAACTGCGCGATCGCGCCAGAATCATGCTGGATTTGCGTGGCTCTAGTGCAGACGTGTTACAAAAAGTTAGTAGTTTGGATTTAGATGAAGAACAGCGAGAGGCAGTGAATAACCTCAAATCTCTAGTAGAATTACTAGAATCAGAGAAAAAATTTCCCTTAATCCTCGACCTCAGCCTGATTCAGACCATAGATTACTACACTGGTATTGTATTTGAAGTTGTCAACGATACCGAATCCCAAGCCAGAGTTTTAGGGCGCGGTGGTCGCTATGACCAGCTTTTGGGGCTATATCATCCCCAAGGAGAAAATATCCCCGGAATTGGTTTTGGACTCAATATCGAAGATTTATACCAAGTTCTGTTGTCTACTCAGCAATTACCACAAGTAACCCCAGCTAGTAACTGGTTGGTAGTACCAGAGACACCGAGTGCTAACACTGCCGCCTTTGCCTACGCGCAAAAACTCAGAGATTCTACTCATTTGGTGCGGGTAGAAATTGATTTGGGGGGAAGGGATGCAGACGCTATTCGCCAATATGCACGCGATCGTAGCATAGCCCAAATTGCTTGGATCAAAGCTAATGGCTCACCAACCATTGAATCATTGCGTTAGTGGGCATTGGGCATTGGGCAAAACAGTTCCTCTTTTTTGAGTGTTCAGTGCTGAGTAAAGAAGTGAGATTCCCCACTCAGCACTGAACACTCAAAACTCCCTTGTTTCGGGGTGAAATGAGCAATCAATGCTGTTGGCGAAGTCAAAAAACGCTCGTGTTTGGGTAAGTCAATTCAGCGATGAAACGATTGAGAGCTTTTTGAACAGCTTTGTATCTAGGGGCTTGCTTGCCTAATTTCAAGTCAAGCAAAATGTGATCGCGTAAAAGCTCAAGTTCTATTTTGGAGAAAGCAATTGGTTTTCGCTCCATCAATACAGCATTCTTTTGATTGAGATAAGGGATTTCCTTGACCAAGAAAGCTATGAAGCCAGTCGAGTCTAGATTGCAACGAAATCCACTTTTGCTCAAATGGGATATCTTGATTCAACCACCTTAACTGGTAATTTCTTTTTCGGAAATCACCTTATGACAGTTAGGTGCCGAATGTGGGATATATAGTGCTTTCATTTTTACTTCAAGCTAGACAAAGTTTGGTTAACAGCAGCAACAATCTTACCCCCAGAGGCAATATCAGCCGCAATGTGGGCAATGTGCAAGTCTAGCGATTGTTCATTGTCATTCCAAATGTAAGGACGGTCAGCAGAAGGAGGGTGCCCCACTAGGTTTAGCACTGCCATATATAACTCTCTGGTTGCAGGTGAGAGGGTGTCACGGGCATCGTAATGTTTGGAAATTTCATAGGTACGTAAATCAACGGCTTGCACTCCAAACATCAAAGCGATCGCCATATATTGTTGGAAAATTTCTACGCTCGTTCTAGCTAAATTGGCCGCAGCAAAGCCTTGACTGTTGATATTTTGGTTATATTGTTCGGCGTGGGTAGGAAATCTGTCGGCTATAGAATTTCCATAAAAAGTTAACAATGGCATGATTGAGTTGCCAGCTATTTGCAAACCCTTTAGCCCCATGTTAACGCTCCTCTGTGGATTTCCTACTAACGACGGTGGCAGTCCGTTGTTGAATTCTGGAGCGACAAGAGAGGCAATTTGTACGTCCAAATGCTTGGCTAATAAACCGATATAGTATCGCAAGCGATCCATTCCTATACTAACGTATTGCCCTAAGAAATTACCGCCGTGATAGCTGGCTTGGTTTTCTACATCAATAAGCGGGTTATCGGTAGCCGAGTTAATTTCCACTTCAATTTGTTTTTGAATTTCTGCAATACCATCTACAATCGGCCCCATGTACTGTGGTAAGCAGCGTAGTGAATAGCAGTCTTGGATAGGATGAGAGCCGCGATTGTGGTGAGAGCCGTCTAACTCTTCTCTAATCAAGCGCGAACCAGCTAACAGGTCGAGCATTTGGTTGGCAGCCCAGAGTTGCCCTGGATGGGGTTTCAGCTTATGTATGAAGGGGTGGAATGATTGATTAGTGCCGTTTAAACCTTGGATAGCTAAGGCATGGACACCCATTGATAGCGCTAATAAAACTTTAGTATCGTAGACGCAATTAGCTGCAATAGCTGTCATCACTGATGTGCCATTTACCATTGCCAACCCTTCTTTTGGAAGTAACTGCAATCGGTCTAAACCGAGCAGTTCCAAAGCTGTGAGAGAATCTAGTTGTTTTCCATTAAAGTCTACGGTATAGGTGGGATCTAAGCCAATTAGCGCTCCCGTGATGTACGACAATGGTACTAAATCCCCACTTGCACCAATTGAGCCGAATTCATAGACATAGGGAGTAACACCTGCATTGAGGAATTTTGCCATGCGTTCGATCAGTTCAAAGCGAATGCCTGAGGCTTTCTGCAAATGAGAATTGATACGCAAAAGCATAGCGGCGCGAATATCAGCTAGAGGCAATCTTTTTCCGGCTCCTGACTTGAGGAACCATATCAGGTTGTTTTGTAGCAGTGCTGCACATTCGGGAGAAATCACGATATTTGCCATGCTGCCGAAGCCACTCGTGACACCGTAAATGGGCTGGCCTAATTCCACAGCATGTTGTATATATTCGCTGGATGCTTTCACTCCGCCTAGAATATCAGGATCGTTAGTGATGCGTACCTGGACGCTGTGACGTGCTACGCTGACAACTTCTTCTATGGTCAGAAAGTGATCGCCCACTACTAGGATTTTGTCTAAATTATTCAGCAGGATTGCTTCTGTTAGCATTGTTCCTCTACCCTTGACCTTCAACAAATTTAAATAACCAATGGACTAGAACTGTTTACAGGAATGCCAGACTAATTAATTAAGTTATAGTTGGGAATGTCTATAAATTTTTTGGTGATTTCCTTAGAAAACCTTTAGCTGGCATTTGAGCAGAATTGAGTATTTATTTTCTTCCTTTTTAGGCAGATTAAATTTCAGTAGCTTTACACTTCTAGTTATTTAGCCAGACAGCAAACGAAGTAAAAAGCGAGTTTTTCAGTATCTACTGAATTAAGCGGTCTATATTTTCTACTCAGATCAGAAAAAGAGTAATTTTCAACAAGCCTTAAATTAAATTTTCTAGCAACATATTCAATGTTTCTGAACCCAGTTAACCAAGGAGAACCCATTTTTTGAAATGAGTCTGTAACATCAGTCCATTCCTGATATCCTGTGGCTCTAGAAATAACTTTTTCATCAAAATAATCAAAGGCTATGTTAAATATTTCAAAGTTTTTGACAATTGTTTGTAATACTAAATTTACATCTTCTTCTTTCAGATAAAAAGTATTACCCTCCCAAAGAAAATAAGTTGGGATAGAAAAACAGATATCGTTATCTTTGAGCAGTCTAATAAAATCTTCAATTATGTAATTGCAAGCAATATAAGAAATATTTGTTGATAACTGTGTAGTTAAAATATATTCCTTAAACTTTAAAATTCCTGGTTGATCGATTTCATAAAATTTAATGTCTTTAGCGTTATATCGTAAAGAACGAGTGTCAATACCCGCACCTAATATGACTATTTGTTTGACACCAGAATTGATTTGATTTAAAAGAGAATCATCAAAGTATTTGGTTCGATATTTAATCATTTCCTTGCTTAAGGGAAATGTTTGAGCAGCGCTATCAGCAATTATTTTTGTTTCATTGTTCAGAAAACTTTTAGCGATGTCGTCTACAAAAAGAGGAGCGACATTATCATTCTCTTCGACTCTCCATTGAGCAGTAACGAAAGCTGTCTTACTAATTTGATTAATCTCAAACATTTAATAAAATACTCCTGATGACTTTTTAAATCATGAAAAACCAGTGCCGAATTAAAACTACTATTTTTTGGCATTGGCAAAACTTTTCGGTCTAGTAACTGCGTATTATGCACTAAGTTACAGCTTATTAACAGGATAATCAAGAGCTTAGACAAAACATCCTACTTTTCCCACTTTTATTACTTTTCTCAATAAAATACAGTAAGGGCGATGGTTAACCTTGTGATTATCTTCAGGCGATCGCTTTGCTGATACTGCCCAGATATCGCCATCACACCTCGTATTGATGAATCCATTCCCTGGCGAGTTTTTGCCTGTTGCCTAATCTCTCTTTACTCCTTGTTTGCTTCTCTATGATTTAATTGATGCTGGGACTGGATGAATATGAGGTCGCGTGCGAGTAGCATTGGAACCAAAATGTACGCTAATGAATGATTCCTGTGATAACGATAAAATTTCTACCTTCTTCAATGCCTGATTGTCACCGATAATTCAGGCTTTGAGCGTATTTTTCCTGTGATAAGAATCTTTATCACAGAAATACATAGAACTTAGGGCGACGGCTATAACTCAATTACAGTAGGCATCTTGGGCTTAACGTACATTCCTGTTCCATTGCTGATACCGTTGGCAAAATATTTCTTAACGCTAGAAATCCTACTGCTGTCATAGAAACCCGCCAACGAAAGTTTCTAAAAACCACCCTTCCAATGAATTCGCCAACAGTATCGATTGTTCATTTCACGCCGTCTCCCGCGCTCCCTCACTTCCTCACTCTCCCTGTCAGCACTGGGTACTCCACTCCCCTGCTAGGCTAGAAATAACCGATACAGAAGAGAGGGAATCGAGAACATGCCGCATACGATTGTTACAGAAGTCTGTGAAGGTGTCGCTGACTGTGTAGGTGCTTGTCCAGTAGCTTGTATTCATGAAGGCCCAGGTAAAAATGCCAAGGGCACCGATTGGTACTGGATTGACTTTGCCACCTGCATAGACTGTGGTATATGTCTCCAAGTTTGCCCAGTAGAAGGGGCGATTCTTCCAGAAGAACGACCGGAGTTGCAAAAAACTCCGTAATAGTCCATAGTCAACAGTCAATAGTCAATAGTTATGTTTGACTTGACTGTTGACCAACGACAAATGACAAAGCGCAAAGTCTGAGCGGAGGTTTCCTCCGATCAAAACTTTGTAAGAGAGGACCAATGACAAATGACTATTTACTAGATGTTCAAAATGTCCACGCTGGATACATCAAAGATGTAGATATCCTGCAAGGTGTGAATTTTCGGGTTGCACCAGGGGAATTGGTAACCGTGATTGGCCCCAATGGTGCGGGTAAATCTACCCTGGCAAAAGCAATTTTTGGGCTTTTGATCCCCCACACAGGTACAATTACCTTCAAAGGTGAAAATATAGTGGGGCTAAAGTCCAATCAAATCGTCCAACGAGGAATGTGCTACGTACCGCAAATCGCCAATGTGTTCCCTTCTCTCAGTGTTGAAGAGAACTTGGAGATGGGTGCTTTTGTGCTTAACGTTCCCCTGAAACCAATCAAAGATAAAATATTTACTATGTTCCCTAGATTAAGCGATCGCCGTCGTCAACGCGCTGGTACTCTCTCTGGAGGAGAACGCCAGATGCTAGCGATGGGCAAAGCTTTGATGTTGGAACCTCGTTTGCTGATTTTGGATGAACCATCTGCTGCTTTATCCCCCATCTTGGTGACACAAGTGTTTGAGCAGATTAAACAAATTAATCAGGCGGGTACTGCGATCGTACTAGTAGAACAAAATGCCCGTAAAGCTTTAGAGATGGCCAATCGTGGATATGTATTAGAGTCGGGACGTGATGCAATCTCCGGTCTTGGTGAAGAATTGTTGAATGACCCGAAAGTGGGTGAGCTATATCTGGGAGCAGGTAAGAGACATTAACCCTTTTTAATCACTCTTGCCCCATTCAACATTACACCAGTTTAAGATGGGAGCTTCACCAAGGGATAGCGATCGCTAGGTTGGGCTGCGCCGACGCTATCTATAACTAATACAAAAGCCATAACACTTCCTGCCACTGCCGCGACCGTCGTTTTCGATGCTCAAAGAATTCTCCCCAATAATCCTTGCGTTTCTAATCACATCTACAGCGAGTAGAAAGGTAAAACAGGACATTCATTCAGGAAAAAATCACCAAAACGTAAATTATTCGGATCTGCCAGAACCCCTATTAACAATTCTTAATTCTTAATTACGAACAGGTTAAAGTCCCTAGCGATTAGCGTAGGCATCGCCTGTTTTTCTCTTGCCCCCTTATTGCATTTTTCGTCTAGTTTGTCAATGCGTAAGTTCTACTAGTAGCCCTTTCAAGGTGTTGTGTAATGGCTTGATTTGTAGTTTGCTCATGCATAGGTGAAACTCTGTTGGGTGGAGAATAGAAATGTTGGTAGGGCAGGTGTTTGAGCGATTTCTAAAAGAAAGTCCAGTTTCCGTAATGGTTCGTGGGCTTTTAGAAAAAGCGTTATGTCCCCAAATTCTGGATGAACTGTTTGAACGTAGTGCCATTCAACCCACTACACTCGCGAGTTATTATTCTCCACAGTCGTCAGCCCCTTCGGGGAATTAAAATAATTCGTAATTCGTAATTCGTAATAGAGCCTCCGGCACGCACTCGCGTTCGTAATTAAGTTTTGTAATGGGGATTTTACCCCAACACAAAACTTACCGGTTATAGAACCGGGGGACTTAAACCCACGGAACTAGTTAAAAATTAAAAATTAAAAATTAAAATCCCCATAAATAAATTTAGTCGCCAAAACTTGCCAACTATTTGATACCATTTTGGCGAGATTTATGAACAAGCGCTCTTTCATCACTCTTATGAGAGAATAATCAAGTAAAGCGCTAAGGACTGAGGAGTTGTCTATAATCTCTAAATTAGGGGTATCGCTGTCACAGATACCCCTGAACTATTACGCTGCTGCTGATTCCTTGGCTAGTATCTGTTCAATCAAATGGCACTTTCTCATACTGCTATAATTCCTCACCCCTAAAGAACTAACCATCCGCTTTAGCTCTCAGATTGTCAGTATTTCCAGTGCAAAGATGGGGGCGATCGCGGTTAGGCTCTCCATTGCGATCGCTCCTAATTTCAGATTTTCTAAAGATGCCTGTGATATTTTTAGTTCCGTCGAACTCATGTTTGGTTACAGAAATCATCTACGTCGCAGAAAATTTGCGTGATGTCAAGGCGAGATACAATAGTGAACACAGCCGAGACCCTCATTTTTATTTTAGATATTCTTAGTCTTGGCATTTTTTTGTGACTTTTTTGCTGATCTCAATCAATCGTAGCGATCGCCCATATTTAGCTTGATCTAAAAATACCTTCACCAAATTTTTAGAGATGCCCTGATCTAGCTTTGCACAATTATCTAAAGTTATGGTTATTGCCAGCGAATATATCCTAATGTTGAATAGAGTTTTGATAATTTCAGATTATGGCAGGACATAGTAAATGGGCAAATATTAAGCGTCAGAAGGCCGTAGTAGATGCAAGGAAGGGAAAAACCTTCACTCAGTTATCGCGGGCGATTATTGTTGCGGCTAGAAGCGGCGTACCAGATCCGGCGCTGAATTTTCAACTTCGCACAGCAATTGACAAAGCAAAGGCTGCGAGTATCCCCAATGATAATATTGAACGAGCGATCGCTAAAGGTGCAGGCACTTTTGGCGGTGATCATGCTATCTTTGAAGCGATTCGCTACGAAGGTTACGGGCCTTGTGGTGTAGCGATTTTAATCGAAGCCCTCACAGATAATCGCAATCGCACTGCTGCTGACTTGCGTGTAGCTTTTAGTAAAAATGGTGGCAATCTTGGTGAAGTAGGTTGCGTTAGCTGGATGTTTGACCAAAAAGGCGTTTGTGTGGTGCAGGGTGTGGTTGATGAAGAACAGCTTTTAGAAGTATCCCTCGAAGGCGATGCCCAGTCTTATGAGATGATTGAAGATGAGATGGCTGAGGTATTTACTGAGCTTGCCAATTTAGAAAACCTTAGTCAAACACTCAAAAATCAAGGCATTAAGGTAATTGATGCCGAATTGCGCTGGATTCCCAGTAATAGCGTAGAAGTTACTGATCCCGATCAGGCACGATCGCTTTTCAAGTTAATTGATACTCTAGAAGGCTTGGATGATGTGCAAAATGTCACAGCTAACTTTGAAATATCAGAAGAATTAATGGCTCTCAGCATTTCCTAGTCACTTTTGTATTTACCAACTGGATGTTGTTGGATGTGATGACCGAGAAAGTTCAAATCCGGCTTCGTTGTCCTCGCCCAATGCCCAATGCCCAATGTCCAATGCCCAATTACGAATTAGTTATAATATTCCAGTTGACTTTCAGATAGCCAGGTTCAATGTGGGTAAAGTGTTTGCTCAAGTGCTGATGTGCTTTTGGTAGGGCATGGAACGGAATTGATGTGTATAAATGATGCTCTGCATGAAATGGCATATTCCATATAAAAAATCGCACAGGCCAGAGGGTCAGCGTTGTGCGGGTATTCGTGAGCAGATTTGCGTCCAGAGTGCAACCTGTATGTTCTGCTAGCAGAATAAACCGGAGAATCGGCTGACCGATAAACAGGGGCAGCAGCCAATAGAGTAAAAACCAAGGTTGACCAACTAGAATTGAGATAGCGATCGCACCTGCATAAATACTTAATTGCCATCGTGTAGAACGAATAACTTCGGCTCGTGCTGCTTCTGGCACAAATGGACAATCGTCAAATTGACCAGTTGCCACCTGAAAATGCCCACTTACTTTACCCCACCACCACGGTAAACCGCTAATTATCAACAAGTATTTGCCCAGGTTACTCGGTTTGAGATCGGTTAGTTCTGGATCTTTGTCAGGAACGCGAGTGTAACGGTGATGCCACTTATGATAACGGCGAAAGAACGTGCTGTTGTAAAATGAGAGCAAGCCGGAAAACCAAGCCACAGCATCATTCAAACGATTGTTAGCGAAAGCCGTTCTGTGAACGCATTCATGCATCGGTGCAAACATCGAAGCCAGACTAAAGCCGTAGATGACTAACGCTGGTATAGCTACCGACCAATTGCCAAAATTCGTTGCCCACAGGTAGCCACTGCAACCGATAACAGTGAGATGAAAAGCCAGTTGAACTAGCCCCTTGGTGTTGGAGCGATCGTTTAGAAGACTTAATTCTTGTACAGTGAGAATCTGACCGAGGTTTTGCTCGTTATCCGCTTTGTAATCCAATAATTCAGATTGAATAATTGCGTCATTAGACATAATTTTAAGTAGGTCGGCGTGAATAGTTGCGCGTGGGTTCCATTCTGATATCATGTCCGGTAGCATACCCATAATAAAAGAACCCCACCCCCAACCCCTCCCCGCAGGCGAGGAGGGGAGCTAAAGCGCAGCTTTGGCTTTTTGGGGTTCCGGGTATTATGCTTAATTGCCGGAACATGATATTACTCCTGAATTCGGACTCCTGAATTCTGACTCCTGATGTAATTTTAATAGACACCATGAATTTAGCTGACCACACCAGCGCGAAAAATTTGTTCTGCGGTTAAATTCAACTCTGGGAAAGTTGGTGATTGGATACGGTCATTATCTCGAAATTTATTAATTAGATACTCACCTTCTTCCAAACAGCAAGCCAAAATAGTAGGTTGTTTTGGCTTGCCAATGAATTCCCTACCGCCCAATGCGGCATAGTCCACAATCCAGTATTCAGGAATTCCCATTTGTTCATAGTCAGCGTATTTTTTATGGTAATCATCACGCCAATTAGTACTCACTATCTCCACCACTAAAGGAATAGATGCGGCAAAGCTTACAGTAGATGCTTTTTTCCATAGAGGTTCGTTTACTAAATTAGGCTGATTTAATATAAGGATATCTGGTGAATAAGCTGATTCGTTTTCAAGTGGTTTGACGAATGCTGCTTTTGGGATGAGATAGGGAAGATTTAATCGGTCTAATTCAACACTAAGTTTTTTGACTAAAAATCCAACGACCTCTTCATGATCGCCTGTTGGTTGTACCATCTCAACAATTACTCCATCATGCAGTTCATAACGTCGTTGTGGGTTGTCTGGGTATTGAGCAACAAATTCATCGAATGTAACTAGTTTGCGTAAGGCTTGAGTCATGGCTTTATTCCTCAAAGCAAAACTGATATGAGCGTGAAGAAGGCAGGAGGTAAGGAGAGCGGGGTGATAAAAATGACTTATTCTAAGCGTATTGCAATTTTAATGCTTGTTCATCCTTTGAACTCCGTTAACGAGTCTTTGAACTGGATGAATCCACCTTTGAACTCCGTTAACGAGTCTTTGAACTGGATGAATCCACCTCTGAACTCCGTTAACGAGTCTTTGAACTGGATGAATCCACCTTTGAACTGCGTTAACGAGTCTTTGAACTGGATGCATCCACCTCTGAACTGCGTTAACGAGTCTTTGAACTGGATGCATCCACCTCTGAACTGCGTTAACGAGTCTTTGAACTGGATGAATCCACCTTTGATACTCGTTAACGAGTCTTTTATACTCGCTGACGAGCCTTTTAACTCCATTAATAACAGAGTACATTCTCAACTAAAATTTAAGCAGCACAAAAAATCGGGGCAGGTTCCAAACCCGCCCCGATCGCTTCTGATATACTGCGCCCAACGGCTGTGGCAACAGGCTTTAAACTATTAACTAAATGCACCATATCTTCTAAAGAAAGTGCTTGACGGGCATCAGAAACAGATTTTTCTGGTTCTGGGTGACATTCAATAATTAATCCATCTGCACCGCAAGCGATCGCCGCCCTCGCCAGAGGTGCCACCAGTTCCCGTTTTCCAACGGCATGGGAAGGATCTACAATCACAGGCAGGTGAGTTATTTGCTTGAGTGCTGCTACTGCCCCTAAATCTAGGACATTGCGAGTGTAATCATCGAAACTGCGGATACCTCTTTCGCACAACACCACATCAGGATTACCGTGACTGAGGATATATTCAGCAGCCATAATGAATTCTTCAATTGTCGCTGCTAAACCCCGCTTGAGCAGTATTGGTTTACCAGCTTGTCCCAAAGCTTTCAGCAAGTCGAAGTTTTGCATATTGCGGCTACCAACTTGAAGCATATCAGCGTGGGCGGCGACTACTTCAATTTGGGAAATTGACATCACCTCAGTAACAACTGGCAGATTGTAATGCGATCGCACCTTTGCCAAAATCTCTAATCCTGCCTCTCCCATACCTTGGAAAGCGTAGGGAGAAGTGCGGGGTTTGTAGACACCCCCACGCAACCCCTGCACGGATGCAGTAGATAGCTTCTGGGCGACTACCTCCATTTGTTCTAAGCTTTCAACGGTGCAGGGACCGCCGATAATTACCAGTTCTTCGCCCCCGAAAGCGACTTTTTCCGAGATTTTAACAATTGTCTGGTGGTTCAGATGAGATTGTGCAGCAAGTTTGGCATTAATCATGGTTTTATTCTCCTAAAAAATTAAGTATTGGGCATTGGGCATTGGGCATTGGGCATTGGTTATCCCCCTCATCTCCCTCATCCCCCTCCCCGATCAGAACAAAAAAGCCCGGAACCTTTGAAAAGTTCCGGGCGCGTTCTGATTCATTGGCATGACGCTATTTACCCGGAACTTACTCTGGGCCAAAAGTAAAAGCCATAAAACCAGCTACTGAAATAAGTCATGACGATGAAATTCTCCTTAAAAAAACAAAAACCGCAGAGTTCGCTCTGCGGTTCACCGGGCGGTTTCCGTTAGGAAACTTAATTCACCCCCGGTGAACCACCCTATACCAAAAATAAAAGTAGGATTTTGTGTTAAGCATTTGCGGACTTTTGCTGGAAAACTTAAGAAATATACCTATGCTATGTAACAATAACAGGAAGAGTCGGCGGTGTCAAGACCCCCACAAACGATAAAAAAGCGATAGACTCAGTACAACTGTGGGAGTCAAGACTAGTACAGGTTGGCGTAAATAAACCACCCATTCCCAATAAATAAAACGCTTACGCTGTATTGATTTTGAATAGGCTTTGAATCTTACTCCCCAACGCTAGTAGGAAAGGGGCTGTTCTTGTTAGGTCTGTATTCAACTCAACTAAAAACCGCTATATATGTAAGTTGACAAATATTGTTGTGTCATAACTAATGGGTAGTGTAAATGATCAAAAATCAAGAGTGAAAAATCTAAAAATTCAAAATATGGCCATTCTTTAATCAATAAAATACAGCTAACTCAAGGTAATCAGAGAGAATTTTAAGCGGTGACTTCCGTCCCTCAGAAGTTCAAAGAGCCAGAATTGAGAAGTTAAAATTATAATTCTCCTGACTTGTCACCTCACCTTGCGAAAGCTGATTGCAGACAATTGACGATCGCTATACATTATTCTTACCCAAATCTCATTGACCAGATCAACTTTTTAGGATCATCAGTTTCATTATGCCGAGTTCTAAAATCTTAGCCCAATCTTTCGACTATCATGGAGTTTACCCCTGCCCAGTCTGTCGGATCGGTAAGATTTCTCATATGCCATTGATGGAAGCTATGGCTTGTGACTTTTGCCACGAGATTTTTACAGTCAACCTAGAATTAGAGCAAATCAAGATGCCTTCTAGGCAACCACCCTTAAGTTGGCGTTGGAATGGGTTTAGTTGGACAGAAGGCCAGTTGGAAGGTGTGGAATTAGGTTGGGGTTATGGACTAGCAGCAGCAGTTTTTGTAATTCTTCCCACTACTCTAATTGGCATAGTAGCTTACTATTTTCCTGCTAATCTCAAGGAACCGATTACCTGGATGCCATATATTTGGACGATATTAACTTTCTTATCACATTTAGCAATTATTGTTTGGATTTTTATTGAAGTCTATCAGATTCCAGTTGGAGCATATTTGAGAGCGATCGCTCGATGGAGAAATGGGGAGATGGAAAGATGAGGGAGAAATCAATTCAAAATTCAAAATTCAAAATTCAAAATTAAAGAACTTCTGCCTCCTCTTTCCAATGCCCAATGCCCAATGCCCAATGCCCCATGCCCCATGCCCCATGATCAATAACAAAAGATACAGCGAAAAGACGGCTCCATCACTGATAATTAAGTTGATTGTCCACCAAAATATCGTATGAGCGATCTGGAGCGGTACTATAGAGTTTTGGAATTAGAGCCTGGGGCAACACTTGAGGAAGTGAACCAGGCTTACAAAGATTTAGTTTTTGTTTGGCATCCCGATCGCATTCCCAAAGACAATCTCCGTTTACAGCAGAAAGCACAAGACAAGCTCAAAGCCATAAATGAAGCTCGTGAAAAATTGCGCTCTCTAAAAACCAAGCATCAAACCACACTCAACTCACCGCCACCTCAAGAAGAAAAACCATCTCAAACAACCCAGCAATCACCAAAGCCAAATTCCGACTTGAGTGGCAAAGACTATAGTCGGGCAAATTTGAGCAATAAAGACTTATCTGGCAGAAATCTGAGTTATGCCAATTTGAGTGGTGCTAATCTCAGCGATACTTTTATGCACAAAGTCAACCTCAGAGGTGCGAATTTATCTGAAGCAAATTTATTTCGGGCAAACCTACTTTTAGCGGATCTCAGGGAGGCGAATTTACGTGGTGCTAATTTGATTGGAGCGGATCTCAGTGGGACAGACTTGCGAGGAGCCGATTTGACGGGAGCGCGGATTCGCTCTGGCGATCGCCTTCTGGTTAAACTAATTGGTGCTAACTTAGCTGGGGCAATTATGCCTGATGGGGCAGTTTATCAATAACAGATCAGATTATAAGGTGCGGCAAGTGGGCTTATACTTTTATAGTGAGATTCAAAACCTCAAACTAAAAATTGATTGATGCTAGTTCAAAAACTTCAAGACTGTCCAGAATTCATCGCCGGAGATAACACTATTCTGCGAGAACTGCTACATCCAGATAAGCAACCTCTGGCATTGCGCTATAGTTTGGCTCATGTAACACTGCCAGCAGGAAAAACCTCTCAACTCCACTCGCTCGCTACCTCAGAAGTCTATTATATTCTCAGTGGCACGGGAGAAATGCACATTGATGATCAAACCCAGATAGTTCAGCCGGGAGATGCTGTGTATATTCCTCCTAATACGCGGCAATTTATTTCTAACTCTGGCATCGAACCTCTGGTATTTATTTGTATTGTTGATCCAGCATGGCGTAAAGAAGATCAAACAGTTTATTAGTAAGAATTCAGGAGTCAAAAGTCAGAATCCAGAATGGTTGGAAAATCAATAATCTCTAGCACGCTTGATTTTTTCTCGTCTTTTAATCTTGACTATCAAAGTCTTCTTAATTCTGAATTCTTGCGTTTATTAAAACCACTTACAGTCATATAGGACTGGTATTTGATTTTTGAAAAAAATCAGTACACCCCGAAAAGGTTTCTTCCCCACTCCCTGTCTACGCAAATAATTATGGCTACGCCACGCTGCGCGAACAAAAATCAAATATGATTCCTATAGTCTCAAAGTAAGCGAAAAAAATCTCAGCATTTTTCAACGATTACTCACTTTCAGCCGTCAATTTTGTTTAACCAAGTAACCAAGTCATCTGAGTCAAGTGCGATCTCGCTTCCTAATGTTTTGATATAAAGAAGTCCGTCGCTAATAATTAAATCTCTAATTGGATACCATGATTCTCGTTTTCTAACCAGAAGTTCCAACGGAATTCCTACTCTGGAAGTATACTTGCGATATCTCCACCAAGCTCGCCATAGAAGTACAGATTTAGTACAGTGCATCTCATAGCCTTTGGGAATTTCGCAGTATTCATACTGATAGAAACCCCGACTATCTACTTCTCCTTTCAGGAGATAACCATATTCTGCTAATGCCTCATTTATCAATTCCCAGTGGGATGATTTCGGATAAATCAAGAATTCAGATAGGGTATTAGATAGTTGGGCTGTGCCAATTACGCCTTCAGATTTCGCTGTTAGTTGGTTGGTATTATAGACTGTTTGCGCTGTCAAAGAATGATTTGACAACAAAATTTCTTTTTTCTGGATCGAGTTTTGCACAAACTCTCGAATTAAATCTAGATTAGACAGCATAAAAATTCTTTATACTATATTAACCAGTGTAGTCGAAGCTACAATCCTACTTAAATTATCAGAATGCTCCGATTATCACTAGCTTTATTTATAGTTCACTTCTGTCTAGTCATCCAGAAAAGGTTGAAATACCGGAACTAATTCTGGGCGACTAACAACGAGGGTGGGAAAAGAGCGATCGCTATAATCTTCTCCTGATGACAACGGAAACGGTTCTGACTTGATCGATCGCCAAACTCCGCCAGCAGCCTGGACAATTACCCAAGCCCCCGCTAAATCCCAAACTTTTGGTGTCGCTTCAATACCACCGAGAGTAGCCCCAGTGGCAACTGTCAAAAAGTTATAGCTAGCCACACCCAACATCCGAATTTTGCAGGGAAAGCCGTTTTGGATGACTGCGGTGCTACGGGAACAGAGGTTAAAAAAGTGATTTTTGCTGGGATTATCTACACTGGTGTGGATGGGGTGGTGATTGAGAAATGCTCCTGTTGGCGTTGCTAAACCAGATGAACCTGCCCAGAAACCATGAAAAGCTTGATTCAAGGTTGGTGCGTAAACATAACCAAAAATAGGTGTACCTCGATACAGTAAACCCAGAGATATTGTCCAGATGGGAATGCCGCGTGTGAAGTTGGTTGTACCGTCCAGAGGATCAATTACCCAGCACCACTCGGTACCGGGAAATGACTGATCGCTCTCTTCGCTCAAAATGCCGTAACCAGAGAAATTAGAAGCGATCGCATCCCGAATTTCCTGATCTGCCCATTTATCTGCTTGCGTCACCAAACTACCATCAGCTTTTTGCGAAGCCTGTACTTGCCCAAAATCTTGCATTAGTTGCTTGCCCACTCTGGTAGTGGTAGTTTGGGCAAAATCAAGAATAGTTGTCCAAAAATCATTCATTGGTTAATCGTTATTTGTCATTTGTCCCATGCCCAATGCCCAATGCCCCATGCCCCATGCCCAATGCCCCATATTTAGTCTAAATCGCTTTCTAAAACCGAAGCGATCGCAAGCTTTGTATTTGTTTGAAATTCCGCTACATTCACCCGATTGAGAAACCAAATCGACACGATCATTCCCACGGCTTCTAAAGCAAATACCAATCCATAAGCTAAAACTAAATTGGGTAATAACTTACGCCCTACATCCAATAAAGTACCACCTAAAACCACTGCCACACCTCTAGAGACAGACTGCGCTAACCCCCAAGCCCCAATAAATGTACCTGCGGCTTCTGCGGCGGTGAGATCCAACATTAAGCTAACTGCTGCCGTAGTTAAGACACCAGTGCCTAAACCGAACAAAATTAAACTTAGCTTCAGGAAAGCTGGATTAGCGGTGAAGCCTGATATCCCAAGTAATGCTGTACAAAATGCCACTAATATACAGCCTAGTCTTGCAGTTCTTTGCTTACCTAAACGTGGCACAATCAAAAAACCACTCACACCATAGGCAATCAGTATACCTGTTCCATAAAAAACGTTCAGTTTAGTACTTTCAGCCAAAGGCATTTTAAATACCTGACCTGCATAAGGTTCCAAAATCGGGTCTTGCATAAACAAGCAGAGAGTCATCACCAATAAAAAGGTGAAAAATATACCTGTTTGCGGACTAGCCGTTAAAATTTCCCAAGCCTTGCCCAGAGTAATGCTGTCTTCTCGGTTTACCATTGTGGAACGGCTTAAATATTGGGAGTATTTTTTTTCTACGCCCAATGTCGCGGCGATCGCCAAACCAAATACAATTGCTGGGACGATAAAAAATAGCCTGTTGATTGCTGCCTGCAAGGTTGCTGTTGTTGCTTCTGGCGTTAATTGCTTCAGCAAGCTAGCACTAATAATCGCCCCAACAATAATCCCCACCATCAGCATCGACCAGACCACACCGACTACTTTGGAACGGTTATCTTCTTCAGATATATCCACCAACAAAGCAGCAAAAGCAGTACCGCTAGCACAAATTCCTAAACCGTATACAGCGAATATCAGGGATAGAAGCGCTGTCCAGCCGATTGTTTGGGTTGTCCATGCCCAACCACCTGCACTACTTACGGCATTATTAAGCTGCCACATTACTTGTACAGCTAAAAAGGCTGCGATCGCAAATATTGCCGCACCCACCCAAACATAAGCTGTGCGGTGGTATCCCCATAACGGCTTGGCATCGGAAATCTGGCCGAACCAGACACGGGAAGGAGCAACAAATAAAGGCAGTGCTAGAACTACTGATACCAGCGTCGCCGGAATTGCGATTTCTTGAATCATGACTCTGTTGAGTACCCCCAGAGTCAAAATGGACATCATGCTCAACCCCATTTGAAATAAACCCAGCCGAAACATGGTCAACAGGTTTACCCTTGGCAGAGATAGGGATTTTGTTTTGGTATCAAATACTTCACCGCTTGCCATAGCTACTTTTTTGTATAGTTTATCGGATTTTGTCTCTCTCTTTAAATAAAGATAAACCGTACCCGCTCGAAATCAGTGAACGAAAAGTGGAAGTTACGTTAGCGTAGCTCATCGAAGGTATCGCACTTATTTAGCAATTGGCACGGTCAACACCTTGATTAGCATAGGCTTGAGCCAAGTTAGGATTAATCTTTAGGGCTTGATTGTAATCTGCGATCGCACCAAAATATCACAGATTAAGATGCTCATAACTTCATCGGAAGCGATACCTTCGGTAAGCTTCGCTAACGCATCTGATGCCAAAATGGGAACCATAAGAAAAGAAGCTCGTACCATGCTTTGGTATGAAGCAAAGAAACGTAATACAGAAAAATTGTTATGCTGCGTCGCTAATACACACTTCTCGCCGAAGGTTATAGAATTTCATCCACCAGAACCGTACCACCCTCACAAAAATCTATACTGAGATGATAATCTTCAAGCAGCGCAGTTCCAATGAGTGGACGACGACCCATTGCTAGGGCTGCAATATTACGCTCCACACTATTCCATATAACTGTTGCCAAATAAACATCGGTTTCCACAGTGGAGTTGTTAGCGAGGTTTGCGTTGATGTTGATGAGGTAGGGCAAGCCAAGAGCAGCAATGACAGAAGGCGGCAAGGTTAAGAACCCTTCAAACCCTGTATCAATAACACATTCGATTTCTACACCTGAACCTTCTGGGGGAAGAATAATCACACTCATTCTTGCCTGAAGTCCAACTACAGTCCCGTGTATCACTGTGCCGTCCTGAGCAATGTACCACCAACTGCATAAACGGCATCAAAACCAATTCTTTCTCCCCAAAGTGCTGCATCGGTTTGCTTGGATCGTAATCGAAGACTCGTTTCGACTAAATCATCACCGATTTCGTAATCTCCTGTTTCAACATTAATCGAGATAATTTTGCCAATGTTCTCTTGTGTCTCAACTTTGGCACGGATACTTCTTTGATAGAGTTCCTTTCCACGTCGGGCAACTTCTTGGCTACTGAGCGTCGGGTGGGACATAAATAAATCGCCTGTTTAAGCTGCTAGATTCTTCGCTTCATTGTAGAGCAGAAGCTACAGAGGTTAGAGAGTAATGCTTGATTCTGTAGGAGGTAGGAGAGCGATCGCCTCAAAGCAGCAGAAGAGAAAAACGTTTAGGTTTATTCAATACAAACAGCTATCAGCAATTTACACCCTGATGCTCTAGACGGTTTGGGTAATAAAGTTGGGACAGCTTTTAGAAAATTTATTGAGCATTCTAAAGAAACAGGACTTTTTGTAATAGTTGATGAAGCTCACCATTCACCGGCTTATGGTTGCAGAAATTTATTGATTGGTGAAAAAGGACTTCGAGCGTTAGTACCCAATTCAAACATACTCGGTTTAACAGCTACACCAACTTATACAGATAAGGCTAAGAAAGGTTGGCTATGGAAAATATTTACAGATGGAGATAATGGAGTTATTTATCAAGCTGATAAAGAAACTTTAATAACACAATGTATTTTAGCTAGACCTAATTACATTGAAGTGTCAACTGGCATAGACATGGAAGTTGATGATAAATTATACGACCGATTAGTTAAGCAACATAAAGACCTTCCTGAATCAATTATCGAAATTCTTGCAGATAATAAACATAGAAACAATTTTATTGTAAACAGTTATGTGTCTAAAAAAGACAGTAAAGATACTTATGGTAAAACTATTATCTTTGCTGATCGTTGGTTTCAATGTGAATACATAAAGAATAAACTTGTTGAAAAAGGCATTAAAGCAGATGCCATTTATTCGCATATAGATGCTGATCCAGGTTCGGCAGATGCAAGAAATAAACGTAAAGAAGATGACAATAAAAGAATTTTAGATGATTTCAAAAGTAATAAGCTTGATGTTTTAATCAATGTAAGAATGTTAACAGAAGGGGTTGATGTTCCCAATGTTCAAACTGTATTTATTACTCGCCAAACAACAAGCTCAATTTTAATGACTCAAATGATTGGTAGAGCTTTACGTGGGAAAAAAGCAGGAGGGAGCAGTGATGAGGCAAATGTTATTTTGTTCTTCGATGACTGGAAACGTTTAATTGACTGGGTTAACCCAGAAGATGGCCATACTAAACCTGATCCTGGAAAGCCTGAAAAAGGAGAACATTATCCACTGGAATATATATCAATTCGTCTAATCGAAGAATTATCGAAGTCAATTGAGAATGATGGAGTTTATCCAATAGAATATAAGAAAATATTTCCTATTGGATGGTATAAAACTGAAATTGTATATGCTGACTCTGATAATAACAATGACTCAATGGAGCCATTTACTGAATTTGTCATGGTCTATGAACATACGCAATCCAAGTTTGAGGCTTTTATTAGCTCTATTACTGACCCAAAGTTACTAAAGTTACTAGATGAATGGTCTAAAGAGTATCTTGATGATGAATGGATGCAGCCTAAAGTTAAAGAATGGATAGATAAGTATTTTGACGATGAAACTGATGACATTGGCAGAAGACTTAGTTCAGATTTAATTAAGATTGTTCGTCACATCGCTCAAGATAATCTACATTCTACACCTCCGTATCACTCCTTTGAAGAAAGAGAAATCTATGACTTAGATAAAATTGCTGATGAGCTAATTAATTTTTCAAATCCACAACTAAACAACTATGTCAAGCAAGAGTTTTCAAAAGCTGGAATGTTGTGGGAAACTTTCTATAAAACACCAAATCGTCTTCTAATAGCCCTTCAGTTGGTTATCAATAAAATAATGACTGGTGGGGATGGTAGTAAAGCACCTACATCTACATCTACATCTACATCTACATCTCCACCTAAGAGAAACAACAGAGTACGGGAACTTATAGAAGGAGAAAAAGAAAAAGTAAAAATGCGAGACGGTTATGCTTGCCTATGTTGTGGAGTCAATACCGAAGGTAAATTACACATCGACCATATTAAACCGTTTTCTATGGGTGGGGAAACATCTGTAGAAAACTCACAAACTCTGTGTGTTATTTGCAATAGATGTAAAGGCAAGAATGAAATTGATTTTCGGTGTAAGACAACAAAATTGAATGATCCCAAAAATCTGGATTTATCATTTAGAACAGAAAGTCAACATTCTATAAGGACTCTAACAAGAATAGTTAATTTATTTTACCATTGCAAAGCAGTTGACAAAATAGAATGGGACAGATCCACTCGCGGCTATAGTATATATTTACACCCCGGCAATAATTGTAAATGGTTACTTAAACATAAAGTGGAACTTCTTAAATATGTTCAAGATAAGCTTGGTCGTCAGGCTAACAACATTGAAGTTACAACAATTGAATAAATGTAGCGAAAGGAGCGATCGCTAATCTCGGTCAAGCAATTCTGAACTAATTTGCTTCAAAACGTTGTAATCTGTGGATCGTAGAGTCTACACAGACGCGATGAAAATAAATCGGCACAAACCGGACGCGCCAAATCCTGAATGCCCAGTGCTGTATTTGCAGTCTTGCCCATGACCAAACACTATAAAAGTCAAAAAGCTTGAACAAAGACCGATCGCAACATTCAGCAGGAACTAGCTAAAAAATAGCGATCGCATTGACTATAGGTGCAGATTGTGAAGGGTTGACCCCTTAATCAATCAAGCTATTCAATCCCCGTTTCTTAACTAGGTGCAACAGCTTAAGAGCGGTGCCACTGGGATGCTTCTGACCGATTTCCCACTTTTGAACCGTTGATAGACTTGTATTCAAAATCGCAGCAAATACTGCTTGACTAACATGAGATGATTCGCGTATTTGCTTAATTTGCTTAGGTTCTAGCGGTTCAATCCCAGACAAGCACAGACAATCGAATTCACGCAACGTAGTCTGATCCATCAGTCCAGCCTTGTGCAGTCCCGTAGCCGTTTCGTGAACGGCTTCAAGAATCGCTGATTTCTTCTTCGGCATTGCAAATTACCTCCATCAATTCATCTTCCAGCTTGGCTTTTTCGAGATCCTCTAGCGTGTAAGATAACAGCACCGATGCCAGCTTTTTTAATGCTTCTTCTTCTTTTTTGTTAATGTTGCTGCGCTCGTTTTTCGGGAAGCCAAAAACAAAAAACCAGCGATCGCCCTTGTTGGTGGCGACTAGGGTACGAAAGCCACCACGCTTACCTTGTCGAGAGCGGGCAATCCGCTTTTTGAACAGTCCCCCGCCTAGATCGGCTTCGTAAAGTCCTGCCGTCATTTCGTTTACAGCCGCACAGAGGCTAAGCTCATTTAAACCCTCTTTACGTGCCCAACGGTCAAACCATCGGGTTTTGTAGATTATCATGATCTGGTCATTACCTTCGCTTATTATATAGCACTTGGTGCTATGCTTTGCCAGATCAATATCCTGATAGGTTTTGATAGATTTTTGTCTATTTAGAAGTCTCAAAAATGACGCGCCAAATTCTTAATACCCAATGCCCTATTCGCAGTCTTGCCCATGACGATCGCACTATAAAAGTCAAAAAGCTTAAACAAAGACTGATCACAACATTGAGCAGGGACTAGCTAAAAAATAGCGATCGCGCTAGCCTTGTCATCAAACATCGCGCCAAAATGTGAGATATTAAGATGCTCTTGACACACATGAGCTTTGCTAAACCCCTACAGTCTGGTCTTTGGGCATTTGGTAGCCGCAAAATAAAGCTCAAACTAACTGCGTCCACAAGTTATAAAGTATGTGTAGATAAAACAGCGAGTATATTGAGAAAAAATCTATGACAAACTACCAAGAAACCGTAACTAGTAACGAATCCGTCAATGAGCTAATTGCTGAGAGGACAAGCATTAACCATGTGGAGGTAATTGAAAATGTCATCGATTCTTTGGAAGAAGACGACAGTGCGATGGTTAGCCACACTCCAGAGGGTGGTCATCTCTGGAAGTTTAAGTACGGAAGTGTGCAAGTATTTGTCCAACTCAACGGGACAACCGATGAAGACACGATAACGGTTTGGTCTGCGGTGCTAAATTTACCTGCCAAAGATGAACCTAAGCTGATGCGTTATCTGTTGGAGTTGAACTGCTCCAGTACTTTTGAAGCGCGTTTTGGTATTATTGAAAACCGCGTGGTTGTGATATCAACACGCACGTTAGCGGAGTTATCTCCTGGCGAAGTGTCTCGGCTGATTACCGTTGTGGCAACGATCGCTGATAATAACGATGAAGCTTTACAAACTGAATTTGGTGCAACTTAAGGAATTTTGGATTTTGGATTTTGGATTTTGGATTTTGGATTTTGGATTTTAGATTTGGCTGTTGCTGCATCGGATGCATAGCAATCAAGTGTGGCGGCTAATTCCTTTGCTAGAGGCGCCTGGCAATGTGCAGATGGCGATTGACCTCTGGTTGCTAGAACAGCACCAGTCTGGAAAGCATCCGTCAACTCTGCGCTTTTATACTTGGTCGCCACCTGCTATTTCTCTCGGCTATCATCAACGCCAATACCCGGAATATTGGCAACATTTAACTTGGCAAGGGCAAAAACTGGATTTAGTACGGCGTCCGACTGGTGGACGGGCGGTGCTACATCAAGGTGATTTAACTTACGCTGTAGTCACATCTGGACTGACGGGTAATCGCCTCCAGGTGTATGAAATAATTTGTGAGTTTTTGATTCAAGGCTGGCGATCGCTAGGTGTAGAATTAGATTACGGTACGGCTGGGCGAGGTTACATCCACAACCCTAATTGTTTTGGCACCGCTACCAGTGCAGACTTAGTTTTGCCAGATGGTGGCAAACTTATTGGTAGCGCTCAACTGCGGCGTGGTGGGGCAATTTTGCAACATGGTTCAATCCGTTTGCGATCGGATGCTCAACTGTTCACTCAGGTATTTGGTGCAGAATCTTTTACGAATGTACAATTGCCTCAAAGTCTGAGTATTGAAAAGATTATTGCAGCTTTGGTTGCCGCAGCTAGTAATTATTTTGATATGCAGATAGAGGTGCAGCCACTTTCGCAATCTGAGTGGGAGAAAATTTTGGCGCATCAGCCCTGAATCTTGAGGGTAGAAGTCTCTTTTAGATACCCTGCTGTCACACAATCATCAATCAGTTGTAGAACAAACGGCCAAAGTTCCGGCGCACCTGTTTCTACTGGTGCTACCCGTATCATCACCTGATCGCGCCTAATGCCATGAATGCGCCAACTTCCGCCCCCATTTTGCTGATTGTGCAGCAAGGGTTGTATACGGTCTAGGGCTGCGGCAAACTTAGCAGTGGGTGTTTCTCCGGCTTCAAACTCATCCCAGAGTAAACGCAACTCGCTACCTTGATCTGCTGGCAAAAGTCCAAATAAGCGCAACGCTGCCTGTGCTTCTCGTTCTGCCTTGCTGTGATTACCCTGCACATCGTAACAAAAGGTGTCACCTGCATCAATTTCTACCAAATCGTGAATTAGCAGCATTTTGATCGCGTGGAATATATTAACACCCTCTGGGGCATATTCTGCTAGTGCGATCGCCATCATCGCTAAATGCCAAGAGTGTTCTGCACTATTTTCCCGGCGTGATCCATCAATAAGTAGGGTTTGACGCATCACCTGTTTCAATTGATCAATCTCGATGATGAACTGAATTTGTTGAGTCAGCCGATTGATTTGCACCTGAATTTCTGATTGTGGGTAGTGTTGACTCCATCTTGGACTGTAGCTGATTATCTCAAAAATTCCAGCGAATCTGCAAGTACTTTTTTTGCATACCAATTAAAAAGCGCCTGGGAGTGTTGCCGTGTTTCCACCCCAAACGCTTTTTATTTTTAACTTGCTCCTCACACAAATAAATAGTATCACTGCTTCAATCAAAAGGCGAGTATAGTGAGTGACACTTTCAGAACTGCACCGCCAATTTATATTTATATATGCAAATTAAAAAATGCCTGGGAGTGTTGCCGTGTTTCCACCCCAGGCATTTCTTATTCTCAACTTGCTCCTCACACACAAATAAACAATATCACTACTTCTCTCAAAGGGCAAGTATATTGAGTGACACTTTCAAAACTGTACGAGCAATCCAATTTCTGACAAATTAAAAAGCGCTTGGGAGTGTTGCCGTGTTTCCACCCCAGGCGCTCTTTATTTTTAACTTGCTCCTCACACACGACTCTACGATATCACTGCTTCTATCAAAGGGCAAGTATATTGAGTGACACTTTCAAAACTGCACACTTTACGGTCAATAATCTAGTGTAAAAAATGACGTACACCAGTTAAGACCATAACTAAACCCAGTTCGTTAGCAGCTTTGACGGAATCTTTATCGCGCAAACTTCCCCCAGGTTGGACAATGGCTGTAATTCCTGCTGCTGCGGCTGTTCTGACTGAATCATCAAAGGGGAAGAATCCATCGCTGGCGAGAATTGCACCTTTGGCTTTTTCTCCAGCTTGTTCTAGGGCAATTTTAACTGAGCCGACGCGGTTCATTTGACCAGCACCTACTCCTAGTGTAGTGCGATCGCTTGTCACAACAATGGCATTAGATTTAACGTGTTTGCAAACTTTCCAAGCAAACAGCAATTCGGCTAATTCGCTGTCGGTGGGTTGACGTTCGGTGACTACTTGCCATTGACTGGTGTCAGCAATCACATCATCGCTAGCTTGGACAAGGAAACCACCTGCGATCGCTTTCACTGTATCCTTAGAACCACTGCTCAAATCAGCTAGAGTCAAAACCCGCACGTTAGATTTTTTGCCAAGGATTTCTTGAGCTTCTGCATCACAACTTGGTGCAACCACACATTCTAAAAATGTTTTGGTTAACTCACTAGCTGTAGCCGCATCAATCGGGCGGTTGAGTGCGACAATCCCACCAAAAGCAGAAGTAGAGTCAGCGTTGAAAGCTTTTTGATAGGCTTCTGAAATAGTGCTTCCCAGCGCTGTACCACAGGGATTTGTATGTTTAATAATCGTTGCTGCTGGGGTATCAGTGAATTCAGCAATAATTCGGCGTGCGGCTTCTAAATCAACTAAGTTATTGTAACTAAGTTCTTTGCCTTGTAATTTCGTTGCGGCTGTCCATCCCGTTGGAGTAATACCAGTTTGATACCAAGCGGCGGGTTGATGGGGATTCTCGCCGTAACGCAGAGATTGCAATTGTGTACCGCTAAGGTTGTAATTTTCTGTTCCTGCGAGATAAGATGCGATCGCTTGATCATAACTAGCAGTATGCGAAAATCCTTTTAATGCCGCCTTTTGCCGAAACTCTAGGGATGCTTCGCCGTTATTTTGGCGTAATTCCTCCAAATACTCGTCATACTGTGCTGGATCGCATAATACAGCCAGATGAGCGAAGTTTTTCGATGATGCTCGTAGCATAGCCGGGCCACCGATATCAATTTGCTCAACAGCTTGGGATAATGTTACTCCTGGTTTAGCGATCGTTTCCTCAAAAGGATATAGATTCACCACCACTAAATCAATCGGGCGAATTTGGTTATTTTCTAAATCTGTAATATCTTGGGGAACATCTCGCCGCGCCAAAATTCCGCCATGAATTCGCGGATGCAGCGTTTTGACTCGACCACCTAAAATTTCTGGTGAACCTGTATAATCTGCAACTTTGGTAACAGGGAGTCCCGCATCTTTGAGGGCTTGAGCTGTTCCCCCACTGCTGATTAAATCAAAGTCGAATTCTTCAACCAAGCTACGGGCTAGGTCAATTAAACCAGTTTTGTTAGATACACTCAGCAGGGCTAGACGCGCCATTGATCAATTCCTTAAAAATAGGCTGGAAGCGAAGGATCTCAAGTTTTACATAAGCCTTACTTTAGTTCAAGATCATTAGGGATAATAACGTTAATAACCATCTGATTATCAATTTTATCTATTAAGATCGCTACAGATGGCAGGCATTGTCGCAGGCCAACATCTATTCTTCATCTTCTTCTTGCTCTTGCATAATATCTAATTGACTCGTGTAATTAATATATTCTTCATGATATTCGCGCTGTTCTAGTAGCCTTTCAACTCCATCAATATTAATCCTTTGTAAAATCTCTCTTGCAGCTTTCATACCTATTTTATTCATTACCAGACTTTTTTTAGTTGACGAAGTTTCTAATAATCCTTCTGCCTCTAAAGCATGAATTATCTCAAAATCAAATCCATTCCAACAGCTAACGCCAGTAAAATTTTCTTTAGATTTTTCACGATTATTGTTAAGGTAGCGGTTGTGTTGATCTCCACTTGAAAGGTATATAATCATTAGATATAAATCTTTCATTACTGCGTAATGCTCCATAAAAATCCTTAAACTTTCTTGTTGTACTTCAAATTCATCTGCAAGATTACAAGCTCTACTATAGGCTTCTTGTTGATTCTTGTAAAACCAAGTAGTTTTTATTAAGTCTGGTTCTTTAGTACACTCTGCTAGAAAATTTTTGCCAAAAATATCTGATTCTGGAAGTTCAAAAACAGTAATTTTCCAATCTTTTATGTTTTTACTAAAGATTTCTTTTTTATTTGTCAGCAATCTTTGTGTTTCTGCTTGCTCTTTAGCTTTCTTTTCTAACAACAGTTGTTCGCGTTCTGCTTGTTCTCTAGCCTGTTTAATTTCATAGGCATCATTAGGAATATTTAGCTTCTTATTAACCTCTTCCCAGAATTCACTATCTTTCGCATATATACCTTTTTTAGTCAAGTTATCAATAAATTCTTGACCACAGACTTGAATAGCATTTTTTTTCAATGCTGGTAAGTTAGTAAATGCTTCAAAATTATTTTTATCCATTTTTGCTTTTTAGAAAAAATTAAAATTTATATTATTTCTTTTCTGTTTATAAATTTATATTCATTAAGTTTCCCCTGATCTTTTCAAAGAAACACATTATCATGTAAAAAATTATTTAATGTAAAAAATCTTAAGAAAAGTATTATAAACGTAAAATACAAGTATCTTGACAGATTAGACACATTTAAGATAAATAAAAATATAGAGTCCATTTGCTGAGACTGTAAAGTTCAGGCAAATGAAGCAGTCGTAATACTGAAAATTACAAAGGAAATAATTATGCCTTCACAAGGTACTGGCGCTAACGTTGACCCGCGATCGCTTAAGCCTTCTATTGACCTCGCTACAGTCATAGAGCTACTTGCTCAAGCTATTTCTCCTAGCAGTAATCAGGCAAATACTGACCAGCTAAACCCTAGAGGGATGGAGCTGTTTGAATTTGATGACAAACAGAATAAACGCCTGAGAATAAGTACTTCAGCCGTTATGTATCGGCTATTTGCACAAGCTAAATTTAAAGAAGCTTTTAAACCTGCTCCTGGCGGTGGGTTTATTCAAGATTTATCGATGCCAGCTTATGGAAATAGGTCGCGCGTTGGCGGCTGTTTGAGTGATGGCAATGCTACAAAGTTACCTGGTGCGATAGACAGATTAATGGCTGCTATTGACCAAGCACTCAATACTGCTGTGCCTTCCGACAGCTTATTATCCACATTGCTGTTAGATGACCCTGATAAGCAACTCAAACATCTTGCTAAAAAAGCAGGTACGTCTTTCCAAAATATAGCCAATACTGCCAACCTCATACATATAGCATTTCAAGCTGGAGATACTAAAGATAACAAGTCTGTGGCGACGGTTATTTGTGCGCGCGAACGAGTTGAAAATACTGATTATTTTGAGCAAATGTGCAGTGCTGCCACAGAATATTTAGAAAACGAACTTGACAATGATGAAGATAATGTTAATTCATCGATCACAACTTTGAAAGAAGAAAAAAATCGATACGATAGCCAAATTCAGCGTTTTTTAAATTTCATAGACGACGAAGCATTGTCACGCGTCCGATTGACAATTAGCTTTCGGATTATGGAAGCGATCGCAGAAAATGCCCGCTCAAGTCACGACCCAGATTACCAACTTTTAGTAGAGTATGTCAATCGAATACTCACTCTAGTTGAATCTGCTCAAGAAGAAGGCTATACGGTTGATTTAACGGCTCATTTCGGTAGTGCAGCTGAGTTCGACTTGGCAGATGAACTTAGCAAAGCGACCTTTTATTATTGTCTAGCTGTTTGGCCTGAGTGGAAAACTCAAATTTTCGAGCAAAAGACTAAAAATCAAGTAGAGCGTGAAGTAAGTTATCGTTTTCGAGTCAATGGGGAAAATCCAGAATTAGGCAAACCTGCTTTTGAAGTACGACTCGATCAAATTAGAGAATATTTACTGAGTAATGATGAATCTTCCTTACAAAAACCTTGGGAAATTTGTCGTCGTTTAGCTCAACTGATCTTTTTGGCTGTCGTCGTTCCCAAAAAGGACGAGGAACCGCTAACTAAAGAATCACTAACAGATATGGTGAATCAACTCCTAGCAAATTTTAAATCGCAGGGTACAGAAGCTATTCGCCAGACTTTAGAAGAATTACAGGAACGCTCCGAGTCAATGAAGTCTATTGCCAAGGCTCTGAAGGAAGTACTGCGCGACAGGAACCAAAAAGTCATATCTCAAGTTCAGGATCGCTCCTCACAACAATTCATCTGTGTAAAAAGCAGCATAATTAATTGGGATCGCCTAGAAGGTGCAACATTGGGTGTGAGAAAGTTGCTTGTAGAGCCACAAGAAAATTCCAGCGAAAAGGTTGAATGGTTCAAACATATTGAAATTTGTGAGCAACCAGCAACATCAGGACTTCTTTTCTCGGTTAAAGTTACTGCCGAGCTTTCGGAGTATGACTTAAAAACTAAAGATACACTAAGTCAATTACGGGCAAAGCGTTTATTGCCACAGAAACTCCTCCAAGTTTGTTGGGTTCCTCGTTCTTGGCAGAGGGGAGAAGATCGTCAATGGACTTATGAGCTATCTACAAATGCTTCTCAATTTGCTGGGTGGGCATTATCAGCCGCAATCATAGTGGAATACGATGTTGAAACTGTGAGGCGGCGAGCAAATACAAGAGAATCTGAGGAAAATAAGCAGTATCATGCAGCCGCAGTTACCGCCTTTGCTGTGCTAGTTTACTGCTGTTTATGGCGGATTATTACACGATTGCAAAAACGTGGTCAGAAGGAAAAATCGGTTGACTTTACAACCTTAATGCTGCGACTGCAAGAAACAGGAAAACAACTAGATGAAGATAAGGACAAGAGCGGCGATGCTTACGTTTACGCAGCCGCCCAAACCTTGGAAGCCATACTAGGTGAAGATACCCCGATCCGAATGCAGGGACTTATTCTAGATAATTTGGTGAAACAACCCAAAAAAACGCAAGATTTTATTAAATCTGGTACTTTTAAGGCGTTTTTAAGTGCGTTTCCACTTTGCATTAGTAGCCCAGATTCTCATTCAGCCCCCAAGATTGGTTTAATTTCATACGCCAGCCGTCCCTGTAACGAGGGAAATTTTCCCAATGATGAAGAAAAGGCTTATCTTTTTCTCACTCAAAGTTATATTGCCACAGCCGTTAGTGAACCGTTTATCGGTTATGAACTGAAAAGAGAACGGATGCAGTCTGATGTGCTTGATTCTCCAGAACATCTGAAAACGCAACGCCTAGTTCAAGAAGAAATTCGTCATCTTAAAGCCCAAGGATGTCAGCACATTATTTTATTAGCTCATGCCTATGGCGATCGCCGCATTAATCGAGCCGCAGATTACAATTCTTCTTTAATACCTACAGAATTTTTAGAAGAAGTCTTTCAAACGTTTCCTGATATCAACATTTACCCAATGGTGCGGGATGTATTTCCGGCTACACGCTTGCGCGATCGCGGTTACAGTGAAGCGGCATTTGAAATTTTGCAAGCTGGAGATCATTCAGATTTTCAGCGCTCTGTTAGGGCAGACTACTTTCGTAATTTAATTCCGGTTTATACTTTTGCCACACTTTATGCTATCCAAGCAGAAGAGCGCCTACAATCTGGTTTCTGCATTTATTTCTTAGTATCAGATGGAAAAGTTAGCAATATTAACTGGACTGAACGCGCTCGTCAGCATTTGATTAATCCTGATTCAGACTCTCGTATTCATCCTTGCTTACTAGCTGTACTACGGGGCTTGCATTTTATTGAAGCTGAACGAGGTGTGTACAAAAGTCAACTTAGCCCAGTACTAGATCCATTTAGTTGGATATCGCCTAATACAGTTGAAGAGGCTGGTGAAGTCAAAGTTCTCCATAACCGCCGCAAAGGACAGGTATTACTTAATTATCGCGCTGTACTTACCCACGTTTCTCAAGTTCTGCACAGGAAGTAATGGAATCATCCTTTCTACAACAAGCCTCTATTTGGGGGCAGGTATTTGAAATTGCTGTTAAACGCGGTGTTTTACAACAGTTGATTCACAGAAACTTACTGTTGAACGATCATCCTGTTCTCCAGCCTTGGCAATCTCACAAAAATGCAGATGTCTCCCAGCAACTAGTGAAAGCATTCAAAATAACAGATCCCAATAACAAAGAATGGGTGGAAACAATGCTGCGTCATCTGCTGGTACTCGGCTATGGTTTAGGTTGGACAGCAATGCGTGAGTGTCTCAACCACAGTCAAATTAGACAACCTAAACTAGAAGCAATTTGGTGTCCGTTGACACTCCCAGGTCAGCAAATGCAACGGGATGAAGAAAAAGAAGAGACAGCAAAAGCATTTCAAGAAGCTTTCAAACTACCAGGAAAACCAGATGAGAACTTAGTCAACCGAGGACAACCAGCCAGAGCCGATTTTATTTTATGGCTGTCCAACGAATCTAGTTTCCCTAAAGATGGGAAAACTGCCTTCTCTCAGCCAAAAAATCCAAAACACAAAAAAATTGAAAACTTAATTCTCTGTTTGGAATTTTCCTATAACGCACCCATCAAATTTGCAGATTTTCAAAAAGAAGCCCCTCATAGAGAAGAAATGAGTCGCTATGCGCGTTACATTGAATCGCGGGGGGTCTTCTCTAGAGTTTGTGCAGAGGTGGAGGGTGAAGAGTTTTTACTTTCTAAAAGGTTGGAAAATTTTCTTTCAGCATTTAGTGGTCAAGATAAACCATTATTTAAGCTCTGTCAGGCATCATCTTATACCGATCGCCTGATTCATCTGTTGCGCGTGCATAAGCGATTAGAAGGAAGTTGTCATGCTAGAGCGATCGCTGTCACATCCAATGGTATTGAAAGTCTTACGGCTCAATTCTTCGGTGTGGAACCTGAACCAGATACTAGAGCCAAGTTAATGCAATCATTGGGAAAAGCATATCGTAATACTAAACATTCAAATGATGATGTGCCACTGGATCTAGATGCAGAAATTCGTTTGGTGTTCAGAAAGTTAGTGCGATCGCTACCCTCTGCTTTTAAAGAACAAGCACAACATCTAGCTGAAAAACCAACTCTAGGTCAATACTCTCACTTTCTTTTTCATGAGAATGTGACGGATTTTTACAACCCAATGGGTGAAATTAGCAAGACTGAGGCGATCGCATCTATTGAAGAGCATGACGCATTACTTGAGTTCTTTGGAGGCAATCCTGTTACACGAATTGCCGATTGTATCAATGAAATCAATCCCGATAAGGCAACAATTCCTCTGCGACAAGTACACGAGGCAGCAGTATTTGCTGGTATAACTGCTGCTCAAGTCGGTAAAATTAACGTCCTAGCTTTGGAAGGAAATCCGGGTATTGGTAAAACGACTGCTGTGATGAAATTTCTCAAGCAGCAGGATAAAGGTTTCTTATTTTTGTATCTCAGTCCGCGAGTTGTAATTAATCGAGATGTGACGGACAAACTTGCTAGAGAAAATGAGCAGCCTACTGGGATATTAACCATCACCAGCAATAAAAATTTGATTGATGCAGCTCCCGAATGGTATAAAAAACAGGTTCAGCAAAACAACTTTCCACCTCGCTTGATCGATAGTGGCGTTGTTGTCGATGGTATCGAAAAACTCACACGTCCTGATGAGCATATCTTCTTCCTCACCCCAGAACAAGAACATGATATTGATTGCAATATAGTCGGCTCGACTCGGTTCAAACGTCGCCTCAACGAACGGGATTACAGCGTAGAATCGCTTAAAAGTCCTGGTGTATTGGGTACCATAGCAAAGTCAGCCCGAATATTGCTCAAAGCCAATCCCCAAGTTAATCAACTGGTGATGACTGCTGCTATCCAAGGTTATCGGACGCTTAACGATCAATCAACCACAGTTAATGCCTTCAGCAATTTGTTTGCAAAAAAAGCTGATACAAAGCCTGGAAAAAAGGAACGTTCAGAGTTTGCAGCGCGGATTCCCACTATAGTTGTCATGGTAGACGAACTGGCTGGTGATGGAGCAGGAGCGCCCTTTGTCCGCAAGTTAGCAGAATGGTTGCAACAGCAGTTTATTCAACCGTTTGAGACAACTCCATCCCCGTTTAAAATTGTGCTGATTCTTGCTGATGCCTCACTCAGTAATGAAGTTGTGTTGGATAGCTTTTTGAACTCAGGCGATCGCGCTCCTGATAAAATTCTAATAAGTCAAAGTCGAGGTGAAGCGCCGTTTCGGGTGACAGGCACTCATACAAAAATTGGCCTCAGAAAACACCCAACGTTACACGTCATGACAAATAGCTATCCCGCCAGTAAACTCAGTATTGACTACAGTATTAGGCTGTCGTCCATTAAACCAGGTCAAAACAGTGACGGCACAGAGCAGACAATTAGACAAGCAATTCGAGAAAAATCAGAAGAGGAATCGCTAACAAATGCCTACTTAGAAATCAAGGCTGGGTTACAACAGGGAGCAGAGCAGTTAATTTTCTTTGCTCAGGATAAAGCTTTTCTGCGCCAGTTGCAGGAAAAATTGACCACTGGTAAAGAAGCTCTGGTAAACAGAGAACAGGTGGAGGTTTTGGATCAAAGTGTATCACCCGATCGGCGATTGCAATTAGTAAAGCCGCCACGACGAGATGAAGTCCGAGTTTTCCTTATGACTTCTTCAGGCGCAAGAGGTGTTTCTTTCCCGAAAACAGATTGCATTATAGCTGCAATTCCCCGATTTAATATTGAAGCTGCTTTAATGGAAGTCGCGCAATTAATTTATCGTGGTCGAGGAATGTATACAAATCTAGAAACCGGAATGGAAGTTTCTGGAGATGACAAAGATAGACGGTTAGTTATGCTCATCAATGATTTCATTATTGAAAGAGAGGACATTGACCCCAAAAGACTATGGCTGCGTCAGTCAAGCGATTTATTGACTTTACTGGTAATGTTGCGCTCTACAATTCATACCCGCATCAAAGGTGATGCAGGACTTAATAAAAACCGAATTGCATTTGTCCCTGTTGGCTCTGTTGGGAATGAAGAATTGTTGCGTTTAATGTCTGATGATGTCTTAGATTTCTTGCATGAAGCTAAAGTTTTTATCCGCGATAGTCACCCCCAAGACGCTAAAGCTATTGTGGGCAAAGCAGATCAGTTAATCGGAAAAATCTTTAAACATTTTGACTTGAGAGGTCAATCATTAGACAGAAATGCCAAGTCGTATGCAAATTATCAAACTTTACAAGCTTTGACCAAAACTGTTTCTAGGATTTCGAGCCGATTATTGCCATCTTTAGATAACGATGAGCTAAAGATACCGGATAATCTAACTTGTATCGGCCCTTTCTGGATAGAAGACTGGAGCGATCGCCAAACTGAAGAAATATTTAGCTTTGAAGCATGGAAAGCTGAGGTTAAACAAAATAGCAGTCATCTTTTAGGATTACTAAAAGAAATTGCCGAAAGTAAGAAGTTCAAATTTCCCTCAAAACTCAAACGTCCTGCCAACGAACTGTATAAACTATTGAGTCGGGAACAACAGGGATTTGTGATTGAATCTTCCACACGTCAAGCATTAAAAACTAAAAACATAGTTATTGGCTTACCTCTAGACTATCCCCATTTCTGGGATGAACAATCAGAAGATGATATGCGCCAACAGGTATTAGAAGATCCGCAAGCTTGGAGAAGTGCGCTAGGACGCTCCCTAACTCCTCAAGGATTAACTATACCCGTAGTATCTCACTATCGAACATTTCCTTGGGTAGCTGTAGCAGGTAGACGGATTTTTACACAATTAGAAACAGTTTTTAGCGATCGCTATTTTATGGCATCCAGTGAATTGAATCTTCTGAACACCATCCTGCTTGAAGATGAAGCAGATAACAAATAGTTAATGTACGCTTAAGAATTACTTAGTACAAAATTTCACAAGTTCGTAGCGTTATCAAGTCTCGCAAAGCCTTACTAGTAGCTCACTCAATTCGTCACTGATTTATGAAATGCTGTACTTAGCGATGTCTATGACGATCGCATTCTTTGAACAAGCATTAAATACTAAGTCTGCTTGAAGAGATAGGATCTATTAGAAGAGTATAATTTTAGGAGTAAACCTCTGTCTTTACAATTTATCACCGTTCCCACAGCAACTTCTCAACCCCCCGCAGGCTTAATTGTAACTTTGCATGGTTGGGGTGCTAATGCTGAGGATGTCGCATCTTTGTTACCCTTGCTCAACTTACCCGATTACCAGTTTGTATTACCCAATGCACCTTTTCCTTATGCCTATTCCCCTGTAGGAAGGGCATGGTATGACTTGCGGGTTGAGAATATGTATCAAGGGTTGGCAGAAAGTCGGCAACTACTCATAGATTTTTTGCAATCTTTAGAGAGTAGCACTGGCGTACCTTTATCACGCACCATTTTAAGTGGATTTTCTCAAGGCGGAGCAATGACTTTAGATGTCGGCTCAAAATTGCCCCTAGCAGGTTTAGTTGTCATGAGCGGGTATTTACATCCTGATGCACTAACGGCAGCTAAAAGTGAGATACCGCCGACTTTAATCAGCCACGGGAGATATGATGAAGTTGTGCCCCTACAAGCCGCTTTGAAGGCACGAGAAACTCTCAAGTCTCTAGGAGTGGCGGTAGAATACCACGAATTTGACATGGGGCATGAAATACATCCACAAACGTTAAAGGTACTACGGAATTTCGTTGTAAATACAATTGGCTAGTCAGCATTACGAATTTTTTATAAATTCTGGTACAAATTCTGACAATTTTCACGAAATTAATGACTTTTAATGAGTAATATATATTGGGTGGGTGCGTTCAACGCAACTTAACCCATGCTGAAGGCGAGTGCTGCATAAGGGAGGGGCAAGCATTATGACAACTCTAAGCATTTCCCAAAAAGAAATTGCTGCCATGACTGCGGCAGAAGTAGAAGAACTAGCGACACGTCTGGAACTGGATAATTATAGCAATGCTTTTGAGGGTTTAAATGATTGGCATCTATTGCGAGCGATCGCATTTCAGCGTCCAGAGTTAGTTGAACCCTATATCTACCTCTTAGACTTGGAACCCTACGATGAAGCGTAGTTGAGAGTTAGGAGAGACGCGATTAATCGCGTCTGTACAGGAGTTAGGAGTTGGAAATTAATATTCGTAACTACTTGCTCTTAAATTACTACTTACTCCTAACTTTTTACCATGACTAATCCAAAATTGAACAGGGTTATAATTGGTGTAGGTGGCGGTATCGCCGCCTACAAAATCTGTGAATTGGTTTCGACGCTGTTTAAAACTGGGGTGGAAGTCCGAGTTATCCTCACCCGTTCGGCGCAAGAATTTATCACGCCTCTAACAATAGCCACCCTATCTCGTCATCCCGCCTACACAGATGATGATTTCTGGAAACCAACTCACTCTCGTCCGTTGCATATTGAGTTGGGTGAATGGGCAAATGTCATGGTAATTGCCCCCTTGACAGCTAATACATTAGCAAAGTTAGCCTACGGTATGGCTGATAATTTACTCACAAATACCGTGCTGGCTTCTACTTGTCCCGTGCTGTTAGCACCCGCAATGAATACAGATATGTGGGAACAGTTATCGGTGCAACGAAATTGGCAACAGCTATTGACAGATAGCCGATATCATGGAATGAGTACAGCATCGGGTTTATTAGCGTGCGATCGCATCGGTGCTGGTAGATTAGCAGAACCTCCAGAAATTTTGGCTCACATCCAATCTTTGTTACACACTCAAGGCAAACGAGATTTAGCAGGTAAACGAGTGTTAATTAGTGCTGGGGGAACGCGAGAGTATCTTGACCCAGTGCGGTTTATTGGTAATCCTTCCACAGGTAAGATGGGATTGGCGCTATCTCAAGCCGCACTTCACCGAGGGGCAAACGTCACCTTAGTACATGGCCTAGCTAATTGGGATGTACCATTGGGAGTGCAAGCAATTCCCGTCATTAGTGCCGAACAAATGCAGCACGTCATGGTGGAATGCTTACCCAACGCTGATATCATTGTGATGTCAGCAGCCGTGGCAGATGTGAAGCCACGAGATTATAGTACAGAGAAATTGCCTAAGCGATCGCTCCCCCAAGCTTTACCCCTGGAAGCAGTACCGGATATAGTCGCCCAATTAGCACAACTCAAACAACCGCATCAGAGATTAATTGGTTTCGCTGCACAAACTGGTGATATTGTCAAGCCTGCGTTAGAAAAGTTACAGAATAAAAAACTAGATGCGATTGTTGCTAATCCCATCGATCAACCTAATAGTGGTTTTGGTAGTGATAATAATCAAGCGATATTTTTAGATAGTCAAGGACGGCAGCTAGCGATCGCACCTTGTTCTAAATTAGAAATGGCACATCAATTATTTGATTTTGTCCTATTTTGACCAAGTTTCCTAATCCTCAATACGTCAACAAGACACAAAAATTTCTCTTTGCGTCTTGTTGATGTATTGACATTTTAAATTACATCATTTAGTGTAAACACAGATTGATGTAAAAACTATCCGATTACAGTTATGTACTTTGAGGACGTGCGTCAGTGGCAGGGAACTGCGGAGGCTCTGGCAAAGGAGCTAAAACGCCAGATTGAACAGCTTAAACTGTCTATAGAACCACCTGCCCTGCGTACCGTTCGGTCATGGAGAGCGAAACAACTTTTATCACAACCTAAAGGGCAAGAATTTGGCTTGCGGCAGATTTTGGAGGGATTGGCAACAATTTTACTATTAAAGAAGGGTTGGACACTTGCGGCGATCGCTCAAGTTTTACCTTCCTTTCCTGAAGATGTTTTAGAGAGGCAAATTATTGCAGAGGCTCAAGGTCATGATCCGACATGGCTACCTGCAATTTCAGCAACTTCTTTGCCTTTACCTACAGGACACCGCCCAGCGAGGGATCTGGCTGAAGATGCTGTGATGTTACTTGCTCAGGGAATTCTTCGCCAATACGATCGGGTTCTCCCAGGTCGAGAAATTGTGCGCCAAGACGATAGTATGTTGCCTCCAGAACTCTATCAAGCAATGTGCAAATTAGGTCGTCTATATATTGAAGAAGGATTAAGCGATCGCGCTGCTTGCGTGCATACTGTTTTAGATAACGCTCGATACTCTCTTGGTTGTGATCCTTGGCAGTTAGGGGTTTTTAACCAATCAGACTTTCGCTTTTCTAGCGTTACCTTAATCGATCCAGATTTACGAGTACCTACTTCAGATTGTGCAGAGATTGCCAACCTGAGCGGAGCTTTTGGGGAAGACAATGTGATTGAGCATCGATTATATACTGACTTATGCCAAGCAACTGAACGATTGGGCGGCCGTCGTCAACACAAAGCTTACACCGCGCTAAGAGAATTGTTTGGCAGGTACTCTTTAATAGGAGAACGGCAACTATTAGACTACTTGGTTGAAAATGACTTGACCCCTTTACAGGGAATGCTCATTGAGAAATTCTTCGACTCAGTACCAGATATCTGGCTAGTTGATGGATTAGCACATCGCTGCGCCCACTGTGGCACATTGATGCGATCGCATCCCAACAAAAAACATTTTTCACAAGGGCGCTGTCCAATTCGCCAGTGCATTGGCCACAACTCACCAAAAGTATCTGAAAAACTAGATCCCACCAAAGATATTTTACGAATTGCCGAGCCACGAATTCTTACCTACTGGACAGGCCCAGCAATTGACGAATTAGCTATTTTTGATACAGCCCGACAAAATAAGCTCAATGCTGAACTTTACCCAGAGTCCGATTTATGCGATGTGGCAATTAACGAACGGGCAATTGGAATTGATGCCAAATCTTACACAAGTCCGGTGACTCTGGCTTTGCGTCTCAATCGTAGTATTGGCGGGCTGATTCACTATCGCCGCCGCATTCTTGCTGTGAGCGATCGCTTAATTGAGGATAACCCAAGCTACATTTCTACCCTCATCTCAACATTAGATAAAAAGGGCGATCCTGCCAGTTTAGAAATTATGTTGGTTTCCTCTGTAATTGATTTTTTAAAGAAGATGCCTTATGCGAACCAAACCTGATTTTTGGAAAGGTATAAACCGAATTTGCTGGCTTTGCGTCTTAATGGAGGAATTTATTAATACTAATTCACTGGAGTACGCGCCAGTAATTATGTCAGGCATGGCCAGCATTTTAAATGCACCTGCATTAGAGGAAGCCCGTCAAGCCATTTTCAATATGCGGCAGATGTCGCTGACTTTTGTTACACGGCAGTCAGTTCAACACGCAATTGCTCTTTATAACAATCATCACTACTGCAACCACACTAAAGGGACGTATGAGATTGACACCGAAACACTGCACTTCAAAAGAACAGATCCTTTAGAAGATTCTCAAATTACACAAGCGCGTCAAATTTTGAGTACTCCTTTGTCATACGATTCGTATGGTTTTACATTTGCCGATCCTCGTCAGGCGATGGCGGTTGCATTAGGTGAAGAGTCAACCGCCGTGAAGTTAGACATCCCTCGTATAACTGCCCCGATTGCTGCACGTCGCACACATTCTCTTAACCGCCAACCAAGAGGAAAAATTCGCATTCCCCTAAGTGAACTGCGCGATCTGGCTCTTGAGATGGATGAGCGTGAAAAGCAAGATACTGAGCGACGACGTGGTAATTGGGCAGATCGTTTTGAGCGCTTTGACCTCATGGTATCCGAGGGTGGAAAAGGTCTGCGGAAAGAAGATGATGTGTTGGAATTAGAAGACATCAAGCACTTAATTGGTTTGCCAGGGTCAGGTAAAACAACCATTCTCGTGTTGATCGCTATCTGGCTGGGACTAAATGACTATAAAGCAATGTTTGTGTTTCCCTCCATAGAAGTTGCTAGACAGTACATGGCTGAGTTGGCATTTCATCAAGTTAAGGTGGGAATGCTGGTAGGTCAAGGCGATGAAACTCGCCGTGGCCATGCAGATAATATTGCTGAGGCGATCGCAACAAAAGGTAATGGTGGCTTTGCTTACACCTTAGAACAGGCAGAAGTTTTTGGGATGAACTGCGTTTTACCAGCCTTTTCAATTGCCGATATGTCTATGTGGGGCTTTGGTTATGCACCTTGCAACGAGATATTGCAAGGTGGGGGGAAACAGGGAAAGATGAAGAAATGCCTGTGTCCTTTATGGACAATGTGCGGTCGAAACAAAGCACCGCGAGATTTGTTGGATGCTAATATTTGGGTTGGTCATGTGCGATCGCTCGATACTCAAATATCACCTCACGCGATTCAGGAACAAGTACGATATTTTGAATTAATTGCTCGTACCTTCGACGTAGTTGTTTTCGACGAAGGCGACATGGTGCAATCAGTGTTAGATAGTTATGGGGCAGCAACCTTAAGTATTTCAGGCTCAGAGCGATCCATTCATCGGGTAATTCTAGAACAAATCCATAACCGCTTTGCTCGTGGTGAAAACTATCGATTATTTGATCGGGATGTAGAACTTTATAGTCGTGACTTGTCAGAATTTGGCAACCATAATACTTCCTTAATTACCACCCTTCAGAATATGTCTAAGTCGCGGGTGGGAGAACGCTACGAAAATCAATTGCTGACTGTATTACGGATTGTTAGCGAACTATTGAATACTTTAAAGAAATCCTCTCAGCAGAATGACCTTGATGAACAAGAAGCCAAACTAGGCTTTAGTAAAAGTCGGGCACTGACTGAATTTTGGGAAGCCGCAGCATATAACGCCTTCTACGATCGCACAGGTGTTGAGAACGCTCAAGACTTTAAAGCAGATTTGTGGCCTCGGATTTTAGGCTATAACCGTGAAACCCTTGAAAAGCAATGGAAAACTCTCATTAGTCATTTCCGCCGTTACCTGGCTGAAAATCTCATTAAGCGACGTGATGCGATCGTTGAAGAAATTGCTGAATTATTTCTCAAGCTCTGTTTTTCAGATCATTTACCAACAATAGAAGCAGAAGATTTGGCTAAATTACTTGTGACTGTTACTTTCGTAATTTTGGGTTATCAGCGAATTGTACCAGGAACTAGAACGATGGTTGCAGAGGGATTCATTCGTGAAACCATTGGAGAGTCAACTGCATCACCAGAACTCCGAAAATTTATTCCAGAAAGCATTTTAGGTTCATTTTCTGGGGTGGAATACAGTTTTTTCAAAGCACAAACAACACGTACCGCCGCCAAAAATGTGCGATTGTCCTACATTACATTTGTTGGTGCGCCTCGAATGTTAATGCATCGCTTTCATCAGTTGTTAGAGGCAGATGATGGACATCCCAGCCCAGCCGTTTTAATTACCTCGGCAACTTCATTTTTAGAAGCTAGTCCCGCCTACCACATTAACGCTGGCCCTCATTATTTACTAAAACCGCGTCAGTCAGAACATAAACCGGAACAGAGCGTTTATCGTTTCAAATGGTTTCCAGATAGTGAACGTGGTGATGAACCCCTCAAATATAGCGGTGCTGGCGATCTTCAAAAACGTAATCTTCTGCGGATGGTAGATGCTCTTGTACGGGGAGGAATTACTAAATCTGAAATTTACAAGTCCATGCGTCATTTTGATGTAAAATCTGGTATTCGCCGCAAAGCCGCTTTAGTTGTCAATAGTTATGAACAGGCTCGCACAATCAAGAAGTATATCAATGACTATCATCCTGAAGTTGGGCGGCATACAAAGGCAATTGTTAAATCCCTCAGAGATGGAGAACAACCGCAGGATTTTATCACCTCTGCTCAGTGTGAGGCATTAGGAGATGATGAAAACTGTGATATTTTAATTTTTCCCATGTTGGCAATTAATCGAGGTGTCAACATCGTTTTCACCAAAGGGGATAGGAAACTAGATGCGGCAATTGGCTCGATTTACTTCCTGACTCGTCCTCATCCTACCAAAGATGATATGCGGCTGTTGTACAGCTTGGCAGGACGGGCAACACAAGAATTTGATAGTCGAGTTTTTAGTGAAACAGAAGATTTAAATGCGATCGCAACTTCTTGGCAACAATCAAGAAAAGACCTTTGGAAAACTGCTAATAGATTGTTACGTGAACCCTTAATGGCTAGCCGTTTAGGCCCTGAACTGTTCAAATCGTTTACAGCTAATCAAATGGTTGCTATTCTGCAAACAATTGGTCGAGGGATGCGGAATGGATGCCCGGTATCAGTTTACTTTGTTGATGCAGCTTGGGCTACAAAATCAACAGAAGGTAAAGCAGACTCTGGACGAGATAGTATGCTGGTTCAAATGCGAATAATTTTAGAAGAATGTATTAACCATAAAGACCCCGTAATTCGAGAAATTTATCAGGAACTTTATGGCGCATTTCTAGAACCTTTACAACGCATTCAAGGAGTAATTTATCCTGATGAACTAAATTCGTTAGAAGAATCTACGGATGAAAAAGAAGGTTTTGATGAGTTTTCACCACTATTGGAAATGTAAAAATGATTAACAAATTTGATGATGAAATTGAATTGAAAGAAGATTTATTTGCAGAAGAGGAAGACGAAGAAACTGAAGGTGATTTAGTTTCGGGTAAATTTTACATTCAGCAACGCCTCGAATTAATTGAAGAATTTCCTTTAGCTTTCACGGTACCAGACAATCTTGCTCCAATCATAGTAGAGGGTTCTAATCTTACTTGGACAAAAGCAGGTTTGCAATGTTTTGTCGAGATTCAACAAGGAGCTAATGTCAAAAATCTTCCTTATGGCTCATTGCGAAATTTCCTACAAGTAGTATTGAAAGATGCAGCACGAATTGAACCAGAAGTAGGTCTTAGCAAGTATGCCTTGAATTATGCTAAATATGCTAAAGGCGATGCTGTGCCAGCACCTTTTGTTTACCTTACTGGTGGCAATGAAGAAGAAATAAAGAAAATGCTTCGCCCAATTATTAATGATTGGTTCACAAATTATCTCAAACCGTTTTCTGAAAAAGAGGATATATCAATAAAGATTATTGAACGCTTGGAAGATTTGCAAGAAAGGGGAGAGTTAATAAAAATTTCTCCATTCAAATCTCAAGTATTACCTTGGGGTTGGAATAAAGAGACAGATACAACTCAAGCTAAAGATAAATATGACTATCGAATGCTAGCAGATTTCGTTGCTCGTCAAATTGCTGGACAAGTTATTTTTACAGGTTTAGGGCCAATAAAACGCATTATTTTCAGCAATGGTACATTTACCTCTGGTATTGCAGAACTGATTACTGATCCGATCACTTTACCAGACAAAAAAGGAAAATTCAGTTTTGTGGTAAGCTTAGAAGTCATTACTTATCCATCTTTGCATCAACCTTTATTACAAGTTGAGTTTTCCAAACGTCGCTGGTTCACTCAATTAAAAGCTCCTGAATATGACCGCAGGAATATTAACGGTTTCATATTTTCTCAAGAATATACTGATCGCGCCTTCAGCTATAAAGTAAAATGCGAACGAGACAAAAACAACAAAAAGGGAAAAAATAACAAGCAAGAGAAAATAAGATGGACTTGGAAAACAGATAAAGATTTTGAGATATTGCGAAGAGAATTTAATCTGGGGCAATCTTGTGATGGACAAGAAATCGCTTTAGGTTTAGCCTCTACTGATAGTTGTAAGGTAGTTCTAACCTACCGTAATGGACTTCAAGATAATTCAGAAGAAGACGAAGAAATTTCAGAAAAATACGGTATTGAAACAGGTGTACCAGAGATTGATAAATTAGATGCGTTTGAGGCGATCGCTAAAATTCTTCAACCATTAGGAATCAAAATATTCGATGGTTACACAGAAGTACCATCTAAGCACAAACCAGATGATACAGCATCGCGCATGATTAATCTTCCTACACTGCTTGGTGGGGTTTTAGAATATCTTGAAACAAATACCAGCTTGGAGTTTACTCCGAAATATTTCGATCAACTCAATGATAAACAAATTAATGATTTGCTAAGTAAATACTTTAACATTCGTTTAGAAGGGATTGATTGGGGAAGAAAAGCTCTTCAATTCAAAGGACGCATAAAGAATCAGACTGATGAACTTCAAGGCATCATTCAGGCAAACCAAACAGCGATGCAGCGATTGTATCCTAATGAACGACCCTTATTATTTATCTTTTATGAAACTCATTTACAAACAGAAGCGAAACTATTGCAGAAGGTTACTCAAGTTTTGTGGGGAGACACACTTGAAATAGAAATTAATCGCTTGCCAGAAGATACCCACGGGCCACGAGAAATCTTACCTGAAAAAGATGGAACAGCTAAAGAGCGATCGCGTAAGCGAATTGAAGAATGGGAATCCACTGCAAAACAGATTGAAAAGTTGAATCAGCCAACTTTCTGCTTAATCATGGCGCGGAAGTTTTACCCAGATCCTACTGGTCAAAAAAATTCTAAACCTGATGATAAAGTGAATAAACCCTCAACCCGCAAAGCATTAGCAATGGCTGGTGCTGGTGTGCAGTTTCTACTACCTATTGAAGAGACACGGAAAACAAAACGTCTTAAACTAGCAGGCTTTTTCCATCGGATGCAGTCAGCACTGAAAGATTTGCTCTTTGCTCATTCTGGTCGCATTGATGATATCAAAGAAAAAGTTGATAAGTACCTGCAAAATATTTCACCAGAAGCTAGACCAAAAGAAATTATCGTAATTACAATCGTCCGTAAGCAAAAGGGTCGCGTTCGTGGCAAAATTGAAAGTACATTTTTACCAATAGCAATCCGCATCAATGTGGATACAGGTAAATGTGACTTTTGCTGTGCTTATGAGAGAGGTAATTTAGTAATCAGTCCGTGGGCTAGTTTTTCTGATGCACGAGCTTTTATTGCTGAACTTACTCCCATCAAACTGGCTGATAAAGATGAGGTACGCAAGACTCGATTCATGAAATTTGTGAAACAGATTGTTTCCAATTCTGTGGAAGAAAGAGCGCAACCGTTAGTGTTAATTGATTCTTCCAACTGGTGTAGCTTATCTATCTGTGGCGCGTGAATTACCACAAAGAAAGTCTCGTGGGCAAAGTTGCTATCGCTCAACCTACACCCTAGCAAAACAAGCTGGGTTAAAGGTAAGTCAACTCTCTACAAAATCTCCTTTTGTCGGTCGCTGGCCTACTCCCAATCCACTTGAGATTGTTGTTACCTTGAGGCAACCAGAAGATAATCCAGATGATCTAGCTGCCCTTGTGGAGTCACTGCGCTATGGCTTTGGTCACTATAGCGATTGGACAGCTTTGCCTGCTCCCCTATTTTTTGAGCGTGTTGTACGGGACTACATCAGTGAATTTGCGATCGCAGATGAGGATATTGAATCGGAGCAAGATTAAATATCCTACAAGTGAACAAAGAGGCTACTAATAAATTTACAACTTGAAGGAGGTATTATTTGCAATCAAACTAAACTTGCAAAAATATGGCTGTTAGAATGCATCGGGATGCATTGGCATTGTAAAGAGACGGATTGGCATTGCAAGGTATTGCCAAATTTAATTCGCTACAAATTAATGAAATGCTGTACCTAACAAGCCAAGGTTAAGACTCGAACCTAAAACTTGAGTTTATTGAGCTTGATGAAACTCCAGAACGAGCCTAAAAGCTGGTAAGAATAGTGTGACTGACATAGAGATATCAAGCAGCAATTGGGAAAGGAAACTACTACCTTGAATTGGGTATAAGCCGTATGGTCTATGGCTTTAAGGTCACTTCTCTAGATTTTATAATATAAGTAAGACTTAAAGATAACGCTTCAATTATATGAAAATACTCTCATCAGAGCTAGTCCATTTGGGATTTGGCAAATATGTGCGTTCTGACCAAGTAACAGCAGTTATACCAATAGAAGAGGAGCGAGGCCCAGGGCGACGAACCTTTGTTCACATTCAAGGGCAAGGTGATCCAATTATCGCCTCTCGCGCTGAAGATACCATCGTGCGTGATTTAGTACAGGAGCCACGCGAGGTTACTCAAGCAAGGCAGCAGCAGGAAATTCTTCAAGATTTATTGGTTAATTTAGGTAATGTTAATTCGACTGTGCGACGAATTAGCCGTGATGAAGGCACTTTGGATCTTGATTTGTTAGAGCGCCGAATTAAGCAAGTCCTTGAAAATTAATTGCAGAAATCAGCAAACTAAATAACGGAGAACGATATTGCTGAATACAATTACAGACCAGGTTTCAGTATCAGAGACACAAACAAGATCACCAAGGTTGTGGATACCTGAACGGGTACTGTTTACACCTGCTGCCCTAGATGAGGATTGGGGGCAGCAGATTCTTGCGCGTGTGCAGTCACTCAACTTATCAATAGAAAAATTATCACAGAACCGCCTGAAGGGTCTGCGCGGTGAGTCTGAGCGAGATACTTACAACATCGCCAAGCGTACCTTAGCGGTAGTTACTGCACCACCCAGTTCCTTTAAACTGAGTCCCATCCCACCTTCTGCGGATTGGCAGTTTCACATTGCTGAGGGTTGTCCTGCTCACTGTCAATACTGCTACTTAGCTGGTAGCTTGTCGGGACCACCTGTCATCCGCGTTTTTGCAAACCTACCACAGATATTAGAGAACTTAGCTAACTACGAGCAAGCGGGGAAAACCACGACTTTTGAAGTTAGCTGTTATACTGACCCATTGGGTATTGAGCATTTAACAGGAAGTCTTGCTGAATGTATCCGTTATTTTGGCACTCGTACCAATGCACATCTACGTTGGGTATCGAAATTTGATGCTGTAGATGGATTACTCGATTTACCACACAATGGGCATACTCGCTGTCGGATGAGTGTTAATGCCGCACCAATTTCTGGTAAGTTTGAAGGTGGCACAGCATCCGTAGCATCCAGACTTAATGCATTGCGACGGTTGGCGCTACCACAAGAGCGTGGCGGTGGCGGTTATCCAATAGGCTTAGTGATTGCGCCAATTATGCCGATAGACGATTGGCAGATGCACTACAGTAGTTTGTTTGACCAGATAAACGAGGCACTGGATTTTGACTGTGACCTTACCTTTGAGCTAATCTCGCATCGGTTCACACCTGGGTCAAAAGAAGTGTTACAAACTTGGTATCCGCAATCAAAATTAGAGATGGATGAGGCAAAACGCAGCGTCAAGCGTAATAAGTTTGGTGGGACGAAGTACGTTTATGATCGCGACACAATGAAGGCGTTGCGCTGCTTTTTTGAGAGTGAGATTAGTAGACGCTTTCCAAACGCTGAAATTCTTTATTGGACTTAGAAGAAATCTCTCGTTCTCTCTCGTTAAGAGTCTCTGATTGGGAATGCGTATTGGAGGCTCCGCCTCAAGTCAGACATTGAGTCAAGGGTTATCAAGCTAGGTTTTTAGGACTTGTGTGTACACCGTAGCTATAGGCGGCGTGAGGTTCTTTTATTATGGGTACTACGCACAAAGTGGGATAATTTGGGCAGATTACAGGCGGCGTTATACATTAATAAATGTATCTGCAATACCGGACTTGTTCTGGCTCAGTCTCAATAGCAAAGGTTTGGAGATGTTTACTTTATCAGAAACTTCTATCCTGGCGGCAATCCTACTAGTAGCTTTAGGCATTTTGGGCTGGGGCTTTTATCGCGCCAGACCTTTTGGTAAGCTGGGAATCTTAGCCTGGTTACAGTCGGTGGTGTTGATGACTCCCTGGCTGCTGTTTTTTGGATTGTTTGCCGCCGGGATTTACATCAATATAGCGGGTATATTGTTCTTAGTAGTGACTTCCGCCGGATTGTACATCTTCTTGGGCAGACAGTTACGCGCAGCTGGGCAAGATGCCATCCTCAAGCAACGCGCCACAGAAAGACTCGCGGCTGATTCCTCACTTGCAGCAAATTCCCCACAATTAGCAGTCGCAGAACTGAAACCGGAGATTCCACCACTACCGGAAGACGACTTAAATGCAATTAAAGGCATTTTCGGTATCGATACGTTTTTTGCTACAGAAACGATCGCCTACCAAGATGGAGCGATTTTCAAAGGCAATCTGCGGGGAGAAGCAGAAGAGGTTCACAACCGTCTAACTGCAAGTTTACAGCAACGCCTTGGTGATCAATATCGCCTGTTTTTAGTGGAAAACACAGACGGTAGACCCGTAGTGATTGTCCTGCCGAGCCGCAATGATCCTAAGCCGATGTTGCGATCGCAAAAAGTTTTTGCAGGTATTCTGTTGATCGGAACTATTGCCACAAGTTTAGAAGCTGCGGGCTTATTGCTAAATTTTGATTTCTTTGGCAATCCAGGGCGATTCAGAGAAGCTTTGCCCATAGGCGTTGGGATATTGACGATTTTAGTAGCTCACGAAATTGGTCATTGGATACTTGCCCGGCGTCACCAAATTCGCCTTAGCTGGCCTTTCTTTCTGCCTGCTGTGCAAATTGGCTCCTTTGGTGCAATTACCCGCTTTGAGTCTCTGTTGCCCAACCGCAAGGTATTATTTGATATCGCCTTGGCAGGGCCAGCCGCAGGTGGTATTGTCTCTTTATTAATGGTGGTGACGGGCTTGCTACTTTCCCATCCAGGTAGTTTATTTCAATTGCCAAATCAGTTTTTCCAAGGGTCAATTTTGGTGGGAAGTTTGGCGCGAGTTGTCCTTGGTTCGGCTTTGCAGTCGCCCCTAGTAAGTGTTCATCCCCTAGTGGTGATTGGTTGGTTGGGGTTAGTAATTAACGCTTTGAACTTAATGCCCGCAGGACAACTAGATGGTGGCCGCATTGTTCAGGCGATTTATGGACGCAAAACCGCAAGACGGGCAACGATCGCAACTTTAATTTTACTGGCGCTAGTGTCTCTTGGTAACACTCTTGCCATGTACTGGGCGATCGTGATTTTCTTTTTGCAACGGGAACAAGAACGTCCCAGCTTGAATGAAGTCACTGAACCCGATGATGCTAGAGCCGCTTTGGGTCTTTTAGCTCTATTCTTGATGATTACCACGCTTCTACCCCTAACTCCCGGCTTGGCTGGGCGATTGGGAATAGGATAGTGCTTATGGAGCCAACACCCAAACAAGCAATATCCGCAATTCGGGTGTGCGTCCAACTTACCAGGGTTTATAAACGAATAGACCTTGTAAGATTGGACGAGCGCACCACAAATATTTATATCTTGGCGAATAATAGTCCGGGCAATTAAGCATACTACCCGGAGCTAAAGCTGCGCTTTAGCTCCCCTCCCGAAGAGCCTACGGTGTACACACAAGTCTTGTCAGGTTGCCCCACAGCCTTTTGATCCCCCCAACCCCCCTTTTTAAGCTATCCATTATAAACATCTTTCTTAATAGAAAGTTTGACAAAAGTAAGCAGTTATGTAGAGGAGGAGAGAGGGAAAAATCAC
>NZ_JBALFC010000113.1:0-20209 GCF_036917755.1 Nostoc sp.
TGTTCCGCTTTCAGGAATCTTTTTACTGGCATGATGCACACACCCTTGGTTTATCTTGTTGCTATTTTATGCGACTTAAATGTGGAACAGCTTATCTGGCAAGAAGGGGTTGCTCCTTTTGTAGTGGTAGAATTGCTTTCTCCTGGCACTGAAAAAGAAGACTTAGGACAAACTCTGCGGGAGATTAACCAACCACCGACCAAATGGGAAGTTTATGAGCGGATTTTGCGAGTTCCTTACTACATTGTGTTTGACCGCTACACTGACAAACTCCAAGCATTCCAATTAGTTGCAGACCGCTACAGTGAATTGGACTTAAGTACCTCACGGGTGTGGATGCCGGGTTTGGAATTGGGCTTAGGACTTTGGCAAGGTTCTTACCAAGGAATTGAGCGATTGTGGCTACGTTGGTATGATGCATCCGGGAATTGGCTTTCCACGCCGCTCGAACGAGAAAGTCAACGTGCTAACAAATTAGCAGCACAACTGCGAGAGTTAGGCGTTAACCCTGATGAGTTATGAAAATGCGATCGCATCAGTAGGGGCACACAGCAATGTGCCCCTAAACATCTTGACTCACAAGGCTTTTAAAATCTCCTCATCTACAGAAAAATCTACTTCGGCTTTGTCTTTTGCATTAGCCAAATAATCATTTTCCAAGGAGTCATTCAGCCCGGAAATTAAATCATATTCCGGTTGCCAGTTTAATTCTGTTTGCGCTTTATTCACCGAAGCAAAGAAATGCTGCACCCGCATCGGAAAAGCTTTGCGCTTGCCGAAATCAAACTTTTTCGGGTCGTAATGGACGATTTTTACAGCATCGGGTGATTTACCAGCCGCTACAGCACTAGCACGGGCTAAACCATCAAAAGTGACAAAGCGATCGCCAGAGATATTATAAATCTCTCCTATGGCTTGTTTATTGCCCAAAACCTGAGTCATTGCCCGTGCTAAGTCTTTTACATGACCTAGCTGTGTGATATGCAGTCCATTTCCGGGGATGGGAATCGGGCGATCGCGCACAATTCTGTCAAAAAACCAGCCTTCCAACTCATTATAATTACGAGGACCGTAAATATAAGTAGGACGAATAGAGGTAAAGGGCAATCCCACTTGAGTCAGGTAAGCCTCTGTTTCATGTTTACCCTTGTGGCGACTTTTGGGATCTACCGGATCACCTTCGATGTGGGGCAATTGATCAGATTTGAGATACACCCCCGCAGAACTCATATACACAAAATGTTGCACTCGGTCTTGAAAAATCTCTGCCAGTGGTTGAGTATCAGTAAGTTCCCGTCCGTTATTGTCAAAAATGACATCAAAGTTTTCTTGTGATAACTTTGCTTTTAATTGAGTAGCATCCGTGCGATCGCCTATAATTTGTCCTACTCCCTGTAAAGGAGGTGCTGGCCGATTCCCACGATTGAACAGCACCACCTCGTGTCCTTGTTCCACTAGTAATTGAGTCAAATACACACCAATGAACCGAGTACCACCCATAATTAGAATTCGCATAAATTCCCCCTTTCTATATCAGTTGTTGTTAAGGAGTGGGCAGAGACGCGATTAATCGCGTCTGTACTGGGGAGATGAGGGAGATGAGGGAGATGAGGGAGACAATGAGAATAAACAATGCCCCATGCCCAATGCCCAATGCCCCATGCCCCATGCCCAATGCCCAATGCCCAATGCCCAATGCCCATGCCCAATCTGAGGTTATCAGGTTACAGCATCTATCTGGAACCTCTGGGGGAAAGATTGCGTCCCATTTGCTAATCTAGGGCGCTTCCCGTTAATTAATCACAAGGAGAAACTTTTCAGTCGGAGTCTAAGAAAACTATCTTCAATTTTGAATTTTGAATTTTGAATTGTTTAGCTGTGCCCTTGAAATATGCTCTAGTTCATGAGTGGCTGACACCTAAAGCCACCGGTGGTTCAGAACTCGTTGTCCGAGAAATTTTGAATCATATTGATGCTGATTTGTATGCCCTCATCGATTTTGAATCCAGCAATAGAGAAAGTTATTTATACAAGCGTCAGATTGGCAAGACCTTTCTCCAGAACTTTCCCTATGCCCGCAACGGTGTACAAAAATACTTGCCTTTGTGGCCGTTGGCAATTGAACAACTGGATTTACGGCATTATGACGTAATTCTGTCTTCATCCCACGCTGTCGCCAAAGGAATTCTTACCACTCCCGAACAGATGCATATTTGCTACTGTCACAGCCCAATGCGCTATGCCTGGGACTTGACCTTTGATTATCTGCGCCACAGCAAACTGGGTAGTGGGTTGCCTGGGTGGATGACGCGATATCTATTACATCGTTTGCGCCAGTGGGATGTATTGAGTGCCAATCGCGTTGATTACTTCATTGCCAACTCCCAGCATACAGCTCGGCGGATTTGGCGTTGCTATCGGCGAGAAGCAACAGTCATTTACCCACCAGTGAATATTGCGGAATTTCCATTTCTGTCTGAGAAAGAGGACTTTTACCTGATAGTTTCTCGGTTAGTGAGTTACAAGCAAGTATCGTTGATTGTCAACGCTTTTAATCAACTAAAACGACCATTAGTAGTAATTGGGACAGGAGATGAAATGAAAAAGATTCGTGAGATGGCAAATTCCAATATCCAAATACTGGGATGGCAACCCGATAATGTGGTAAAAAAATATATGTCTAGGGCTAAGGCTTTTGTGTATGCAGCTTGTGAAGATTTTGGTATTGCCCTAGTGGAAGCACAAGCCTGCGGCACGCCAGTGATTGCCTATGGTGCAGGGGGTGCTCTAGAAACAGTGCGAGATATCCGCTCTGATGTGGATACAGGGACAGGTATATTTTTCAGGACGCAAACAGAGGCAGCTTTGGTGGAGGCAGTAGAAAAGTTTGAAATGTATGAGAGTTCATTCAGTTCCGAGTATATGCGATCGCACGCCGCGCAGTTTTCACCGCAAATCTTTGCAACTCGTTATCTAGATTTTGTAAACAAGTGCAACGAAAAAAGACCGTTTTTGCAGTAATGGTCTGGGTTAATCTCTTATTTTTTTAGGCTTTTGGCAATTTCCCCCCAGAAGCACCTCATTTTGGCTTTAATATTGGGACTATGTGTGGTGTGGATTATTAAGGAGTATGATGACTGCCCAGAGCTCACTCCTCTCCGGCAAGCGAGGCGTACGGCAAGACACTAGAGCGTCTACGCGTACTTTCTTAAAACGCGGTCAAAAAACAAAGACGCCAAAAGTTAAACCCAAAGGTTTATCTTTTCAGGGTTTAAACGGAGAGTTTGCCAAACGACTGTTCGATATAGTGTTTTCGCTGTCGGTGTTAATTTTGTTCTTGCCCGTCTACTTAATCTTGGCCTTGCTGATTGCTTTCAGCTCCGAAGGTCCAATTTTTTATGTCCACGAACGGGTAGGGAAAAATTACAAAGCGTTTAATTGTATTAAATTCCGAACAATGGTGAGCAATGCGGATGAAATCCTCGTGCAAATGATGGAAACATCCCCCCAGTTGCGACAAGAATTTGAGAGCAGTTTTAAGCTGAAACAAGATCCCCGGATTACCAAAATTGGTCGATTTTTGCGAATTACCAGCTTAGACGAATTTCCCCAGTTCTGGAACGTTTTAAAAGGGGACATGAGTGTAGTCGGCCCCCGACCCTTAGTAGCAGAGGAACTGCCAAAATACGGTTTTCACATTGATGAGATTTTAACAATCCGTCCAGGAATTACTGGTTTGTGGCAGGTATCTGGGCGTAATGACATTCCTTACCCTCGGCGAGTCCAAATAGACCTCCATTATGTCAAATTTAGGAATTTATGGCTTGATTTATGGATCATCTTGAAAACTGTTGATATAGTCATTCTGCCCAAAAATAACGGGGCATACTGAGTAACTACTTAGGGTCGATTCTGTGGGGCAGTTAATGCCCCTAAGTAGCAAATTCTACCTGTAAAACGGACTGTTCATCTTTCTTTTAGTTATCTATATTTGTGCCTTTCTACTTAGCTCAGACCTCTTTAAGTGTGGATTTTTGCCAGAAGTCTAATCTCAAATCCTATTTTATTCAGTCTTCACAAAACCAGAAATATATGAAGTTTTCACAAAAAACAGCGTACACAAAAAGAATTTTTATCTAAAAAAATATACATAATTAAACAATCTTCATCTATCTCAGGTTGGTTTACGTGTTAAATTCATTTTTATATAAGTATATTTATCTACGGAAAAAGTATCATAATCACAATAACTCGTAGGTTTCCCATTAGGCAATTCGGCAATTAGCTGCTAAGTTGTATCAGATTGCCTGTAACTTTTTAATCAAAGACAATAAAGGAGAATTGAGCATGACGCAAGAAAAGCGAGCGTTAATTACTGGTATTACTGGTCAAGATGGTTCATATCTAACTGAGTTTTTGCTGGAAAAAGGTTATGAGGTTCATGGCATTATTCGCCGAACCTCTACCTTCAACACAGACCGCATCGATCACATTTACGAAGACCCCCACAAAGAGGGAGTGCGGTTGTTTCTGCACTACGGTGACTTGACGGATGGTACGACCTTGCGGCGTATTTTAGAAGAAGTCAAGCCAGTAGAAATTTACAACCTGGGCGCTCAATCCCATGTCAGAGTCAGCTTTGATTCGCCAGAATATACGGTGGATGCTGTAGGAATGGGTACGCTGCGTCTGTTGGAAGCAATTCGAGACTACCAACAGCGTACCGGAATTCAGGTGCGATTTTACCAGGCGGGTTCTTCAGAAATGTACGGTTTAGTACAAGCAATACCTCAAACTGAGACAACGCCCTTTTATCCGCGTAGTCCCTATGCCTGTGCAAAAGTTTACGCCCACTGGCAAACTGTAAATTATCGTGAGTCTTATGGTTTGTTTGCTTGTAACGGCATACTTTTTAACCACGAGTCACCACGACGGGGTGAAACCTTTGTAACCCGCAAAATTACTAGAGCAGTGGCTGGTATCGTTGCTGGTAAGCAGAAAAAAATTTACATGGGTAATCTAGATGCCAAGCGAGATTGGGGCTATGCGAAAGATTACGTCAAAGCCATGTGGTTGATGTTGCAGAAAGAGGAGCCAGAGGATTACGTAATTTCTACTGGTGAAACTCACTCGGTACGGGAGTTTTTGGAACTGGCATTTAGTTATGTGAATCTCAATTGGCAAGATTATGTAGAGTTTGATGAGCGTTACCTCCGTCCATCTGAGGTAGAGTTATTGATTGGCGATTCTACGAAAGCACGGCAGAAGTTGGGCTGGGCACCATCAATAACCTTTGAAGAACTAGTTTCTCTAATGGTAGAAGCAGACTTACAAGCATTGGGTCACACTTCACCCAATGGAAATGGTTCGCAATTTCAACATGATATTGCTACTACTCGTCAAGAACTAGGCGCTTTGCATTTCTGATTCGCGCACCACAGAGGATAAAAATATGACCGCCTTAGAACTAAAAAATCAACGCATTCTCGTCACTGGTGGGTCGGGGTTTCTAGGTCGTCAGGTGATCGATCAACTGTGTAAAGCAGGGGCTGATCGTGAGAAGATTACAATACCGCGATCGCAAGATTCCGATCTACGTGTTTGGGAAAATAGCCAACGTGCAGTTGACCAGCAAGACATAATTATTCACCTAGCAGCTCATGTCGGTGGCATCGGTTTGAACCGCGAAAAACCCGCAGAGTTGTTTTACGATAACTTGATCATGGGAACCCAGCTAATTCACGCTGCCTATCAAGCTGGAGTCGAAAAATTCGTTTGTATTGGCACAATCTGCGCTTATCCTAAATTTACCCCAGTGCCATTCAAAGAAGATGATCTTTGGAAAGGCTACCCAGAGGAAACCAACGCCCCCTACGGAATTGCAAAAAAAGCGCTTTTAGTCCAATTGCAATCTTACCGCCAGCAGTACGGTTTTAATGGGATTTACTTACTGCCAGTAAATTTATATGGCCCAGAAGATAACTTTGACCCCGGAAGTTCCCACGTTATTCCAGCATTAGTTCGCAAAGTTCACCAAGCCCAAATTAACGGAGAAAAGCTACTTCCAGTTTGGGGTGATGGCAGTCCCACGCGCGAGTTTCTCTATTCAGAAGATGCAGCGCGCGGGATTGTTATGGGGACTCAATTCTATAACGAATCGGAACCAGTTAACTTGGGAACGGGTGAGGAAATCTCTATCCTTAATTTAGTAACTCTAATCTGCGAATTGATGGAGTTTAAGGGTGAAATTGTTTGGCAAACTGACAAGCCTAATGGTCAACCCCGCCGTTGTTTAGATACTGAAAGGGCGAAGCAAGCCTTTAATTTCACGGCTCAGGTGAGCTTTGAGAAAGGGCTAAAGAATACCATTGAATGGTACCGTCAACACGCTGCATAACGATGTACTAATGAGTGTAGTGTACTTAAGCTGGGCGATGCCCAGCTTATTTATTTGACGCTATAAATTTTTATGGACAAAGTTAATCATCAATTAAATAAAGCAGAACTACGCCGCACTTTACTTAAAACACGTCAATCAATGTCCGTTGGAGAGTGGAGAGAAAAAAGCGATCGCATTTGCTCTCATTTACAAAACTCTACTTTCTTTACCCAAGCAAAAACAATACTTGCTTATTTCAGCTTTCGCCAAGAACCTGACCTCAGTCCACTATTTGCAAACACCAAATACCGTTGGGGATTTCCTCGCTGCGTTGATAAATCCCTATGTTGGCATATTTGGGCACTTGAAGATTCTGTGCAAAGTGGCGCTTATGGCATTATTGAACCACACCCCAACGCTCCAATCATAGATGCTGCTGAAGTAGATTTGATTCTCGTCCCCAGTGTAGCTTGCGACTATCAAGGATATCGTTTGGGTTATGGCGGCGGATATTACGATCGCTTGCTCAGTTTACCGCAGTGGCAGACAAAGCCGACTATCGGAATTGTCTTTGATTTTGCCTATTTGTCCCAAATACCGATTGAATCTTGGGATAAACCACTACAAGCTATCTGTGCGGAAACCGGATTGACTCAAAAAGGTTGAAGGATTCAGGATGATGAAGGACAACATCATCAAATGAAGAAAGTGAAATTGTAGAATGATTATTGGCACAAGTTGACCAATTAAATATTCTTAAAACTAGAGCTAGATATACCTTAAATGTTTTTCAAAATAAACAGCAAGTAGCTTGAGTGTTTACATTTCTGTTGAATTACAAAATAAAATTTGCAAAATCAAATGCTGAACTGGAAAAAATCACGATCGCAAAGTCTGCTAATGTATGCGCTATTGGGAGCGATCGCACTGGTGATGCTCTTTCCTTTACTATGGTTAATTAGTACATCCTTAAAATCGCCTACGGAAAATATTTTTCAGTCGCCGCCACAGTTATTGCCTACTCAACCAACACTAAATAACTTCTCTAGTGTGTGGAACTCTCTACCTTTTGGACAATACCTGTATAACAGTACTTTGGTGTCAGTGCTGACTGTGGGCTTAAATCTGCTATTTTGCGCTTTAGCTGCCTATCCGTTGGCAAGATTATCGTTTGTGGGGCGAGACTGCATTTTTGTAGCGATCGTCTCCACGATTATGATTCCCTTCCAAATCGTGATGATTCCCCTGTATATTTTGACAGTCCAGTTGGGTTTGACAAATAGTTATTTGGGGATGATTTTTCCGAGTTTAGCTTCTGCCTTTGGCATTTTTCTGTTGCGCCAAGCTTTTATGAGTGTCCCCAAAGAGATAGAAGAAGCCGCCCGAATGGATGGCAGTTCGGAGTTAGGTTTGTGGTGGCATATAATGTTACCAGCAGTTCGCCCAGCACTGGTAACTTTAGCTATTTTTGTATTCATTGGTGCTTGGAGTGATTTTTTGTGGCCTTTAATTATCATCCAAGACGAAAATTTATACACTCTTCCTTTGGGAGTCGCAAAGCTAGCAGGGACATTTTCTCTTGACTGGCGGTTGGTAGCTGCTGGTTCAGTAATTGCGATCGCCCCAGTATTATTACTATTTTTATTTGTACAACGTTACATTGTACCCACAGAAACAGGTAGCGGTGTCAAGGGATAGAAATCTCTCTCCCCATGCCCAATGCCCCATGCCCCATGCCCCAATTCAATAAGCACCAGTCTTTTTCAATACTACCCAGATAGTTTTAATAATTAGACTCAGATCATAAGTTACAGACCACTTGTTTTGATAATCTATATCCATCTTGACAATAGTTTCAAAGTCTGTAATGCTGGAACGTCCATTAGCCTGCCATTCTCCAGTAATGCCTGGTTTGACTCGCAATCTATCCCAGTGGTGTAGATCGTAATGGCTAACTTCATCAAGAGTCGGTGGACGAGTACCAACTAAACTCATGTCCCCTAACAAAACATTCCAAAATTGGGGTAATTCGTCCAAGCTAGTACGCCGCAAAAATTTACCCACATAAGTAATGCGAGGATCGTCAACAGACTTAAAGATGTGACCTTTGGCTTGGTTTTCAACCAAATGCTTGAATTTATCGGCATCGACGATCATCGAACGGAATTTCCATATGCGGAAAGTTTTTCCGTTCAAACCACAGCGAATTTGGGAATAGAGTATTGTATTTGGATCATGTATAAAGGTAACAATTACTACAGGAATTGCTACTATAAGTGTAATAACCAGCCCCACAATAGCTCCAACAATGTCAATTAATCGTTTTCTCACGCTTAAAGTTGACGGGTGTGAAGGCTGTTGCGAACAATTTACTGAATAAAGATAAAGATTATTCACAAAGGCTAACTTATCTACAACAGGACTTTTTGCATTAGTAGTGTAGACATGGACATAATTTTTAGGCGATTTTTACTGCTTCTGTCGTTCCTACCGAGTGTTAACATACACAAAATTTAAACAATATAAAAACCGAAAACCCAAAGTTTACAGAATCTTTCAATTAAGATGGTAGATTATAAATCTACAGTATTTTCAGCATTATTTTTCCATCAGATAAAAATATAGTGTTATTCGTACACATCCAAAAAATTACAATTATTAGAGTAGAGAGCCACATGAGGATGTGACCGACGTAAAATCGGCGTATGCGTCGTTTGGGCATGGGGATGCTAGACGAGAGCGAGGGTAAACCCGCCTACATCTCTGGCTTATGAATGCGTTGCACCTTGATCAACCTCTAAAACGAAATTCACCGTATATGGCTCCTCCAGTGATTGCTGATTACTAGCCTTGATCGCATCTAAATAGCGACGCAAAGACAGCAGTTGTTGGGAATTCGGACGATAAGTGAGACTTCCCTGTTTTTCAAAAAGTGGTGCTGTGGCGATCGCCTGATAGTCGGGATTTTCTTGCGAACTCTGGGTAAGCCAAGTTGAGTCTGTAACTGAAGGTATCAAACCGGAAGGCAATTCCCCTGACAAGAAAGCCAGCAGGCGTTGCTGACAAGTGCGAGTATTGATCCCACGACCCTCAAATAACTGGATAACTTCACCGAAAGATAAGGGTCGATCTGGTAGTAGCCGCAGCAATTCTGTAAATAGGAAATAATCAGTGTATTGTTGCCTGGGTATATCTAAAATCTGGGGATGTAGAGGCAACATCGCCAAACCATAAGCAACGCGACTGCAATTTGGAGCGCCGTTTTCGCCGAGATATAAATCTTGAATAATCTTAGCGCTGGGGAGTTTTTGTCGTAGCCACCGGTTCACCGTCCCGATACAAGCCACCCCACCAGTCAGGATAGCTTGATTAATTGCTTCTGTGGGGATACCACGAGCTACCAATAATTTGTTGAGTTCTCGGTTTAGGCGGCGCACAAAGGGGATAAATACCTGACTTTCTAAGTCTCGTCGCTGCAAAATCCACTGCTGATCGGCCAATTCCAGGGTAAAAGAGTCTTGGTGTTGCAAAATCAGCTTGAGGGCTAGTGCCGCATCTAATACCGCCTGTCCTAGTAGAGAACTTTCTAAACGCTGCTGAAGGCGAATCCGAGCGATGATATCTGGTTCTCCGACTCTGGGTAATTCTAATTCTTCCAACCCTAAACTCTGCCAACGCATTTGGTCTAAACCGGGAATTGAGGGTTGCCATTGCCAAGGATTACTGGTAATAGTTTTGCGTTGGCGTAGCCCGCCGCAGGCATCGCTTGCTGTTTCTGGGCGTGATTGCCGAGATTTAGGTGGCAAAAGCAGCTGGCAGATTATATCTTGTTCAATTCCCTTGCCAGCATAGGCAAAACTGTGGAGCATGAAATCATTGTATGTCAATTGCAGTGAGGTTTCTGGTACATCGACCAGCAACATTTCTGTGGCAGTTGTCCCAATGTTAATTACAAGAGTGTTGCCAAGAATGGGATGTTCGCTGGTTTTTGCTGGATGAGAACCTTGACTATCGCTTAATTTTACTTGCTCACCGTTAGCACCATCCAGTTCTGGGAGTAGACTAGCGATCGCTTCTTCCACAAAAAAGACTTGCTGCGGATGTTGAATCAGTTTGCTAGTGAGTAAAGCTTCCCGCACGTTAAAGCGGTATTGTTCCGACCAGCTAGATGGACAGGTACAAATTACACCAGCAATATTATTGATAATCTGGGGAAAATTTTGTTCGCTGATCCCAACAGCAGCAGCTATTAAACTAGGGGTGGTACTAGTATGATCAGATTTCAGGGTTAATAGTAGCTTAGAGAGCGATCGCACCACCCAAATCAAAGGGCCAGCCGAAAATTCATTTAATTGCAAAACAGGTTCCCATTTTTCCCGTTCACTCTTGTAGGGAATGGCTACTTGTAAATAGGGCTTCAACTGCGCCGAGTAGAGATTATTTCTCATCGGTTCTGCTGTTGATCTCGGTGTTGCAGGAGTGGTAGCCGAGTGATCCGGCACTTTATCTTGGGCAACAGCCGCAGGTGCTGTCTGCTCATGTGCTTCGATACTTTCGTTTTCGCCTTGGGGTATAGAAGCTGTAGGCAGATAAACCTCTGTTGGTAAACGAAACGATTGCTGAAAGGAAGTCGTTCCTGGCGGATTTTCTGCTGACCAGTAGATAGGATGTACAACAAAAGTCGAGCGATTTAATAATGCGGCAGAAATTCCTGTTGTACCTAAATCAATTCCTAAATACCAGACTGATTCTAGAACATTGAGCGAAACTTCTGGATTATTTATGGAGTTGGAAATTGCAGGTAAAGAACTTTCTTCAACAGGAGTTGTGACTTCATTTTTTTCAGTTTCTACCAGGGGAACTGCCAAACTGGAGAAAGCCGCAGTTGAGGTATTTTCTGTTTGCGGCTCAGGGGAAGTCGTGGCGATCGTGTCTTGAGTGTTACCAATCACTTCCGGGTAAATATCCAAGTTAGTATCTGGCTGCAACTCAGAATTTAGCTGCCGATCAAAATTAGCCAAATCCCGATCTAATTGCTGCAACTGTTCTTCATCTAAAGAAATATCAGGTACGGCTGGAGACTGGTTTGACTCAACAGAAAGCAAGTTTTCCTGGGATGAAGCAGTAATGTAGTTATCTGAAGATGGTTCTGGCTGATCATCGTTAATTAATACTTCCGATGTGGCGATACCTTCGGTAGGCTTTGCCAACGCAATTTCTGCTACTTCTGGAGTAACTGGGGCTGTAATTGTGGCATCCTCCACAGAGAATAATACTTCCAGGAGTTGCTGCTCACTACCCGTATCAGGTAATAGGTCAGTTAGGGTATTAATTGTATCAACACTAACTGGCTGAGTGCCGAGTTCCACGGGCAAACCTTCTGTTTGTGGCACAGAGTTGCTAAGAGGCGAGTCTAGGTCAGTATCCTCTTCAAAAAATAATTCTTCCTGTGGCTCGGATGATGAATCTGTGGTTTCTGCTAAAGTTTCTTGGGTTGAAAGACCCATATCCACGGTTGGAGACACAGGTGCGCCCTCAGCGATGTTTAACGGTGATGGGGAGGCTGTAAAAGCAGATAAGTCAACATCGAGGCTTGAATTATTAACATCATCAGTACCAAACAAACTGGCGTAAAGTTGGTCTACTTCATCACCAATTAACGCAGAAATATCTTGCGGTAATTCGGTCGAGCTTTCAGAAGATTGAGACGAGTGTAAACCAAGCTGCAACAGCGCTGCATCTAAATCTTCTGTGAGGGTAGTCTCTTGTGGCTCAGAATTAATTGTCAGTGAAGATGAAGTTTCTGGCTGTATAAACTCCAACGGCTGGGGCGTAACTTCAGCAGCGATCGCTCCGGGGTCAGCCAATGATGGTGGTGTCTCAGATTCTACCCCCAGGAAAGATGATTGAGAACTAGGGGATTGTTGCTGCAAATTCTGGGTCAAATTGTTGAGAAAGCTGGCCATCAGCTGTTCGCCTTGCATCCCCTTGCTATGCATTCTTGCCAGTGCTTGCGACAGGGATTCGTAATAAGTATTAATGTTGCGCTGTAGTGCCTCAAAGACTACATTCACCGTCCCATCTAGTGATAATAGGCGTTGATCCAACTCCCTGGACAACTGGGTTAACCGCTCCCCACCGTCTGGTGATTCTAAAAAAGGTTGATTTGCAGAAATTGTTGGTTCTGAGTTGGTGTGATTAGTTACTCCTGATGAAGTGGGGGAATTTGCCAAATTCTGTCCTACCAGTGGCGTTAAAGTTGGCAGAAGACGACTCATGAGTACTTGTAAAAACTCGGTAATAATTTGCTCCTGGTTTGTCAACTGCTGCGCTAAGGAGTAGTTTTGCAATCGCCTTTGCTCTAGCTGCCGAATTTCCTGTATGAGAGTGGCTCGCTCTTGCAATAGTCCTTCTAATTCCGATCGCAATGGCCCAATCAATCTCGAAAATTCACTTTTTAATTGTCCGGCTTCAACAGCAATCTGTTGCTGATTGGGTTCGATCTGCGGTAGTGGATACTGGTTATGACCTTGATCAACTAATTTTGTTAATAAAGGCGAACGCGGTTCTTCAGAAGACTGATTTGGAATGCCTCTCTCTAATGCTTCTTTTTCTTGTAACCTCACCAAGAAGTCACGAATTCGCTCTAAAACTTCTTTAGGCTCTTGCGCCTGACCAGACAGAAATTTAGACAGGCGCTTGCCACCGTTGGCAAGTAAGTTGTCAATGTCTGCGATCAGCTTTTGAATTTCATCTGCACTGAAAGTCACTTTTATCACCTTACCTATAAATGTATGTCAACTAATGTGACAATTACTTTACAATCACCGTACCCCTATGAGGATCTTGCTAGGCGCAGCATCGACCATAGGAGAAGTTTTGAGTGGCAAAAGCCGCTGCTTGGACTTGTGACTGTCATTATGTTATGGATTAGTGGGAGTCGTGGCAATCTTCACCCTGTTCTTTTTGGTATCATTGATGTTGTTTGCCTATATTCTTAACTAATCAAGTTTGCAGTGCAGCTAGCCCCTAAGCAATACAACCGCCGGCTATAAACTACTTTTTGCAAAACTTTTACCCCGTTTAACTTATAGGTAAAGATTGTTTAGAAAAACGTTCTTGTCGCTTTCTTCTGTAGCATAGTTTAGTTTTATCTTTGAAAGGGAGCTGTTCTTTGATAGCTGAAGCTAAAAATGGCGCTCTTGTTTGTTATGTGTATATAGCAGCTTAAATAAAATGTCGTAATGGAAGACCGATATAGCTTGCAAGCACAGGCTAATCCCTGGATGATCACCTCTGCTCCCTTTTTTCAAGGGTTGCCAGAAACTGCTGTGGAATCAGCCCTGATCCATCTTGTCACCCGCACTCACCCAGCCAATCAGGTGATTCTGTTGGAAAATGACTGGGGCGGTTCTGTCTATTTTATTTTGGACGGATGGGTAAAAATTCGCACCTACAATCTGGAAGGAAAAGAGGTAACGCTGAATATTCTTGGTAAAGGGGAATTGTTTGGTGAAATGGCCGCACTAGATGAAGTACCTCGATCCACAGATGTGATTACCTTGGCCCCGACGGTAATTGGCAGTATGCCTGCTCAGGATTTTGTCAAGTTACTTCAGATAGAACCCTTGGCGGGAGTTCGATTGGCGCAACTAATGGCACGACGTTTGCGGCAAGTAAATCGCCGATTGCGGTTGCGGGAATCTGATAGTCAGTCAAGGGTGGCAGATACGTTGCTATTTTTGGCAGAAGGACAGGGAAAAAAAGGGCAAACAGGAACCGAAATCCCCAATTTACCTCATCGGGAATTGAGCAGTTTGAGCGGACTGGCGCGGGAAACGGTGACACGAGTGTTGACAAGGCTAGAAAAAAAAGGCTTGATTAGACGGGATCAAGACAGTCTTTGTATTCCCGATTTGTCAGCATTGGAAAGAATGATAGTGTGAAGTACCAAGCGGGGGACTTACGGCAATCAATTAATTAATTATCAGATATGAGTATTTTAGATTCTCTACCAGATGAGCCGGAGGAAGATCCATCGACTGAATCTCCAACTCCCCAGAATCATTGGTTAGACAAAGAACAGCAGTTAATGCCTCCTCAACTTAAGGCTGATGCGCCTTTGAGGATGGTGGAAACGGCCTTTTTAGCCAGTACCGCTAGCTTAATTTGGTTTATTAATTTCTACTTTCCCTTGGGCCCAGTTTTGCGGATATTTTTTCCGGTGCCGATCGCTCTAGTTTATCTGCGTTGGGGCAAACGTGCCGCATGGATGGCAGCACTCACCTCCGGGTTACTACTGACGGTACTGATGGGGCCAGCCCGCAGTTTGCTGTTTGTCATGCCCTACGGGTTTATGGGCGTCCTTTTGGGGGCGACCTGGTATCGTCGTCGTGTTCCCTGGATTGTTTCTATCACCTTGGGTACGCTGTTGGGTACTTTGGGAGTCTTTTTTCGGCTGTGGTTGCTGTCTGTTTTGTCGGGTGAAGACCTGTGGATTTATGTGATTACCCAGGTGACTGAGTTCATTGAGTGGGTATTTTTGAAGCTGAGTTTATTGGCGAGTCCCAGTGTGTTTTTAATTCAAGTGGGAGCGATCGCTTTAATTGTACTCAACAACTTTATCTACCTTTTTGTGGTACATCTGGCAGCATGGTTGCTTTTTGACCGTCTGGGCAACCCTATTCCCCGTCCACCACGCTGGGTGCAAGTCCTCATGGATTATGAGGGTTAGTCATTTGTCATTTGTCTTTGGTTAAATGATGAGTCCTAACTAATCACCCATGCCCAATGCCCAATGCCCAATGCCCCATGCCCCATGCCCAATGCCCCATGCCCAATGCCCAATTCCCAAATTCGTATTTATACCCAAAAAGAACAGGGTGAAGAATGGCTACAACGGTATCGTGGCTGTCTACCCGTATTTGCCTGTGTTTTAGGATTTACTGAAACTGGTTTAATTCCAGGGATTTCAGCAGCTGGTCGCACTCCAGAGGATCGGAAATATACTGCTTGTGCCGATGCCGAGTTTTTGTATTACGGGGCAGAACATAAAGCCCAATATCCCTTACCACCATTAGCGGCTGGGGCTTCACCAGTGCTGATTTCTCGCGCTGTCTTTGAATCATTAAAGATACCAGTTCATTTGTTTAATGCTGGTTTACCCCAGTCTCCTGCTGTGCCAGTAATTGATTTGGGTGGCGCTCCTGCTAAGTGTTTAAGTGGAGGTGCTGCTATGGAAATCACAACGGTACACCACTTGTTTGAACAAGGGCTACTTTGGGGAGAACGCCTTGCTGCCAATATCCAACAGGGGTATCTGATTGTCAGTGAGTGCGTCGTTGGAGGCACTACAACTGCCCTGGCAATCTTAACTGGTTTAGGTATAGAAGCTGCCGGAAAAGTTAACAGTAGCCACCCTGTTTGTAACCACGCGCAAAAGTGGACACTAGTGCAAACTGGACTGGAGAAGATGATGGTGAGCAAAGAACAAGAGGAGATAAACTTCCAATCTCCAATCCAAAATCCAAGTTGCGCTGAAAGCGCACCAAAGGTGCGACTCAAAATCCAAAATTCCGTAGATCCTCTACAACTCGTCGCCGCCGTGGGCGATCCCATGCAAGTAGTGGTAGCTGGGATGGCGATCGCAGCTAGTCGTAGTTGTGGTGTAATGCTGGCTGGTGGGACGCAAATGCTGGCGGTTTATGCGCTGATCAGTGCGATCGCTGAAACTTACACTTTATCATGGCGACCAGAGGCAGTAGTTGTAGGCACAACTCGCTGGGTGGCAGAAGACCCTACTGGCGCTACAGTTGACTTAGCCCTCAGCTTAGGAAAAGGCAGCTTAACTCAGAGTGGAAGAACCCCTCCCCTATTAGCAACTCATCTGAGCTTTGCTGATTCTCGTTATCCCCAACTGAGAGCTTATGAGCAAGGCTTTGTGAAAGAAGGTATCGGTGCTGGAGCCGCTTGCATAGCCGCCCATCTTAGCCAAGATTGGCAGCAACACCAACTTTTGGCAGCCATTGAAGCCCAACTGGAACGGCTAAGTACAGCATCTCATTAATTTGTAACGAATTCTCTGCATAACTCTGCGCTCCTACCCTGCGGGAAGACGGTAGAGTTATGGGTTTAAATTTTAACCCTCAATTCGGTACAATTTTACCAAAGCCGTACTTAGGCAAATCAATAATTAATTAAGGTATAGCGCTTCTTTCTAGCAATTTGAATATGCAACTTTGTTTACCTTCTTGTTTTTCAGGAGAATTATCTGATGAAAATAGTCAAAAAGCTTGGTATTGCAACTACTAGTGCTGTTATAGGTATCACTGGTGTTGCTGCATCTTCTGCGGCACAAGCTGTACAGTTATTTGATTTTCAGTATTCTTTTCCCAGTTATCAGGCAAATGGTACACCGATTTCCGCTAGCGGCATCCTCACTACTACCGATCTAGATCCCATAAACAACAATTACACAATCACAGGAATCAGTGGCACAAGGAAAGCCCAAGGAATTACCGAGACAATCATCGGGCTGCTCTCATCAGGTACATACGGAGTCAATGATAATCTCTTAAATGCGAGTACGCCCCTGTTAAGCCAGAACGGTTTTTCTTACCTGGTTTCTGGGAGCGGAGAAGACGGAAATGGGAAGGTTAACCTCTTCTACAGTAGTTTCAATGAAGGTTATTCAGAGCTTTCAAGCGATGTAGATTATGGCAGTTTTAGTGTCATACCACGTCCTGTTCCCGAACCCTATACAGTAAGTGGCTCATTGCTTGCTCTTGGTTTTGGCTGGTGGACAAAGCGAAGGCAAGCAGTAGCTTTTCAGAAGAAGCCCCATAAAGGCATTTATAGCAGTCGCCAAAGCCGTTAGGACAGTTGGCGGGAAACGCGCCTTCAACAGCGTACTTTGTGATTTTATTGCTGTCCTAAGCTACCTGTCCGTTGCTATATCTGTAATATTCTTACTTAAAGTAATACCAAGTCGCCTTCATGACATATCACTAGACGACTTGGTATTAACATAAAATATCAGCTATAGCTAAAATTAAAAATTTCCAGGATTGTCATCAAGTGCCAGCAAGAAATTAATCAGGTCTGCTTGCTGGTTGGAATTAAACCCAGCCTGTTGATCTACGTAGAAGTGATGACCCGTACCATCAAGGTTACTAAACACTAAACTAGGGTTAGCTTTATTGGCTTTTACAACTAAGGTACGAAGATCGCGGTCAACTAAAGCACGCAAGCTGCTAGCAGCATCGGCTGCTATACCTTGATTGAGAGTGCCAGTTAACCCTAATCCCCTCTTGTCAACTACCGTGAAACTACCATTTGAGTTAATCTTCAAACTTCCTGCGCGTATTGCTACGCCACCATCGTGCAAATATGGTGCGCTTAAATAAAGACCACGTAACGTAGTAGTTTTATAACCACCTTTTGGTAGTATACCTTTGGGTAGAGTCGTGGGAGTATCAGAGATACCCAGCGTTGGTAAATCTAGCACTTCAGCATTAGCAGGTATGGGAACGGGAGTGTTAAAAGTGTATAGCTTGGGTGGTACTAACAATTTATTCAGCGCCAAGTGAGACTCAGCACGGGCTGGGTTAGTACGAATTTCATCAATTGGATGAATTTTGTTGTCAGTGAAGAAGGGTGGAATATGGCAAGTTGCACAATTGGCTTTCTCAAAAACTTTTGCGCCACGTTTAACAGAATTGTTGTTCAACGCTTGCCAGTTTTCCGAAGTCTGGTTAGCAGGCGGTACTAAGCTATTTTGAAAAGCAGACATAGCATTGTCAGCAAATAAGAAAGAGCCACTGGCAATATCGCCCGGCTTTCCAGTATTTGGGCTGAAAACCAAACCATTGCTTGTAAATAGATTGACTTGCAGGTTTGGGTAACTTCCTGTGCCAGGAGCAGGAATTTGGTCTTCTAATTCTGCTTGTGTAGGATTCGGTGCAATCACTCCGCGTAGCCACTCCGAGGGTTTTAGTGTCACTCCTTCTGGTAAACGTAGGCTAGGAGTGGCAGCATTCTGAAGAAATGTACCAATATAAACTTCTGGGTCAATACCAAGAGTTTTTGAACTTAATTGAGCAGCTGCCAACAAGTTAATTTCTGAAGAATGGACAGCACTGGTGAGAGAAGTCAGTCCAGCAAAGGGTCCAACAGCCGAAGTTCCATCTGCACCATAAGGCTGATTCTTAAATGTGAATAAACTGGGAATTTGGGTGGTGTTATTAATGCCATCTGGTGAACTCTCGAAATTACCAAAAGGTAAACCTAATAAGGCATCATCAAAAGCTTTTTCAAACTTTTCAGGATCTGGTAATCTTACTACATTACCTTTACTGTCAATAATAGTTTTGCCATTACCTTGGTATTGTGGGTCTAGGGGGTTGAATTTTGCCCGTGCAAACGCAGCCGCTGAATTTGGTGCTAAGGCAAGAAAAAGGGGAAAGGCAATTTCACTATTTGGGACTCCTGGAAGACTTTTACCTTCCTTGGAAAGAGTGACATGACAAATTGCACAGGTAAAGTCACCATTAGGCGCACTTCCGACAATATTTCCTCCCTTGTCCACTTTTAAGCCTGTATTAATGACAGTTCCTTTGAGAAAAGTCCGACTACCTAAGGGGATATCCTTTAAGAGGGTAATGTGTAAGTTGTTCGTTGGCTGACCTTGCAAATTATAAATTGCTCTAGCATATTCTTCTGCAAGAATAGCAGAGCCTTGCCCAAGACCGAATACGCCTTGCAAACCAAATGTGTCGCCAACTTTACGGTTGAAGAATATATTTTCGCCTTGAGTGATTAATTCCTGAGTAACTTTAACTGCTCCTACCCGTTGATAGGAAATGGGATTTTTAGGGTCAAATCCTTTATTTACAACTAGTTGTGATGCTTCTTGAGGACTCAGCAGTTTGCCAAAATAGTCGTAATAGCCTAACGGTTGAGTCGGAGCAGGTTGCAAAAGGTCAATTTTTGCGAAAGCTGTCTGGCTTGTGATCAACCAATTTGATAACAAGATGCCAAAAACACTAATGATAAAAACGCAGATTAATAAGAAAATCTTGGTTTTTGAACGATACAAAACCCTAAAGACACCAGTCTTAGGGTTGTTGTTTTTTTGTTTCATAGTGAGGTAGTGACTAAAAGCCTATAGGTAGATATATCACACTCTTACGTAGATATATGTAATAGCGTGTTTAAGTTTTTTATCAATTTGATGGCTGAATTAGTTGCTTATACTTATATATCTGCCCATAAAGCGATCGCTCGACATTGAACCTAAAGGTTTGTCTTTCCTACCTCCAGCCATTTTTTTAATTCATTCAACTCAGGTTAAATTTAATGAATTCTCTCTCTAAGTAATTGTTCTTCCAAAGTAGCAATGCGATTGTATGCTGCTGTTAATTGTGCTGTCAGTCGTTGTATTTAAATTTCTGGTGTTATGTTATCTCATAAGGTTCATAGTGCATCACCGAGCTAGATTGCATTAAAATGCGCTTGCCATTTTATTCTTACTTAAAGTAATACCAAGTCGCCTTCATGATCTATCACTAGACGACTTGGTATTAACAAAAAATATCAGCTGTAGCTAAAATTAAAAGCTTCCAGGATTGTCATCAAGTGCTAGCAAGAAATTAATCAGGTCTGCTTGCTGGTTGGAATTAAACCCAGCCTGTCTATCTACGTAGAAGTAATGACCTGTGCCATCAAGGTTACTACGCACTAAGTACACGTCACCGTAAAAAAGGGTCGGAAATTATGCGGCAATCACGAGGTCACTTGGAGTCATATTCTTGGAGTCTTGTTTCAAGCATT
>NZ_JBALFC010000114.1:0-7622 GCF_036917755.1 Nostoc sp.
GCATTGATTTTTTTTGCACAAATTTATCACTCGTTCATAAAACAGTGCTATGCGCCAGAGTCTAGCTTGAAAACGAGTAGCGATCGCCTCACTCGCTTCTCGAAATTCAAAATTATCAATTTCATTATTCAAACATTTTTACCCCACGCATAAATGCTCTTTTTTGAACAACAAGTTTATAAATCTTTATCTCCATAAATGAATTTAGGGGCAAGTAAGCAATGTCTACAACAAGCCGCTTAAAGCGTCTACGCACCCGGTACATTCTCCCAGCACCGCTTAACGGTTCTTTGAATCTCTGCATTTAGTCGAAACTGTGAAGTACAGGGTATTTCCCTCAACTGCTGCAAAAGTTCTTGCACTTGTTAATGACTCGAAGGAAATTAGATTGCTCAAGTGTCACAGAGAAATTGCGATAGGTGAGACGGCATTGATCGCGTATGTACAAGCTGACCACTTGCGAGGTACTCAAGTTCTTCAGGGGTTGATTGACGTTCTAGAGCTTTATTACGATGAGGATGGCGACCGAATTGGATAAGTATATCTCGATGTCGCCGTGCTTGCGCTGCGGAGAACTCTAGTAATGCACGATACTCCTGTGGTGCTTCCTGCACAAGGTTGTCCGCAAGTTTAATTGCCAGTTCCAATTTGCTAAGATCCTCAGAATGCCCCAATGGCAGGAAGAAGAAGGTCTTCTCCCAAGGGGTTTTGAGAGCTTCATAGTGTCCTACATTGATGCCTTCAATCGTTAGTTGACAAGCTTTTGAGTCCTGTGCGAATGCTTGCACTGTACCAGGATAGATTGAGCGCGAGAACTGGTCGAGGACGAGAATTAGCGCCAGCCGTGATCGCGGCTGACCAGACCAAGCATCTAGTTCACCTCGCATGGCTTGTTCTAGCAGTGGTGAAAAATGCTCGATTACTTCAGCACCCGCCCCACCGCGAAACCACCATTGCCAACAACGAACCATCGTTGCTTGATCGGGGCTTGGTTGGCTTGGAAACCAGAACCGAAGCACATCTTCGTATTTTTCGGTTATCAAAGTAAACCTGCCTTAGCTCTGCCGTATAGTTTAATTGTCTGGTGATTGCTGGAATATACCAGTAGTTGAAGTGCGATCGCCAAAAGCCACTACATGAATGGCTAATCGCTACCCGTTTCAATCAACCAACGAGCCGACACAATTGCTATCTTCCACCATTGAGTATGAAGAATATTAATTACGGACAGTCACACGCTCTCCTGTGAACGAAAATCTAAACGGTTCACCTTCACCCACTGGCACATTATTATTCAAAGGATTTGCACTCAAGTTAAAGGTGCGAATTTCAAATGTTCCTTCCAGTGTTCAAGGAGCAGATCCTCAAAAATAGAAAGCTATAGAAACTTTGCTACAGACACTATAGTTGTTGGCGGGGGCTAGCTTGTGTTGATTTTTTCGCCAAGATAAGCTTTCAAAAAGTTATTTGCTTGTGCTTACGTTTTAACCTCCAAGCAGCATAAAAAGCAGTAATTGCAAACACACTGAATGGTAAAGTTGGTTCAGGAACAGGCTTGACTGCTATTAAGATTCCTGAAGTGTTAATAGAGATATTGCCGCCATTACCACCAGTTAAGGCTGTGACTGCGGTAGTGGGAATTTGAGCGCCACGACGCAGAAGCAGTAAATCAGTTTGTAAGAAGATATTGCCACCATTACCCGATGCAGATTGGGCGTTGAGTGTGCCAGTGTTATCTAAGGTAATTCTAGGTGAGGTAAGGATAATATCTCCAGCAGTACCCGTCGTACTTTGAGAGTTAACGAGAAAGTCACTGTTAATGTTTGAATTGCTACCAGAAATATTTACTTGAGCAGTATTAACTTTAATTGTGCCTGCATTACCAAGTCCTGAAGTTGAGGCACTAAGTTCAGCGCGATCGCGTAACGAAAAGGAACCAGAATCGATGCTAATATTACCTCCATTGCCAACTGTACCAGTGGACACACTACTCAAAATCCCACTGTTTCTTCCAGCAATATCAACAGCATCTGTAACATTAACATTGACATTCCCCGCATTACCAAGTCCTGAAGTTGAGGCAATAAGTTCAGCGCCATTTTGTAACGATAATGAACCAGAATCGATAGTAATGTTACCCCCATTACCAAGTGACCCCAAACCCACAAGATTGCGAACATTACTCCCAGTGCCTGCAACTTTGATTGACTCGGTAGCATTCAGCGTAATATCTCCGGCGACAGTTTCAGGTGTTCCCAAACCTTTCCCAACACCAGCAGTTATTAGACTCCCTCCCAATATTTCTAAATTCCTGGCATTGACTGCAATATTACCACCACCAGCCCCAGTTACAATTACACCTGCTTGATTCGTGAGGGATACTGAAGTTCGCGCAACATTTTCAGGAAATATCAAGCTGACATTATCGCCATCTACAGCCAGAGCTAAAGTACCAGCTTGGGCTAACCCTCCTAACTCAGCTCTCCCACCATAAGCATTTAATCGTCCCCCATCCATGCTGACATTCCCACCCACCAGTAGTAAACTCTTTCCATCTGGTACTCGTAAACCAAATGCATCAAAGCCTGCTGGGTCTGTTCCTGCGGGTGCTACTGAGTTGTTTTGAATCCCTCCGTTTTGATTAATCTGATTAAACAGCAATGCTGAAGGATTAACAGTCAACAACGGTGAAGGGATATTTTGATCAGTAGCGCTAAAAAATCCTCGATTTCCAAATTGCAGTGCATTTGCACTAGTCGCAACAAACGAACCACCAACATTTAACGAAGCATTTCCACCAAATACAATTCCATTGGGATTTGTTAGAAACAGGTTAGCCGTACCCAACGTCCGAATTAACCCATCAATATCAATATTAGAAACTGATCCACCCGTTACTCGAGTAATTATATTTTGAATATCTAGAGCATTATTAAAGTCAGCAATACTACCAGTAGGCACAGAAAACTCACCAAAACTGTGAAACAAATTACTGCCAGCTTGTGTTCCCCCAGTGATGTTAAAGGTGTCACCCTCTCTTGTGACACTAGAGTTATTTAGTAATGTGCCATCTGGAGTAATTTGAGCGCTTGCATAATCAATCGGACAAAAGCTGACACCGACAGCGATAGCCACTAAAGCACCCCAATGAGTAAAACCCAAACCTGACATTGCTTGCCTCCAATAATAAATAGCAGCAAATTTTAGTTAAGCATAAATCAAGTTACTACCTACTAAATAGCTAGTAATTAGGCTACTAAGTTTTCAGCCCAAAACTCTAGTTTTTCGCAAAAATTTGGAAACTTTACAAAACTTTACTTTACACAGTTCTCAAGCTACCGCTCACGCTACCCCTCCCAATCCACCAACACCCCATCCACACAAGCAATTCCCCATTGCGGAAACTTAACCAGCACCTTCTTAATCACAATCTGTAAAGCCGGGTCATCATTCCAGCACTCTTGCAAAAAGTCAAACCCCGGATTCTGCCCCGAATTCGCCGCCACCTTAAGTTTCTGCATACGCTCCGGTCGCACATTTGACCTTGCTACAATTACCTCATGTGACCATTTTTCAGGATTTGGCACGGGCGCGGTGGAACTTTCACTCTCATAAACTGCTTTCACTTCAACACCAGAGACTTGGTTTTTTCCCGATAAGGAAGCTGAATTTCCCTGTTCTACAAGCTCTGGTGTTTGATTAGCGATGGCTACGCCCGCCGCAGGCATCGCAGAATTAAGATGCTAGATGAGCTTTCCTGTTTACAGGTATAATTTATTACAACTAATATTTGTATAATTCTAACTTGCCCCTAAAGAAATACCGCTAAGTTGTTGAAACAAGCTAGTAGCATAAGAATCAGTCATACCAGAAACATAGTCTGTTATTCTAAGAATTTTTGTATAAATATCTTCCTCAACTTTTGGATAATATTCTTTAGGAAGCATAAGATAAACTAATTGTGATTTTTTATCACTATTCAAAATAGAGTTGGCAAACTCAGTAAAGAGTTTTCCTAAAACTTCATATCCGGCAATTTGAATACTAACTACATCACGGTTTTCAAAAACAGTAGCCCTTGTTTTTTGATTAATATTTTTTAGATGATTGTCGTATTTGCTTAAAGATAACAAATCTTCATCAAACTCTCCAGAAAGTATTACTGATTCGTGTTCTAAGAAAATCTCTACTGCTTGTTCGATAAGCTTATTAATAGCTTTAGCACGCATTCTTTTAACTTTTTCTTCATTGCTATCATTAGCTTGTTGAATATCAATACACGCAATTTCGTTAAGTAAATCTTTAGTTTCGTCGAACGAGATATAACCCATACGATGCCCGTCCTCTACGTCAACAATTGAGTAGCAAATGTCATCTGCTGCTTCAACTAAAAAAGCAAGTGGATGCCGCGCCCACCATGCTACTTGTTCATGACGACGAATTAGCCCTACTGTTTCTGCTACTTCAGTAAATAAATCTTTCTCTGCTTGAAAAAAACCGTATTTTTTAATACTTCTACCCTTATATCCATTAAAAATAGATTCTTGTACTAAAGATTCTCTAGGATACTTTGTAAATGCTGCTAAAGTCGGGCAAGTAAGCTGCATTCCACCTTTTTGAGGAGGCATTTCTAGTTTAGTTAAAATACGGAAACCTTGTGCATTACCTTCAAATAATTCAAAATCTCTTATTTGAGATTCATCAAAAAAATTTTCTTCTGTTTGCTGAACAGCGCCGTGCCAAGATTGAAACGCTGTACGAATAGCATCTTCTCCAGAATGCCCAAAAGGAGGATTACCTATATCATGAGCTAAACAAGCCGCAGACACAATTTCACCAAAATCCGAAGCACTGAAACCATACTTATCAAGCTGGTGTCTTTTCACAATCTCATTTCCGACAATCCTACCAAGGGAGCGACCAACGCAGGAAACCTCAAGGCTATGAATAAGACGAGTACGGATGTAGTCATTTGTGGATAACGAAAAAACCTGCGTCTTATCTTTAAGGCGGCGAAAAGGAGAAGAAAACACCAAACGATCATAGTCCCTTAAGAAAGGAGTACGACCATGCTGGATATCTTCTGGTTCATTCTTACCCAGCCTTTGAGGTGTCAGCAGTTTTTTCCAGTCCATCATAATTGTGTGGTGTAGGAGTAGTAGACAATGCCATCTTTGCTAAAAGCGATGGGCGATGCCACATTCTAACTCTGACTTTTCACGGGAAGTCCTCACTGCGGAAACTTCGCCAATAGTTTTTTGATCACGATCTGCAAAGCAGGATCATCATTCCAGCACTCTTGCAAAAAGTCAAACCCCGGATTCTGCCCTGAATTCGCCGCTCGATTCAGTTTTTCCCTTCTTACAGGTCGCATATTTGACAAAAGCAACAATCGCCTCATGCGACCATTTTTCAGCACTGGGGACAGACGCGGCGGAACTTTCACCCTCATCAACTGTTTTGACTTCTCCACCCGAAACTGAATTTTCAACTAACAACGAAGTGGGATTACTTTGTTCTACCTGCCCCTGAGTTTGATTAGCGATCGCTTCCTTGTCAGAAAATTCATTTTGTGCGACGGGCGCGGCGGAATAACCACCTTCATGACAGTCCCTCGGTTCAACGTCACAATCCTGGTTTTCAGCTAACAACGAAGTAGATTGACCCTGTGTACCATCCACGAGCGTCAGCGTCGTGCAGTCCATTGCCACAAGCAAGTCTTTCTCTTTCTCTGACACGCTTTGAATAGACAGAGGCGACGCGACCCTCAAGGGCGCGTTAGCCGTCTCCTCCTCACGCGAATTTCCTGTAAGCGTGTCAGAGACACAGCTCACGAACTCATCGTTTGAGTTCGTGAGCTGTTCCTGAGTAGTTCGTGAGGTTTCTTGTAACCTTTGCTCTGGTTGAGTTTCACCTGAAATAGATGCTTTATACAAAGCACCTATTTCTTCAGAGCCAGCATTCATCTCTGTATTTTCAGCATTTGATTCTTGTTTTTGAGAATGTTGCACTCACCGGATCTAAAGCTTGGGTAAGGTTGAGTGGGGTAGGTGAATACCCAATGTGTAAAAAGATATGATAAGCGATTAACAATAGTAATACTTTTACCTTCACTTCTAAAAAAACTCTAGACCAGTTATAGGCGAGGAAGTATTGACAACGGTAGAAGAGTGCTACTTTAATTTAATTAAGTCTCAAATTCAACATATATAAAAAACAGTAGAGAGATTGAGAATCTACCGTTTTTTATATATGTTGAATGGGGTACTCAAAAGTCAAGTGATATTTTTCCTTGCTTTCTTGTCTTGGTGAATTTTAAGTATTTATTTCTCCACAGGTGTTAATTTTAAGGGATACAATGGCTCCGAGCCATTTAATTGCCAAATTCTAAATACCAATACAGCAGCGACAGTTAACCATACACAAGAAAATGATAAAGTCATTCCCGCTACAGGATTAGTTTGCCAATAAATGACCGTCACCACTACAGCAGATAACCAAGGGCCTAAAATAACTACAGGGACAGCAGCACCTAATCTCCGTTCTACAGTAAAAATCGTATTCCAAGTATCCCCTAAAGCCAGATGTACCACAAACAAAATTAAAGGCAGCACTAAAAATTGGTGATTCATCTGCTGCCAAACCAATACAGAAGAAATTACCCGCAAAGCGGCGATTATCATCCAAACTATGGGAAATACTAAAGGTGGAGGAGACCATCTTGGTCTGATTACCTGATCATAAGTCTGACGAGAACGAGTATTATCTAAAAGAGAAAAAATTCGGGAACGGATACTTAATATAGCAAAAAATAATCCAGCCAATAAAGTGCTAGACCAACTAGGAAAAGAAGAATTATTATCAATCAACATTACTAATTTTCCCATGACCAGCAACACTAGAATCATGGCTACGATTTGTAAAATAGTCCCTAGTGTATAAACTAAAACCGCTCTGATATCTAGTTCTAGTGTCGTAGCTATTGATGTATTTGGATACCGTTGTTGATTTCCAGTTTTTACCCCCATCACTGTATTGACAAACTTTTCAAGTATTCCTGGATTATTGGATTCATTCATAATTAAGAGATTGTGCGTAGTTTGTAATTATTAGTAATCAGTCATCATATGATAGTCTAACGGTTAAAAATAATGTTTTTTCAAAGCGTAAATAAAATAAAAATAAATGGCGGCGAAAAGGTGAATTCACGAGAGACTGTTAGGCTTACTAAGTGGCTTTGCAAAAGAATGATTTGCAAATTTTCCCAAATGCCATTTTAATTAGTGCATTACAAGAACAGTGGAAACCAAAGGTATAGCGTGATGAGTACCTGGAACTGCCAACGTTAGAGTCATCTGGGCAAAGATGGTGGAATGCCGCAGTTTCTCAGTGGGGGTATGATGTACGTAATCGGCTGGCTGGTTGCTAAATTATCTGTGAGGTTCAATCAAAAAGTATGCTTATCGTGTCGGATCGTCGCTGACTTGAACAATTAGCTTGCCGAAGTTTTTCCCTTGTAGTAAGCCGATGAAGGCGTGCGGGGCGTTTTCCAGTTTCTGTACAACATCTTCCTTGTACTTGAGCTTACCTTCTTGCAACCACCCAGAAACATCTTTGACAAA
>NZ_JBALFC010000115.1:0-34763 GCF_036917755.1 Nostoc sp.
TAAAACGTCCGGACGTTGCCATGTCTCTAGTTTAGTTGTTGGGCGCTTGGCGCGGCTACGCCACGCCATCGCTTGTGCCAGTTGCGTAAGTCCTACATTTATGAAATTAATCCAGATACTAAAAGTAGCTGTAATTCCTGTTTTGACTGTATTTAGCTTTCTGTCTACATCAAATACAGCACTAGCTGAGTACTTAACGAGTCAGGGGATAGGAGGTGAATACCATTATGAATTATGGTCTAGCGATGATAACAAGGATTACTACTTGAAAATTTGGTCAAATCATCAAGGAAGTCCAGAAAGTGCCCCATCATACTCCATAACTCAACATTTCTCTTCTACTGGTGATGCTCTAGATTATTTTGATTGCCATTACGGTGGCAGGGCAAACGCATCATGTCAATAAAAGAACTTTATTCTCAATGACTCGTTCCCAGGCTCGGCCTGGGAATGCGCGTAAGAATTCAGGAGTCAGAATAGTTAAAGAATCAGAAAAATCTTTGATACATCAATGTACCAATCATACTGCATTCATTTTAAATTCTGACTTCTGACTCCTGGGTGCTGAATTCTTACATTTTGGCTAAGTTATTTTTTGCCTAAGAGCCAACATTGGAATCATTCAGTGTCTCTAGGATTTTTAGATTCACTAATGCCTTCTTTGACATTACTGGCTCCCTCTTGAATATTTTCTTTGACATTACTGGCTCCCTCTTGAATGTTTTCTTTGAGGTTACTGGCTCCCTCTTGAATGTTTTCTTTGAGGTTACTGGCTCCCTCTTGAATATTTTCTTTGAGGTTACTGGCTCCCTCTTGAATATTTTCTTTGAGGTTACTGGCTCCCTTTTTAATCGCTTCTGTCGCGCTACTTCCTCCCTTTTGCAGATTTTCTTGGTGATTTTTTAGCCGATCTACAACATTGTAGTCATCTGCACCTGCGGGAGTTTTTGATTCAATAATGCCTTCTGTTGGACCACCGATCGCCTTCCATGCGGCAAGACCACCTTTGAGTTGAGAGACACGCTCAAATCCATTAGAACGCAGTTGTTGTGCGGCTTGGGCAGTTTCTTCTTCATTAGCACCGTAAAGGTAAATATCACGGCTTTTATCCAAAGAAGATACTGCACGCTCTACCAATTCATCTATTGGCGCCGGCATCGCTCCCATAATGTGACCTTGGTTGAAGGTGGGGCGATCGCGCACATCCAGTATTGTAAAAGCTGGTTCGCCCCATTCTAGACGAGTCTTCAGGACATGAACATCAGATTGTGCTTCTATTGGTGGTTGTGGGGGAATGATGCCGCCTACTAAATTATTAGTCATAACTTATTCCTCTGAGACGATATTAATAGCAATTTAACGGACTAAGCATATTTAATTGCTCTTTCTATGGGATGAATATCCTCAACCTCTCTCCTAAGATAGAGTAGCTCATTGAAATATTTTCTACCATTTAATACATTGCAAATATAGTCAACTTAGACTATCGGAAGGCATTTTTTCGATTATCTAAAAATTCCAAATATTCAGCCATTAATACAGGAATTGCGTACATTTTCAATATCTGCGATCGCTAACAATAATGTCTCCTCAATCTCTTGCTGCACTATTGGAGTTACACAAGCAGCGCTATTAAGGCAATCTACCAGCAATTTATTGACATCGTAATATTCCTGAAGCAATTCTTTTTGCTGTTCATTGAACTGCCAGTTGTAACCAATATTGCGATACTTAATCAACATAGCTCTTAATTGTTCACCCCAGGCTTTACCCTTAGCTTGCCACCAGTCCCTAAATTTCTCTGGATTGCTGTCTATTTTTGGTAGTTGTTTTTTGAGTTTTTGCAGCACTTGCTTCAATTTAGGATCAACAACAAGGTCAATAGCTTTATCAAAGGCAATAACCAGGGCATGTGCATGATCAAGGGCATCGTTGAGGGTATGCTCAAAGGCAAAGTCAAGCTCGTTAATGCAGGCAATAGTACTGAATAGAAACTCATCAAGTATAAGATCAGGGTCAAAGGCGATGTTACCAATAAGAGCGCACTCAAGGTCATAACCAGAAGTATAGACAAACGCGTTATACCTATCGCAACAGCTTCGCTCAACGCAAACGAGGTAAAAGGCACGAACCCCTGCTGCTTTGTAGCGGGTAGAGACTGAACTAGATTTTTGATGCAGCCAGGTTAGAAAATATTGTAATCTTTCGTCACTAGCCACTAGCAAATCAATTTTTTGCTTCATTAACTGTAATATTTCATTAGCATTTGGCAACATACTAACAGTTAGCAAAAATACCTGACACCAGCGCTTTTCAGTTAGGTGATTGACCAGATTGTTTAAAGCATAGTTTGGGTAACTTTCAACAATTTTTCGAGCCGTGAAATACTCTTGAAACGTTAGATGAGAAAAAGAGTAAATTCCTCGTGCCCTTTCCACCAATAACCCATTTTGTACCTCAATTGCTTTGATCGCTGCTTCGTTATCTATTTGTAAGGGTTTTAGATAGTCAGCAATAAGTTGCAGGATTCTTTCTTGTTCAAAAAAGTAATCTTCTTGCTCAAAAGTGATAGTTGCAAGTTGAAAAAGCAGTTTTTTCTTAATTCCCAAAGTTAAATTATGAGCAATGCGATCGCGTTTAATTCTTCTGACTTCATCCCATCTTACCAGCAAAATATTCAGTGCTTGCTCATATAACTTGGCTGGATTTAAAGGAAATTCATCTTTTACTTGGAACACTAAGCAAATCAAGTGCAACAGTAATGGAGTGATTGCCAATTCTCGGATATGCTGATTTTCTGGAAGATGTAACTGATTAATAAATAAATTTCCTATGGCTTCTCCATCTTCCCTGGATTTTAGACCAACTGCAACAAACCAATTTTTGGCAAAAACTTCTACTTGCTCTTGGTCAAAGTCTGCCACTTCAACTTCAGTAAATCCCTGAAATCTATATTTTTGGGCAGCAATTCGACAGCTAATAACAAATTTATTTTTGTAAAAAGTTTGGGTAAATCTCCGAATTTCTATTGTGACTTCATCTGCCTTTTCTGCTGGTACTTCATCTAATCCATCTAGCAAAATCAGCAGTTTGCCTTCAGCCAACAGAATTTTAGTTGATTCCTGTTCAACACCGCAACTAAAAAATTCTTGGCTGATGTAGTTCAATAGATTGAATTCGCTGTCACTTTTGGCATCTTCAGCAAATTCTTTCACCCTAATAAAAGCTACTATGCGATTTGCTTGAAGTTCGCCTTTGTTACATTCAATCGCTAGATATTGTAAAAATGTAGTTTTACCTGACCCTGGTTTACCCAGCACCATCAGTTTTGAGTAGCGCAATACTGCTTCCAACCCTGGTAATCTTCTCTGACACTTATATCCTCCGAATTGATTAAAGTCCGATTCAGATTTGAAGTCTTTCAACAGGTCAGAAATTTCTCGCCATTGCAGGCTGGTTATCTCTTCTAAGACATTAATATTGGTGTAAATGTCCATCAGTTGGACTGTCTGAGCAATGTCCAACATTTGCAGAATGTTGCACTGGTCTTGGATTTTATCTTGGCGCTTTTGACGCACTTCCCGCACCAGTGTATCGAGGTCAGCACCTTTGAATTGCGTCTTAGTAGTTACCTCAAATGCCACATCTTCAGGTAAGCCAGCAACCTTTTGCCAAGATAACCCTAGCTGTTGGCAAATTTGCACAAAACAAGAGCGTGAAACCGACTCACCTGCAAAAAATTTGGAAACTGGTTGGCGTGTAATGCCTAAAGCTGTTGCTAATTTATGCTGACTCCAAGTTTTGTCTGTTAAAGCTGTTTTTGCTGCCCTTATACCTTCTGGTGATGCTCTCAGTCCTTGGCTTGTCATAGTCTCAGGCTGAAACTTGTAGTATAGTATATGCTTAAGAGAGTAGATATATGTAAATACACTCTAAGCAAATTTTCGTAGACTATCTGAAGAAGATATACCCGTTGGCTAGAGTAAATTTGGGTAAGTAGGAGTTTAGAATCTAGATTGGCTTATGACTTCGTTTGTGAGTCTTTGTAGATACCTAATTAATCAGGTAGGGCGTTGCTCTGACAAAGTTGTAGCAATTGCCGTGGTGTTTGGTTTTTTTCTGAACTATTTGCGGTTATAAAGATGCTGTTCAATTACACTTATCTTAAGTATAAAAGTTGAAATTCAGAGAATATAAATTCAAAGTTATACAAAAATCATACAATACTTATACATTTTATAAGCATTATGATGGCTGAAGTTTTGATAGACTTCATGGAAAATTAATTGTATACAAGTACTACAGTAGCGATCGCACTCAGCACAGACGCGAGTGAATACACTTTCAACAGAAACACGTAAAGCAAAATTGGTGCAACAGCGAATCGCCCAATCTACAATAGGCAACATTATGGTTATGGTTAGTGCTACTACTCCCAAAATTCTGATTGTTGATGATGACTTCGGGGTGCGAAATCTCGTCTATCGTTTTTTAAGTCGGAAATATCAAATAGAGTCAGCAGCAGATGGTAAGACTGCTTTATCGTTGTTTGAGCAATTCAACCCTGCTTTAGTGATTCTGGATTGGAATTTGCCGGATGTTACTGGTTATAGCCTCTGCCAAGAAATGCAAAGTCGTACTAATGTTTTAGTGCTGATACTAACTAGTAGGACTGACGAGGCTGATAAAATTAAAATCTTAAGCGCAGGTGCTGATGATTTCATGACTAAACCATTTAGTCTGGCAGAAGTTGAAGTTAGAGTAGAAGCTCTTTTGAGGCGCATACGCTACATCAACCCCTCCCCATCACAACGTATCATCTTCAAGCAGCTAGCAATTAACCCAGAGGGTCGAGAGGTAACACTTAACGATAAGCCTCTGATTTTAACAGCGCTGGAATTTAATATCTTACATTTTTTGGCAAGTCATCCTAATCAGGCTTGGAGTCGCCCACAACTAATCCAAAAAATTTGGGGTTGCGACTACGTAGGAGATGGCCGGGTAGTTGATGTGCATATTGGTCAGTTGCGTAAGAAGATGGAAGTCGATACCAGCATACCGGAGTTTATTAAAACTGTGCGGGGCTATGGTTACAAGTTTGAAGTACCCGATGAGATTACTAATTCGTAATTCGTAATTCGTAATTCGTAATTAATGAGTAGTTACATCATTGTTTATTAATGGAGACAAAAAATCTTATTTAGGGATGGGGTAATAATTAGGAATTATCATCACATCTGATTTACCTAAATACTTTTACTGAGGCTTGACTGTCTAACTTGCGTTAATTTGGGAAGTTGATACAAACTGATTTGGTAATTTTGTGTCTGCTCAAGCCTCAGACAGTAACTTTATTGCTTTTAATATATCGTCTCAAGATAAGTTCCAACAAAATCTAAATGTACAGAGCTTATGCGAAGTTTCGCGTATAGGTAAAATCTGGGATAAACACAGAGCTAATACTGATAAAGTCTTGCATTATTACGCCAAAGCAGACAAAGATTATAGAGTTCGATCAATTTCGATTAATTCTATATCAGGACTTTCCAATAACCGATTACCAACTTCAACTGCTTTATAATGAAGGTTTAGACTATTAAAAAAAGTAACAACTTCATCAAAAATGTATGTTGTTGTTATTAAAAAAGGTTTTGATTTTATTAAACTAGCCCAATTTTGTAATAGTTTTTGATGATCATCTTCATTTTTGATCTCCAGAGCTAAAATATAGCTGGTATCTAAAAAGTAGATATTTATCATGGGTTATAGAGATAGCGATCGTGGTTAATTGCACCATCTTTTACCTCACATTCCACAGGATTTAAACCTAAATCCCAAATAGAAGATGTTTGTTTGATGCTAGTAATAATAATTTTTCCATGTTCTTGAATAATCTCAAATTCTTGGCTTTCTCCCAATAGTTCTTTAGGAATTAATAAACCTTTGTCTGTCGCTGTTAGTTTCATCTTTAATTACCTCCAATGATTTTGTAAGTTAATCAAATGAATTTTCTTTATATCAGAGTAAGTAGATAATACTTATTCAACTGAGAAAAAGATTATTTTAGGAAAGCTCTTTCTAAAATTTTAGCAAAATTATCAAAAATGTACTGAACCTCAAAATTATCGCGTAACGTTTCCCGATTTAAAGCGGATGGAAACTAATATCAAATCCTCGATTTCTTCAAGAAATCGGGGATCTGAATCTAGCTTAAGTACCTAACCCAGCATCCAGGTTTTTGGTGCGTTAGCCTACGGCATAACACACCCTACGAAACTACGAGGCTACCAGTTACCTACAGGTTGAGCAGTAGCAGAAAACATTGAGGGATCAATTGAAATACCTAACCCCTTAGCTACACGACCACCATAGGAAACATCTGCCCGGAAGAAGTGGCAAAGTTGACGCATTTGGATGTCCTGCCTCGCTTGAAAGAGACTACCGACAATATTTTTTGCCAGACGTTCTTGCTGTTCAGGAGTCTGTAATCGATACAGATCACCTGCTTGGGTGTAATCGTCGTTTCCTTCACGATGACTGTAACGATCAACTGTGACATCGCCCAAATGACTAGGCGGTTCTGCATAAGCTGGATTTTCTTTGGGCGTACCCTCAGCACTATTCGGTTCATAATTAGGAACGCTACCGCCGTTGTTCCCCGATGCCATAAAGCCATCTCGTTGATAATGCATTACTGGACATTTAGGCTGATTAACGGGTAGTTGCTGATAGTTACCACCCAAGCGATACCGTTGAGCATCTGGGTAAGAAAAGATGCGAGCTTGAAGCATTTTGTCTGGAGAAAAACTAATACCAGGAACCACTGCACTAGGGCTAAAAGCAGCTTGCTCAACTTCGGCAAAATAATTCTCAGGGTTCCGATTTAGCTCTAATATCCCGACTTCAATTAAAGGATATTCTGAGTGCTTCCAAACTTTTGTCAAGTCAAAGGGATTATCTGGATGTTTTGACGCTTGCTCGTCTGTCATCACCTGAATACACATCCGCCACTTAGGATAATCTTTTTGAGCGATCGCTTCAAATAGATCATGAGTTGCATGATCCGGATCTTCGCCCTTAATCTTAGCCGATTCTTCCTCCGTCAAAGTTTGATGCCCTTGCAGAGTCTTAAAGTGAAATTTACACCAGACGCGTTCGCCCTGAGCATTAATCAAACTGAAGGTGTGGCTACCAAAGCCGTCCATGTGTCGATGGTTTTTCGGAATTCCCCGATCTGAAAACAGAATCGTCACCTGGTGGAGCGATTCTGGACTGAGTGACCAGAAATCCCACTTTGCATTCTGGTCTTTGCAATTGGTTTGGGGATTACGCTTTTGGGTATGGATGAAATCAGGAAACTTGAGCGGGTCGCGGATGAAGAAAATAGGGGTATTGTTACCGACAAGATCCCAGTTGCCTTCTTCAGTGTAGAACTTGATGGCAAAACCTCTAGGGTCGCGCTCGGCATCTGCTGAACCTTTTTCTCCTCCGACTGTTGAAAAGCGCAGAAGAACTTCCGTTTTCTTGCCAATTTCAGAAAAAAGTTTAGCTTTACTGTAGCGGGTAATGTCATTGGTAATAGTCAAAGTGCCGTGAGCCGCCGCACCCTTAGCGTGAACAACTCTTTCAGGTATACGTTCTCTGTTGAAATGAGCCAGCTTTTCTAGGAGGTGGAAATCCTGTATTAATACAGGCCCACGCGATCCAGCCGTCAGTGAGTTCTGGTTATCGGCAACAGGAATACCATCAGCAGTTGTCAAATTTTGGGGTTCAGTCATGGGTAAAGAAGCTCTCCATTAAGTTACTCAGATTGCCCACAGTATATTTTAGTCAAGCGATGCCCATTCATAGAACATCGTAACTCATACTCATAACGAATTTATATATAAATCATACTCGAAATGACTATGAATTACAACGTTAATGCACAAATTTACACTTGGATGATTTATGCACCCAGAAACGCAACACCTTATTAGTCGGCTTAGAAATTATGAAGAGAATCGTCAGCCGTTTGTCTGGAATGCAGAAAATAGGGGAGAACTCAATTGCTGGAATTTATTATTGTCAGAAGGCTTTGTTCAAACTTCTGATTTAAATCAACCGTAGGCGTAGCCCGTCGTAGACATCGCAACATGGAAAGGGATAGCACGTCGGGGGATGCCAACAGACCCAAAAGAGTATCCTGGATATAAGTACGCTTCTTCTCGGCGTGAGCGCAAAGATGATTCCTGGAGTCCTTATTTGCAATCAGAGCAAAACCAGTACTACAACGCTCTAGCTTATTTTCTCAAAAGCAGCTTACAAAACCTTAGAGCCTACAGTCTTTGCAGCATTAATCAGAGCTTAACGTTTCTAGGGCACAAGAATTTAAGATTTTTATCATCGTTAGTCAAACTTCAGATTTAGAGTGGATCTGCCTTGCACCTACGGTTCCCGATCAGGTTTGGGATCGATACACGAACTCTTTCCATCCAGAACTTGCTTCATTAACTGCCTGTCAATCGATGAAGCCAGTCGCACGAGACATACATGAAAAAATTAGTAAAGTGCTTGTAAAGTTAAAGCCGATAGAGTGTTACGGGTATTACGATGAGGTCCTCTACAACCACCAAATTTTTTGCACAATGTCCTCTGAGGAAGCGATCGCAATCGAACTTGCCTTAAAAGCAGGAAAGATGTTTGATGACGATTCTTACTATTTCAAGGTGGAGTATGATGGAGGTTCATCAGAAAAACCTGTTACCCAATTCATGCGTAACAATTTCCAACAAATTCAACGATATATGTTTTGCTTTTGGGATGTTGGATATGGGTACAAGTTTGGTCTTACTGAACATGAAGATTGGGTTGGGTTGAAGTATTCGAGTTACATGGACTACAACCCTTGATAGCAGCCCAATAACCAAATTCACTATAGCTTGAGATGAAGTCTGCTAAGTGTCGCATTTCGTGCAGAATGATCGCTAAATTATTTTTATAAAAGTGAGATGTTCTTAAACTACGCCCAATTGCGATTCTTTTATGCAAATATATCGTTTAATTTTCCAGGCGATCGCTACTTCGTGATTCGGAATTGCAAAATACTTTTTAGTTCCTCTTCTTCTTCCTTGAGAACGTGGTAAAGTTCCCAATTTTGTTGGAGATTTAACCAAAACTCTGAGCTATTTCCAAAAAATTTTGATAACCTGATTGCCGTACTAGGTGTAATACCTCGCTTTTGATTTACAAGCTCATTTATTCGCTGATAAGGAACGTGAAGTGCATCTGCAAGTTCTCTTTGAGTTATTCCCATTGGGTCTAGGAAATCTTTAAGTAATATTTCACCTGGATGTGATGGGGGTCTATACTTTGGAATTCTCATCTGTTGTTATCTCCTAATGGTAATCGACTATTTCAACTTCTGATGCACCTTGGAGTGTCCATATAAAGCAAATTCGATATTGGTCATTAATCCGAATAGTATGCTGACCTTTCCGCTCACCTTTTAGTACTTCTAACCTGTTACCCGGTGGAACTTTAATGTCATCTAGAGATAACGCTGCATTAAGTTGATCTAATTTTCTACGTGCAATTTCCCAACAGTATATAGGACATTGCTTTCGAGCTTCCTTTGAGTCATTACCATCAAAAATATCTTCGGTTCCTTGATCCTTAAATAATACTATCATAATTAGCATGATGACACGGTTATCATGCTATCAAAAAACGGAGTAGCATTATAGTCTTCTGGTAGATCCCCATGTACCTTATCTCCCCACCCCCCCTTGGTGTTCACAATGAAAACCTCGATTTTCCCAAGCTTGCATATCTACTTCAGTAAGTCTTGTCACATTTGAGCATTGCGGTTGAATAATTTGACTTAAAAACGCCCAAAATAGGCTGCGTGTTAAATCTAATGCAGTTTTAGGCCAAGATTCATGATTACCAGGAACACCCAACTCCTGAACAATCTCTGACTCTACCCAAATACCATGAGCGCCGAAAAGAATTTGTGCCATCCATTTGGCTCTGGGTAAGTGACTTGACGAGGTAATCAACATGACTTTATGCACTCCCCAATGCCGCAGAATCGGGATACCATAATAGAAATTTTCAAAGGTAGAATTCGCGCACTTTTCTAACCAAACGTTTTGTAAATCTACTAATTCCGGCTGAAAAATTAACCGTATACAAGGATCTGGGGAACCATGAGAAATTAAAATTGGGGTTTGCGGGTATTGTTTTGCTTGTTGGGCGACATAAATTTCTCGACGAATGCTGCCACCAAGCACAAAGAAGGCATCTACTGGCTGCGAATAAGCAAAAACTAAGGTTATAGTAGTGAAAATCAGCCAAGCACCCAGGACAAGGTACAATCCACCAGTTAGTTTTTGTAACAATTGCCACAGATTAGCAAATATTTTTTTAATACAAATTAATGATTTGATGGTAAATTTGCGTTTCATGACTTAAGTAAGAAAACATGATTTAATGGCTGTCTAACAGTGCTGCAATTGAGTGATCAAAGTGCTATCTTATAAAAGTAATCAAGAAGTGCAAACATGACGCTGAACAAAGTGTCACACCTTCAGTATAGCCTTCCGAAGAAGTCTAACAAACTGAGAAATGGTTGTTAATAATGCAGTATTTTCGGCATCATTCAACGATAAAAATGATGAAGGGAGCATAGCTTAGTTTGGGGTATAAAAACTTAAAATTTTCTGGAAAGGCTGATTGTTAAACTGTCAACAACACAATTATTCCAACTGATATACATGAACCAATCTGCGAAAAGTTACTCTCCGCTCCAAGTAGCCTTGATTGGTGGAGCGATCGCCACTACTGCTGCTATCTCTGTATTTGGCCCCGCTTGGACTCGTGGTGTCCGTGCCGCTCTAGCCCTACAAGACAGCCCAAAACAGATAGTTGACCAAGTATGGCAAGTGGTGAATCATGAATATGTTGATGCTAAATTTAATCAACAAGATTGGCAAGCAACCAGACAAACCCTGCTGAACAAAGACTATTCTTCTCGTGAAGAAGCTTATACTGCCATCCGCGAAGCTTTACAAAAGTTGGGAGATCCTTACACTCGGTTCATGGACCCCAAACAGTTTGAAGCCCTGACTAGCCAAACATCTGGGGAAGTCTCTGGCATTGGCATTCGCATGGAAGTGAACCCAAAAACTCAGCGACTCACTGTTGTCGAAGCCATAGAAAATTCTCCCGCACTGAAAGCTGGACTCAAAGCAGGCGATGAAATTTTAGCAATTGACGGCAAACCCACTCTGAAGATGAAAGTGGATGACGCTTCCAAGCTAATTCGTGGCAAAGCGGGTACTCCGATCAAGCTACGACTGGCACGGCAAGGGCAAAATGCTTTTGATGTCAAGCTGACGAGGGCAAGTATTGAAGTACCAACGGTACGTTATACCCTCAGACAAGAAGGGAATCGCCGCGTTGGCTATATCCGTTTGCGGGAATTTAGCGCCCACGCCGCAGACCAAATGCAACGAGCCATCCGCGATTTGAACAGCAAGAAAGTTGATTCTTATGTCTTGGATTTGCGGGGAAATCCTGGCGGGTTATTGCAGGCGAGCATTGAAATTGCCCGAATGTGGTATGATAACGGCGGAATTGTCAAGACAATAGACCGTGTGGGCAGCAGTGAGGAAAGTAAAGCCAATCGCACTGCTCTGACAAATCGTCCTTTGGCGGTCTTAGTAGATGGTAATTCAGCTAGTGCTAGCGAAATCCTCACAGGGGCACTCAAGGATAATAAGCGGGCGGTAGTCGTAGGTGGTCAAACCTTTGGTAAGGCATTAGTACAGTCAGTTCATGAACTTGCAGATGGTTCCGGCTTGGCTGTCACCATTGCCCATTACTACACCCCTGCGGGAACGGATATTAACCACAAAGGGATTACGCCAGATATCAAGCTAGACTTGACAGAGGCACAAGAGCGTCAGTTGGCTTCTAATCCAGATTTAATCGGCACTAAGAGTGATCCACAATATGCCCGGGCGATCGCAATTTTATCCAATAACAACTTTGCCCAGCCGCCAGCAAATCAGCCGATTCGACCCATGAGCCGCGCCGATAAACTGAAATTTTAGATTGGCGCGAGTGATATAGTAGTATTCCCAAATCCAGATTTTTGGAGCTATGAAAACTGCTTAATATACCGTTCCAGGATTTTGGTTTGGGAATACTAGCTAGTAATCCCATCTCCAAAATCTCAGATTTATGAATCATCAGCCAGTTGATGCAACCACCGCCACCAGATTTTTACCAATGGTGTCGGTGGTTGTTCCTATTTATAACGGTGAGGCGGATTTACCAGATTTGCTCAATTGTCTGTTGTCTCAAACCTACCCAAAAGACCGGGTAGAATACTTGTTGGTGGACAATAATAGTAGCGATCGCACTCTCACCATTCTCAAAACATCTGCCGAAAATTGCCCAATTACAATTCACCCGTTGAGCCAAACCCAAATTCAAAGCTCCTATGCTGCTCGTAATACTGGGATTCGCGCCGCTACGGGTGAAATTATCGTTTTTACCGATGCAGATTGTCGCCCACAACCGCAATGGTTAGATGCATTAATTGAGCCTTTTGTCAACAAAGAAGTGGTAATTGTCGCTGGTGAAATTTTGGCACTACCAGGCACAACTCTGCTAGAACAACACGCAGACCGCCAAGAAACTTTGTCACAAAAGCATACCCTTGGACATCCCTTTCGTCCCTATGGTCAAACCGCTAATTTGGCGATTCGCCGCCTGGCCTTAGAAAAAACGGGTTTATTTCGTCCCTATCTTACCACTGGTGGCGATGCCGACATTTGCTGGCGGATTTTGGGGGAAAACATCGGGCGTTTGGAATTTGCCCCGAATGCGATCGTTCGACACCGCCACCGTGCTACACTTCAAGAACTGCAAAGTCAATGGCGGCGCTATGGACGCTCAAATCGCTATCTCCACGAACTGCACGGTGTCGATTTGATGCCAGAGATGACACCCAAAGAATATGGCTATCGTTTGGTACGTTGGTTATTGAAGGAAGTACCAAGGGATATTAAAAATGCGATCGCGGGTAAAGCCACCCTTGTAGATTTATTAAATACTCCCATTGGTTTGTTCACTGCTAGAGCGCGTGCTGCTGGGCAACGAGATACCAAGCTGCCAGAGAATGCTAAGATAATTGATCATTTATGCTAGTAATGAAGAGTTTGTAGTAAGCACTAAAGTACTTCGGCATTTATTTTTGCTTGCATTGCCCTTCTCATTTACAACTAGGCTCCATAGTTCTGTAAGTTAAGCAACATGAACGTCGATGGATTTGGCCAACAGGTAGAAAAATTGCGCTCACAGGTACAGGGATTATTGCAATCCAATGGAACTAAGCCAAACTCAGAACAAGAGATCATAACAGAGGCTTTCGAGCAACTCAACATTGCAATGGAAGAACTATTGATAGCTTCCGAAGAGTTAGAGGGAACACGAGCGACAGTAGAGAAAGAGCGCCAACGTTACCAAGATTTGTTTGAGTTCGCTCCAGATGGTTACTTGGTAACTGATACCGTTGGGACAATCCAAGAGGCTAATCATGCAGCAGCAACCTTGCTCGGTGTTCAGCAAAAGTATCTAGTAGGTAAACCATTAATTATCTTTATTGCTCAAGAAGACCACCAGTCCTTTAGCTCTCAGATGAACAATTTGCAGCAGCTACTGAACTGGGAAATTAACCTACAACCACGGAAAGGAAAGCCTTTCCCTGCTAGTGTGAAAGCGACTGCGGTATACGACCTTAAGGGGAAGCAGCTTGGCTGGCGTTGGCTGCTGTGCAACATCAGTGAACGCAAACAAGCCGAAGAAATGTTGCACACAGCTTACAATCAATTAGAAATACGGGTGGCGGAACGCACAGAGGAATTGGTAAAAGCAAATCAGAAATTGCTGACTGAAATTACAGAGCGTAAACGAGCCGAATCACAACTGCTGCACCTGGCCTTTCACGATGCACTGACGGGTCTGCCAAACCGGGCTGCATTTATGAAGCGCCTAAGACATGCGCTCAATTATTCAAAACGGCATTCAGATTATCTATTAGCTGTAATGTTTATTGACCTCGATCGCTTTAAATCGATCAATGACAGTCTTGGACACTTAATTGGAGATCAATTACTGCTTGCGACTGCAAGTAGGCTAAAACTATGTGTACGCTCCATAGATACAGCCGCACGGCTGGGGGGAGACGAATTTACAATCCTGCTTGAGGGAATTCAAGATGTATCAGACGTGATCATAGTCGCTGAACGGATTCAACAGGAACTGGCGTTACCCTTTGACCTTGGCGGACAAGAAGTGTTCGTAACGGCAAGTATTGGTATCGCGTTGAGTTCGACATTAAACTATGAACAGCCAGAAGACCTTTTGAGGGATGCTGATACAGCAATGTACCGAGCTAAGGTGCTGGGCAGAGCGCGTTATGAGCTATTCAACTCAGGTATGTATGCTAATGCTCTGGCGAAATTGCAGTTAGAGAGCGATTTGCGCCGAGCAATTGAACGCCTTGAGTTTCGAGTTTATTACCAACCGATTGTTTCACTCACGAATGGCTCTATTTTAGGTTTTGAAGCTTTGTTGCGTTGGCAGCATCCAGAACGTGGTCTGCTTAATCCAGCAGATTTTATTCCCCTGGCAGAAGAAACTGGACTAATTTTCTCTATTGGCAACTGGGTGTTACATGAAGCCTGTCGCCAGATGCAAGCTTGGCGGATGTGCCATCATTTCAACTTCCTAGAGAAAATCAGTGTCAATCTCTCCCTGAAGCAATTTTCCCAACCGGATTTGATTGAGCAGATTGGGCGAATTTTGCACTCAACTGGTCTTGATGCTGGTACTCTAGCGCTAGATATTACTGAAAACGTAATTGTAGAAAATGGCGATCAGGCAACTGCCACACTCTTACAACTTCGAGAGATGGGGATTGAGTTATCAATTGATGACTTTGGTACAGGCTACTCCTCATTAGGTCGTCTTTATAACTTTCCGATTAGTGTGTTGAAGATTGACCGTTCTTTCATCAGCTCAATCGGCGCTAGTAGTATGAATTTAGAAATTACTGAGATAATTGTTACATTGGCACACAAGCTGGGTGTGAATGTGCTTGCTGAAGGAGTAGAGACAAAAGAGCAACTAGCACTTCTAAGAAAGTTGAGCTGTGAATATGGCCAGGGATATTTTTTCTCAGTTCCATTAAATAGTTCGGCAGCAGAGGCATTAATTATGGCAAATCCTCAGTGGTAAGGGTTCTTTCAAACAGGGATTTAGCGCCAAACCGGAGCGGATGTGTCTTGGCTCTTTTTACTAGTGTTAGGAAGCAATGGGTTTTTTCCTTATTCCTTTTGTTCAATGACTGTCAACTTTAGCTAAATTGGAAAAAGGAAAACTCAAGGAAATTTCAAATGTCAGCACAATTGTTACTGGTGGATGATGAACCAGGTATACGGGAAGCCGTGAAAGACTATTTGCAAGAGAGCGGTTTCAGCGTTCAAGTCGCCAGTAACGCCCTTGAAGGTTGGGAATGGATGCAGATGAATACACCTGATTTAGTGATTTCCGATGTGATGATGCCCCAGGTGGATGGCTATCAGTTCCTGAAGCAACTGCGAGAAGACCCCCGCTTCCAAGCACTCCCGGTAGTATTTTTAACTGCTAAAGGTATGACAGGCGATCGCATCCAAGGCTATCATGCTGGTGTTGATGCCTATCTACCCAAACCTTTCGATCCCGATGAACTGGTGGCTATAGTCGAAAATTTGGTCGCCCGCCGCGCCGCTAAGTCCGCAAGTACGGGAGATGACGCTGAAACCCCTGATATTGCTGAACTAGCCAATCAGATTGCCCAAATTAAGGCATTATTAACTCAAAGAAATGCCATTTCCCAATCGCCAGCTCCTTTCAAAATTGATTTGACTCCCAGAGAACAAAGTGTTCTAAATTTGGTTGCTGAAGGGTTGATGAACAAAGAAATCGCCCGTCGCTTGGAAACCAGCGTCCGCAATGTAGAAAAGTACGTCAGCCGTTTATTTAGTAAAACTGGCACTAGTAGCCGTACAGAGTTAGTTCGCTTTGCTCTAGAACACGGACTTGCTAAATAGGCATTGGGCATTGGGCATTGGGCATGGGGCATGGGGCATGGGGCATGGGGCATTGGGCATTGGTTATTAATTCTTCTCTCCCTGCTCCCTTGCTCCCTTGCTCCCTTTGCTCCCTTTGCTTCCCCTGCTCCCCTGCTCCTGGGTAATTGGTAACAGGTAGCTGGCTGCTAAACCATGACCTATTACCAGTAATAGATAAAACATAAGTATTTCAGCAAATCAGGCACTCAGTTAAAGCAAAAAGCTAAAAAAAAGGTTATTTATTTTTACTTGGTCTTTTTGATTTTCATTTGATTTGCGCCTGTTGTTCAATTCCCCATCTGTAAAGACACAGGGTTTTGTTATTCCTACAATGTTTTGATAAAAACTCGGTAAAATGCACCCGGCTGAATTTGCTCTGAGATTCTACCAGTACCCTTTGCTACAAAGTTTTTAATGGAGGAAACTGTTCCTGGGATTTTCTGTTGCTAAATAAGACTTTCACAAAGTAGAAATCACATTATTTGATGAATTGTACTTATTGCTTAGTTTCTATTGCAACCGGGGTATAAGATCAACATTTGATTTGATGCCCAATTCACGTTTTGTCACCATTCAAATTACACCTTTAAGTTTGGGGATTCTCGGCAGCATTACGCAAGCGCATTAGCTGGCGTCGCATTTGAGGTGAGGCTTTGAACTCAGACATTTCCTGGGCTTTAACGGACGCTTGCAGCGTCTCTAGAAAGTCGTCAGAACCTTCGGTCAAAGCATCAAGTAGCACCTGTAACAATTGTTCGCGATCGCTCAATAGACTCTTTTCCTCAATCAACCGGAATTTGAGATGTATTTCGCACTCATAAACACCTACTTCGAGATTATTTATCTGGCGTGGTAATGCTTTGGAGTTCATAGCTATTGAGATTCCTTTACTTGGTGGTCATGAGGGTAAGGAGGTAGATGTCCAGCAAAATTCTTTATATCTTTTTTGAATCCAAAGTGCTTGAATTAAGAATTTTTCTTCATCAATCACCTTTGTATTCTATTTCACTCTCCTCTGTTTTATTATCAATCTAGATTTTTACTGTCTAGATTTTCATGTTCCTGTGCCAGATGTAGCTTATGGTAAGCCATAACTATTATTCAGTTTTTAAGATTCTACACAATAAAGTTTCTGTAAGAAATTGTTCGACCTTTTTAAAGGTTTTTACATCAACTTTATGATAACGTCAATAGCAGGTTTACTTGTTACTTTGATTTTGGTGTTTATACGTAAGTAAAACCGCTTAAGTTTTTTAAATTTATTAAAGCCAGAGGTCGATGTAGCCCGATTCCGTAAAATTACTAGATGTGCGTTTTTTTCAGCAGCAAATTCCGAAGAAATTTCTGAGCATAATTATTAAGGTAAAAATTTTTGTTCTCCATCAAAAAATGTACACAGATCAAATTATTCCTGCTAAACGCCTGACCCTACTGTGTTTTGGGCTTGATGAGTAACAGTAGGTAAGATTAGAACACCACTTAGACTTGTTTATATGCCCCAAATGAAAACACTCTAACCAGTAATTGTTGCAGAAAAATAATTGGACTACTGTCAGTACTAACAGCTAGCTCTGTCTTCAACTCCTCATAGAGGTAGCAAGTTAATCAGTACACATGATATTTTTACTTATGCCCATTAAATATCCTCTTTTGAAACTGCGTTCAAAGCTTGTAAATTGAGAGCATTCAAGCTCAGATATAACGTCTACAATAATTTCAGTGTAATCCACCCAAATCTTGCGCCCTTTTATGGATAACCCGATGCTGCTCAAGTCTACAACCCGGCATGTCCGCATTTTTGCAGGTGAAATTGACCGGGATGGCGAACTGGTTCCTAGTGAACAGGTCTTAACGTTAGATGTTGACCCAGATAACGAATTTAATTGGAATGAAGATGCGCTGCAAAAGGTTTACCGAAAATTTGATGAACTAGTAGAAGCATCTAGTGGCGTAGACCTCACGGACTATAACTTGCGCCGTGTGGGGTCAGACTTAGAACATTATCTGCGATCGCTCCTGCAACTCGGCGAACTCAGCTACAATCTCTCTGCCCGTGTTACCAACTACAGCATGGGAGTCCCCCAAGTAGTAATTGACGACAAACAATAAGCTCAATAGTTAGTAGCGGACTGGCTGCACCCTTGTGACAATTCAGGTCATCTGGAAAAGCCCAAAGAAACCTCACCCTGGTTATGCTATGCAAAACCTGTCCCTCTCCTTAGTAAGGAGAGGGATGTCCGGTACGACAGGGTGAGGTTTTTCAAGATTTTTGGGAATTCGATGACTTGTGTGTACACTGTAGCCTTGTAGGATAAATTTTCCATATACGGTGAAAAGTCAGCTCAACCACTTCATTCGTCAGGTACTTTTGCCAAAAGTATATTTAATTATCTTAATTCTTAATTAAAGTTAATTATTGCTATCTTACTTATAAACTAAATAAATACCAACATTATCTGCCTGTTGATGATGGGGTAATTCAGTAAAAACAAATAACATAGTCATGCTTGGGTTATGCTTTGGGGACAGGGTTGGAGTTAGTTGCTTTATTGATGGAGAGTCACAGGGCAACAGAAGCTATGATGAGGCTGTAGGGTTGACTTGGGAGCGTATTATTTGGATAAGTATAAGTATTAGCACCTGCTGATATCCGCCAGCTAAAATCATCATCTAAAGTCTGGGTATGTCAAGTTTCAGAAAGATGAGCGGTCTAGATTGTCCCTACTAATGCTGTTAAAGAAATTGCCAATCGCTGATCGGTGCGAAAACTATGGAAAATGACGCGGCAACGCTCTACTGTCCAAATGAAAATTGTCAGGCTGCCAACCCCCTGACCCACAAGTTTTGCCAGCGATGTTCCACGCCCCTACCCAAAAATTACCTCTGGGCTGTGGTAGATGGCCCAAGTGTGGGTAGCCCTGGAGAAATATTAGCCGATCGCTATTTAGTCCTTGATAAATTTGTTCTTTTAGATACGAAGCCTGGTTTATTAGCGCTAACGCCTGAGTTAGATAATTTCCAGCCTCTAAAAGCTTATTTGAGACTCATTCCCTACCGCTTACACGTACCGCAGGTATATGGAGTGCTTTTTGTCGCTGACGGTCCGTCCCCTGGAGAAATATTACTCTTAGAAAAACCGCCACTATTAGTAGATGACACAATCCAACAAGTGCATTTATGTAGCGAGTTAACCACCGCTTGGCGGGATGCAACATCGATGCGCCAACTCAATTGGTTATGGCAAATAGCTCATCTGTGGCAACCTCTGGCGAGTGAGGGTGTTGCCTCTAGCTTACTTGACTCCTATGTATTACGGGTAGAAGGCTCATTAGTACGTTTGTTGGAATTGCGTTTAGATATCGCAACATCACCAGAATTGCCCCAATTAGGTGAATTTTGGCAGCAGTTGGTGAGTGATGCCAAACCAGCGATCGCTGAATTTGTGAATCAGGTTAGCTTTTCCTTAATTCAGGGACAGATTAACTCAAGCGAGCAATTAATTACAGTTTTAGATCAGGGACTGGCTGGGTTAGGGCGATCGCAAACACCCACAATCAAAATTATCACCAAAACCGACACTGGGCCAAGTCGCCAACGTAACGAAGATGCCTGTAGCCCCCCCAGTGGCACTCTAATCAGCAAACCACCCCAGCCAACAGCCTTAGCAATTGTCTGTGACGGTATCGGTGGCCACGAGGGCGGCAATGTCGCCTCAAATTTAGCGATTGAAACGATTCAGCAGCAGGTACAGCAACTAACCAAAGTTCCCTACGACCACATAGACCCCTCACTGCTACTTGATGACCTAGAAAAGGCAGTATCCATTGCCAATGACAAAATTAGTCAGCGCAATGACAGTGAAAATCGCCAAGGGCGTCAGCGCATGGGTACGACTTTAGTCATGGCATTGCCTGTTGCTCATGAAATGTACATTACCCACGTTGGCGATAGTCGTGCCTACTGGATTACACGCCACGGCTGTTATCAAGTCACCCTCGATGATGATGTCGCCTGCCGCGAGGTGCGGCTAGGTTATGCGATTTATCGTGAGGCTGTGCAACAGAGTGCTGCTGGCTCTCTCGTCCAGGCTTTGGGCATGGGGCCTAGCACTTCATTGCATCCCACATCGACACGGTTTATCCTCGATGAAGATGCTGTTTTTCTACTCACATCCGATGGTTTGAGTGATTTTGATCGGGTGGAGGAGTACTGGGAAACAGAAATCTTGCCAATTCTGCTTGGGGAAACAAATATAGTAAATGTTGCCGATAGATTAGTCGAAATCGCTAATACTAAAAATGGACACGATAATGTCACCGTCGCTTTAGTCCATTATCAAGTTCAATATTGGGAACCAGAAATTACGATCAAAGCAGTCATTCCAGAGAGTTATTCTGCCAAAACTGTTGATTTGACTTCCAGAGCGACAGATACGACACTTTTAGATAGTCCAAACCACAAAACTCAGGTCATTCCCGAAAATGAGCCTGTCAAAACTTCTATCCAATTACCCCTACAGTGGATAGTTCCATTAATATTTGTGGTAGCAGCAGGTGCTTTAGGATTCTTCGTCAAACAACTGCGATCGCAATCAGGATCACTGCCAATTTTTTCCAATCCCATACAAACTTTAAACCCTAGCATTGAAGCGACACCTCCACCGCGATCGCTTGCTAACCTTTCTCCTGGTTGGGTAATTAAAACCAACAAGGAAATCCCCTTGGGAAACAAGCAATCCCTTCCCAGTGGGACTTTTTTAGAAGTGATTCCGAAAAGCTCAAATCCCAAACCTGCATCTGGGGATTCTTCGGTGTCTATGCGAGTCTGTACCAATAAAAGTACACAAACTCCAGCTAATACTAATAACCCAGCAGTAACTACCTCAGTTCCACCAAATTCAAAACCTTTGCCGGACACAGTATTGCTGGACTTGTCCCAACTGAACCGTTTTGCCGTATCTGTTTTACAATCAGACGTACCAAATCCATGTAGAACTGTCACGCAACCGCCAGTTACTAATTCTGACTCCTGAATTCTGACTTCTGAATTCTGTTTTGATAAACTTGTAAAAACCTGGAATAATAACAGGTAAGATCCAGAGTAAAAAATTTACAAGGTAAAAAAGTAGAAAATTTTCACTTTGGAGAATTATTATTTTAAATAATTTGTTTTTAGCTTTTATTTTAATGAATCCATGCCATCCCTGAATTTGGCGATCGCCCGTCTGTTAAACACTGGCACTGATAACTTCGCCATTTGGGTGGTCAAGGCTCCCTATCCCAGTGGCTACGTTTTACGTGACTGTGTATGGCCTGCTGAACTCACTCAAGTTTGGCAAGAATGGCAACAGATGTTTGCTGGTCATGGTCGCTTGGATATTTCCCCAAACTCAACATCTCAAAAGGCCAACCCATTACCCATAGATTGGATTTCACCCCCTTCAGGTGAAACCACTAGCCCCTACAGCAGTCGTCTGATGCAATACTTGGGAATGAATTTATGGCGCTGGGTATTCGACGGACAAATTCTTGGTAGTCTAGAACGCAGTCGCGGGATTGCGATGGGTGAGCATACACGTTTACGCTTTCAACTAGAAATTCGCGACCCGGATCTGATCGCTTTCCCTTGGGAAATTATGCAGGGTGAACCTGGTCAATCGGCGATGTCTCTCTCACCAGATTTGCTATTTAGTCGCACTAGCACTGAAGTTGATGCCTTACCGTATTTACGAACTGACAAGGCTTTAAGTATTCTGCTGGTTTTAGGTCACGATCAAAAGCTGCAACTGGAACAAGAAGCTGCGATCTTACAGCAAACTCTTGCAGATACACCTGTAAGTGGAAATTCCCAAAGATATGCACCTTGTATAGTGAATCAACTTCTACAACCAACTCCACAAGAGTTGATTGATGAGTTAGAAACCAAAGCATACAATGTTTTCTTTTACGCTGGACATGGTTTGCCAGGGCCAGACGGGGGGTTACTGTTTTTGCGACCAGAGATGCCCCTGAATGGGATAGAATTAGCCCAAGTATTGACCCGTACTGGTGTGAAACTAGCGGTTTTCAACGCCTGTTGGGGCGCACAACCAGCCGCTAGCAATCATCAAGCGATACCTGCCAGCAGTTTAGCAGAAGTACTAATTCGTCATGGTGTGCCTGCGGTTTTGGGGATGCGCGATGAAATTGCTGATCACGAAAGCCACAGTTTTATTCAAGCCTTTACCGAAGCTTTGCGATCGCACAAACCAATTGATGAAGCCGTAGCCCTGGCTAGGCAAGAGTTATTAACACTGTATAAATTTAATCAACCTGCTTGGACTTTGCCTGTTCTCTACCTGCATCCAGATTTTAATGGCGAACTGATTAAGAACCCAGATGAAGGGATTACGGAACTACCAGATACAGCCATTCCTGATGTCGGTTTCCCGCTTGTGACTGCTTCGTTGCGATCGCTAACCCCAAAAGGTAAAACCTGGTTGTTGCGTTATGGAGTCACCCGCATTGGTCGCACGAAGGACAATGATATTGTCATCCCCGAACCATCTGTATCCAAACGTCACGCCGAAATATTCTGCCGTAATACTCTTACTGATGCTACACTGATGCGAACTTATTACTTGCAAGATTTTTCCACCTACGGGACAACCTGGTTTTTAGGCCCTAATGGTTGGCAACAAATCCTCCGAGAGGAAGTCCCCTTGAAATCGGGAATGCAGTTAAAGTTTGGAAGTGCTAGAGGTGAAACCTGGGAGTTTATGATTGAGGACTCCTAGCAGAGCGATTGCAGAAATGGATTTTGATGTTGAGCATCAGCTTTTAAAGTCTGTTTTTCCGGGAGAAAAAATCAACTGTTTTTGCGGAAATCTCCTCTGAGGAATTGTAGCTGTCAATACGACCAAATAATCTTGAGGCAATAAAAAATGGCTAAAAAAATTAACGGTTCAGACACTTTCTCCTCTTCGCCACCTCAAGTAGAATTAGAGTTTTTAGAAGCGTTACTGGAACCAGAGGATGCTACCTATCCCTGGAATCCAGCTGATGAGGAATCAGAAGCTTATTTTCAGGAACTGGAAGAACAGTTTGGAATGCCAGATTTAGTTGACGAAGAACTGATGAGGCGATCGCCAGATTTTTTTAACCATCTAGACACACTTTGGTCTGATATTACTTCTACACCAGATTACAATCAGAACCAACAACAGTCAGTAGTGCTTAATCTTCAAGAAACATTACGTACTACTTTTTGTGCCTATGTCCCTCAAGAATTGCTCAACGCGATCGCCACCAAAGCTGCTGAGATATTTGCTGCTCGCCAATTAATCAGCGAGCAACTGGTTGAGTGCGTTCAGACAGTACTACCAACTTGGGGAACAGAGGATCTTTTAGTTTTGGCTCGTCCTTTTGCTTACGCGATGCGAAGTAGCGAATCGCCAAACGGGGCATCTGCGCTCAGTAATCTTAAAAATAGCGAGTGGACAGTTTTATCAGAAGTTGAGAAAGCAAAAGTTAGTTTAGCGATCGCTTCCTATGCTTTTACTCAACTTCACAAGTCTCAGTCGGAAATATGAATGGGGAATGGGGAATGGGGAGTAGAAAAAGCTCAAATTTTCATCATGCGTTGTGTTCGCGTAGCCCCCGCTTTGCACAAACTCTGTTCAGAGGCGTATCTAGCAAAGATGTTGGTTGCCTTACGCAGAGGAGCAAAGAAAGAATCGAAAATCAAGGCTTTCGCAACAAGTTTAATGCTCTTTGTTTTTGTAGCTATACTAGCCCCATAATAAATTCATAGTACGCTGATTTTCAAACTAGGCCATCTATCCCAAGAGATAAATATTCAACAATCATTAGACATTAGGCATTGGACACTTGTACTGACTTTGCCGTTGGCGTGGTAACAGAGCTTTGTCGAAGTGCAGCCTCTCATAGAGAAGTATTGGGCATTGGTTATTCTCCTTATCCCCCTCATCCCCCTCCCTCATCCCTTATTTTGGGCTAATAAATCTGGTAGCAAAATTTTGCGATCGCGTCGGTGACAGCGCCCGTGCCTTGAGAATTGCTGCCATCAAAAAGGCGTAAGATAACACCCCAACAACTACCAACAGCAAGGCATTGATTGATCCTGTAGCATTCCACAGAGCGTGGAGCGCAGAGGCACTAAGATAACCAATAGAGAGAATTTGCCAACTTCTACTGGGTTTGAGGACAGCCAACCCGATAAAATAACCCAGGTAGCCACTATAAGCCATGTGTCCGGCTACAGAGCCTAAAATTCGCGGAATTAACAGTTGTAAACCTGCCAGTTGACCAGCAGCGCCTGCACCCACCTGTTGCGAGACATTTTGAGTAATATCTGGCACATATTGTCCGAGAGTTTCCAAGAGAGTGAAGCCCACAGCCGAAGCTGTTCCCAGGAGAATACCATCTAGAGGTTCCCAGACCCCAATACGTTCCCGCCAAGGTGAAGACAACATTCTACCAATAGCAAAAGCCCCTAATACAGGCAATGCCTTGAGTAATTCCTCCATCAAGCCAGCGCCAAAGAACATCCGCACCAGCAACTCTGTGAAGGTGATAGATTCTTGGGGTGAGGGCAAGTTTCCAGGCAGAACGGTGCGAAACACGAAGATAAATAGATCCAAAAGCGGACTGAGCAAAATCAGCATCGTACCCAATGCCGCAGCCATTAGCACCCACCAAGGCTTCTGTTTACCGCAAAGTTGGTAAACAAAATAGTAGGCAGCGAAGGCGATGTAAGTTGCTACAATAACTTGATTAGCCTGGGGCTGACCGACTGTAGCAAACATTAACACTACAAAGATGACGGTCAGTATTCCCGGTATGAGGTAAGCTTTACGAGTTAAATCTTTACCAGTGGAAATAATCGGAAAAAGCTGTGTGAAGCTAACAGAATCTGGCTGCTTTAATTGCGTGTGGTTGTGGTAGTTCGTTGCCGAAGGTAATGGTATAATTTGGTTAACTGTCGTGGCCGGGGTGAGTGAGGTAAACTCGTACTCAAAAACGTATTGTGGGCCATCAGCACCTAGAGAAATGCGATCGCCTGGGTGCAATTCCTGACATTCATATAAGCGTTGTCCATTCAAATAAGTGCCATTAGCACTATTCAAATCACACAGCACCCAGCTGAATTTGCTATCTGGCGATAGAGAAAGGGGACGAACCACCGCATGACGACGAGATACCATTCGGTACATCATGGCATCCAAGACAACTTGGCAGCTGGGGTCGCGTCCAATTACCATTTCTTTACTGGGGGGCAGGGAGTAGCGAGATTCTGATCCAAAAGCTGCCCCATTACCAGACACTAGCCGCAGAAATGCATTATGTCTTGCGTTTTTGCCTGTCATCGATAAGAAGTGCGTTTCTAAACTAATTCTTCACATAATTTGGCAGCAGGACTAACCTTAGCCACATTAACAGCAGCATTGCTAAATCCACTATAGCTTCACTTACTGCTAAGAAATTTAAAATTTCCAGATGCAAAATTTAAAATTGTTTCACTTGATGTGAATCACTATTCCATCTACTGAGAGTTTATCCTAAACTTGGCTTGTGACCCGGATAAATCAGCTTGTATCGGTGGTATACTCTTGACATCGTAGTTGCAAATTAAACCCACGGCAATTGATCAGAAAATAGTAGTTTTTACTGCATTTAGTTTGCTCCAAAAACTATATAATCTTCAGTTTTCTGTTATCAGTTGTTTTTGCTACTGATAATTGACTAATCTCCTTTGCAGTAGGGAAAGAAACTGCACCGAAGATCGAACCAGATTTCCGGTATCTTGCCTCAAACAACTGTAGCCAGTTCTGGGTGTTCAATCTTAGTTCCAAGTACTGTGAGGAATTCTGCTAGCCAATGGGGGTGAGCATTTCTGATACATTACAGCATTAAATGTGCTTAATGTATTATTTAATACTAGTAACTTAACAAAGTGTAATGCACCTACAGATTTGTTAATGGCTATTGACTAATTAAAGCAGATGAAATTCTGCGATCGCTATGGGAAAGTTTTTGTTTTCATGTCCTGGGTGGCTGAGTTTAATCAAGGCAAAACGCTGTAAGGGCGTTAAAGCTGCCCAATGTTGCTCTGTTAGGGTTACACCTATTTCTTGAGCTTTTTCCTGAAGGTTGGCTGGTACAGTGGCAGAGTCTAGCCATGCGGGATGAGGCTCGATGGGCAATTTTGTCGCTGGTCTACCCGTGCGTTGTAGAATTAACTGCTGGATATGGTCGTGATAAAACTGAATTTCCGTTTCTGTAGTGCAAGGTAATTCGACTAAAGCTTGACGCTCTGCTGTAGTCATTTGATTCCAATCAGACAATTTTAGCTTGATGCCACAGATATCTAATTTGCAACGCACCTGCATGGGGATGCAACGCAAAGAATCAACAAAGTCTGCTTCAAATTCAAAGAAATCTGTCATTGCTCGACAAACCCAAAGTTGATGGGTGAGGATGGGGAGTAGGGAGTGGGGAGTGGGAAAAGCGGCAAGTTTTGTGGCTCTTGTCTTTATCCCCATTACGAATTACGAATTACGAATTATTTTAACTTGCATCTTTGGAATTACTGAGACGAATGATCAAATAACTAATTGATAGGGCAAGAATAGCTATACCTAGACCAATTATATCAAGACCTGCAACTTTTTCTAAGTCAAGAATAATAATTTTTCTGGCAACAGCAATTAAAGAAGTAACAATAACTAATTCAACCTGAAAAACGTGTTTTCGTAAATAGGCTGTAATATTTTCTAAAATCTCTAAAGCAATTAAAATATTTAAAAATAAACCGAAAACCTTATACAAAGTTCTGTTGAATGTACCATAAGGGGCTGTAAATAATTCTTTAAAAATAAAGATTCCTAAATCTGCGATACCTACCAAAATCACAATTACCATGAAAATAGATAGAACTTTAGAAACTAGCACTTCTATATTTTCGATGACGTGCATGAAGTTCTCATCTCTGGTAGTTACTAAAATTCGCCTCAGTAGCTTTTTCATAATGCTGCACCCGATTCTAAAATAAAAGAAAATCCCATAGATAAATCTAGAGGATTAAAATAATTTGTAATTCGTAATTACGTTTTGTAACGGAGATTTTAATTAGGCGTTCAATTCGTGTTGCCCTTCTTAGGTAGGAGAATTAAACTGAACAACTTTGTTAAAAAAGATGCCTTGCTGATGTTTTGTAAGTTTTTTATCTATTTTTTATTCTTTATTCATAGCTAAAATACCGGCTCAGTAAAACCTCTTGTTACTAGAGATTTTATCTCTTTAGATATGGTAATTGGTAACAGTCAAAAGTAGAGAGTCATAAAAAATTATCATAACTATTGACTATTGATTATTGACGAAATTACCACTTTAGAGGTTTACTTTGCAGCTGACCATTGTGAGGATTGGAGTTGATAATTTTTGACTGTAACTTCCACAGAAATTGGTATCAGCTGCACTGCACAGGCTTTTAATTCTGGTTGCAGCGAATCGGGGCAAGATTCTGGATGGGTGAGGGCATTAGCTTCAGCATTGTCTGCCCACAGTGAACCCCAGTGCATGGGGATAAAAACTGTACCAGGCGCGATCGCTTTTGTCACTTTAGCAGGAAACTTAGCTTTACCGCGACCGTATTGGTGCCAATTAAAAACGCACAGTCAGTTAACTCTAAGTCTTCGTAACAGCATGGGGGGCCATCTGAGCCAAAGCTTTGAACGTAGCCAGCTACAGCACTAGACATACATAAGCGAGAGTTGGCGTCAAAATTATTAGTACCCAGACAGCCTTTCATGAGTTTCTGGGCTATGTAATAATCTTCGGTTTGAAACTGACCGGAACCATACATACATATAGCTTCTGACCCTTGAGTGAAACGCACGGTTTGAATACGCTGCGTGATGAGATTAAAGACTTCATCCCAACTAACCCGCCGAAACTCTTGATCTAAGGAGTCTCGCACCATTGGGTAATGTAATCTATTTTTATCTAAAGATTCTGCGATCGTTGCGCCTTTGACGCAAACCATACCCTGACTGGATGGATGGGCTTTATCGCCCCGGACTCGCCAAATTGGATTTCCTTGGCTATCTCGATTAGTTGCTTTGCCAAGTTGGGCTGGAGGTGAAACTTCTAGTCCACAACCAACACCACAGTAGGGACAGAGGGTTTTGGTAAATTCACTCATGGCTGTTGTACCATTTGGTTATTTTGATTGTGCAACCTCAGATGTAGCGACTGTTTGAGAATTTTGTGTGTTACAGAAAAACTCTTTGAAACTCTTATTCCTTTGCGTCCTTGGCATCCTTTGCGGTTCGTTTTTTCATAAATAGGACTTACGCAAAAATCGCTAAAAAGCTTAATTTATCGAACCGCAGAGACGCAGAGAGCGCAGAGAGAAGAAAAAGAGATTTTCAGGAATTAGGATTGTTATAGAAGGATGAAGTGTAAAGTTCCCTAATTTAAATCTGATCGTGAATTTTCTATTTCATCCTTCTGTTGATTATTCTTCGGTTAAGAAGATAGTAGTTGCAGTTTCTGGTAATTCACTTTCAGAAGTAGCGGCAAAGGAACCTTTTGGTTCTTTGAGGAAGAAGGCACACATGAAAGCGCAGATTAAAGCAGCTAAACCCATTGTGCTAAATAGTGTTGGAGCGTCGGTTAAACTAAAAATTGTCAGGTAAACTACGCCGCCAAAATTACCGTAAGCTCCCACATTACCAGCAATTTGTCCAGTGGCTTCTTTCTTAATTAGGGGTACGATGCTGTAGGTTGCACCGCAGCCAGCTTGGGCAAAGTAGGCGGCAAACATTGTAACTGCGATCGCTAGCGGAATCGGCCAGTTACTATTAATAAAATGTGCCATTAAATAACTAACACCAATGCCAGCAGTGATAATTGTCATTGTCCATTTACGGGAGCTAAATTTATCAGAAATTAAGCCTCCACTAGGACGAGAAACCAAATTTAAGAAGGGATAGGTAGCGGCAATCATTCCAGCGACTACATGCTCTAAAGCAAAGGTTTTTTCAAAAAATGCCGGGAGCATAGAAACAACTGCCAGTTCGCTGCCAAAGCTAGTTATGTAGGTGAATTCGAGTAAGGCTACTTGACCAAATTGGAAGCGTTCTGATGGAGCGTAGGTTTTTTTGCCAATTAGAAGTTCTCGGTTTACTTCCCAAGCTTTGTAACTTTGGTAAGCAAACAATCCTGCTAATAGCAACCAAGTCAGATACATTTGGCTCAAAGTTAGGAAGCGAATGTTCTTTTGTTCTAAGCGCCAAGCTAATAAACCTAGAGCGAAAATTAAACCAAAATTCGAGATAATCATCGCCCAGAAGCTTTTAATACTGGTCACTTCTAGAGAACCATTTTTCTTAGGCTTCTTGTAAACTTTACCAGTGGGCGTATCTTGGACGCTGTTGTAATAAATTACGCCGTAGATAGCTGCAATAATACCTGTAAGTGCGATCGCAAACCGCCAGTTAGAAGCACCACCAGCGAAAAAGCTAGTAGAAACTGCCAGCATCGGTAAGGCAAACTCTGCACCAAAAGCCCCAAAGTTACCCCAGCCGCCATAAATACCTTGGGCAATGCCCATTTCCTTCGGCTCGAACCATTCCGCCACCATGCGAATACCGACAACAAACCCAGAGCCGACAATTCCCATCAGCAAACGACTGATGACTAGTTGATTAAAATCTTGCGCTAACGCCGTCGCTAAACAAGGAACAACCGCAAACATCAGCAGCATTGAGTAGGTGATTCTGGGGCCAAAACGATCCAGAAGCATCCCAATAATTAGCCGTGCGGGAATTGTGAGGGCGAGGTTACAGATAGCTAAAGTTTTGATTTGCTCTGGTGCTAAATGTAGCTCTCTGCCAATGGTTGTAGTGAAGGGAGCAAAGTTAAACCAACAAACAAAGGTGAGAAAGAAAGCCAGCCAAGTCTGATGTAAGATGCGGTAGCGATCGCTGAATGAAAATAATTTTTTAAGCATTCCAATCTTTACTAATTGAATAAAACAGTGAGATGAGCCTTTGAGGTTGGAAGTTGAGCCTTTGAGGTTGGAAGTTGAGCCTTTGAGGTCGGAAGTTGAACCTTTGAGGTTAGAAGTTGAACCTTTGAGGTTAGAAGTTGAGCCTTTGAGGTTAGAAGTTGAGCCTTTGAGGTTAGAAATTGAGCCTTTGAGGTTAGAAGTTGAACCTTTGAGGTTAGAAGTTGAGCCTTTGAGGTTAGAAGTTGAACCTTTGAGGTTGGAAGTATAAGTTTTGCCCAATTCCAAATGGCACTAAGTTAAGATACAGCCCTTGCCCTGACTGGTTAAGAGCCTCTAGGCTGGGAACCCATTCTGGGAGGGCTGCCGCCTCCAGTGGCTTGAAGAGAGGCAGAGCCTCTCAGAATACATTCCCAGCCTCCAGGCTGGGAACGAGGCGACACAAGCCTTTGGGCTTTTCTTAGTGCCATTCGCCCAATGCCCAATGCCCAATGCCCAATGCCCAATGCCCAATGCCCAATGCCCAATGCCCACTAGAAGTTACTAACTACTAGGGCTTCTTGCTTGAGTTTTGCCCCAAAGTTTTTGATTAGTAAATCTTGCAATACTGGCTGCAAGTCTTCGCATGGTATGCCTTTGATAACGCAAGTTCCTAAATGGGCATCTTTGCCAACTTTGCCGCCCATATATATGTCAACGCCTTCCAAGGTTTTGCCATTTTTACGAGTTTTAGTTCCCATCAAGCCGATGTCTGCAACTTGCGGCTGTCCGCAGGAGTTGGGGCAACCTGTCCAGTGAATTCGCACCGGGTTGGTCAAGGTTAAGTCTTCTTCTAAGGCTTTAATCATTGCCAGGGCGCGGTTTTTGGTTTCGATGAGGGCAAAGTTGCAAAATTGTGCGCCTGTGCAAGATACTAGCGATCGCATCAGCAAACCTGGATCAATGGAAAACCTTTCTAGCAAAGGCTCTGATAAAAATGCTGCTAAACGCGAGTCAGCAATATTGGGGATAACAATGTTTTGCTCAACTGTAAAACGGATTTCGCCACTGCCGTAAACTTCCGCCATACGTGCAATTTCAAACATATCTTCGGCATCCAGTCGCCCGACGGGAATGTGCAAGCCTACGTAATTTAATCCGGGTTGTTTTTGTTTATAAAGCCCGATGTGATCGCGTTTTTCCCAGTCGATTTCGTCTTTTGCTGCTGCGGATAATAATGATTTACCCAAACGGGTTTCTACTTCTGCTCGAAACTTTTCTAAACCCCATTCATCAATTAGCCACATCAGGCGGGATTTTTGCCGATTAGCACGCGGACCATGATCACGAAAGACTTCCAAAACCGCTCTACATAGATTTACCACATCTTCTGGAGCCACCCAAGCATTCAGAGGAATCGCCGCCTCACAACGTTTAGCGGAGAAAAAGCCACCCACAAGGATATTAAACCCGAAAGTTTTTTGGGGAGTAGAGGATTGTTCACCACTCCCCACTCCCCATTCCCCACTCCCTTCTTGAAATGCTGGAACAAAAGCTAAATCGTTAATTTCAGCGTGAACTGAATTGTCTCGTCCGCCTGCGATCGCAATGTTAAACTTCCGTGGTAAATTGCTAAACTCTGGGTTCCCTTCTCCTTTGTTGGTGAGCATATCTTGAATTTGCTGTATCAACTCTCGCGTGTCGTACAACTCATCTGCATCCAACCCCGCCACGGGATCGCCTGTAATATTGCGGACGTTATCCATCCCTGACTGAACGGTGGTTAAACCAATTGCGTCAAATCTATTAAAGATATCTGGTAAATCTTCAATTCTGATCCCCCGTAATTGAATATTCTGTCTCGTAGTAATGTCAGCGCTGCCTTCATCTCCGTAACGCTGCACCACTTGGGCTAAAACACGCATTTGATTGCTGGTGAGAATACCGTTAGGCATCCGCAACCGCATCATAAACTTACCTGGGGTAACTGGGCGAAAAAATACACCCACCCATTTGAGTCGATGATCGCGGTCTATTTCGTTCATTCCTTCCCAGCCCAGGGCAGCAAATTTCTCTATCTCATCCCTAATGGCAAGTCCATCTTTTTCTGCTTTGAATTTCTCAAACTTATTCAGGCCGGTGGTAGTTACTGTGTCTGTCATGAGGCTGACTCTCGTGAGAATTTGTAGTGATAATCGCCCAACATCAATCAACCCGTAGTTCCATCAGGTGTTGTATCTACGAGGCTTAAGGAATAAAAACTTAATATTTACTTAAGGCTGATTATTTTTACTTAAGAGCATTCAAAAGTGAAACTTAAAATCCGTGATTAGTTAAGGAAAGCTTGTCCCCATTTACATCTTGGGAATTTGTCAAGCAGGTTTAGATACTGTTTATGTAACAATTTCTATACTCATAACTTAAGATGAGATTTCTGTTAAAATCGTATAAATTGTTACGTTTTTTTGGTAAAATAGCTGAAAATTCATGAATATTATGCATTTTTTGCATCAAACTCATCAATAAGCGGCGCAAAGCGCTTGATAAAGGTATTTCAGATGACAGAAGAGATTTTGGATTGCCATAGATTAATCCAAAATCTAAAATCTAAAATCTAAAATTGAGTGATAGATGTTAGCTAAAACTTAGATATTATTTCAGCAGCTATGAAACGTCGTGATTTTATTAATTGGGTAGGTTTGGGTTGGATAGCGAGTTCTCTACCTGTAGCGATCGCCGCCTGTTCTTCTGGGACAACTTCAGCATCTGGAGATTGGCAAACAGTGGGAACCTCGGCAGAATTAGATAAAAGAGGCGAATTGCTGGCGAAAAATTCACCCGTCGGGCCTGTGTTGGTAATCGGCACATCTAAAGCCGAAATAACTGCTGTTGACCCTACCTGCACTCATGCAGGTTGCACTGTAGCATGGAAAGCTGAGGCGAAAAAATTCGCTTGTCCTTGTCATGGTTCGGAATTTGCGGTTGATGGTAAAGTGCAAAAAGGCCCAGCAACAAAGCCGCTCAAAACTTACGCGGCTAAGATTGAGGGTAATTCAGTTGTAGTCAAGCCAACCTAGACAATTCAAAATTTAAAAAGAGGATCGTGAGTAACATCAACCAGCTTTTGGTGCAAGCCCAGGAAGCATACGATGCAGCTGATTGGTCATCGCTAATTCAATATTTACAACAATTAATCTTAGGTGCAGATTCTGAACATCCAGAGATAGTTGAAAATCGAGAGTATCTGCTGAATTTAGCACTTTCAATCTTAGAGATGGGGGATTTTCAACAGCGCTGGGAAATTACCAAGGTGTTGACTAACTTGGGAAATATTGCCATCCCACCACTGATTGACATATTAGAAGATGAAGATGCAGAGGAAGAATTACGCTGGTATGCAGCAAGGACTTTGGGCGAATTCCAGCACCCAGATGCGATCGCGTCAATGGTTGAATTGTTGAAAACTGATGAGGATGAAGAACTCAAAGCGATCGCAGCTACAGCCCTGGGGCAAATGGGTACTGTTGCGATCGCTGCACTCTCTGAACTTCTATTAGATGAAGATACACGGCTTTTAGGGGTGCGATCGCTTTGTTGTATTCGGCAACTAGAAACCATCACACCGTTATTGAGTGTAGTGCAAGATTCACAAGCAGCAATCCGCGCCGCCGCAATTGAAGCCCTCAGTAGTTTTCATGACGAACGTGTACCCCCAGTATTGTTAAATGCTGTGGATGATATAGCTGCTACAGTTAGGCGTGCAGCAGTCCTTGGTTTAAGTTTTCGCCCCGACTTACACCAAGGATTAGATTTAGTGACAAGACTCCAACCCAAGCTTTACGACTTTAACCTTGAAGTTTGTTGTGCAGCCGCAGTTTCCCTTTCGCGGATGGGAAGTGATGATGCAGCCAAATACTTATTTGATTTGCTGATTTCACCCCAAACACCGATAAAGCTGCAATTAGAAACCATTCGCGCTTTAAGTTGGGTGGGGATGCCACGCAGTTTGGAATATTTGCAAACAGCATTTGATCAAAGCACTTCCGAGACACTTTGGCAAGAAATTGTGACAGTTTTGGGGCGAGTGCAAAAGCCGCAGTTAACTACACCAGCCGCGGAAATTTTATTGCAAATACTGAGATCCCAACATCCAGCCACAGAGATTGCTAACGTTAAAAGCGCGATCGCATTATCTTTAGGACAGTTAGGTAAAATGCAGGCCATTGAACCATTGATTTCACTGCTAGCTGATTCTAATGCATCGGTGAGACTACACGCGATCGCAGCACTGAAAAATCTGGACAGTGAAGCCACACATCAACAATTGCAGCAGTTAGCAACTAATGCCACACTCACACCAGATTTACAACAAGGAATAGCGATCGCTTTAGCCGAATGGTAAACTCTAAAACTTACGCATGATAAGAAATACCAAATATCAACAATATAAGCAGTAAGATTAGTTGAAGAAGAATTCAGAAGTCAGAATCAATACTTCGCCAGAGCTACGTAACTGGAGTTTAGACTAAAAGCGATATGAGAGAACGCAAATCAAATAGAATTACAGATTAAAAATATTATCTTGTCAGGCTTAAAGTATCCGCG
>NZ_JBALFC010000116.1:0-4343 GCF_036917755.1 Nostoc sp.
TGTTCCGCTTTCAGGAATCTTTTTACTGGCATGATGCACACACCCTTGGTTTATCTTGTTGCTATTTTATGCGACTTAAATGTGGAACAGCTTATGTCTGATTCTCGCCAAAAGGGGGGGACAGGATTAGGGCTGTCAATCTGCCGTCTGATTGTGCAACTGCATGGCGGACGCATCTGGGCAGAGAGTGAATTAGGGAGGGGCAGCAAATTTTACTTCACGCTGCCAATACCAGACTAAATTTGCATGATAAAATGTGTTCCAACTCGATGGAGTAACCCTAAATGTAATGTCATCTTCCTATGGCGATCGATGCATTCTTGTCGTTGACGACGAACCTGAACTAAGCCGCATTGTTAAAGTTACGCTAGAACGACTAAAGGGTTGGACGGTCATAACATCTGAGTCTGTACAAGCGGGACTAGAGCAAGCAAAAGGGCAGCATCCTGATGTGATTTTGCTGGATCTCAATCTGGATGGGGAGGGCCTGGCTCTGCTGCAAACTTTAAAGACCAACCCAATCACGCAGTCGATCCCAGTGATTTTGTTCACTGCAACCGACCTGTCAGACGATCGGCTAGAATTGTGCCCTTTCGACCTTGCTGGAGTCATCTTCAAGCCATTCAATGTTTTGCATCTTGCCGATGAAATCATTAAGCAGTTGGGGTGGTAATTCCCCTATTTGGAGGCGAATCTTACTAATTGACGGAAGAGGGATTACACGAAGGCTTTCTTGTATCAAAGTAAAAATTTTCTATTCAGAATTTCCTTATAAACCGCCTCAGAATTTCCTCATCAAATGCTTATCTTTCAGCGTTAGCGTGGCAATCAGAGTTCCTAAAGCAGATCCTGCTTGGGTGGCTTTAATAAACATTTCAGACTCAGTTTTTAGGAGAATCACGAATGCGAATTGCTCAAGTTGCCCCTTTAGGAGAGCGCGTTCCTCCCTTAACCTATGGTGGCACTGAACTTGTTGTTGGACTGTTGACGAATGAGTTAGTCCAGCGAGGACATGACGTTACACTGTTCGCCACAGCAGATTCAATGACTCTTGCCGAACTGGAACCCAGCATTTCAAAATCTTTCCGGCAGTTAGGAATATCGCCTCACGAGGCGCAGATATACAACATGATGCAACTCAGCAAAGTCTACGATCGGGCAAACGAATTTGACATCATCCATTCTCACATCGATTTTCAAGCCCTGCCCTATGCCAATCTGGTAAAAACCCCGACAGTTCACACCCTTCATGGGATTTTTGCCCCACTGATAGAACAAATGTATGTGAACCATAAACACCAAAATTTCATCAGTATCTCTAACTCTCAACGCCGTATGGATCTGGAACTAAATTATGTAGCTACGGTTTACAACGGAGTTGACCCAACCACCTTCATCTTTCATCCAAAACCCGACGATCCACCATACCTGGCTTTACTGGGACGAATCTCACCTGAGAAAGGAACCCATTTGGCAATTGAGATTGCTAAACGAACAGGTTGGCACTTAAAGATCGCAGGTAAGATCGATCGCGTCGATACGGATTATTACGAGCAGGATATTAAACCTCATATTGACGGTAAGCAAATTGAATTTTTGGGGGAAGCAAACCATGTTCAAAAGAATGCCTTGATGGGGGGTGCCGTCGCAACTCTCTTTCCCATCGCTTGGCAAGAACCCTTTGGACTGGTGATGACCGAATCAATGGTCAGTGGAACGCCCGTGATTGCGATGGCGATGGGTTCTGCACCAGAAATCATTACTCATGGCAAGACTGGTTTCCTTTGTCATACCGTTGAGGAGTGCATCGAAGCGTTGGCGAAAGTTGCCGAAATCGATCGCCATGCATGTCGCCAACATGTAGAACAGTGCTTCAGCTTAAATTCTATGGTGGATGGCTATAAAGCAGTCTATCAGAACGTGTTGGCAGACCAATTCAGCCGCAACGGTCGGCTCCAATTCAGCTCTGTTGTACGAATGGCACTAAGTTAAGCGCGACCACTACTTTCATCCGATAGAAGAAAAAAGCCTCTAAGGGAGGTAAAACAGGTTTTGATCCCTCAGAGGTTCATAATGTCTATCCCGAATGGCACTAAGAAAAGCCGGAACCCTATCCCAACGTTGACCGTAAAGCCCAACAATTTCGCTTGGTAGAATAAGTTTTTGTATCTAAAAGAGTAGTAATTAAGCTAACTCGTTGAGTGCGAAAACCAGGAATAACAATGTAATAGTAAATTTCTCGCACAGTTATGGAAGGAGGTAGAGCATCAAATTCATCCTTGCTCAATGCTTTTGGGCAACTTTTAGGTTTGTACCAAGTTACTAGGAAGGGAACTATTTACAATCTGCTGCGGCTAACTCTAAAAGTCTTTCTAAATATTTATTATCCATTGCTGCGAGAAACTGTTTATTCTTAATACCAAGCTTAACGCGCTTCTCTTGACCTAAAATATTGACTGCTATCTGACGTAATACTGCAAAATTCTGTGGAGCATTATCTTTTCTAATCCGACAGTCATCCTCGTTTAATGCTACATCTAGTACCCAATGCAATGAATTCTCTATTCCCCAATGATTGCGAACAGAATTAGCAAACTTTTGAGCATTATTCTCAAGACTGCTGATAAAATAACTAGTTTCAGTTGTTGTTTTACCATCCAATGAACGGACGGACTCTACCATTCCAACACTATCAAAATTTGACCAAACTGAATCTGGGTCAAGCCGAGACCCAATTCCAGTTAATATAACGTAGTTGCGGATTTCATGACGACCATGCTCCGTTTTTTCTGTTTTATATGTGCTATGTTTAATTCTTCAAGGGGCGACAATCGCCTCTAAGCCCGGACAGGGAAGGGTTTGGGAGGCACAGACCCCTTGAAAAAATTAGGCGCTTATTGAGAATGAACTGTATAGGGGTAATAGACTCTTCTGTGGAGATCGGTTTTGTGGTAAAAAAGAACGGTCTCGTAATTTGAACAAGACCGTCATTATAATGTTGGCATTATTCTACCAAAATTTTTTAGAAAAATACCTGAATAAAGCACAGTTAATCACCCTAAAGATGTTGGTGTGGTTGCTACAAAATCAAAAACAAGTGAAGATAGAAAAACTGGCAGCGACCCTACCATTACCAATACAACAAAACAGTCGAAGAGGTTATAATTTGGAAAGCTCTCAAGCCAGTCCTGATAGACTTGTACGTTTAATTTTCTTAATTGCTTTAGCCATGACTAGTGCTTGGTTGCAAGGTCAAAAAATTAAATTTCAACGACAACAATCTTATGTCTGTCGTTCCCAAGAGCAAGGTAAAACTGAAAAGCAGAAGTATTAAAGGTATCGAAAGAAGCAACATGTGCAACTTTAAGGAGAGGGTGGCTGCTCATAGCGGTGGTTTAGTAGGGTCGATGCTTTGATTTTAAGGGTAATTTTAGCGATCGCCATTTTATCCACCCACTGGGGTTTTATATTACCTCAATCGATCCTGCGATCGGGGTCCCATTTAGCTAGAAGCCAGGTACTCATGAACGAACTGCACTGCCATTGCCCCTTCTCCGACGGCAGAAGCCACCCGCTTGATGGAACCCAGCCGCACGTCTCCCGCTGCAAAAATGCCGGGAAGACTGGTCTCCAGCAGAAAGGGTTGGCGACGCAGCGTCCACTCGCCTGACTCCATCACTCGCAGACCTGTCTTGACAAACCCGTTGCGATCGCACTGAATGGCATCTGGCAACCATTTCGTATGCGGCACAGCACCGATAAAGACAAAGACTGCCAAACATTTAATCGTGTCAGCTTGTCCGGTTTGACTGCAAAACACCTCAACGGCTTCGAGCCACTTGTTGCCGTAGATTTTGCAGATTTCGGTGTAGCATTGCACTTCGATGTTGGGCGTTTGCTCAATCCACTGCACCAGGTAATGAGACATGGTTTTTCTCAGATCACCGCCCCGAATTAGCAAAAAGACTTTTCGAGTCTGTTCGGAGAGGAAAACTGCCGCCTGACCCGCAGAATTGCCGCCACCCACGACGACCACCTGGGCACCCCGGCACAGCAGAGCTTCCACTGCTGTCGCTGCGTAATAAACGCCGGAGCCTTCAAAGCGATCGCAGCCCTCAACGGCAAGCTTGCGATAGGACGCACCCGCGCAGATTAGAATGCATTTAGCAGAGATTTCTTCGCCGCTCTCTAGTCGCAGCGCGTAGTACCCAGTTTCACGGCTCAGTTGAACTACTTCCGCTGGTGCCGTTAATCAGTAAACCAAAAAGTTTTTCTCCAAAGAGCGATCGCTAAAACACTTATGTCTTTTGATACTTCTTGATACACAACTCTCTAACCAGCAG
>NZ_JBALFC010000117.1:0-69453 GCF_036917755.1 Nostoc sp.
CCGAGAGTTCAGCCTTTGGTGACAGTAATCTGCTGTCGGGCTGGATTAGTTATTTACGGGCTGTGTACCGTGATTCACTAATCAACGAATCGCACAACTACAATTACTCAACTGCCTAGAGCTAAACCACTTCCTAAGTTAGCTATTTTAAATATCGCCAATCGGTCAATATGTGAGTAATATTATCGACATAATGCTTTTTAAGAGTATAAGAATTTATTCTTATTTATAAGGAGTTATGTTAAATATGATTCCCCCTCGTGTGTTTCCTAAGTACCGTAAAGTAGATGTTCAGCTTGCAAAGCTGAAGTTTCTGGAATCAACAAGGCTTTTATTTTTTCGTTTTTCAGTATTTACCATAGGCATGGGAGCGGCAAGTATAGCGTTCCTGGGTACTAGTTTAGGTAGCGCGTTAGCGAAGCTCGCCGTTGGCGAAGCCTCTCGTAGAGAAGGCATCGCTCAGATTCCATCGACACCAAATTTAGCACCTCTGGGTAACAAAACAAATTCTCAGGTTAAGGTACTGTTTGTCAACCCAAGTGTCGGAGATGACAAAGCAGGCAATGGCAGCGAATCCGCTCCTGTGAAAACAATTACCCAAGCGTTGCGATTAGCTAACGCTAATACTGTAATTATGCTCTCCACAGGCACTTATAGCGCCGAGACAGGAGAGATATTCCCTTTAATGCTAAAACCGGGTATTTCAATTCAAGGCAACCCTAGTAATCAAGGTAAGGAGATTATCATTCAGGGAGGTGGTGATTACCTGAGCCGGAGCTTTGCTGGTCAAAACGTCACAATTGTGGGAGCAAACCAAGCCTTGCTGACTGGGGTGACGGTGACAAACCGTAATGGACGTGGTTACGGTTTATGGATTGAATCTAGCAATCCGGTAGTCACAGAAAATACATTTACTGGTAGTACCCAAGATGGGATTTCCGTCAGTGGTAACGCTGCACCCTCCATTAGCAAGAATTACTTCGATCGCAATGGAGCCAATGGCATGACAATTGCTGGTAACTCCCATCCTCAAGTCAAAGAAAATGTCTTTCAGCAAACGGGTTTTGGGATTAATATTGCCCAAAATGCTGCTCCTGTAATTATCGGCAATCAAATTCAGAACAATAGAACGGGAATTGTGGTGCAAGCAAATGCCCGCCCGATTTTGCGGAATAATTCTATTCAAAATAATAAAGAAGATGGTTTAGTTGCGATCGCTCAAGCAATGCCAGATTTGGGTAGTGCATCCGAACCTGGGGGTAATCAATTTCAAAATAATGCTCGCTACGACATTAACGCCAGCGCTGCTAAACAGGTGATTTCTGCTGGTGGTAACAACCTTGTGAGCGATCGCATCACTGGCAAAGTAGATATCAAGGGTACAATAGCACTAGCAACCCCAACTTCTCAACCCGCCCCTGTCCCCAAGAATGTGTTACAAGAAATACCACCAACTGGGGAAATCACCTTCTCGGCTCCCAAAATCTCTGAAACTACCAACGGGCAAACTAGCAATAGCATTTCAGCAAATAATCCTGTTTCTAGACAATTAAACAGTCAGCTGCTGCCATTGTTGCCAGCCAGCATACCAGTTTCCTTGCCCATATCCAATCAACAGCAAGCCACCTCTAAAGTTGCCGGTTTTCCTACTCCTAGCAGCTTGTCGGCTAGACAAATACCAACTGACACTCAACAAGTTGCAACTTCCAGTCCAGCAGAGTCACCTGATCCGCCACAGTTGAATTATGTGCGGATCGATCCCAATACAATTGAGTTTACGGCTCCTGAGTATCCATCCAATTCAGTTGCACAGCCACCAGCCCCAAGTACGAGGGAACAAACACAACAGCCATTACCAATACTAGAAGCTGCTTCCCCAAATGCTTCAGCACTTTTACCACTCCCCGTAGGCGTAGCCCGTCGTAGACATCGCAATATCCCCATTGATAATACTCGCAATATGCGAGCAAGTTCTGCAACTATGCCCGATGACGGGAACTCTGCAACACAGTTCGGTGTACGTTATCGTGTGGTAGTTCCACTCTTCACTGATCGGGATAAAGATTTAGTGCGATCGCTTGCTCCTGGTGCGTTTCCCACAGTTTGGCAAGGTCAAAGAGTTATGCAAGCAGGAGTATTTAGCAGTGCATATAACGCTAAAGAAATGCTCAAAACACTCTCTAAAAACGGTTTAAGAGCTATTATGGAGCCGTTAAATTAATCGGACTATCATCAACAGTGCTGAGTCAGGAGTTAGAAGTTATTGGATGCTACCAAAACCTCTAAACTAACTCCTTAGCAGGAATCGTCAGAGGTTGGACTTTTTGTCGCCGCTTTCCTTTAGTAGGTACAAAGCGAATTTCAACAGCGTAACCAGCCCCTGAAGCTAGTTTTGCTAGAGTTTCAAATTTAGGAACCTGTTTGCCAGATTCAATCCTAGCCAGCTGTGGCTGTTGAATGCCAACCAACTCCGCAAAATCACGTTGATTTAAGCCAGTAGCCTTCCTCAGAGCAATTACTCGCCTTGCGAACTGGAATTCCGGCTCCAGTGCTTCATATTCAGCTTTTACCTCTGGATCTGCTAGTACTTCATTACGGATAGAATCCCAGGAAATGGTGTTAGAAGTCATTGTTTTTTACTCTTCTTAGATTTATTGTCTTTTAAAAGAGAAGCCTTTTCTTGTTGAATTTTCTCTCGTTCCACAAAGTCTTTCATTCGTTCTTTAGCCAATTTCAACTCTTTCCTGGGTGTCTTTTGACTTTTTTTTTGAAACCCGTGAAGCAAGATGAACTGCTTGCCAGTGTAGGCGAAATAAATTACACGATAGATGTTTGTGTCTTGTTCTGACCGAATTTCATAAAGCTTGTCCTCAAGATGCTTAACGTGTGGCTCTCCTACAGCTACCCCTTGTTCCTTTAAAAGATCAAAAATATGACCTAGCCTAGCCTTAACTTTTGCATCCTGTTCTTTAAACCAATCTAGTACTGGAGATTCCTGATTGGCAAACTGATAAAACTCAACTTTCCACTCACTCACTTAATTAGCTCTTGTGATAACGCTAATGTTATCAGAGTTTTTCAATAGATTCAACAACCTTAAGGCTTCAAGTTAAAGTAGGGGTCATCGTGCCATTATTTCCCCCTATTTCCTCTTAACCGAGCAGTATTGAATGCTATCCCGGCTTATGATCCAAACGGGTGGCTTGCTCTAGGGCGGCTTTTTCTCTGGCTCGGCGGGCATAGGGTTGTAATTGGGTGCGATCGCAACCTGTTAAAATACTCAGGTTTTCCAAGCTAATTCCTCGCATCAACATTTCTACGCGCCAGGTTTGTTGTGCCTGTGCTATAGCTGGTCTTTGTCCTTGGGGAGTTAACAGTCCCTCACTCCAGGTTTGCCAACGTATCTCAAGCTCTGACTCTGAGAGCGGTTTACCTGTTTCATTCAAAAACATGGCTGTTTGAGCATCTTTACGGCTTTTCAGCCATTTAATTAGAGGATTATTATTGTAAGAGCCGTAGCGTTTGCTCAAAATCCACTGATTCACAGGTACTTGACGGACAAATCCTGGGATTGTGATTTGCAAAAAGTACCCTTGAGTATCGTAGATTTGGTGCGATCGCTCCAAGCTAATTATTTCTGTGGCCGATAATCCAGCCCCAAATAACACATAAGCCAAGGCATAATCGCGGATTCCCAATTTCCTGGCTTGTTGCAGAATTTCGTGAACTAAACTAGCTGGTAAATCAGCTACTTCTGTGGTAATAAACCCTCCTTGTAAGCAGTTGGTTGCTGATTCCTCCGAGGGTGACATGGCTCCATGTAAAAACAACTCCACCAAATTTTCCAGAAAATCATCCCGATCCTCCCAAAGTTCGTGAAATTCGCTGGTGAACTCAATTACGGCATATCCCAAGATCATCCCATTCAGCAAACTGGCTAATTTTTCTGCGGGTAAATAGGTATTTAAGTGTCCCTGCTGGATTACAGTAGCTAAATACTGAGCTACATAACGGTTTGCCTCTGTTACTCCCCTGCCTAGTGCGCGGCGATTTTCTGCCGGGAATTGGTCGGCTTCACCTACCACAGACCGGACAAACTCTGGCACTCGTTCTAATGCGTGTAAGCTATCACTTGCATAATCTTTAAGAGCTTGGTAGACATTGCCGGGAGGCGTTGCCCGCCTCACCAGCGACTCACCTAAATCCTTGAAGGCTGCGGACTCTTCCAGCACAGCCAAAAGCAGTCCATGCTTATTGCCAAAATTCCGAAATAGAGTCACTTCGTTGACTTCGGCTTTTTCAGCAATTTGGCGGGTTGTGGTGGCGCTGACTCCCTGAGCAGAAAACAACTCAAGTGCAGCTTGAATCAGGCGTTGACGAGTTGAAATGAGTTGAGACGACATAGAAAAATGCAAGTGCCACTTGCAAAAATATTAGAGTTCTGCTAGCATTAAAAATGTAAGTGATACTTGCTTTATTCTACTGTAACGAACTGGTGTACAAAGTGGGTAAATCCCTGTGGGAATATGCCCGATAAAAAGTAAATCGCTTTATCATCCATCAACAGGAATTTTTATGACCGCAAATTTTGGGGCGATCGCCCCTGAGAGAGGCAACTCACCTCGACTCAGTTGGACAAATGTAGTATTTTTTGCTGCATTTCATGCCTTAGCACTTCTGGCTCCTTGGTTTTTTTCCTGGTCAGCATTAGGTTTGCTAGTGTTTCTCCACTGGTTATTCGGGAGCATTGGTATTTGCCTGGGATATCATCGACTACTGAGCCATCGGAGTTTCCAAGTTCCCAAGTGGTTAGAATATGCGATCGCCCTGATTGGAGCGCTAGCTTTGCAAGGCGGGCCAATTTTTTGGGTAGGTGGACACCGCCAGCATCACGCCCACACAGAAGATATTGACCTAGATCCCTACTCTGCCCAAAGAGGATTTTGGTGGAGTCATATACTGTGGATTTTCTACCCCCGTCCAGAATTTTTTGACTATGACACCTATAAAAAATATGCCCCTGACCTAGCAAGACAACCCTTTTATTGCTGGCTGGATCGCTACTTTTTGGTGTTGCAAATACCCTTTGGGCTGCTGCTTTATGCCTTAGGAGGATGGCCTTTTGTGTTCTACGGAGTGTTTCTCAGGTGTGTCTTGCTTTGGCACTCAACCTGGTTTGTGAACTCAGCATCACACCTGTGGGGTTATCGCACCTTTGATGCCAATGATGGCGCTCGTAATCTTTGGTGGGTATCCATCGTCACCTATGGAGAAGGATGGCACAATAACCATCATACTTATCCTCACATGGCGAAATCTGGGTTGTCTTGGTGGGAAATTGATGTTACTTGGTGGAGCATCCTAGTTTTGCAGACTTTGGGTTTAGCCAAAAAGGTTGTCTCGCGTCCCCCTCAAGGTGCAACTCACGGCTAAATTGCAACTGAACCATTATGAATTTGCTAGGCCGACTGCTGATTTGCCGTCGGCTTACTAATTTTTATCAGTATTATTTCACGGTAAAATCTAACAGTTTAAATCACTGCAATACATCAAGCGTGAAAACTGACAGCATTTTTTATCGCCTTTTTCAAGAATTTCCGGGGATATTTTTTGAATTAATTGGCAATCCACCCCAAACAGCAGAGGCTTATAAATTCTCCTCAATTGAAATCAAGCAAACTGCATTCCGCATAGATGGTGTTTTTCTGCCAACACAAGGGGAAGAAAATCCGATTTACTTTGTCGAAGTCCAGTTTCAAACTGATACAGAAATTTATTCGCGCCTAATTTCAGAAATTTGTTTATACTTACGCCAAAATAAACCTAAAAATTCTTGGCGAGGAGTAGTTATCTATCCCAATCGCAGTTTAGATACAGCAGATATCAAGAATTACAGTGAATTTTTCACAAGTCAGCGCGTCAGTCGCATTTATCTTGATGAATTAGGTGAAACGGCATCACTTACAGTTGGAATTGCTACTATGAAATTAGTGGTCGATGAAGAGGATACAGCAATTACATCTGCTAGGCAGTTAATAGATAGAAAGAACCCAGCAAGAAATCAACCTTGAACCACAACGGCGGCAGTTACTAGAATTGATAGAGACAATATTAGTTTACAAGTTTCCGACGATGAGTCGAGAGGAGATTGAAGGTATGTTTGGGTTAAGTGATTTGAAACAAACACGAGTTTATCAAGAAGGCAAGCAAGAAGGAGGGCGTGAAGAAAAGTTTAGAATAATTCCTTTATTGTTGAGATTGGGATTGAGTTTTGAAGAAACAGCGAAAGAGTTAGGTTTGAGTCTAGAAGAGGTTCAGCAAGAAATGCAAAAACAGCCTCCAAATCAGGATACATAACCGACAATTAGCACTGATCACAGATACCCCTAAATATTCCTGCTATTTTCCATTTACACAATTTTTAATTTTTTTTATGATTTCGCTCTCTCCCATTCTTCAAGCTAGACTCTCCCAACCCTTAAAAATTGGCTCATTCGAGGTCAAAAGTCGGGTTCTCCAGTCACCTCTTTCTGGGGTGACGGATTTGGTGTTTCGCCGTCTCGTGCGTCGCTATGCACCAGATTCGATGATGTATACCGAAATGGTGAATGCTACGGGGTTGCATTATGTACAGCAGTTACCCAAAATCATGGAAGTAGACCCCAACGAACGCCCAATTAGCGTTCAACTATTTGATTGCCGTCCAGATTTCCTGGCAGAAGCGGCAATAAAGGCAGTTGCAGAAGGGGCTGATACTGTTGATATTAATATGGGTTGTCCGGTTAATAAAATCACTAAAAATGGTGGCGGTTCTTCGTTGTTGCGGCAACCAGAAGTAGCAGAGGTAATTGTGCGGGAAGTAGTAAAAGCTGTTGATGTCCCTGTGACAGTAAAAACCCGTATTGGCTGGAATGATCACGAAATTACCATTCTCGATTTTGCCAAGCGGATGGAAGATGCAGGGGCAAAAATGATCACAGTACACGGACGCACCCGCGCCCAAGGATACAACGGCAATGCTCGTTGGGAATGGATTACCCGTGTAAAAGAAGTGCTTTCTATCCCAGTGATTGGGAATGGAGATATTTTTTCTGTTGAAGCGGCGGTGAAATGTTTAGAACAAACTGGCGCTGATGGTGTCATGTGTTCTCGTGGGACTTTGGGTTATCCATTTTTGGTGGGAGAAATTGATCACTTCCTGAAAACTGGGGAAATATTACCACCACCAACCCCAATTGGGCGTTTGGAATGTGCAAGAGATCATTTACAAGCCTTGTGGGAATATAAAGGCGATCGCGGTGTACGTCAAGCCCGCAAGCACATGACTTGGTATGCTAAAGGTTTCGTTGGTGCTGCCGAACTCCGAGGACAGTTAAGTGTAGTTGAAAAGGTAGATCAGGGTTTGGCAATGATTGACCAAGCAATTGAAAAACTAGCTAATGGTTATGAACTAGAGGAAGAAGCACAAGGTAGTTTAGTAATGCTTTAAAAAATTGATTTTACCACTCTCTTCAATTTTTAATTTTGAATTATTAATATGTTCAACTAGCCAAAGTGGAGGCTCACAATGTTAGTTTCAAAACACAACGATGTTGTATCCGTCCCCGAAATCCTCTCATTAGAAGACTTCATGGCAAATCCTCCAGAGGGTATGGAGTGGGTAGACGAGCAACTAATAGAAAAAACAGGGATAACATTAAAACATAGCGAAATTCAAGCTAATGCAAGCTTTTACTGGAGAAATTACATCAACTCCAATCAACAAGGTGGGAAAGTTTACACTGAAGTACCTTGTCGCACATATAAACAGGGTCGTCGTCCTGATGTAGCTTATCTGACACCTGAATTGGTAGCTCAATTTGGTGATGTTCCCACTTTGCCACAGAGTTTTCCATTGATTGCTGAGATAGTTTCACCTACTGATTTAGCTGAGGAGGTATTTTTAAAAGCGCAGGAGTATTTGCGGTCTGGTTGCGAGGAAATTTGGCTAGTATTTCCTGAAAGTCGGTTAGTTTTTGTAATGACTGATAATCAGGTTGGCGGGTTTAAAGCTGGTGATGTGGTTAGCACTCAAAAAGTATTATTGGGTTTTAGTGTAGCTGTAGACGAATTGTTGGGTTGACTCATGCGATCGCTCGAGTTAATCATAATATAAAACTCGATCACCTCAGCTACAAATTCTATAGCAATCCTATCTGAGTTGTGATAAATCTGAGTGATGACGAACCGCCCTTCTCCTATGGGAGACGCTACGCGAACGGGTTCACCAGTCGCCTACGGGGGGAAACCCGCCTACAGCGCTAGTTCACCAAGTACGCCAATAAAAAAATAGTATTATTTAGTTGCTAACTTACTACAAATTTTTTTAATTCCATGAATCAACCCCTTCTTCGCTTTCTTATTACTAAAAATTATAAGAATCTATCTCTAGACCAGGTAGTTAGACTAAAAAATCTCAATATTTTTATAGGTTCAAACGGTTCAGGTAAAAGCAATTTTATCAGCTGCTTGAAATTTTTAAAAGATAGCCTAACTAAAATTCCTGATGAAAGTCGAAGTGTCAGTAGTTTTGAAGATGCAGTTGCTCAAATCGGTAGCAATAGAATTTTAGATGTCAGTGTGGAAAGCCCTGCTAGAGTAAGACTTGCATACTGTTTTTCTTTTTCTCCAAATTCACAAACTAATATACCTCCAAGAGATAGCAGCATACTTGATTTAAACATTTTTGTTAATAGAGATAATGCAAGAGGTGTTAGTATCGCAGAAGAATATTTATATAGTGGGGAAAATTTATATGACTCAACTCCATTTACCCCATTTTATTATTATAAATTTCATGACAGAGAAGTTGGCAAGGGGGCTGTCTCAGTTTATGATGAACCTGGTCAGGTTTCAAAAACTCATTTTGAAGGTTTAGATAATATACCAACCAATTTTTTGGGTCTTACTGCTATTCCCCGGTTGCTTGAAGATAGCCAATCTCCTCCAGAAAATACACCTATTTATAAAATTAGAAGAGATTTAATTGAATTAGTCTCAAAATGGCAATTTTATAATGCCAATAACATGGATTTAAATCTTATTAGAATGGCAGAACCTAAAATAGGAGGGAGTGATATTTATTTATCTTCGTCAGGAGATAATTTACCTCTGGTTTTGGATAATTTAATTCTGGATAATATACACTTTGATGAAAGTATTAACCAAGCGATGAAGGCTATCTTACCAAATAGTCATCGTCTTAGACCTTTCCGTTCTGGTCGTTTGTCTCTGACAGTAGAGTGGTATTTTCGTGACATAAAAGAAGCTTTTTATCTCAATGAAATGTCAGATGGAACTGTGCGGATGCTTTGTTGGGCTACTATATTACATTCACCAGTTCTTCCTTCATTACTAGTAATTGATGAACCAGAACTAGGATTGCACGTATCATGGATGCCAATTTTAGCAGAGTGGATTAAAAAAGCTGCTATAAAAACTCAAGTGATTATTACTACACACAGCCCTGATCTTCTAGACTATTTCACAGATTGTTTAGAAAATGTTTTTTGTTTTTATTCAGAAGATAAAACGCATTTCTCCATAAAAACACTCTCCAAAGAAATGCTTAATGACAAGCTAGAAGAAGGATGGCAATTAGGTGATTTATACCGTGTTGGCGACCCCAGTATTGGAGGATGGCCGTGGTAGTATGGGTTTTTTCTGGGGGTGGGGAAGCTGAAGTTAGAGGATTAATCCCTTTATTAGAAAAAATTTTTTCTAATTGTAAATTTGAACGAAAAACACCAGCCCGTAAAAAACCTGGGCCTAAGCCTGGTAAGGGAAGTAGTTATGGCAGAACAGGTCAAAGTTTAATTGAGCAAATCAGCAAGGAACTACCTATTGCCTTAAGATATGAACCAAATAAATGTAATCTAATTTTAGTGTTTGACGATTTAGATTGCCGCACACCAGAGGTTCAAGAAAAGAAAATCTTAGATGCGATATTAATTATACCAGAATGTGTTGATATTCAAATATTTGTTGGGTTTGCTGCTCCTGAACTGGAAGCTTGGATTATTGCAGATTGGAGTAACTCAATAGCTAGACATCCAGATTTTAAAGGTAGACACGAGCGGATGCGTTACTGGCTTAGTCAGGAAAAAAATATTCCTTTTAATGAACCAGAATCATTTAGTGAATATGATGAAGACAGAGATTGTTGTCGAGAAAAGCTATCAAAGACACTAGTTGATTCGAGTGTTTTAGCTGAATTTGATAGCCGTTCGACACGCTATTCTAAAGGATTGCATACCCCGGCACTATTACAAGATATTCGACCAGAGGAAGTCCAACGAAAATGCCCTTTATTTCGCCAACTGTATAACTATCTTAATAATTTTTATCGTTCTCCATCAAACTATGGTTAAAACCTATTGATGCGTTATGCGCTTCGCGCTACTACTTATTAGTTCCCCTTTTTACTTGTAGCCTAATAGGGATTTTGGTGAATTGCAATCATCTACAACAGCAATATATCCCTTTACATAATCGTTTCAATCCCTAATAGGGATTTTGGTGAATTGCAATCTACTTCCGCTTCAATCCAAATCCATTTAGCTGCGATGTTTCAATCCCTAATAGGGATTTTGGTGAATTGCAATAATAGAAGCCATCGCATCGGCAACCTTAGAAAAGTTTCAATCCCTAATAGGGATTTTGGTGAATTGCAATTGGTACTCTTTACGCCCTTTTTACCGATGAATCTGTTTCAATCCCTAATAGGGATTTTGGTGAATTGCAATTTAGCTATAGCCTGGGCGCTGTAATCAGTCAATAAAAGTTTCAATCCCTAATAGGGATTTTGGTGAATTGCAATTCGCGGTATCGTTTTGGTTGGTAAAGCCTAAGATGTTTCAATCCCTAATAGGGATTTTGGTGAATTGCAATGATTGTTCTATCCTGGATTAGTTCGGGTTCCTGGGTTTCAATCCCTAATAGGGATTTTGGTGAATTGCAATTCCAAAAAGTGTAGCAAGTCTTACCAATCAAGCAGTTTCAATCCCTAATAGGGATTTTGGTGAATTGCAATATCCAAAAAGTGTAGCAAGTCTTACCAATCAAGCAGTTTCAATCCCTAATAGGGATTTTGGTGAATTGCAATTTCTGCCTCAGATGCTCGAAACTTGATATTCCTGATTTCAGAGTTTCAATCCCTAATAGGGATTTTGGTGAATTGCAATTGATGAGCATTTGGATTATGCTGTTGAAATATTGTTTCAATCCCTAATAGGGATTTTGGTGAATTGCAATCGCCGACGTCTGAAACCCTTGTTGTATTTGGTTTTCAAGGTGCAGTTGCGCGAACCACTGAATCATAACACAGGGAATGGTAAAAGCACAAGACGTAAATCGCTGAAAACCAGTCCCCATAAGGTGCGCGGATGGTTTTAAAGCACCATTGCCCTCAAAGTCTTGTATAGATGGAGATGCAACCATTTTTTGCCCATTCTCATTTTGTACACCTACCCATCCGCGCCTTTGGCAAGAAAATTAGTCTGATTGCCGATCGCTATCTCGATTAAAATAAGCGATCGCCTAATACTTGTACACCTTAATTTACCAAATCAGGAAATACCTCTTGCACAGCAGGATGCACTAAGCGATGATTTTGCACATTCACACCCTTAGCTAATGCTGGGTTAACTTCCAGTGCCATAATTCCCAAATTCGCCAACTGGACAACATAAGGTAATGTACTATTATTGAGTGCCTGAGTTGCTGTCCAAGGTACTGCTCCTGGCATATTGGGAACGCCATAATGCACCACACCCTCTTCAACATATACTGGATTTGTGTGGGATGTAGCGTGTAAGGTTTCTATGCAACCACCTTGGTCAACTGCAACATCAACTATTACAGAACCAGGACGCATTTGTTTGACCAATTCGCGCGATACTAATATTGGTGCCCTACGTCCCAGTACTAAAACTGCACCAATGAGCAAATCTGCTTCAATGACTGCAGTTTCAATATGAGCAGAGTTGCTGTAAAGCAATTCGACTCTAGAACCAAAGAGCGTTTCTAAGTAAGATAAGCGCTCGACACTCACATCTAAAATCTGGACGATCGCACCCACGCCTACGGCAATTTTAGCTGCTTCTGTGCCGACAACGCCACCACCTAAAATTACTACTTTGCCTGGTTTGACTCCAGGTACACCACCCAAAAGCACACCTCTACCACCTTGCTGACGTTCTAGGAATCTCGCCCCAAATTGTACTGCTAGCCGACCGGCAATCACGCTCATCGGGGTGAGCAAGGGTAGTTTGTTAGCACCAGGTTGTTCTACGGTTTCGTAGGCGATCGCACAAGTGCCACAATCAATTAAATGCTCTGTTAATTTGCGATCGGCTGCTAAATGTAAATAAGTAAATAATATCTGCCCTTTCTGCAAAAATTTATACTCAGATGTCAGAGGCTCTTTGACTTTAACAACCAATTCCCGATTCCAAGCCGTTTCTGATGTGGGGACAATCTCGGCTCCAGCGCTTCTGTAATCGTCGTCTGAGAATCCAGCACCATTACCTGCTTGCGTCTCGACGAAGATGCTATGACCATTTTCTCGCAGCACCCGTACACTAGAAGGACTTAACCCTACCCGAAATTCTTGATCCTTATTTTCCTTGGGAACGCCGATTTCCATATACCGCCTCTGATAATTTTTTTGTTTAACTCTAGCCTGCCAATCCCAAGCTTGCTATTTCTATATAGGGGATAACTGTATTAGAGACAGCTAATCTCTGTCCTAAGTTTCTCAATTTAATCTGAGTAGCCCCAAACTCTTACCCTTGACTATTGCCCCAGTATTTATACAATATATAAAGAATAGTAACAATTTATTAAAAGAGCGATTGTATAGCTCCCGACTAGGAAGCTCTTGCTGAATTTCTCAAGTCATCTTGGCATTCAAGCACTGCAATCAGTTCATAAGTTACCAAGTGTAGAGTAAAAGTTAAGGGGAAAACCACACTTCCCCAACAACTGCTGCGAAATTTCATATCAAGTCCCGTTTGCCGAAAAAAGGTTTCTTAAAAATGACACAAACACAACCAACGATTACACCTAAACTACAGGAGCCTAAGTTTGGCTTTAACGAATATTCTGAACGCTTGAATGGTCGAGCTGCAATGATTGGCTTCGCTTTGATGCTGGTGATTGAATATACAAGCAATCAAGGGGTGCTATCATGGCTGGGTCTGAAGTAGTGCCACCAACAAGCACAAGGTGAAAGTTGTAAGCTAGTATTTATAGGAGTTTTAACCAGCTGGAACAACCAGTTGGTTTTGACTTTAACAATTGATAGCGAAATACTTCGCCCTAGATCCTTTAATTATACTTAATTATTCGGAAATTATTGTCCTAGAATGTAAGCAAGAGAGGAATCGAAATACCTATTAGTGATTGAAATATCATAGACTTGCAACTAGTACGCGCAAGACGATTAATGAGTAAACTTCCTCCCTTACTAAAGAAAATCATAATTAGTGTCTGCCTTGGATGAGAAAGGCAAATTACGGGTAAGGTATTCTTGGTAAATATACACTAAAGGTGAACTGGAACCAATCAAGCTGTGATGAATGCTGTATTACCTCGTTTTTTGAAGTCAACCTACCGAAAAGAGCCACTAATCAGTATATTGATTACGATGGGCGTTATGGATGCCCTGATTGGCGGATTAAATGATCGCTGGTCGTTGTTGGCTTTTGGTTTGGGAACGACAGGGATAGCGCTAGCCTTTAAGTTGTGGCGTTTCCAGCAGCGTCGTCCTCTACCAGAGGAGCCTGTAGTGCAACATTATTTGCCCTCTCGTTCTTCTAGTCCGGCTTTACCAATGTTAAGCGTTTCTAAGAAAAAACCACCTCTTTAGGAAGTCCAGAGTTATTACTTAATAACTCTGCACAATTGATTGGGTTAACTGTATCTATAAAAGTGAGGAAAAAGAGTGAGTAGTGAGGGAAGAGGTGGGGGTAATTTTTTGCGTCCGTATATTATCCTGACATTTATGACAGCTGTTGCCCTTCCAGTGACTATCTGGGAAGGGTTTTACATTCATGAAGCTCATGCGGCGATTGAAGTAACGCCAAACTCCCAAACTCCCAACAGCTTTGCTAATGCCCAACTACTTTACACACTCAAAGGACATAACGGAACCGTTAAATCCCTGGCTTTCAGTCCAGATAGCAAAATTCTTGTGAGTGGAGGTGCAGAAAACGAGGGTGTAATTCGCCTGTGGAATCCAGCAAACGGCAAAAAGTTGGCGAATATTACCAAAGCACACAAAGCAGCCGTAGAATCTTTAGTGATTTCCCCAGATGGGCAAACCCTCGTTAGTTGTAGTGATGACAATACGATTAACCTCTGGAACCTGAAAAATTTAAAATTTAGCCGCTCTTTTGTCGGACATACCAGTAACGTATTATCTTTAGCGGTGTCTGGTGATAGTAAAGTTCTCATCAGTGGAGGTTTGGATGGGATTCGTCTGTGGGATTTGCTACAGCAGCGCCCTCTAGGGACTCTAGTAAGTTTTGATAATTTGATTTATACCCTGGCGATTAGTCCAGATGGACAGACCTTGGCTAGTGGTGACGATAAGGGTGTAATCAAGCTGTGGAATTTGAGTACTGGTAAATTAATCAGTGAATTTGTCGCTCATTCTGATGCTATTAGCGGTGTCATCTTTACCCCAGATGGACAAACATTAGTAAGTGCTAGCCGCGATCGCACAATAAAACTGTGGAATATTAATACTGGAGAATTAGTCCGCACCCTCATAGGACATAATAACTGGGTGAATGCGATCGCCATTAACCCCGATGGACAAACACTAGCTAGTGCCGGTAGAGATGGAATTAAATTGTGGAATTTAACTACAGGGGAGTTAATAAATACACTGAATGGACATACAGACTGGGTAAGTGCGATCGCTTTTAGTCCAAATGGTAAAATTCTTGCCAGTGGTGGATTTGATCAACAAATCAAGATTTGGGGAATTCCACTAAAACGTAAATGAGAAGTCCTGCTGAAGACAAAATTGGTGAATTCAGAATACCCCAGCAGTCAAGTCAGGGGTTTCGATAAGGTAAGGAAATTTTTTATTCTCCACGATTAAAATCGCTTGCTTTAAACTTACCCAAGCTCGTCAGCAAATGTGGGGGAATTTTCTCAGGGATATTGTCTGATGACCTAGAGAGACTATCGAAAACTGACATAACAGCTTTGGAGCAAGCCGTCAACGGTGGTGATGCTATTTATTTTTACATTGCGTAACATAGTTTTATTTATTCTTGCTCACTTACTTGTCAACATTTACCGTGGTTGCTAAAATTTGTTCTTGCCTTTTTAGAGTTTTTATAGTAAAAAATCAACCAAAGCTTAGATAAAATTTTGCCAGAACTAGCCAAAATCAATGATGGTAGCAACCAAGAGCGATCCCCAAATGTTGAATAACTGTGAATACTTGATGAAAATACAGCAGAGCTAATATCTTATCCAGCAAATTACTGTAAGTATAGACATAGGTAATTTCAAATCATCTATGCAGTTACTTGCCCTCTAGAATTGGAACAATTTCTAAACTCAGACAATCTTAGAAATGGTCATCAGTAAGTCCACTCAGGTAAAAATCACTATTTCGGCTGAATCAAAGGTTTGCAGCGATTAAGCGCTACTTGCAAGGTAGGATAACTTGCTACTTAAATAATGTTTAACTTTCCCGAACTGCTTTTGATCCCCATTTCGATAGAATGACTAGGCAGAACCCTAAAACTCAAAACCGCTTTTGACTGCGACGCCCATGAATCAATTGAACAATGGTTTTACGCTATTTCTAAGTCTGCTAGTCGAGGCGATGCCTTTTTTGCTTCTTGGGGTTTTATTCTCCAGTTTGCTGCTGTTTTTTGTTGATGAGCGCAAATTAGTAGAAAAAATGCCCAAAAATCCACTGTTGGGTGCTTTAGTTGGCAGTATGATCGGCTTTTTATTTCCGGTGTGTGAGTGCGGGAATGTACCGGTAGCGCGGCGGTTCCTGATTCAGGGAGTACCCACACCAGTCGCAATTGGTTTTTTGCTAGCAGCACCAACAATTAACCCAATTGTAATTTGGTCAACTTGGACAGCATTTCGAGATCAGCCGGAAATAGTGGTCTTACGAGTCGTATTTTCCCTAATAATTGCCACAATTATCGGGTATGTTTTCAGTTTTCAAAAGGACTTAAATCCTATACTCCAACCTGCGATCGCTCGTTATATGAAGTTTAATCCACCCGCGCAGCCTGAAACCAAGCGCCGTGGTAAACGTTACGAAGTACAACAGGAAGCAACGGTACCAAATCTGTTGCAATCCGGGACTTATATCTTAGGGGGAAAAGCGGGTATACCTCTGCGGATAGATGCTAATTTTGTACCGCCTACCTCAAACTCTACTTCCAATAAACCGCTTGCAGATAAACTCCGCCTAGTTGTGGATAATAGCATCCAAGAATTCCGAGAACTGGGCGGAATCATGGTTATAGGAAGTGCGATCGCTGCTGCTATTCAAATCCTAGCTCCCCGTGAATTAATTCTCAGTTTGGGTGCTGGGCCAATTACCTCAATTGTAGTCATGCTGATATTAGCAGTAGTGGTGTCAATTTGTTCTACAGTTGATTCTTTCTTTGCCCTATCTTTTGCCTCAACCTTTAGCAGTGGTTCATTGTTGGCCTTTCTAGTGTTTGGGCCAATGATTGACATCAAAGGTATTGGTTTGCTGTTATCCATTTTTAAACCCAAAACCGTTTTTTACTTATTTGCTTTAGCAGCACAATTAACATTTGTATTTACCCTTTTCCTGAACTTGCACGTCCTTTAAAAAATTAGTCATTTGTTAATGACCAATGCCCAATGCCCAATGCCCAATGCCCCATGCCCAATGAATAACAAAAATCCCAAATCTAAAATCCCAAATCTGTTACTCCCTTGGCTGGATGCTATAGCAATTACAGCTTGGGGCGTTTTGATGTTGAGATATTGGCTAACTAACAAGCTGAATTTGTTGATTCACCCAAATTACATTTGGTTTGTGGTCGTGACTGGTATCAGCTTGATCATTATTGGTTTCTTCAAGATGCAGGAACTTTGGCAACGGCGTAGCCGTGATGTGACGCCAAACTCCCCGCATATTAGTTTATTTCCCCCTGGTTGGGGGAGTGCCTTGTTGTTGACAACAGCGATTCTAGGTTTTATCATTACACCGCAAGTTTTTGCTAGTGACAAAGCACTCCAAAGGGGTGTGACGACTGATTTATTGGGAAGCACACGCGTCAAACCGCAAGCTTTTCGGGCTACTGTTCGTCCAGAGGAGCGATCGCTTGTAGACTGGGTACGTACTGTGAATGTCTATCCAGAACCAGATACATATACAGGTCAAAAAGTCAAGGTGCAGGGATTTGTCATCCACCCGTCCGATATAGGAAAAGAATATTTGTTCTTAGCGCGATTTGTCTTAACTTGCTGTGCAGCAGATGCTTACCCTGTGGGATTACCCGTCAAACTACAAGATAATCAAGAGCGTTACTCTGCTGATACCTGGCTGGAAGTTGAAGGACAAATGGTTACAGAAAATTTGTCAGGTAAACGCCAACTTACCATTGCCGCTACTTCTCTTAAAAAGATTCCTCAACCGCAGAATCCTTATAGTTATTAGTCATTAGTCATTAGTCATTAGTCATTTGTTGATGCCCAATGCCCAATGCCCCATGCCCAATGCCCAATGCCCAATGCCCAATGCCCAATGCCCAATGCCCAATGCCCCATGCCCAATGCCCAATGCCCCATAACAAATGATTAAATCTAAAGCATTTATCCAACCACTGGATCGCATAGCGATCGCACTAATGCTACTGCTGAGTGTGCTGATTGGGTTGATGATATTGCAAGGTGATGTGGTAACAGCTCGTGTCCGGGAATTTACTTGGCAAAATCAACAAATTGGGGCAGAAGATAACTCCTTCACCCTCACCTTCAGCCGCCCAATGGAAATAAAAAGCGTCGAGGATAACTTAAAAATCGAGCCACCCCTAGCAGGTAAATACAGTTGGGCAGGGCGGCGGATGGTTTATACACTGGTGACACCAGCACCTTATGGCACGAATTATAAAGTGCAGTTACAGGGAGCCAAAGATAAGTTTGCCCAGGAAGAAGGCAAAAATCGGGTGATACAGCCCTTTGTAGGTAGCTTCCGCACACGCGATCGCGTCATCCTTTACATTGGAACCGATCAAGAAGAACAGGGACGGTTAGTTCTTTACAACTTGACCCAAGAGCAAAAAAGGTTACTTACCCCTAAAGACCTGATAGTAATCGACTTTGAATCGTTTCCTGATGGGGAGAAAATTTTATTTTCTGCCCGCGCCGCAAACAACCAAGACTTACTTTCAGCCCAACTGTACACAGTCACAACAGGCGTTTCTGGTAAATCTGGACAAGAAGCAGAACCAGCAGGCAAAGTTGACCTAACTTTAGATAGTAAAGATTATCAAAACCTGAAATTTGACTTATCACCCGATGGACAAACTATTGTCATCCAGCGCGGAAACAAAACTAATCCTGGTGACTTTGGACTATGGTTTATGCCAGCAACCAGTGACGGTTCAGGAGAAAAACCCGCCCCGAAACGCTTAAAAAGCCAACCGGGGGGAGACTTTATGGTTACACCAGATAGTAAAGCCGTAGCAGTTGCCCAAGGACAGGGAGCAGCGATTTTACCACTGCAAGGTGATGCCAGTAAACCCTTGGATTTTCTGCCGCAGTTTGGTTTGGTACAGGCTTTCTCCAAAGATGGCTCTCAAGCAGCAATGGTAAAGTTTAATACAGATTACACGCGAGATTTATTTTTGGTGACAAACCAAGGTGTGCAGAAACAGCTATTAAAAACTACAGGCTCAATTCTCAGCTGCCAATTTGACATCGCCTCACCCACACTCTATTGTTTGCTGACACAGTTAGTATCCAAGGAACAATACATAGAACAGCCTTATGTAGTAGCAATTGATCTGAAAACCGGGCAACAGAAACCACTGCTAGTATTGCCTCCTGCTCAACGGAATGTGCAAATGAGTTTATCTGCCGACGGTTTGGGCTTGTTATTTGACCAAGTAGTACCGCAGACAAACACAACAGCATCATTACCCGCCAACACTTTGAAAACTGATGATGGAGATACGATCGCTACTAGTAGTTTATGGTTAATGCCTCTGTTACCCATCGCTGATGCTGCGACTGTTGAAATTAGACCAGAAAAACTCCCGTTAGCCGGATTTCATCCCCGGTGGCTACCTTGAAATAGCGGCAAGGGAGCGGGGAGCAAGGGGGATAAAACAGAATGGTTAATAATTTTTAGTAGGGTAACGCTACTCCCTGATCTCCCTTATCTTAATGCGACGATAATTTTCCAATTTTGGAAATAGCACCAAGCGCAAAATCGAGATCAGCCCGCGAAACATCTAAATGAGTGACTGCCCGAATAGAATGACCAACGGCTCCCATTTTCACACCATACTGCTTTAACAGAGTGAGAAACATGGCGTTGTCGAGTCCTAATCTTGAAACATCGAAGAAAACAATGTTTGTCTCTGGTTTTGGATCTCGAACTGCAATTCCTTCGATTTCACTCAGTCGTTGAGCCAGATAAGTTGCGTTGTCGTGGTCTTCTTGTAGACGTTCAACATGATGGTCAAGTGCATAAAGACAACCTGCTGCGACAATACCAGCTTGACGCATTGCGCCACCAAAAATGTGTTTATATCGACGTGCTTCAGAGATGAACTCCCGTGTACCCGCAAGAACAGCACCGATTGGTGCGCCCAGTCCTTTAGTAAAGTCAATCCAGACAGAATCAACACAGGCAGCAAAATCCTTGGCTGTAGTTTGAGATGCCACAACTGCATTTAAAAGTCTTGCCCCGTCCATGTGGGTAGCTAAACCTTTTTGACGGGAGAACTCGCAAACCTCACGTAGTTCATTGAGCCGCCAAACTGAACCCCCTCCAAAATTGTGGGTTTGCTCTACACACAATAAGCGGGGAATTGCAGAGTAAAGGTAAGGAGCAGTCGCTACTCTTTCAAGTGATTGAGCTAGAGCATCGACTATAAAAATTCCTCGCTCGCTGGCAATCGGTTCCATCAGTACACCAGAAGTCATCGCTGCCCCCCCCGATTCAGCTCGAATAATGTGTGCCATCTGTTCTACTAGCACCACATCAGCAGGGCGGGTATGGGTCTTTATTGCTACAAAGTTGCAAATGGTTCCACAGGCAAAGAAAAGGGCGGCTTCTTTGCCTAGCAAATCTGCAACCTGTTCTAGTAGTTGGTTAACGGTCGGATCTTCTCCTTTTTGCTCATCTCCAACTTCAGCAGTTGCGATCGCCTGACGCATCGCCTGTGTCGGCTTTGTTTCAGTATCGCTTGTTAGCAAAATCATCAGCACTCCTAAAGCAGGTATATAGTGGTTTACAGTTGCACAAGTCAGAAATCCTCATTTAGTCAAGTTGGCTTCATATAAAAGTTCTGTTCCGGTGATCTGAAAAGCGCTATCAATAACATAAGATTGCCTTTACAACAATACTCTAATGAAAAGGCAAGCTTAACTCATCCCCCGGCTTGAAGCCGGGAGGAAATCGAAGTCATTAGTTATTAGTCATTAGTACCAATGACGAATGACTAATAACTAATGACTAAATCGGCGGGCGGCTATCCCGGACACCCCTCTTGTTGGGATGGGATTCCCGCCGATTTCCGTTGATGAGCATGGTTATTTTCTTCTAATCGCATCCAGAACTTTGGCTGACTTTTCTCCAACAAAAGTATTATTCAGCATCGTATGGGAATCATCAGTTGGTCCGACATCAGAATCTGGATGATAGATAATGATTCTTAAGGAATTATCAATTGCACTGAAGCTATGTAACTTGTTTTCTGGAAGACAGAAGACCGTTCCCGACTCCATTTTGAACGTTCCTTCGTCCACCTGACAAGTTCCACTACCCTCAGCGACAAGCCCAATCCGCAATGAGGGATGGGTATGGGGAGTTTGAGATACTCCTGGAGGAACGTAGAGGAAATTTAAGGTAGCTAAGTATACTTTAAATAATTTTATCGTAGTCATTAAACAAACTTGATGTATTGAAGACAAGTTAATAGAAAAGCTTACAACTAACTAAAACTGAAATTGCTTACTATTAGTGTATTTACCGATAAAAAAGCCCGTACTAAACTGAGATTACTCTTTAAAAAAGTTTTATTAATTTACTTAGAAACTTTGTTACTTCTTTAACTATATTTTATAAGTACTTATTCGTATAAGTCAGGTTTTCGTAACATTAGAGATATAGTAGAAGCTCTGAGTTATTCGGTAGCATTAGGGGCTGACAAAAATAAATTATCCCAAATTATTTGTACATTTCTCAGGTAGCACAGATGTTATACCCGATCATGGGGTGTTTTTTTCACTGGAAGTCACTTAAATAGTGATCGCCCAGAATTACAGAATTATCATCAAATAATAGATACTTATACTGACATCGATCCTAAGTATGAAATAAGCCAGTAGCAAAATGTATTGCAAGAGACATTCATGATTTATATCTTTAGAAAGATGCGATTATAGATAATAAAGTATATATTCGTGCAGTTTTTTCATGTAAAAAAATTTCATCAGCCAATACAATTTAGTTTTTAAGTATTGGGTTTCTCCTCTCTCCCCCTCATCCCCCTCATCCTCTTCTTGACGGGGAAGAGGATCATAGTGTTATAACGGCATCAGTCTAAATCCAAAATGGGGAACACCAATTGATGATTAATTGCTGGTGCTTGGAGAGAGTTAAACTTAGCTTTTAGAGCAAACCCTGATTAGACACAGTTTATAAGCAATGCTAATGCCAGCACTGCTGAATATTTTTAAGCAGGTGGGTCAAGAGTGATGAATGAAGCTGACACCTCAAACAAGGGGGCTGTGATCGAATCCCTAAATTCTGCTAATTCGCCACAATCAGAACAGGCGAGTTGCCCGTTTTACTCAGTTGTGCCTAATGACAATATGACAGTTAGAAAACTGCCACTCCTCATGCCAGCTGAAGATACACAATTTTCACAAGATACCACCCAGCAGGACTGGGTTGCAGAGCCGGAAAGCGGCAAACAAGCACTTATTGACTCGGAATTTCAGAACCTGCTGGCATTGAACGAAGAATTGCGTGCAGCTAACAATAACTTGTATGAACAAGTGGAGCAGCTAAAAGACAATCTAGCTGAGTCTGAAAAGGTTTTGCAGTGGCAGAAAACGCGTTCCAGCGTTAGTGAGTCGATGCTCAACCAACATACTCAGGAACTGGCTGCGGCTCAAGAACAGACAAAATCCCTATTTCAACAATTAGAAACTGCTGTACAAACTGTTCAACGCCAGGAACTTTTTATTGATAGTTATAAAGCACAGCTAGAAATTAGCCAACAACGCCTTGCCCAGTTAGAGCGAGAATGTACGTTGCTACACACTCACAACAACGAACAGTCTCAGCAGCTATTGCAATCAGAAAATGCTTGTCGGGAGTTACGTACTAGACTTATGCGACAACAACGCCAGACGCTGCAATTCAAAGCGGCTCTGGAAAAATGTCTAGATACATCGGTTCCTAGCTATGACTCCCTAGAAGATACTGCAAAACATCCCAAAGACATAACTAATGGACAAGGAAGATTCTCTAAAAAAGCTCGGTCTTTGTTTCCTAACGCACAGCCAATTCAACCTTGGTCAACAGAACCAGAATCCTTGACTGATGATCTAGATAATTCTTGGGGCGAACCATCAGCACCACTCCCATTCCAAAGAAATGAAGCCACTCCGACGCCCTCATCTCCTTGGAACTGGACAGTTAAGAAAGACACGCCAACGCCAGCACAACCCAGCCCCTCTGCAAAAATTGATGATTCCCCAGAGACACCGGAAGCTGTTTCACCTTTGGGTTCATCAAACTTAGATCAGCAATTAGATAGTCTAATCCAAATGTTTTTCACCTCCCAGCCTGCATCTGCATCACCACCATCTGCTGCGAAAACGGATGTGGATAGTAATCCGCCTATGTGGGAGAGTTTAGCAACAATCCTAGAAGACGATGAGGAACTAGAAAATCCACAAGAGGAGCTGTTGGAAGCAGAAATTAATCCCCCTGCAACTACCTCAACTTCTTGGACGACAGATTCTGTGCTTTCATCAGCCGATAACTTACCAGTCTCCTCCACTTCACCTCACACCGAGACACCTGTTGAAGAAACTGAAGATTACTGGTCAGATGTTTCACAGTTTACACAGGTGGAATTGTCTGGGACTGATTTACCGCCAGAGTTATCAGGGAATGATGACAATTCACCCTCACCGGTGGTTTATCCCCAGCGTCCACCTAAGGGGCGTAAGTCATTGGCATCTGTGGAATTGCCGAATTTTCGCCCCAAGAGTTAGGAGTTTGGAGAGACGCGATTAATCGCGTCTGTACAGGAGTTTGGAGTCAAGTGATTAATGACTAATGACTAATTCAAAATCCTTGCTTCTGACTTTGGAATTATGGCTTCTGGGCTGGCTTTTGCTACCTGACTGCGCGATCGCGGTTTGCCTGTGGCGATCGCATAATTAATCGCTAACAGCCACAGCCATAATCGCGGATTTCGGGGTTCCAGCCAAAAACCTACCCGGCTCAAGAAGCGCCCAAACCACGGACTCAGCAAAGCACTAACCAAGGCATGACGACCGAAGTTGAAATAACTACCAAGCCATCTGAGTAAATCCCTTGGCCCAGCAAGTTCCCAAATCCATAAAAGCAAGGCAGGATTTTTACTAGCTGCTTTAAGTGCTAGGCGGTTAAAGGTTAACCAATCACACCGATCTTTGATGAAGTTATCTGCCACCTCTACAGGTTCGTCTGCTAACAATCCAAAAAAGGTGTTGAGCATCGAGTTAATCCGTTGCGGTGGTAAAAATTTCCTTGTGGGCACCATCATCCCTTTGGAAAATAGCCAAGTTACTGAAACGTTGCTTTGATAGGCGCGAATTTGGTTCAAATATCGGAAACTCAACAAGTCATGTTTGAGAGCAGTATCCAATAGTGTTGTTAAGCGCTCTAAGTTGCGAACTAGGGAACCAAAACCGGTGAAAACCAGGGGAGACTGGAGTGATGCCGCATCACCGATCGCAATCAATCGATCAAAGGCAACCGTGCGATCGCTACTTCCCACACTAAAATGCCCCGGTATATACCCAAATGTCGGCTTTTTCCACACCAATTTGTCCATATCGCACCTGCGATATTCTGGCAAAATCGTGAAAAAGTCCTCGTACATCTCTAGCAAAGAACCGGGATTTTCAGCATTGACTTCGTGGTAATGAAATAAATAAATCGTCAGTTCATCACCTGCTCCAGGAAACAATTCCCAAATCAACTGCCTTCCCCGCGAAATATCCCCATGACTGTAAAGAACGTCCCCATATTGGGAATCCCACACCCCCGGCTCAAATCCGCTCTCAATTGCCGCTCCCACCGTCGGACATACACTATCAAAAGCCCGACCACCATTTAATTGCCAAGCGATGGGAGACGCAGTTCCCATTGCATCTATTAGCAGTCGTCCACTTACTTGCTTCTCACTTTGACTGGGTAAATGCTTGACTTTCAAAATGACTTGTGATATATCAATATCTGCGCGGATAAACTCTGTTTCATCCCAAATATCACCGCCTGCCGCTTGCAGTTTTTGCCCACACATTTGGAGCCATTTTTCAGAATCTAAGCCTAAATTTAGGACTGTGGGTGTGTGGAGGACGGGCGATCGCAGTTTGGCTGGATTATTAGCATCAAAAAACTTATTGAATCCGTCTTTGTATTCTCTGGCAATGATAGTTTCTAACTCAGTGGGGGTGACTAAACCCAGGTTAACTAAGCTTTGAATCTCATCGCGGGAAATATTCCATTCTCGGTTCATCCTCCCAAAGGGCATTCGTTCCACCAGCAGGACTTTATATCCGAGTTTTGCCATCAGTGCTGCATGAATCGCACCTAGTGCGCCGCCGATGTAGATGATGTCGTAACTAGGGGATGAGGGGGATGAGGGAGATATTATTTTTTCATCTCCCCCTGCTTCCTCATCTCCCCCTGCTCTTATTCCTGAGTGGGAAAACACCACCTGACGCGGCTGCTGCGGATTCCGTACCCCTTGGCGCCATCGTTGTTCCCACCAGTAGGCACGCGTTAGGTCATATTCACCGTTGGGCATTTTCTGAAAATACTTGACGGTGAGGGGGTAAACAGAGCCTAATGCTGCAAAAATTGATTGCTGGGATAAATCAATCGCTGGCGGTTCTGGGTAATGATGCCGAAAACGGCTTCTGATTTCCTTGGTCAGGCGTTGCAGGATTTGTCCCTCATTAGGAAAGGGTTGTTCTGCCCAACGAAACACTTTCAGATAGGTAGTTCGTTGCACCGACCAGACAAATACCGAAAGTTCCGCAGGCAAGTTTTCGGAAATAGCCCCGGTAGCAGTTGTAATTTCACTGGGGATTTTGAGGCGAAAGCCTTCCGAGGTAAGCACTTTTTCTCCATTTCCGGGTTCAAAATCTGTTTGTAACCAGTTACGCACAGTTGCTGTATCCGAAGTTGGAACTTCTAAATAAAGGATTTCTCTCATCGTTTGCTGACATCTCCGTTCAATCTACTCACTAAGACAGATTTTATGAAGGCACAAAGTAAGGTAAACTCCGCCCTATTAGTTTCGTAAAGATTCAGTGAAGAAATTTTAAGAGTTTGTCAAAGTTATTGTTCATTTTGTATTTCTGTAAACCCACGCCATGAATTATCCCATTCCAGACAGTCCCCAGGAAATTGTTGCTCTACGACAACAGCCGATTGATGAAGAACTAGTTGCCAGTGCGATCGCTGGAGTAATTAAAATTGTCCGCGCTCAGGGTCAATCTTTGGAAGAATTAACCGCTCAGTTGCTAGCAGATGATCCACTGCTGGATCAGCAACAACGTCGCTGGTTGAGCCAATTAGTTGCCCAATCCTGGGAAAAGTTCTCCTAAAACCTTGCATAGGATGAAGTTTTTGTCGCAGCGTTAGATTTCTAGGTAGCACCTAAATAAGCTAATGAGTATTTAAGTTGCATAAAAGCAGGGCTGAAGCCCTTACTACAAACGAATTATTCGGCAAAAATGAATGACGATTAGCTTATTGGCGATGCCTGCGGCGGGCTACGCCTACGCATTTTAGGTATAGGAGTAACATGTCTGGAATTAACAATTGGGTTGCTATTTTTGTATTTACGGCACAGAAGCCACTAAATTAACCATATCAGCGTTTTACGTTGCTAATGAATATTTACAACGTTCTTAAACGGAAAGACCTCTGGTGCAAACCAGGGGTCTTTTTTTTTTGGATCAATCTTGATGCTCGTTGAGCAGTGCCTCGACACCTTAGCGGAATAAATGTTTTTGGCATACAACTCAGTTGTGCGATCGCCTCCCATCTCAACGAAAAATTTAAAACTATATTACCTACATAGCGGTTTTGTCAACTAGAAGCTTTCAGGACTGTTTCTGCTTGGGATTGCAACAACAAACCGTATTCCAACCCCTCCACCACCGCTTGATAGGAAGCCGCCAAAATATTGGTAGAAACTCCTACCGTCGTCCAGCGTTGACGACCATTACCTGATTCCACCAACACACGGGTTTTCGCCGCAGTGCCCGTATGTCCGTTGAGAATCCGCACTTTGTAATCTGTCAAATCAAAGGTTGCTATTTGGGGATAAAAGTTCACCAAAGCCTTGCGTAAAGCTGCATCCAAAGCTGCCACTGGACCGTTACCTTCCGCCGCCTCCAAAATATTTTTCCCCTCAACAGCGACTTTAACTGTAGCTAGGGCATTGCTAGTTTCTTTCCCCTCAATCAAGTCACAGTGGACTTGAAAACCTTTGACTTCAAAAAACTTCTGGCGGTCTCCCAAAGCTTCGTGCATCAACAATACAAAACTTGCCTCTGCTGCTTCAAATTGAAATCCTTCACTCTCCAAATCTTTGAGACGCTGGAGAATTTCCCTGGCCTCAGCCTTTTGCTGATCAAGTTCAATGCCAAAACTGCGGGCTTTGGCTAAAACATTGCTGAGTCCAGACTGTTCCGAAATCACGATGCGGCGAGAATTCCCGACTTGTTCCGGCTGAATGTGTTCGTAAGTTAGGGGATTACGTTCTACGGCTGATACATGAATACCACCCTTGTGGGCAAAAGCCGAACGTCCCACAAAAGGGGCGTGTTCATCTGGCGCAAGATTGACCACCTCACTGACAAAACGACTAGCTTCTGTAAGTTGTGTGAGCTGGTCTTCTGTGATACAACTGTAACCCGCCTTCAGTTGTAAATTGGGAATTAACGAACAGAGATTAGCATTACCGCAACGTTCACCGTAACCATTAATTGTGCCCTGTACCATCTTTGCCCCTGCCATCACGGCGGCCATTGCGTTAGCAACCGCCATTTCGGAATCGTTATGAGTATGAATTCCAATTTGGGGCATTGGGGATTGGGCACTTGTACTGAGCGTTCGCGTAGCGTCTCCAAGAGTTGCCGTTGGCGCAGCCTCTCGTAGAGAAGTATTGGGCATTGGTGATTGGGTAGATTCTTTCCCCATGCCCCATTCTCCATGCCCCATGCCCCATTCCGCAGTCACCCTTATGACATCTTGAACAATTTGGCTAATTTCGTGGGGTAAAGTGCCGCCATTGGTATCACAGAGGACTAGCCATTCAGCACCAGATGCGATCGCAGCCTCTAATGTCTGTAAAGCATAATCCCGATTGTGCTTGTAACCATCAAACCAATGTTCGGCATCGTAGATAATCCGACGACCTTGAGAACGGAGATACTCAATTGTGTCGCTAATCATCGCCAAATTTTCTTCTAATGTCGTCTTGAGTCCGGTTGTAACGTGTAAATCCCAAGACTTGCCAAAAATCGTTACCCAGCGAGTTCCCGCAGCCAAAATATCCTGTAACATCGGTTCGGTTGCGGCAGTGGAATTGGGGCGTCGAGTCGAACAAAAAGCCACAATTTCAGCTTGTTTGAGAGGATTTTCTTGGAGTTGCCAGAAAAATTGTACATCCTTGGGATTGGCACCAGGCCAACCGCCTTCAATGAAGGGAATTCCCAGTTGATCGAGTCTCTTGGCAATGCGTAACTTATCTTCTATCGATACTGATAGCCCCTCGCGCTGAGTGCCATCTCGTAATGTAGTGTCATAGAGCCAAAGTTGAGGTGAGGAATTTGTGGTCATAAAACTGGGACCGACGATACAACTTTCGAGGCAATGTGTCAATATACAACAAAAAGCCAGTTTGGCAATTTAAAAATGCCTAAGATACTAGCTCAAGGTAAAACAATTGAATGCGAACAGGGAAGAGATCACCGAAGAATTTTGCTGCAAAATGGTATTGACCTCTACAATGACGGTGCTAAGGTAATAAACTATCGGGGCATTGGCAGTTGTGGTATCTGTACGGTTAAAGTAGAGGGCAAAGTATCAGCAGCGAATTGGCGTGATCGAACACGGCATTCGCTTCCTCGCCATTCTCCTATAACAGACCTGTGTAAGAAACTGCCAAACTCTGGTTTTAGGCGATGTGAAAGTGACAAAGTTTGATGGATTTTGGGGACAAGGTTCTCGAATAGTGTGGACACCAAAAGGTTAAAAAGGAGTTAAGACAAGATGGGTAGATGGACACCCTTAATTTTAATGGCTGGAGGTTTGGCCATTCTGCTTGGTACATTACTAGGCATCAACTTTCCGATGGGCGTACAAAGCGCTAACGCTCCCGGTGACAAAAAATCACAAGTCCTGCCAGCTAATATCAATGTTAATAGCAGTGCTGGCAGCAAGAATGATGAAACTGCAACTGAAGGAAACGAAACAACTCAAACAAACCAAAGCAGACGCGGTATTGTCGCCCCAAGACTTGATAAAAGGAGTAGCGTTGCCCAGAATTCTTCTGATGACTCAACATCACCTGCTGACAGTACAACAGACGGCAGTACAGATACTTCAGGAACAGACACGCCATCCAGCAATACAAATCAAGGCAACGAACCAATTCGCGCCCTGTGGTAACGATCGCTCCGTCCTTAGTTACGAGTTATAAGTTATAAGTTATGAGTTATGAGTTATTAGTTATGTACTAATGACTAATGACCAATGACCAATGACTAATGACCAATGACTAGTGAGATTGTAATTATTGGTGGCGGCGTTATTGGTTTAGCGATCGCCATTGAACTAAAACTACGCGGGACACACGTCACCGTGTTTTGTCGTAACTTCCAGGCTGCCGCTACCCACGCCGCCGCCGGGATGTTAGCACCAGATGCGGAAAACATCCCGAATGGGGCAATGCGTTCATTGTGTTGGCGATCGCGTGCTTTATATCCCGACTGGACGCGCAAACTAGAAGAACTGACCGGCTTAAATACTGGCTACCGTCCCTGCGGTATCCTCGCACCCGTCTTTGAAGAGGCAAGGGGGGAGGGAGCAGGGGGAGATGAGGGAGCAGGGGGAGAGAAATTAATTCTTTCATCCCCCTCATCCCCCTCATCCCCCTCATCCCCCGCTTACTGGTTAAACAAAGAGGCAATTCATCAATATCAGCCAGGATTAGGAGCAGAGGTAGCTGGTGGCTGGTGGTATCCTGAAGACGCACAAGTTGATAATAAGGCTCTAGCTCACGTATTGTGGACGGCGGCTGAGTCTGTTGGTGTTGAACTCAAAGACGGCATTACAGTAGAAGCATTTTTACAGCAGCAAGGACAAGTGATTGGCGTGCAAACCAATGCTGGAATAATTCGCGCCGCGCACTATGTTTTAGCTTCAGGTGCTTGGTCAAATGAATTATTACCACTACCCGTCCGCCCCAGAAAAGGACAAATGCTGAGTGTGCGGATACCGGGATTTGTGCCAGAATTACCCTTAAAGCGGATTTTATTTGGACAAGATATTTACATCGTACCGAGACGCGATCGCCTCGTTATTGGGGCAACAAGCGAAGACGTTGGCTTCATCCCCGGCAACACCCCAGAAGGCATTCAAAAATTACTACAAGCTGCCATCCGGCTGTACCCCCAACTAAAGCATTATCCCATCCAGGAATTCTGGTGGGGATTTCGCCCAGCCGCCCCCGATGAATTGCCCATTCTTGGCACCAGCCACTGTCAAAATTTAACCCTTGCTACTGGTCATTACCGTAACGGAATTCTACTTGCGCCCGTAACAGCCGCATTGATTGCCGATTTAATCTTGTCACAAAAGTCTGACCCCCTACTTGCTGATTTTCACTATTCACGCTTCCAGTCCAAGCCATCTACCTCCACCCCAATGCTGACTCACTCTGCCAATTTCTCCAACGGGCATCACCCTCCTACATCCTCCCACCACTCCCCACTCCCCACTCCCCACTCCCCACTAATTATCGCTGGCAAAACCTTCCAATCGCGCTTGATGACCGGAACTGGTAAGTATCGCAGCATTGAGGAAATGCAGCAAAGCATCGCCGCCAGTGATTGCCAGATTGTCACCGTAGCAGTACGACGGGTACAAACCAAAGCTCCTGGACATGAAGGTTTAGCTGAAGCCTTAGATTGGACAAAAATTTGGATGTTACCCAATACCGCAGGTTGTCAAACTGCTGAAGAGGCGATTCGGGTGGCGCGTTTGGGGCGAGAAATGGCGAAATTGTTGGGGCAGGAAGATAATAACTTCGTCAAGTTAGAAGTAATACCTGACCTTAAGTATTTACTCCCAGATCCGATTGGGACACTGCAAGCAGCAGAACAACTAGTCAAAGAAGGCTTTGCAGTATTGCCCTATATCAATGCTGACCCCATATTAGCCAAGCGGTTAGAAGATGTCGGCTGTGCTACAGTAATGCCTTTGGCATCGCCAATTGGATCTGGACAAGGACTGAAAACAACTGCTAACATCCAAATCATCATCGAAAATGCAGGTGTGCCAGTGGTGGTAGATGCTGGTATTGGTTCACCCTCAGAAGCCGCCCAAGCAATGGAATTGGGAGCAGATGCTTTGTTGATTAATAGTGCGATCGCTCTTTCTGCAAACCCAGCAGCAATGGCTCGTGCCATGAATTTAGCAACAGTCGCCGGCCGTCTAGCATACCTTGCTGGCAGAATGCCGATCAAAGATTACGCCAGTCCTAGTTCACCTCTAACTGGGACGATTACTAGTTAGGGAACAGGGCATGGGGAATAGACGGACAAGGAAGACAAGGGAATAACCAATGCCCAATGCCCAATGCCCAATGCCCAATCTTTAATGTAACGATTTATCTAGCGGTTTGAGAGCCGATCTAGTACTTATGTAACATTAAATCAAGGATAATTAAGATAAAGGAATTAATTCATGCCCTATACAAACGAAGAAGGCGGCCTTCTGAATAATTTTGCCCGTGAACCAAAAGTTTATCAAGCAGAACCTCCCACGGAAGGGCAAAAGCGAACTTATATCTTAGTAGGAATCGCCGGTACAGCTTTGGTTGGCGGGTTGATTCTAGTCGCCTTCTTTGTTTCCCAGATCAGTTGAGCATCAAACGTTGTAATAAAATTTCATCTTTATAGTTTTTCAGGTTCCGATTTTAAAAGGGGCCTGCTTTTTTATTTTTTGTTAAAATTGAGTTAGCGATTAAAGTATAATTATATACTCTTTTATTCTTCTAGACCTGAAGGCTCAATTTCTCCTGAGCCGCATAACATCCCATTAAAAATCATTTTCATTATCAGATTTTCAGCCCACTTTGATGCGCCCAGAAAGGTGATACATACTGTGTTTTGGCTTTTTAGCCGCCATGAGCGTGAATGATACTCCACACAATGATAATTTTGCTTGGAATCGGCAAGTATACCAGCGCCTGAAACTTGCCCTAAGTCTTGGCTTACGACGACAACTTTTTTTAGCTATATGTGATGATTTACACTTAAGAAATCAAGTAGCAGCCCGTTTGCATTCTACATTGGCTTATCCTGTTGGACAAGTGCTATATCAGTCATCAAATGCCCAGGAAAATAGCACTCCAGCTTATCCGCGATTAGTGACGTTGCGTTTGAATTTAAACGATCCCAATCCCATCGTTCAGATAAATCAATGGTTGGCAAATTATCCACCGCCAATTGTTGGGGCATCAAAAGATACCGCAGGAAGACCTTTTCCCATACCAGCATTTCAGATTGTGGGTGTGGAGCAGCTAACTAAGCAACCAGTAGCGATACAACGGTTATTTTTGCACTATCTCCGCTTAAGCGAACAATATTTCTCTACACAAGAATCTAGCCGATTCCTAGAATCTAATTTGCTGCTGTGGATACCGCGTCCTTGGTTATCTGCTATCAAGCAATCAGCACCACAGTTTTGGCGTTGCCGTACTGGGGTATTTGTATTTGCCGGAGAACCCACACCAGCGCCTCAGAATTCGGGCTATCCAGAACGTTTTTCACGTTCTGGAAGCTTGGATTTAGGGAATGTTGAGCAGTCGATTCTAGATGAATCAATTACCCAAGCAGAACTCAGAACCGCAGCCAGCGAGTTAAAGTTTCAGAATAATTCCGATTTTCCGGCAGAAACACAAGTACACAAAACTCAGGAAGCTTCGCCGTCAACAGGGGATTTATTGAAGACTGTGCCACAACAGCAGGAATCTACTAATAGGTCTGCTAGTGGGAATACTAATCAATCGCTATCGTCTTTATCTCATATTAGTAGCGAGTTAACGGAGCTAGTAATAGCAACAATCAATACAAATATTACTCAAGATACAGAGGATTACTTACAACCGCAGCAGATTTTGTTGGAGATTGAAGAATTATACCAAAAGCAAGTTCCAGGGGAGGTACTGGCAGAAGCTTATCATCGCTTGGGCACTTTATACCGCCTTCGCATTGAGCAAGGAGAGTCAACCCTAGAAAACCTGATGGTGGCAATTATTGCCTATCAGGAGGTAATTAGCTATGACGAAACCTCACCGCAACTCCCAGATATTTTAAATGATTTGGGTACACTCTACTGGATGCTATACCGCACACCACCCAATTCTGAGGAGGGACAAAGTTATATAGAGCAGGCAATAGAATTTTATCAGTTGGCGTTAAAGATGATTTCGCCTCAGACACATTCGGAAACTTACGCTCGTGTGCAAAATAATTTGGGGACGGCTTATGGTGATTTAGCTCATTTTTCTCACCCATCTGAAAATTGGCAGCAAGCAATTTTAGCTTACAGTGAAGCACTTAGCTATCGTACAGCCGATATGGACTCTTTAAAGTATGCGGCTTGCCAGAACAATTTGGGTACTGCTTACTGGCATTTAGGGCAATACAATCAACCGATTGTGCATTTAAAGAAAGCGATCGCAGCTTACAACGAAGCACTTATACACTACAACCCTGAAGAGGAACCGCTCAAGTATGGCATGATTCAAAATAATATCGGTACTGCCTGTTGGAATCTGGCACAATACGAACAACCTGCCCAAAATCTCCAGCTAGCTATAGATGTTTATACCGAAGCTCTCAAATATCGCACCCCAGCTAATGTTCCCAGCGCCTGCGCCGCTACACAAAATAATCTGGGTACTGCTTACTGGCATCTAGCAAACTTATCTCAGACAACTAAAGAGGCACGGCAAAAGTATCTGCAACTATGTATCAGCGCTTATGAAGAAGCCATAGCCTTGGCTCACTCACTTAGCGGTATTCCTTTAAGTTTTGATTTATTTGCCTCTTATAATAATCTGGGGCTAGCCCATTATCAGCTAGTAATAGATAAGTCTTTTAATGGCGACAAAGCAACACGTTCTCAACACTTAGAAATAGCATTAGATAACCATTTGCAAGCCTTAAATGGATTAAGTAAACAACCAGAAGCTTATCAAACAACCTTTACTTATGTGGTGAAAACTATTCGTGCTTTTCATAATGAATTAGGGATACAAGGACAAAATCTGGCTTTATCTAAAGTTCCTGGTCAGTTGTTGCCAGAGATTTTGTCAAAGTTATAAAGCATAATTTAACAAAACAGAATTCAGAATTCAGGAGTCAGAATTCAGGAGTCAGGAGTCAGGAGTCAGGAGTCAGGAGTCAGAATACAATAAACTCTGTATTCTTCTTCAAAAATAATTCCTCTGTACCCTATGGGAAAAAGTTCTTTATTCTTTCCCTTTCCCTCGCAATGTAACTTGATATCAACTTGACAATTAATTAGTAAACCAAGTAAGGTAACAATGTCTACGACGGGCTACGCCTACGCAATTATTGGTTTACTAATTATAAAGTAGTGAAATTTTTGAAAAACCCGTAAAGTCAGATTTATAAATATAAATTTTCCATTAAGATATTGTTGTATATATAAATATATTATAAAAAGTACAATAAAATATTGGCGTATTTTCCGTAAATTTACTAACGTAGACTGGAGACGTAGTTGAGAGAAGCCCCAGGATGAGAATTGAAACCTAAGTTATGAAACTAAGTTTGGTTTTTGCTACTGCTATATCTAGTTTTTTTGTAAGTGCGACCACAGGATTTGGTTTCTCTGGTCAAGCAGATGCTCTCAGTTTTTCTGGTATCTCTAGTGCTACATGGGGAGAACCTACTCCAGGAAGTATAAATACCGATCCCATATATACAGGTGTCGGAAGCAACACATTTAATTGGGGTGATTCTAATGTGTGTCCACCAAGTCCAAATACTCCTAGTGGATGTACAATAACAGGCGCAAATAAACTAACCTTTAATGGAAGTTCATTTTCAACTGACATCAACTCTGTATTCAAAATAGCTGATTTAACTTACTTTAATGGAACGGTATTTGAAGGTACAAGCGTTGAATTTGTACCTTTAAATATCAATGTATCCTTCAGCCCTCCTACTGGAATCAGCGAAGTTTTTGACTTCAAGTTGCATCTAGTAAATACAGTTAACGAAGCAACAGATCCTCAAAAGAATACAGACTTTGTATTTATAGACACAAATTTGAGTAATCGCAGTTTCACTTTTGAAGGCAATAAATACACGATTGAGCTAACTGGCTTTAATCCAGACGCTAGCCAGATAAGTATTAAGGCTCTTGAAGGAGCCACAACTACAACAGCTATTTATGCCAAAATCAAAACCATACCCGAACCTGCAACAGTAGCGGGTCTATTCCTGCTAGGGATATACCTGATATCTCGGAAAAAATTCGGCGACGTTGATGAAACAGAAGGGCAGCGTTGATTACTCTTTTGAATCTAAAAGCGTTCGACTGAGCGAACGCGAACAGTGTCTCGTAGAGAAGTCGAAGTCTAAAATCTAAAATTGTGTGACTCAAGTTTGTTAACCCACTCAGACAACTGGCTCCAGTATTCCACGCAATTGAATAAATTTTAACTCAGCACAACAATTGCTGCGATCGCATCAAAATTTATTCTCACGTTTAAATTCGCTTGCTCTGGGACTTTTTTAAATTTGGTGACGCACATTAGTGACTTGATTGCTCTTTTCAATCTAAAATCTGTCTTGAAAAGTTTGCTCAACGGGGGGAACCCCCGCACGCAACTTTTCGCAAAATCTAAAATCTAAAATTGTGTGACCTTCGGATACGCCTATAGATAGGTTCAAAAACAATGAGAAACAATCTCAGTGAACCCTCGTCATTACATACATCAGATACATAAAGGTTTACCCACCTATGACTCGCATACATCAATGGAAATTTGGAACTGCTGCACTTATGGCAATGGCCGTTACTACAAGCGTCATTAGCCCCCTATTCAGCTTGGCTCCTGCTAATGCTCAATATAGAATTGGGCAAGACAGAATTGGGCAATACGGAAACGTGACCATTCCTTCCGGGGTTGCTTTTCCTGTCAGCTACGAAAAAGAGACAATTACTATTGCTCCTGGAGAAACTAAATCTCTAACCTTGAGAATAGCGAACGACATTATCGACAAAAATAGAAATGTCTTAATTCCTGCTGGTACTAAAGTAATTGGACAGCTAGAATCTGTTGACTTAAATAGTGATTCAAGAGATACAGATGAGAACAAAGGAAAAGGTGTGCGGTTTGTAGCTCAAGAATTAGAATTTTCCAATGGTCAACGTCAGTCGATTAATGCAACTTCTCGGACATACACCAGAACTGAAAAAGTTACACAGGGTCCTAGCACAAATCAGGTTTTAACTGATGCAGCTATTGGTGGGGGTGCAGGTCTTTTAGGTTCACTAATTACTGGCAACCACAGAATTGACGATTTAAAACCTGTTATTGGTGCGGGTGCGGGTGCGGGTGCGAGTATCCTGTTGCGGAAAAAAGAAGTAAATGCCTTTGTCCTCAGACCTGGACAGGATTTGAAGCTGACACTGAATTCTAACTTGAATTTAGTACCACCATCCCGCTACTAGATTTAACTCCATTCAAGTCGTGACTTTAATCATCCATGATAGGCGATCGCCACTTTCAATTATAGTGTGCGATCGCCTTCATTTTTAGCCCAAAAAAATCTATTTTCTAACAACTATTCTATCTCTGTATCATCTGACCGAATTTTGGAAAATGGAATTGAAGATTCAAAATCCAAAATTTAAAAGGGTCTAAAGCGAACGTATTTATTCCCCGAATAAATCTAAAATCCAAAATCTAAAATTAAATGACAGAGCCAATGACTTGATTCCTGGGGTAAATCTAAAATCTAAAATCTAAAATCTAAAATCCAAAATTGTGTGACTCGATATCCATATTTATGGGAATACTCCTTTAATTGCGCTATGAGGAAGCTAGGAAAGTTAACTCTATTCTACCCTGTATTCAAAAGAGTATTCAAAATTCCTGAATATCCTGATATTTTTATTGAATAGTGCCGATAAAGGAGTATTTTCTTGTGGTAATCCAAGGTTTCAGTTTCAGCGCATATCTGGCAATTCCCGTGGCGTTAAGTCTTTTTGCTAAGGGAGAAAGGATAAAAGTATATTTAGCTGAAAACGTCCGTCAGGTATCCACTAACAAGAAAATAATTTTATCCAACCGCGAACTAATCAGCACTAATGCGACTCCGAAAACAGTTTCTTATTAGGTTATCCTGGAAATCGCTTTGAGCCTAACCAAGCTATTCCCCGCGAGCAGGTTTTGGTTTCCCTCGCTAACGGTCTAAAATATACTGCTGGCGGCAATGCCGAAAGGATTCTGCAATACTTCAATGATGCCTCTAACATCGCTAGCTATGCTCGTAGCCCTATAGCCGCAGCAACTGAAAAGCAAATTGTGGTCAACTATCCGAATCTGAAGTTACTAAATCCAACTGCAACTGCGACACGGGCGCAGGTAGCAGCTTTTATTTACCAGGCGTTGGTTAGTTCTAATCAAGCCTCAGCAATTAACTCGCCCTATATTGTGGTTGTCAAGTCTACTACCCCAACACCTGTATCAGCAAGTCGTGACTTTAATCATACCCCATAGGCGATCGCCATTTTAACTATAGTGTGCGATCGCTTTCATTTTTAACCCAAAAAACTCTATTTTCTAGCAACTATTCTATCTCTGTATCGTCTGACTCGATATCGATATTTATGGGAATACTTAGGTGATTGTGCTATGGGGGGAGCTAGGAAAGTCGGCTCTATTGTTCTCTGTATCCAAAAGAGTATTCAAAATTCCTGAATATCCTGATATTTTGATTGAAGAGTACCGATAAAGGAGTATTTTCTTGTGGTAATTCAAGGTTTCAGTTTCAGCGCATATCTTGCTATTCCCGTGGCGTTAAGTCTTTTGGCTGGGGGAGAAAGGATAAAAACATCTTTAGTTGAAAACGTCCGTCAGGTATCCACTACCAGCCGCGAACTAATCAGCACTAACGCGACTCCGAAAACATACTATGTTAGTGGTACTGGAAACGACAAAAATAGTGGCGTTTCTTCTTCATCCGCCTTTAGAACAATTCAAAAGGCAGCAGATATGACTAACCCTGGCGACACAGTATTGATTATGAACGGAGTATACAAAAATGTACCTAAAGCTGGGAGTGTAGTAAATATTAAACGTTCTGGAACTGCAAATGCATGGATTACCTATAAAGCATATCCTGGGCATTTCCCAAAAATTCAGCACAATACATGGCACGGTATCATGATTGCAAATGGAGCTTCATATATCGAGATAAATGGGCTGGAGGTCATCGGGAACAATGCCAATGTAACTCTTGATTATGCGATGAGTCAGAAGACTAACAAAACAAACCCACTGACGAACGGAAATTGCATAAGCATTGATGGACGAACTAATGGTTATGTTCATCACATCCGTATTCTGAACAACAAAGTGCATGACTGTGGAGGAGGAGGTATCTCAGCGATTCAATCGGACTATGTGACAGTAGATCATAACGTGGTGTTCAATAATGCCTGGTACTCAGTCTATGGTAATAGTGGTATTTCGATGTTGAACAATTGGAATTTTGACAACAATCAGGGATACAAGATGTTTGTTACCAACAACAAGACCTACAACAATCGCATGTACATCCCTTGGATTGCAGTCGGAAGGATCACAGACGGTAATGGCATTATTATCGATAGTTCCAGAAATAATAATAACCCCAAATTGGGTGCATATAAAGGACGTACTTTAGTTAAAAACAATCTGACATTTTATAATGGTGGTTCAGGGATTCATGCATTTTTTAGCGATCATGTTGATATTGTAAATAACACTGCGGTTTTAAATAATCAGAGTCCAGAAATTAAAGGCGCGCAAATATATGCCAATACATCATCTGATGTCCGAATTCTAAATAACATTCTCTATGCCTTTCCTGGCAAGGATATTAATAGTAATATTAGAAATCAAAACGTGGTTTATGATTATAATATCTACATGAATAGTTCTAAGATAAGTGTTAAGGGTCCTCACGATGTTGTTGCAGACTCAGAGTTTTTAAGTAAGCATCCCACTCTCGAAAAAATATCTGACGAGTGGAAGCGGGTAGATAAAGAAAATCCGTCAACACGGACTTATCCAAAGCCTCAGTTGACAGCTTTTGTTTGTGAGCCAGTGAGTTATAGTTTGCAAGATAAACCGATCAAAGTGGGATGCTCTGGGCAATCTTTAGCTGAAACGGCTCAAACGGCTCAAACTACTTTTTCTGATGTTTCATCTAACTATTGGGCGGCACAATTTATTCAACAATTGTCACAGCGAGGTGTAATTGTCGGATTTCCTGATGGTAGCTTCCGCCCTGAAGAACCGGTGACACGCGCTCAATTTGCCGCTATGATCAACAAAGCTTTCCCAAAAACACAGCAACGGCAGGCAATCAATTTTACTGATGTGCCCAGCAACTATTGGGGATTCAGTGCAATTAAACAAGCTTATACCATTGATTTCTTGTCAGGTTATCCTGGAAATCGCTTTAAGCCTAACCAGGCTATTCCCCGTGAGCAGGTTTTGGTTTCCCTCGCTAACGGTCTGAAATATGCTGCTGGCGGCAATGCCGAAAGGATTCTGCAATATTTCAAGGATGCCTCTAATATCCCTAGCTATGCCCGTAGCCCGATAGCCGCAGCAACCCAGAAGCAAATTGTGGTCAACTATCCGAATGTGAAGTTACTAAATCCAACCGCAAGTGCTACACGGGCGCAGGTAGCAGCTTTTATTTACCAGGCGTTAGTTAGTTCTAATCAAGCTTCAGCAATTAACTCGCCCTATGTCGTGTCAAACCCCAGCAATTAACTGCCCTACATGAGCAAATAGTGACTTTAATCACCCCTGATCGGCGATCGCCACTTTAACTATAGTGTGCGATCGCTTTCATTTTTAACCCGAAAAATTCTATTTAACAGCAACTATTCTATACTCTGTATCGTCTCACTCAGTATTCATATTTATTGGAATGCTTATTTAATTGTACTAAGAGATAATACGGTGATTAGACTACTTCTATTGTCTAAGGAAAGCGGCGTAAATAATTAAAGGTTTATGTGAGAAATTTAGTCCTCGATTGAAAGCTGAAACCCTTACTAGAAAAGAATATCAAAATTAGTTACATTACTTAATATGCTTTATTTTATTCTTACCTACTTGCCTACTTACTTTCACAGGCATTTTTTGTCCGTGATTGTATGTCGAAAGTAATGGTTTTTACAAAAAGCAGAAATAATTGGGAACTTAACACTTCAGTAAATGTCTAGTTAATTAACAAGTAAGGCAGTAATTATACTGGATTAAAAATAATGTTTACTTTAAATCGTTGGCAATCTCGGACAGCTGCATTCATGGCTTTGAGCGTCACAGTGGGTACTGTAGCGCCTTTGATTACAGCTTCGCCATCTTTGGCTCAAACTACTTTTTCTGATGTTTCATCTAACTATTGGGCAGCACAATTTATTCAACCGTTGTCACAGCGAGGAGTAATTGCTGGATTTCCTGATGGTAGCTTCCGCCCTGAAGAACCGGTGACACGCGCTCAATTTGCCGCTATGGTCAACAAAGCTTTCCAAAAAACACAGCAACGGCAGGCAATCAATTTTACTGATGTACCCAGTAACTATTGGGCATCCAGTGCCATTCAGCAAGCCTACACTATAGGTTTCTTATCTGGTTATCCTGGAAATCGATTTGAGCCTAACCAAGCTATTCCCCGCGAGCAGGTTTTGGTTTCCCTCGCTAACGGTTTGGCATATACTCCTAGTGGTAACACCGAAAGCACTCTGCAATATTTCAATGATGCCTCTAACATCGCTAGCTATGCCCGTAGCCCGATCGCCGCAGCAACTGAAAAGCAAATTGTGGTCAACTATCCGAATGTGAAGTTCCTAAATCCAACCGCAACTGCGACACGGGCGCAGGTAGCAGCTTTTATTTACCAGGCGTTGGTTAGTTCTAATCAAGTCTCAGCAATTAACTCGCCCTATGTCGTGGCGGCTGTCGGGTCTACTACCCCAACAGCTGGATCAGTCACAATTCCCCAAGGGACTGCTATTGCTGTGAAATATGACAAAGCAGAAAAAATTCTGGTTACAAAGGATGAAACAGCGCCTTTGACATTGACAGTATCCCAAAACGTGGTTACGCAAGACGGAACTATAGTGATTCCTGCTGGTAGTCAGGTTATTGGTCAACTCAAACCTGCTACAGGCGGTTCTCAATTCGTTGCCCAGAAATTAGTTTTGGCCAGTGGTCAAGAGTATCAGCTTAACGCTACTTCTGAAGTGATTACCAAAACTGAAACCGTCAAGAAGGGTATTAGTACTAGTGCAATTATCAAGGATACTGTATTGGGTGCAGGTGCAGCCACTGCGATATCTGCTGTCACCGGCGATCGCGCCATTGCCACAGAAGAAATCTTGGGTGGCGCTGGTATCGGTGCTTTGGTTGGTCTGTTGTTGGGTAAGAATAGTGTTGACTTAATCGCTATTGACCCAAATACCGATTTACAAATGACAATCAATCAGAATTTGTTGGTTTCACTAAGATAGTTATTGGGCATTGGGCATTGGGCATTGGGCATTGGGCATTGGGCATTGGGCATTGGGAATTAGTATTTACAAATGACAAATGACTAATTTTGAACTTCCGGCAACCAAATAATAAACGTAGTCCCTGGCGCATCGGGTGAAGTTAGCTGAGAGTTGATTGCAGGGCTGAAAACCTCGATTTCGCCCTGCATTTGCTCTATTAATTGTTTAGCGATCGCTAACCCCAAACCTGTACCAGGGATTTCTGTTTGCGCTTGTACCCCCCGATAATGCCGTTCTCCAAGATGCTCTAAATCTTGAGGTGGAATGCCTGGCCCGTTGTCACTGATGACAATTCCCTGAAAATTCGCTTTTTCTCGCCCCGCCTGAATCAAAATTTTGCCCCCAGTGGGAGTGTATTTCAAAGCATTATCGATGATGTTAGTTAATACCTCTCGTAATGCTTTGATATTGGCACGTACTAGAGGTGAATTATGTTGAATTTCAGTTATTAGTTTTAGCTTTCGTTCTTGGGCGATCGCTTTGGCTGATATTAATAATGGTTCTAATATATCTGCTAGTGAGCAGTCAACTGCTTTATCTCCTGTTCCCGGCAATAATAACAGTGGTTTAGCGGATTTTTGAATAGTTGCTTCTACAAATACTTCATCTTCCGCTAGATGTAGTGGTGCTAAATCTGCCTCTGTCAAGTCAATTACTTGCTCAAATTGTTGCAGCAATTCTTGGAGGCGATCGCTTTCCCGCACAATACTATTTGCCACATCCCGATTAGGGTCTGCTGGTCGTAGTCGTTTCAATAGCAGTTTACCAAAAGTCCGCAATGCCGTTAATGGGTTACGAAACTGATGCAACAGATTATCCAGCAAATCACGCTGTTTTTCTTGGAGAATTTGTTGCTCACGTAACTGCTGCTCAAACCATGCTCGCCGTTGATCTAAAATACAAGCGATCGCTAATGTTTGGGCTATCCGTTGAATCTGACTTTCCTCGTGTTCATTCCATGCGCGGTCTTCCCTACCTGTCACCAGTAACCCCATCATCACACCCTCATAAATCAGAGGTAAAACAATTTGGTTGCCACTAAATAAGTATTCCTCTTTTAGATGGGGCCCAGACGCATTTGGGATCTCCGACTCCCGTGACGAGGTTGGAGATTCTGACCCTGGTGTTAATAACCTTCTCTGACGATTGGGTAATACAAACACATTTCCAACTTGAAGTTGCTTGTGTACCGTTGCTTCAGCAGTCTCCTCCCCTGGCGGTAATAATGCTGTTTCCGGGTAAATCACCACAGGAATCAGTTTAGCCTCACCTGAAGGAGTCTCTACCAATTCTTGTGTTAGGTACACAATACTTAAAGTTGCTCCCAGCCCTTGGGTTAGCAGCGCTATTTGCTCTCGACACAGAGCAAGAAAATCGGAACTGGCAGACATTAACATTTTTTAGCTCTTGCTCAAGATTACAGATTTTGAGGCATGATTAAGAGAGGGTACTTAATTTTTACCTCACTCATTTAATAAAGCTTAACTAAAATTTTCTTAGAGATGGTTTGTACTAAGGGATTATATTTGAATGGTAATTTTGTTTTCTCTATCTTCAAAGATATTAACTTTCTTATATTAAAAGGTTAAAAACTATTGATATTTTGAACTAGAACCTATATAATGGCGACGGATTTTGTAGCTAGCACTACAATCTATAGCTTGAAAGAGGAGGACAATAGATTGGCAAGGAGACGCAAAAGGAAGAGCCGTCGTCGTCAGGAAGGACGGCGAATTTTGGAACATGTGCCTCAATATAGCATCGAAAGTGGCGAAGAAAAACCTGTGACAGCAGCGAGAAGATTCATTCAAGCTGAAGGTATTTTGCCACCGGCGTTGCTACTTGTAAAGCGAAATGAACACACAACAGATCGTTATTTCTGGGCAGAAAAGGGACTGTTTGGTGCTCAATACGTAGAGGAAAACCATTTCTTGTTTCCTAGCTTGAGGGTGTTAGAACCTTCGCCAGGTCAAGAACCTCTTGCTTTAGCTAGTCGGTGAACCAAAGATGGTCATCTTACGCATTGAATGTGGCTCCTGACTATCATTAACTGGCAAAATTGCTAAGTTTATGCAAAATTTAATTTTTTTTTAGTTTGGAGCTGATTTGCCAGTAAATCTATTCCAGGTAGTTGGAAGGTAAACTTGTCTCAAACCACGCTATATTGCATGGCTTGATGCTATTTTAATGATGCAGAAGGGAGTGGGTATAGAGCCAAGCGCCTCCAAAAGCGCTAGTGAAATTTCGCTCTCATGCCCTAGATTGTTTAGCAAGCTCTGTCAACAAATTTAAGTTAATGAATTTAAATTTTTCCCCACGACATAAGTTGTGGGGAAAATTGACAAAGCAGCAATCTTGATTTCCTCGTTCCTACTTTCCATCGCCTAAAGAGTAGGTCAGGTCAGAAGTCTGCATATCATAGTTAATAGATGATCGCAAAAATCAACAATTATTCACCAGACTTTAACTGTAGAGTCCTCTGTAACTCACTGAGTTCATCTCGATGGGCGACTACAGTAATTTTACTTGAGAAGGTTTGTTCGCTCTGAGTAGTTTCTACTTTGAGCGACACCTTCTCAAGTCTTCCAGATTTTTGCCAATAAAATAGACCGCTTAAAGGCGACAGCAGTACCATAGCCAGAACAAGGGTACTGAGGCGAGGAAAAAGCAGGGATACGACCAGAGATAGACAAACAATACCAGTAGCCGCTAGTAGAGTTAGAAATATAGCTAAGAACCAGCTGGGGCGAACATTACCTTCAAAAGTCACCTGATTTTGTTTTCGGTCTACCTCTGCCACTCGGTAAGACCGCGATCGAAAATACTCTTTTAATTGAGACATTAAAGCAGCTTCGTCTTGCTCAGATACCAGTTGTACTGTTTCTGTGCGGTCTTTAGTCGAGGCACGAATAAAGAAAAACAGCCCAACCGATAACAACAAGGTTAGCAGGAACGTAGATGGCAAAATAGCACTATCCATAACTAATTGTTAGTGTTTGACTGGAGGAGACTTATTCATTATCAATTATTCGTTATACCAATTTGAACAATGATGGCAACAAATGGAGCGCTAAAAAGCGATTACCAGGGACTCTTCCACAATCTAAAATCCAAAATCCAAAATCTAAAATGGTATTACTTTGTCCTCCTGTTGATGTAGTCTTGCCAAAGCAAAGCTAAATCCTGCGCTTGAACTTGCCATTCTGGAGAAACTTGGTACATTCGCCTGGGGCGTCCCCGTCCTTCGAGTTTCTTCCAATATCCACTGATTGCCCTTTGGTCTTCCAGAAATTTGATTGCACTATAAAGTACGGTATCCGAAAGCCTATAGGTGGGATGTTCAGTTTCTAATTGCTCAATCAACTCGGTTCCGTAGGATTCATTTTGTAACAAAACAGACAGTATGTAACAAACTGCTACTTCCTGACAAAGGTAAGTTGGCGGAGGATTTTCAAAGAATTGATATATATCCTCAAGTTTCATAGTTAGTGAATGGCTAAAAAAATGCCTTAGGGTAAGTATATAATCCTTGTAGTCAGTATACAGTGCTACTGCTAAATGAGTAATATATATAAAGCTACTTAGACTAAATTGCCAAAGCGTAAACACCAAATAATTACCCACGCCTGTGAAGTTGTGGGACGAGTTTGCGAGTTTTAGGGGCACAAAATAGTGTACCCCTATCCAAGCTCGATACGGTGTGGTGAGGAGCGAACAGATAGTGGCAAAGTCACTATCTTGGTGTTAAGTGATGCCGAGCTGGATAGAACTGCTTAAGCAATAAAATGCCATCGAAGAAATTTTACAGGTAAAATGCTATTTTGTCTGTAAAACTTAATAAACACTTTGTTTGACAGTGATTTTCCCAATGCAAATTCTCAAAGCTTAGGCTAAGGGATATGTCTGGGTTAAAGCTGCTACGCCTGTAGACACACCTAAGCAGTAAGCATTTCTGATTTCCTGGACAAGAGAATCTCTTGTCTTATTTGGCAAGTGTGATAGTAAATTTATCAAAGAAGACGTAAAGACTAGGAAAGGGAGAGACACAAAGTGCGATACTTCTCAACTAGGCTTTCCGTGTACCTGTGTTTTTGTGTCCTTTGAAAGCGCCCAGCAAATTGATTCACAGTATGTCACAAACTCCCGATGCCCCATCATCTTCCTCGACTCTTAGGGCAATTGCCCAAACTTTTCGCCTTACAGGTTGGATTAGCTTCTGGATTCAGCTAGTACTAGGCGTTGTGTCTAGCATAATTGTGCTGCTGTTCGCCGTCTTTAATCAAAGAAGTGGCAGTCCTAGTAATAATCCTGGGACTGGCTTTGGCGTATTTTTAGCAATTTGTGGACTGGTTGTTTTGGGTGCAGGAATTTATTTAGCTTACCGTTACACTAGAATCGGCAAGCAATTGGAATCCTCCAATCCCAGCAATCGCCCTCGCAAAAGCGAGACTGTGCAAGTATTACGCTTAGGGCTGTGGGTGAATTTAGGGGGAACGCTGGTGACTCTTTTGGGGGCACAAGCGATCGTTGGAACACTGGTAGCAAGATCCATATCTCCTCAAGCTATAACTACCCAACTTTTTGACCCTACCCGGATTATTAGCGGTCTAGATATGCTTGTGGTACAGGCAAACATTAACACTGTTTCAGCCCACTTTGCAGGGCTTGTGGCATCGCTTTGGCTACTTAATCGCATTAACCGAGCTTAACGCTCTTTTCTAACTCTAATGAAAGAAAAAAATGTAGGTTGGGTTGAATAAAGTGAAACCGAACAAAACCAAGGATTTTTTGTGTTGGGTTTCGTCCCTCAAACGCCACTTGCTTTAAGTCGGCAGAGCCGCCCAACGCAGTGGCTCCCCAACCTACCCCGAAATTTATACTCATTGTCTGCTTTCCTAGCTCTGGCAGTGATGCTAGGGTAAAATTCTGATCACAGGTTAAGACTGATTTTTCTAAAAAACTTTGTTTTTCCAGTCACAGCAAACCAAAATTACTATATGCTGGATGCTTGTGTGGTAACTGTATTAACAAGAAGATAGTAGGCTAAAAACTGAGAAAAATCTGTGCTGGATATCAAGCAAATACGGGAAAATCCGCAATTAGTTCAAGAACGATTGAATAGTCGTAGTGGTAAATACGACATTGAACCGATATTACAGTTAGATCGGCAACAACGGGAACTTGAGGGGAGGCGTAGTCAACTCCAAGCCCGTAGCAACGAAATCGGTAAAATAGTCGGGCAAAAGATTAAATCTGGGATCAATCCTCAAGACCCAGAAATTCAAGCTTTGCGGGATGAAGGTAACTCTGTTAAAGCGACGTTGAGTGAACTGGAGCCCCAGGAAAAAGACCTCAAAGCTCAAATTAGCCAACTTGTGTTGGCACTTCCCAACTTACCAAGCGACTCTACACCCCTTGGTAAGAATGAGGAAGATAACGTAGAAGTGCGCCGTTGGGGTGATGAGTACATTCCCCAAAATCCGAATATTCTCCCTCACTGGGAAATTGGCGAAAAGCTAGGTATTCTCAATGTTGAACGAGCTGTAAAAGTTGCCCAAAGTCGCTTTGTGACATTGATAGGCGCTGGTGCGGCATTGGAGAGGGCATTAATTCAATTTATGTTGACTCTCCATACTCAAGCTGGGTATGTGGAAGTGAGTCCGCCCCTGTTAGTGAATACTGAGTCTTTGACGGCGACCGGTCAGTTACCCAAGTTTGCTGAAGAAAGCTTTAAATGTGCTGATGACGACTTGTGGCTGATTCCTACGGCGGAAGTTCCAGTTACAAATCTCTATCGGGGTGAAATTCTCGCTGCTGAAGATTTGCCTATCTACCACTGTGCTTTTACTCCCTGTTTTCGGCGCGAAGCTGGTAGTTATGGGCGCGATATGCGGGGATTAATTCGCCTGCATCAGTTCAACAAGGTGGAAATGGTGAAATTTGTCGAACCCAGTACGTCTTTTGATGAACTGGAGAAATTGGTGGGGAATGCAGAAGCAATTTTACAGGCGTTGCAGTTGCCTTACCGAGTCGTGAATTTAAGTACTGGGGATTTGGGATTTGCCTCTACCAAAACTTATGATTTAGAGGTTTGGTTGCCCTCTTCTGGCAAATACCGCGAAATTTCTAGCTGTTCCAATACTATAGATTTCCAGGCGCGACGGGCTGATATTCGCTTCAAAGAGGCGGGGAAGAAAGGTACTCAGTTTGTCCATACTCTGAATGGTTCGGGTTTGGCGGTGGGAAGGACGATGGCAGCAATTTTGGAGAATTATCAACAACCTGATGGGACGGTGAGGATACCAGAAGTGTTGCAAGCTTATTTGGGACGTGAAGTTTTGTAATTTGTCATTAGAGATTTCCAAGAAAACGAACCACAGAGGCGCAGAGGGCACAGAGAGATGAGGAAGAGAGAGGATTTTTGGATATTTTTTAATTTGCAAGTCCCTTAGTCTTTAGTGCTTGGTCTTTTAGTAATGCCCAATGCCCAATGCCCAATGCCCAATTAGAATGGAGGTAACTATAGCTTAATATTTTCACTAATTTGCTCTATGTCAGTTTTAGCAGCGATCGCAGTCTTGGCTGTTTTGATTTTGGTACACGAGTTGGGACATTTTGTTGCAGCACGTTCTCAAGGCATTCTGGTTAACCGTTTTTCTTTGGGTTTTGGCCCGGTTCTTTTGAAGTACCAAGGTTCACAAACCGAATATGCTATCCGCGCCTTTCCCTTGGGTGGCTTTGTGGGCTTTCCCGATGATGACCCCGATAGCGATGTTCCACCCAATGACCCAAATCTGCTGCGTAACCGTCCAGTTTTAGACCGGGCGATCGTTATCAGTGCCGGAGTGATCGCAAATTTAATATTTGCTTACTTGGTGTTGGCTCTGCAATTGGGTATTGTCGGCATTCCCAAGGAATTAAACTATCAAGCTGGTGTCGTTGTACAGCCTGTTAATCAAGAATCTGTCGCCTACCAAGCCGGAATTCGGGAAGGAGATATTATTCTGGCTGTGAATGGTCAAGAACTCCCGGCTTCTGATAAGTCAACTCCTTTGCTGACAAAAGAGATTCAAACTCATCCTAATCAGCAAATCGAACTGAAAATTCAGCGTGAAAACCAACAAAAAACCCTGAAATTAACACCAAAACTAGGAGCCGATGGCAAAGGTGTAGTTGGTGTCGCACTCAGTCCAAATGCTACGGCAATTTATCGCCGTCCTAATAGTCCTTTTGAAATTTTCGGCATTGCTGCTAATAGATTTCAACAATTATTTGTTGGCACACTTAGCGGTTTTGGACAATTGATTACCAATTTTCAACAAACTGCTGGACAAGTTTCTGGGCCAGTTAATATTGTCAAAATAGGTGCAAAATTAGCTGAGGATAATAGTGCAAACCTGTTGTCTTTTGCAGCAATTATCAGCATTAACTTGGCTATTATCAATATTTTGCCTTTACCCGCCTTGGATGGCGGACAACTCGCTTTTCTGCTAATTGAAGGTTTGCGCGGTAAGCCTGTGCCTGCCCGCATTCAAGAAGGTGTAATGCAAACTGGTTTGGTGTTACTCTTAGGGTTAGGAATTTTTCTGATAGTCAAAGAAACCACCCAATTAACTAGCCAATTGGAATGGGTGCAAAGATTGTTTCAGTGAAGATAGGGAGTGGGAGAGACGCGATTAATCGCGTCTGTACTAAGGAATGGGGAGTCGGGAAAAGAAACTTTTACCTTTAAAGAAGCGATCGCTAGAAATTTTAACTCGTCTGAAGCGTCTTTATCCAGATGCTACTTGCTCTTTGAATTACTCAACGCCAGTACAATTGTTGGTGGCAACTATTCTCTCTGCTCAATGTACTGATGAGCGGGTGAATAAGGTGACACCAGCTTTATTTGGTAGATTCCCTGATGCTGCGAGTTTAGCGATCGCTGACTTGGTAGAATTAGAAAGTTTGGTGCGTTCAACTGGGTTTTATCACAATAAAGCCAAGAATATTCAAGCCGCCTGTCAAATGATTGTCACTGAGTTTAACTCTGTTGTCCCCAACCAAATGGAACAGTTGTTAAAGCTTCCAGGTGTGGCGCGGAAGACAGCAAATGTAGTCCTGGCTCATGCTTATGGCATTCATGTTGGAGTGACGGTAGATACTCACGTCAAGCGCCTGTGCCAACGTTTGGGTTTAACTGAAGCAAAAGACCCCGTTCGGATTGAGCAAGATTTAATGGGTTTATTGCCGCAGCCTGATTGGGAAAATTGGTCAATTCGGCTGATTTATCATGGTCGTGCTATTTGTAAAGCCCGCTCTCCCGCCTGCGTTGCTTGTGAACTTGTTGATTTATGTCCTGCTGCTAATAAGCCAGTAATTGTAGGGTAAACGAAACCAGTAACCCCAGAATTGATGGGGAGACTGTAGAATGGAGAACGGTGTCTTTAAATAAGTTAGAGAATATATGGCAAAAAAGAGCTTGATTGAGCGCGAGAAAAAGCGCACCAGGTTGATAGAAAAGTACGCTGACAAGAGAGAAGCTCTCTTAGAAGAGTTCAGAAGTGCAGCATCTCCTCTGGATAAGCTGGAAGTCCACCGGAAGATTCAACAGCTACCCCGGAATAGTGCGCCCACCCGCCACCGCAACCGTTGCTGGTTAACTGGTCGTCCTAGAGGTGTTTACCGCGATTTTGGACTGTCTCGGAACGTGCTGCGAGAATGGGCGCATGAAGGTCTTTTGCCTGGAGTTGTTAAGTCTAGTTGGTAGTCAAGAGTCATTAGTCATTAGTCATTAGTCATTGGTAAAGAGCAAATGACAAAGGACAAATGACAAATGACAAAAATTATTGACCACAACATTTATCAATTCCTAGACTTTCTAAGAGTAGATCGCTGACGGCGTTAGCGATCGCAAACTCTCCATAGAAGCTATTGGAAAAATCATACGACTGCATCTCTGTGACAATGGCAATTACCAGAGAACCAAGGTCGTTTTCTCCTTCCATCCGTTGACGCACAAAAATCTGTGCGGCTCGTTGGGCAATATTTTGGTTGACTGCTTCGGGGATAAATTCGGTATCTAGCCACCGTTGTAAACGCTCTCGTAACCATTCACCTTCGAGCAAAGGATTTTCAGGGGGTGGTAGGGTGATGGGTGGTATTGGTTGAGTCATTTTTTTAAATGCAGAAGGACGCGGAGAGAAACGCAGAGGAACGCTGAGGTTGACTTTTAGCATCAAATTGCGTTTCTCTAGATTTTTTTTTATATTTATTTATGCAATATGATATCGCGGCTATTGTTGAGGGCTATGCACAAGGCTATTTTCTCATGGCTGATGAGTGCGATCGCCTGAGTTGGTACGGAAGTCGCGATCGGACTTTTATTCCTTTGGATGAGCGATTTCGTTACCCCAAGTCTTTGCAGCGCGTTCTGAATCAAGAACGGTTTACTGTGGCGATTAATCGGGACTTCCAAGCTGTGGTAGCTGGGTGTGCTGACAGAGAGACAACTTGGATTTCACCGGAATTGCAAAAGATTTACTGGCTACTTTACCAGAATGGTTATGCTTATAGTTTTGAAACTTGGCAGGGTGACGAATTAGCTGGGGGAATTTTAGGGATTGTCATTGGTGGCGCTTTCATTGGCGAGTCGATGTTTTACCGCATTCCTGAAGGTTCAAAGGTAGCGATGGTTAAGTTGGTGGAAAGATTGCGCCAGAGGGAATTTGTGTTTTTTGATGGCCAAATGATGAATCCCCATTTGGAAAGATTTGGTGCTTATCGGGTTGGGGATAAAGAATATCAAACTTTACTTAAGCAAGCGTTGCAACGTCGCTGTTTTTTGGTATAGTTCCGTAAACTTTTTAACATTAGAAAATTTAAGCGCAAGCGTAGTCGTATTATTCAAGAAATAGAGCAAGAATATAGAGCCAATAAAGGAGCATACTTTCCATTTACTATATGCCCAGATTGCTATCAAGAAACTCTGATTACTCTTGGGGAATTTGAGGGTATATGTAGCAACTCAGAGTGCAATAGTCTTAATCCTCTAACAGAGTGTGGTAGATGTGGGGAAGTCATGACAGGTTTTTCCTGGAATTTTGGTTTCTGTGAGTCTTGTTCCGAGTGGATGGATGAACAGTAGTACTATGCACCACAGCATAACAATTCGGTTGGAGTGGACGGTCGAAAGTTGTGATGCTGAGTTTGGTCGTGAGAAAATAGGGTAGAAAACTAGATAACATTCATGCCCAGGAAAATTCGGGAATTAAAAGCTCAGATTGCGCGTGAAGGATTCGTTTATCTGCCTAAGCGTGGCAAAGGTAGTCATGAGCGTTGGCGACATCCTTTGCTCAAAAAAACACTAACAATTCCCGGTAAGGATGGAGACGATGTGCCAATCTACCTAGAAAAACAGTTAACAAGTTTATTAACTCAACTCCAACAGTTAAGGGAGGACGAGGATTCATGAATCGATACAGTATGATTCTTCAATGGTCTGATGAAGATCAGCTTTTCCTAGTCACCATTCCAGAGTTTGCCGAGCGCGTTATTATGCCTTGCACTCATGGCCAAACTCGTGAGGAAGCTATTCGTAATGGCGAAGAAGTGATTGAAATGTACTTGGAAGCTTGGCAAATAGAAGGTGAATCTATTCCTGAACCTAGCACGCTTCAAATTGCCTGATTACCATTCCAAAACCAAAGAAATTTTTACTGCTTATATGCCTCTAGTGAACTGTGGGGTGTTGGCGATCGCAGTCTAACAAAGCTACTGCACCATAACGTAGTTTGAGGTTTCTTGGGCTACCCTAAAGTTATAATCGGTAAACTAGCCTTGCTATGAGTGTTCTAATCTCAGACGAAATTCTACAAGCATCTCAGCTTACCCCAAGCGAGTTTTGTCAAGAACTTGCGCTGTTCCTATTCCAGACAGGACGCTTAACGATAGGCTATGCCAGTCAGCTAGCGGATATGCAACCCAAGACCTTTCGCCAACTCCTCAAGCAGCAAAACATCCCTCTCTACTCCTACGACGTTGAGGACTTTGAATTGGATTTGAAAAACCTGCGAGAGCTTGGAAGGCTGTGATTGTTATCAGCGATACGTCGGCAATCACAAATCTACATCAGAGTTTAGAGTCTCTCCAGCCCTATACAATCAGATTTTAGATATGGTAAATGAAGCCTGATCTCTACAATCAGTCCAGCAACCAGCTAAATAAACCTTCTATTGTTAGGCTGAAATCTTTAGCAAATTCTGGCACTGGTAATTGTGTTCCTAGTTCTTCGTAAAAAGTGGTTGGTTGATCTGGCAAGTAGACAAACACAGATTGTTCTTTAGGATCAATCAGCCATCCCATCTGAGTTCCATACTTCAAGCAATGCAGAATATTCTTGGTAACTTTAGTTTGACTTTGATCGGGAGATAAAATTTCAATTGTCCAATCTGGGGCAATTGAGAAGATGTTAGCAACCCTACCATTTTCTTGGCGGGGAATTCTGTCCCAGGTAAACACAGAAATGTCAGGCACAATTGAGCGATTATCGCCAAAGCTACAGCGAAGTTCACAGAAAGCCCGCGCAATTTGTTTGGGTTTTACAACCAAGTTAATTGCAGGTGCTAACTCGGTTTGAATTGCGCTGTGTTCTCCTTGCGGCATCGGTTTTTGGATGATACGCCCATCAATGTATTCACTGGCAGGTTCTGTCTCTGGCAGATCCAGAAATTCACTTAAAGTCAGGGGTTTAGCAGGGGTCTGTACCATTTAAGGTTTCCTTACGAGGGGTAAGTTGTACTACTGCTATTTGTTATTCTACAAATGGATCAATCAGTTAAGAAAATAGGATAGAGAAATAGATAAAATTCATGCCCAGGAAAATTCGGGATTTAAAAGCCCAGATTGGGCGTGAAGGATTCGTTTATACCCTTTCTTCAGTAACTAATGTCAGACTAACCCATTCACCTTTCTCGTTGTAGCTGCGAATCATCCGTTGGCGGAGGTTTGGTTGAATTAGCCAACCTACTTCCAGAAATAAGGGTTGACGTAACTGCACCTTGAGAGGAGAAGTTGCAGAAGCGCCATCTGGTAAAAGTAATACTTGCACCTGCTTTTCTGGATCTTGGTCAAAGAGAATGAGGGGATCTTTGATGGTAGCAGTTGAGGTAATTTGACGATCGCTAAAAGAAGTACTTTGAATTAATCGCCCAGTATCATCTAGTAGTAATTTCAAAGTTGTAGAGTAAGTATCAGACGAATCTCCTTCAAAGACGCTACGCGATCGCAAATCTCGATATATTGTCACTGCTTGGCCAAGCCATTCTCCCAACAAGTCATTTATCTGCAAAGTTGGACGTTCTGCGACTGGGGTTCCAGCTAGATGTTCTCGAATTAAAATTAATTCCTTTAGCTGACCAGTTTTATCAAAGAGTTGCACCAGACGTAAGCGGCGATTTTCATGAACCAAAGCGAGTTCTCCACCGAATTCGGAAAAGGGCCTTAGCTGAATTAAACCTTCAGAAAACGAACCATTTTCAAAAAACAGCAGACCTCCTTCCACAGAACTAAATTCTCTGATCACATCTTGTCCTGAACGGCTCAGAGTTAGGCGCACTGTCTGGTTATTGTTCAAACCTTCTAGGGAAAGACAGCTAGGAGTATCTTTGAGAAGTGTCCCTTGGGGAGAAAAATTGGTAAATGAACCTTCCCAAACACCGAGATTCTGCAAAAAACATTCCCATTGCGATTTCATAGCGATTTCTTCCTTTACCAATGCCCAATGCCCAATGACCAATGCCTAACCTTTAGCAAAACGTCGGACAGCAAATAAGCTCCCCATTAATCCTACAGCTGCACCGAAACTTAAGAGAATTAGGGGCAATAATAAAATTTCTGCTGTAGTGAGTTGCACTCCGTCGGTGATGACTTGGATAAACTCAGGTTCATTGACTAACAACTTACCGAGAAACTCTTGAATCAGAGAAATGAAACTCCAAGCGATCGCACCACCAAATAAGCCAAAGGTAATTCCTTGTAAAATAAACGGCAGGTAAATCCAAGCGGAAGTTGCTCCCACCAGTTGCATAATTTCAATTTCCTGGCGACGCGCCATGACAATCAGCCGAATTGTGGTGGTAGTCACTGCGATCGCACTTAAAGTCAGAATAATCGTAATTGTTAGAGTAATCCAGTTCAGACCTTGGTGCAATTGGGAAATACGTTTAACTGCTTCATCGACATACTGCACCGTCTCAACTCCTGGTAACTTAGCCAACTGCGTTGCTAAAGTTGGTACAACTTGAGAATTACGGGCTTTTACCTTTATCTCATCAACTAGAGGATTCTCACCTAGCTGCTGAGTAGCCCCCTCAATATCAGAAATTCTCATTTCCTTAACTAACTTAGTCCAAGCTTCCTCTTTGGTAATGGTTTGTATCGCCGCCACTTCAGGCATTTTTGCGATCAGTGGCTCAATACTTTCGATCCGCGTATCCGGTTGGAGATAAACTGATACTTCTAGCTGACTACCAAACTGATAGAGGAGTTTTTCGACTTGCCAAGAGGTTTGCAAACTCAACCCAAATAAAAACAGTAACACCGTCACAGTACTTATAGCTGCCCAATTCATCCAACCTCCCCGCAATAAACCCAAAAAAGTTTCTTTGAGCAGATAGTCAAGTTTCGTCAGAGATTTAAACATACATCACCCCAGTCAATAATTCGTAATTCGTAATTCGTAATTCATAGTTCCCAATTCCCCACTCCCTACTCCCTACTCCCTAGCTTGATAGAATTAAAGTAGTAGGAATTTTCACCATTTAGCCATTGAGACTCATGCCCTCTGAAATTGCTGTAGAGAAAAAAAAGTTAAAAAATCCACCTTTGGAGCTTCATTATTTAGGCGATCGCGTGCTGCGTCAAGCTGCAAAGCGGATTTCTAAAGTAGATGACGAACTCCGCCAACTGGTGCGCGAAATGCTGCAAACTATGTACAGCAAAGATGGCATTGGTTTGGCTGCACCCCAAGTAGGAATTCACAAACAACTAATTGTCATCGACCTGGAACCAGAGAACGCAGCTAATCAGCCCTTGGTGTTGATTAACCCCACCATTAAACAAGTCAGCTGCGACATCTGTGTTGCCGAAGAAGGATGCTTGAGTATTCCCAATGTATACCTGAACGTGAAGCGCCCCGAAGTCGTGGAAATTGCCTATAAAGACGAGTACGGTCGTCCCCGGACATTAAAGGCTAATGACCTCCTCGGACGCTGCATTCAGCACGAGATGGATCACCTCAACGGCGTGGTATTTGTAGACCGTGTAGAAAACTCCTTGAATTTAATCCAGGAGCTATCTAAGAATGGCTTTTCGTATCAAGCGGTGAAACCAATAGCATAGGGGGCTAGTAGTGTATTTAACTCCAAAAAGCGGTTTATTTTTGGGTGGTTCTTGTGTAAGTGCGATCGCAGCCGTAGGTTCGATTTTTGAACTCAGTTACGGACATCCCGATTTTGGTGTCCCAGTCACGGCGATTATCCTGGTATTGAGCATTCCACTCACCGGATTATTTTTCTTTGCCGCAGTTAAGGACGCAAGGGCTAACATGAAATAAGCATCAGGTACATAAAAAAGGTAAAAGGATGAAAGAAACACAAAGTTTATCCTTTTACCTTTTATTTTTGCTCTCCATCTTTCACTGCTGCTAAAACAAGTATTGGGCGAATAGAATAGAGCCTCCGGCACGCTGACGCGTAGCTTGCTTCTCCGTAGGAGTACGCTACTACACAAACTCTCGTCCACCGACCTGGACTAATACAAAATCAAGCGTTTTTAACCTGCGTTCGCGTAGCGTTCCGTAGGAAAGGCAGGTTTTGTCTGTGTAGCCAAGCCAGTGCGGTCTTGGGGGTTTCCACGCCACTTCCTTCAACGGGGGGAACCCCCGCAACGGAGTGGTGCCCCATGAGCAACTGGCGTGCGATTTCCAATCGCCAGAGCTAGTAATAAAATAGAAGAATGCTGTCAACTCCCACTCAACTACTGCGACTGTCTCAAGGACAACTGAACTTACTAGAAGCTTGTCCGCGTAAATTTCAACATACCTATCTAGAAAAACTCAATTCGCCCTCAAATCCAGAACAAGAAGAACGGCAAACTTTGGGTAGTCGCTTTCACTTGCTAATGCAGCAGCGAGAAATGGGTTTGCCAATTGATAGTTTCTTGGAAGCAGATGCTCAACTGCAAAGCTGGATGCTAGGTTTTGCCGATGCAGCCCCAGAAATTTTAACGGCTGCATTTGATAATCAAACTTTCCGTGAGAGTGAACACTACCGCACTCTGCAAGTTCAGGACTATTTGCTGACGGTTGTCTATGATTTATTGATTGCAGATAACCAACAAGCGCAAATTCTCGACTGGAAAACTTATCCTAAACCACCTAATCAACGCAAGTTAGAATCCAACTGGCAAACACGGCTTTATCTGTATGTATTGGCAGAAACTAGCGACTATTTACCAAAAAATATTTCGATGACTTACTGGTTTGTCCAATCTGAAGGCAAACCGCAAAATATTAAATTTAATTACAATACTGCTCAACACACACTAACAGCAAAGAAACTTAATCAACTATTAAACCAGTTAACTAATTGGCTGGAAAATTACCAAAATAACCAGCAGTTTCCTCAAGTGGTGGAGGGTAGCAAAACCTGTGATCATTGTCAGTTTGCCAAACGGTGCGATCGCACACAAGTTACTGAAGAAGCAGTAAAAGACTCATTGCCAAATTTTGACAGCATTCAAGAAGTCTCGCTCAACCCTATACATTAGAGGATGTTTGTAAAATCCAATCGGGGTATAAATAAATTACAACTTCTAAATCTATGTCAAGTTATGTCAAACTTTGACGAAACTGAAGCCATTTATGTACGCGAATTAGGAATTGATGACATTGCTCCCGTTTACCACTTGGGAGAAGGGTTATTTACCAGCGATTTATATCCTTATTTATACCGCACTTGGGACGAATGGGAGGTGATTGGACTTTACAACACCGATCCAGAATATTGCCTTGTGGCCGAAACAGACGGAGAACTAGCGGGATTTATTTTGGGAACCATCATCACCAAAGCATCCTGGACTTACGGTTACATTTTATGGCTGGGAGTTAGTCCGAGATTTCAGCGTCGGGGAGTAGCAGACAAGTTGGTTGATAAAGTCGTCGCCCGGATGATTGAAGATGGGGCGCGGTTCATGTTGGTAGACACCGATCCCACCAATACTTCAGCATTAAAGTTTTTTAACCGCAAAGGTTTTGGTAATATCCGCCAGCATATTTTCTTGTCGATGAATTTAAGCAAGCATGAATATTATGGCAGATTAATTGATTACGAACACCAAAAAGCTGAAAGAGCAGGTTACAAGCGATCGCGTCCTACTATTCGTTCCCGTAAACCTGATAGCGTCGCTAATGAAGTCGTCCTCAATCCTCTAGTGAATGAATCTCAAACAACCGAGGATCAATCTCCAATCTAACTTAACTTTATATGCCAGAACAACAGCAGTGGACTATAGCAGCAACCGAACAACCCCCGCAGTGGTTCATTGAAGCGGTGAAACAGCATACACCCGCATCAAGTGGAATATATGCAGCGCAATTGTTTTGGCAACGAGGAATTAAAGATCATCAACAATTAACAGCTTTTATCAACTATAAAGCTTATCAACCAGCAAGTCCCTTTGAGTTTGGGCAAGAAATGCACCTAGCGATCGCACGGTTGCAACAAGCAGATAACGCCAGAGAAAAAATTGCCATCTGGGGAGACTTTGATGCTGATGGAATTACCGCCACATCTGTACTTTGGGATGGATTAGGGCAATTTTTCAAACAAAATACTCAGTTAATTTACTATATTCCCAATCGCCTGAAAGAATCTCACGGACTCAATAATCAAGGGATTGATAACCTTGCAAAACAAGGTTGCAAATTAATTGTTACTTGTGACACAGGCAGCACAAACATTGAGGAAATTATCTATGCCAAACAGCTAGGCATAAATGTAATAGTTACAGACCATCACACCTTACCCGCCGAACGTCCACCGGTCGCAGCGATTATCAATCCCCGCTATTTGCCAAGGGAACATCAGCTGTTTCATCTTTCTGGGGTGGCGGTAGCTTATAAGTTGGTGGAAGCACTATATCAAACCCTGCCTAATGTGGCAAAACATCCGTTAGAGGATTTATTAGATTTAGTAGCAGTCGGATTAATTGCCGACTTAGTGCAGTTAAGTGGAGATTGTCGCTATTTAGCACAGTTAGGAATTCAACGACTGCAAGCAGATTTTCAACAGCCAGCAGCAGCGCGTCGGCGTCCAGGGGTAGGGCGATTATTAGAATTGTGCCAGAAAAGTGGCGATCGCCCCACAGATATTTCCTTTGGTTTGGGGCCAAGAATTAACGCCGTCAGCCGCATCCAAGGTGATGCCAGTTTTTGCGTTGAATTATTAACTAGTCGGGATGCTAAACGTTGTAACGAACTAGCCGAAGTTACAGAACTCGCAAACGCCCGCCGCAAATCTTTACAAAAAGATGTGCAAGCGCAAGTAGCACAAAAACTTACTCAATTAGACTTATCAACCACCAGCGTCATTGTCCTAGAAGATGCCCAATGGCCTGCGGGTGTATTGGGCTTAGTCGCCGGACAGGTAGCACAAGAAACAGGTCGTCCGACTATTTTGTTGAGTACAGAGAAAGTAGGGGGAGATGAGGGAGATGGGGGAGATGGGGGAGATGAGGGAGATAGGGGAGATAGGGGAGATGGGGGAGATCAAGAAGGAATTTCCCCCTCATCCCCCTCATCCCCTCCCCTCGCTCGTGGTTCCGCCCGTTCGGTGAATTCTGTCGATTTATACCAACTGGTGAAAGACCAAGCACATTTGTTACATCGCTTTGGGGGACATCCCTTTGCAGCAGGTTTGAGTTTGTTGGTGGAGAACATTCCTTTATTTACAGCTGCGATTAATCAGCAGTTGCGGCAATCTTTAGGTACTACAACTCTAACGCCAACGGTGCAAGCAGACTTGACGCTAACAGTCGCAGACTTGGGGAAAGAGTTATTTTTGGAACTTAAACTGCTAGAACCTTGTGGAATGGGTAATCCTGTTCCGAAATTGCTAATTCAAAATTGCTGGTTTGAAAATTCTTGGCATCGCAATCAGCAGGATTGGCAAGGGAAAAAGGTACAGTATATTAAAACCGAGTTTGACATTCGGGATGATTCCAGCAGAAGTGTTTTTCCTGGTATATGGTGGGGACACTACAAAGATGAATTACCTATAGGAAGGTGTGATTGCATAGCAGAACTAGACTACAACACCTTCAAAAAACGTTATGAAATCAGATTAATTGCCGTGCGTCCCAGTGTTAACTCAACACTCAACACTCGGAACTCACCACTCATCTTAGACTTACGGAATCAGGAACACTCAGCACGGGCTAAACAACAGCTATCCGCTAATAGCACTCAGCACTCAGCACTGATTATTGAAGATTGTCCCACAAATTGGGATGATTTACGCGCGTGGTTGCGGCGATGTCTAACAATAAGCCGCTCTACATCTGGGCTTGACAATCAGCAACAATTAGCGATCGCTTGGTCTAAACCTAACCCTCAACCACCCAATCAAATTTGGCTGACTCTTGTCGGAATTGCCAAATATCTTAGTCGCACAAATCAACTAGTTACCCGCGTCCAACTTTTAGAAAAAATCGGCATCAGCGACCAAACCTTACTTGTAGGAATCAAAGCTTTAAAAGATTTAGGTTTCACAGTCAAGCTACAAGACCGCTATTTGCAAATCACCTGGCATCCAAGCGATAATGCAGAAAACTTTGCCGACCCAGCAGTTGCACGATTTTTAGCTGCTGTGCGAGAAGAACAATTTCAGCGACAGTATTTTGCTGAAGTACCTTTATCTACTATTGTGGCGATCGCAAGCTCTGACAATTATTAACCCAAGTTGCGGGTTATCAGACTGCGAGTGAAAAGCACCTTAAGAGGAATGCGATCGCACGGAGATTGGCCAAAGGAATCTCATTTCGGGACTAGATCAGGCGTTGCGACAACAATCGGACAAAAAACAACGCGCTTACGTATAATCCTGATCAATTAACCCAGTTATCACAATTGCTCAATTGGTGGATACTAACATCTAAAAAGCACGGCAAGATACAGGGTTCTGCCATGAACCATGAGGTGTGGTGGGTGCATTCGCTGTGAGTTCCATCTCCCCTTTGGCATTTATCACCCACCCAGTAGCTTCTACAATAGGTTTTAATGTAGCAGTAGTTGGTTTGGTAGTAACAGATGGAATCTTGCGGTTGTCAATGTTTGGGTCGAGAGTTACCCAATCCACCAGAACAGCATTAGGAGAAAGAAGGTCATAGGGATTGCGGGGTAAACCGCCACGTCCAGTGATGATAAATGAACTAGCTTTTTGCTTGCTTCCGGGGTTACAGCTAGTGTCAATTTGTTGGGGCGCATCAACTAGATTTCTGGGCAGTTCTACGCTCAGGGAGTAACGCACTCCACTACCAAAAATCCCTTTGGCTACAATGTTAATGACATCGCCCCAACCAGTGAAGGCATTAGGAATGATGTCGCTATTTTCATTAAGAGTGGCGACGATGAAGCCATTTGGAATATGGAGCGTCAAATTGCCGCCGTTTCCACCAGCCTGTGCAGTGCCTGAGACAGCAGATATTTCACTCGGACGCTGCAACAGCAGTAAATCCTGTACCACTAAAGTAATGTTCCCTCCATTAGCCGCTACTGAATTAGCTAAAAGTTTTCCTTGGTTGTCTAGCCTGATAGAGCGAGCCGCAACTTGTAGGTTACCTGCACTCCCTGCTCCCAGACTACTCACATTTATTTCAGCCCCATTCCGGACACTCAACTTCTCAGTTTGAATGCTCAAGTTTCCGGCATTTCCGGTGCCAAGACTACTAGAAAACAAGCCGCTTGGAAGATGATTGGCATTTGTGCCATTCAGTTCCACAGACTCACTTGCGTTTACATTTAAATTTCCTCCCCGACCTGCACCATTAACACCAGTTGATATTTGTGCCCCATCTTGCACAATCAACTTCCCAGTGTTAATGCTCAAGTCTCCGCCATCTCCGTTGTCAATAGTACCAGTAAACAAGACGCTTGGAAACCGACCATCGGCAGAAATGCCACTCAGTTCCACAGACTCACTTGCGTTCACAATTAAATTTCCTCCCTGACCTGCACCATAAACACCAGTTGATATCTGTGCCCCATCTTGCACAATCAACTTCCCAGTGTTAATCCTCAAGTCTCCGGCAGCTTGGGTATTTTGGGTCGCTGTCAACAAGCTGCTGGGAGAACCACCTACTGATCTACCAATAAGTTGCACAGAGTCAGAGGCAGTCACCGTTAACGTTCCTCCCAATTTTGACTCTAGAGTATTAGCCACAATCTCTGAACCATTAGTTAGCACAATGCGCCTACCTAGCAGTTGGATATCGTTGCTACTGAGTTCAAGTCTGGCTTCATTGTTAAGCAATACATCAGCTAACGGTATACTATTCGGAAAACTCAAACGCAGATTGTTACCATCGACATTTAGCCCTACCACGCCAGGGCCAGCAACACCTGCTATCTCTACTCGACCACCCTGCGCCTTCAAATTACCGCCATCCAAAATCAGATTACCACCTACTAGCGCCAAAGTTTTACCTGACTGTACCTGTAAACCAACGGTTTCACCGCTACTATCGTTCGCCTTGGATTCATTCAAGATGCTTGCCGGATTCCTCCCGTATTGCAAGCCAATAGGAACACTCACAGTCAGTAGGGGTGTTGTTTGTAAAGAAGTGGCACTGAACTCAAAACTATCAGCAAATTTGACTGCACTCGCCGTACTTGCCAAGAAAGAACCACCGATATTTAGCGAAGCATTAGGCCCAAAAATAATCCCCGACGGATTAATTAGAAACAGGTTGGCTCTACCATTAGCACGAATCAAACCATCAATGTTAGAAACTGAACTACCCGTTACCCGACTAATGATATTCTGAATATCTGAAGCGTTGTTGAAGTAAGCCTGACTGTCAGCGAGTACAGAAAACTGCTCAAAACTGTGGAAAAGATTACTTCCAGCTTGAGTTCCTCCTTCAATAATTATGGTATTCCCCTTTAATTTGAGAGTGGAATTATTAGGCAGAGTGCTATCAGGCGTAATTTGAGCAATAGCACAATTTGCAAAGAATGCGTATGCACCAGCCAGGACAATACAATTAGCCGCGAACATTGAAGTTATGTTCATTACGATTGCAATTAACCAAAATCCCTATTAGGGATTGAAACTGGAAAGTCCCAACAATGACAATACCACAATTTATAATTGCAATTAACCAAAATCCCTATTAGGGATTGAAACCCGTCAGCCAATCTCAACATGGCTGCTGAATAATATTGCAATTAACCAAAATCCCTATTAACCCAAGTTGCTAGTTATTTGAGAAAGCGATGTCTACGACGGGCTATGACGCTCTTACGAGAGATGACTCGCTACCGCTTCTCTACGAGACGCTGCGCGAACGTTATCGGCGTCGCAAAAGCAATAAAATCCCCTCCAGTCAGAAAAAACGGAGGGGAGTATGCTAAATGAAATAATTACCGTCTATAGTATTATCGATGATTTGTTAAAAGCGATTGGGTATAGTCAAGACTCTCAAAGAGAGATAAGTGATGCAGAAATTACTACAACGGTAATAACTGCGGCGATGTTCTTTGATGGCAATCAGCAATATTGCTTACAATTACATGAAAAACAATCATCTTGTTGCCAATATGTTAGAAAACTTGGCTTGGTTTGGCTACGCGATCGCAGCGACCCTTCAAATATCAAAAAAAAAGCCTCTATTCATTACTGAATCAGGCTTTTGAAGTTTTTTATTAAATTTGCACCGAGAACTTCAGTTTAATTACTGAACAGTGAATCCTTCTGGTCTGATCGCATCTTCCAAATCAACCCCCATCAGGTTAACTCCCTGGATGTTTGCATTTGTAAGATTTGTCTTTTCCAAGTCTGCGCCCTGTAGGTTAGCCGTTTGCAGATTTGCTCCCAACAGGTTAGCTTTCTCTAGGTCTGCATCAAATAGGTTTGCTCCCACAAGGTTTGCTCCCAAAAGGTTTACCTTGCCTAAATCTGCTCCTTGAAAGTTAGCCCCTTGTAAGTTTGTTTGCTGTAAGTTAGCTCTTTCTAAGTCTGCATTTTGTAAGTTAGCACCCTCCAAGTTTGCTGTTTGCAGGTTTGCGTCCTTGAGCAATGCTCCAGTCAGGTTACACCCGACACATTCATTGGTTTGTAGTAAATGTCTAACGTTTTCTGCTACAGATACTATTGGGGATACAACCGGAGATATTACTGGTGCTGCTAAAGACTCCATTGGTGATGTCTCTGGAGATATTTCTGGAGCTAGTTCAGATTCCGTAGGTATGGATGGTGTTAGTGTTTGAGCTTTTACGCTGGGTTGGTCAAGCAGAGAAAATCCTGCTACAAGTACCAGAAATACTGCTGTGATGAGCCACTGAGCTAATTTTTTGGAATTTGATTGATTCATTAGTTCCTTCCTATGATGATTCGTAGTGGTGGGCTTGCTTTTATAGGAGCCATCAATAATGTGCTTTATTCTCACTTTAGATAAGTTGATTGATAAGAGCAAATATTATTTTGATTCAAATTGATAAATTCAAGTGATTAAAAAATCTTTGGAGATGTCAAACGATCGCTGATTTTTTTGGTTAAATCAAAGATATAGCACCCATCAATAATTTCGAGTTTTCCGAGCAGGTGCGTCACCGAATAGCCCCTCGTAGACATCGCCTCATAGCTAATTGGAAAGCATTGCCAGACTAGGTAAAAGTCGATATGTTTCACTTTTAATTAAGATAGAGAGTCCCAAGTAAATTAAGACAAACGGGAAGATTTTCCGACCATAGCGAGTTAAAACCGGAGTCATCAGAGGATTACGAGTCAGGTTGTAAGACAGTAAGCACCACACCCCAACAGTGAAATAGCAAGCACACAGAATTACACCCAAACTTGGAAGATTGCTACTGGCAAACAACGGTACATAAATTCCAATGTTGTTTCCTCCATTGGCAATGGTGACTGCGGAAACGCGGTAAGTTTGCGGATCGCGGATGGTTGCTAATAGTGATTTCTTCTGGCGTCCAGATTTGGTAGGAGAAGTTAAATCAACTGACACAGCTTGCACTGTCTCTTCCTGTTGTTCTCGACTGATGAGATTACTGATACCAATGGCGACGGGAAGCAAACCTAGCAAACCAATCCAAGTAGTTGGAATAATCATACCGCCGAAGAAACCAGGGAGACTAGCACATACTAAGGCAGTAAATCCCATAAATTCACCGATCACAATATGCTTAGGACGAAAGCTGCGATTGACTTTTCCGAAGAAAGCTGTCAAATATAAATTGTCGTCAAAGGTGGTTGCAAAAGCAGCAGAGATTCCAATAATAAATGTACTAATTAGCCAAGTCATAATTGTTGCTCACAATATATTTCAATGCTGTTTGTCTTAGTCCTTCTCTATGAGGGCAGAGAAGGAGATTTTCTGACTGTTTTACCTAACGAAAACCGATCGAGGTTCGTTAGTTATTAGCCAATTCCCCAGTTCTTAGAGGCGCTCACCTCTAATCAAATTGGTGATTTTTTTCTCAGCAAGGTACCTTGGGAGCTCATGAAGTCAATATTATGGCTTTCAACCAAATAAGAGCAAATACTCTTGTTTTTTAAAAGGATAAACAAAAGTGATTGACAACTTGCTCATCTGTTTTGCTCGTTACCATGCTCCGCCTGGAAACGAGAGAATACCTAATACTGAGCTATTGTTTGAGAAACTTCTGTGCGTAGTTTAGCGCCGTAGGCATCGCTCCTATTGAAGAGATGCTAAGTGGTCGGTAAAATTTGAGATATTCTTGACCGCTAGCGTTCAACATCGGTTAATATGACTAATCGCGCTCTGGCTTGAGTTTTAAAATTTACAGTAATGTTTTATGTTTAACTTGTAATTATGCTAACCAGTGTTGACCGTTTATTATTTGTCCGGCGAGTCCCGATTTTTAAGGAATTGCGGGATGATTTTATTGTGCGGCTCACTTCAGTAATGAACGAATTGTCATTTCCAGCTAATTACACGATCTTTCGACAAGGAGAAGAAGGGCGATCGCTCTATATTGTCGTGTCAGGTCGAGTTAAAGTTCACATTGGAAATAAACAACTTGCAGAGGTGGAACAGGGAAAATACTTTGGTGAGATGGCAGTATTTGATACTCAACCTCGTTCCGCCACCGCAACGACTCTGGAACCTTGTGAATTTTTAGAACTGACACAAGAGCAACTTTATGATGCGATCGAAGAAACTCCCGAAATTGCAGTGAATATCATTCGTGAGTTATCCCGTCTGATTCGCAGATTGAATGACGATATGAATGTAACAAATCCCCCACGAACAAATCCGGGGGGGTTTAGCAGAGAGTAAGAAATAGTGGTTTGGTTCTTGTGTAGGTTCCAAAACACTACTAAGTACAGTTTCGCTTACAAACGTAGCGTTTTTAATGCAGGGGAACGCGTTAACATTCTAAGTCAATGCATTGGCATTGTATCGGGATGTATTTTATTCAAATTTCTCTAAGTCTTTCATGAAAGAAACATTTTATGACTATATTGTTATTGGTGCTGGCTCTGCTGGGAGCATAGTTGCCTCAAGACTTGCTGCTCATAGCTCAAATATAACTATTCTCCTTATCGAAGCTGGAGGCAGTCCAAATAACTCACAAATGTGGACACCAAGTGACTGGTATGAAGTTTTGACTAACTATCCCGAAATTGAGTGGGGTTATAAGTCAGTAAGCCAACCAAACTTAAACAATCGTTTTATTAGCCTACCGCAAGCAAAAGTTTTAGGAGGGTGTGCGCTACATAATGCTATGGTCTACGTGCGAGGTAGCATCTCTGATTTTGATGCGTGGGGACAGGTAGCGCCGGGTTGGTCATGGAATGATGTTAGACCACACTTTGAGGCGGTAGAGAAGACCATGAAAGTGATAAAAGGAGAAAGAGATGAGTTCATTGAAAACTTGTTTGCTGCCGCCGATCAAAGTGGTTTGACTTATAATTGTGACTACAATACCAATTCGAGTCAATATGGATACGCTGAATTTCAATTTAACGTGATTAAGACACCCAGTCTGACTCGATAAACCACATATAGCACTTTCCAACCAAAGAGATATCAAAATGTAATCGTGCTAAGTCAGGCTTTTGTAACTCAAATCTTATTCGATAATTCAATAGCAGTTGGTATTAAATATATTAAAGATAATCAAGAACAGTTTGCTAACGTAAACAAGGAAGTTATTTTAAGTGCAGGTGCGATCGCAAGTCCAAAAATCTTAATGCTCTCAGGTGTCGGCGACGAAAACGAATTAAAAAAACTTGGTATTCCTGTAGTTGCGAATGTTCCGCAAGTCGGTAAAAATTTTCACGATGACCTTTTTGTTAGTGTCGCATTTTCTATACCCAGTAATCGAGATTTGCCTTTTTATTCTTACGGTCTAGCACCAGCAGTTATCTTTGACTCTACAGAAAACAGTAGGGATATTATCGACATAGAAACCAGTGTAGGTGTTGGAACCTTGAAAGGTTTGCCACCTGAATCTAGGTATTCTTTTTGGTTGTAGCCAAACTTAATGCACTTGAAAAGTAAGGGAACTGTTACTTTGTCCTCAAAGAATCCTAAAGACGCTCCCCTCATTGACCCAGGGTATCTTACTGAACCTGAAGATATAGAGAAGTGTAAAAAGGCGCTGAAGTTAAGCATACGCATTTGCACACAAACAGGTTTAGACTCATGGCGTGAAGCGCAAATCACTCCACAACCCGGTGAAGATTTGGAGGACTATATCAGACAAACCGCTAATACAACACAACATTATTGCGGAACTTGTAAGATGGGATCTGACGAGAATTCCGTCGTGGACACAGAACTCAAGGTGCGTAACACCTCTAACTTACGCGTAATTGACTCTTCCGTGTTTCCGCTTCCAATAACTGCAAATACGGCGGCAGCAACCATGATGATTGCTCATAAGGGAACTGACATCATAATTTCTCATTCCGGTTTTTGAAGACCAGCGAGTTTCGTGAGGGACTCGCTGAGTTTACTAGTGTCAATGAGAATTCTGATTATTTAAACAGATTTGTTTGGGCTAACAGTTTGAAAAAATGCCCTGACCTGGCGTTAGTAAATTATCTGGATCATAACGTCGCTTTGCAGTTAGCATATTTCCCCAAACTGGACGAAAATGCTGCTGCCAATCATTATGGGAGAAAGACAGGGCGTTTACAGGATATTGATAACCACCCAAATCACGATTACGTTCAAAGAGTCTACGATTATCATTGAGCATTTTTGTAATTACAGAATCATCTGGTGGGACTGCTGTTCGCAATATGGCAAAGAGAAACACAACAGAACGGTTTGGAACCCGGAAATTGGGTAGCCCGAAGCGTTTAGTTTTAACTGGATACAGCAGAATTGGACCTTCACCTGTGTCAGCTAGCGTTAACGTGGCAGCGACTTCACCAACAAAACTGTTAACTGCACTACTGGGTACAAACAGGTTTAACCAAGGATGAGGATAAGACCAAACACCAATAGATTTGAGAAAGGTAACTGTAGGAGCTAAACGGTTGAGAAAATCAAAGTAAGATTTATCTTCTATTTGTTGTGTACCGCGAGTATAATTTAACCCTGCAAGCAACAGGTTATTATTAGGTACAGAGGGAGGACTGTAAAAGCTAGCCGCTTCTAGCAGATAACGCCATCCACCAGCATTATTAGAAACTAATTGACCTTCTACATAGTTGAAGCGCTGATCATTTATGATTTCGCATTGGTCACGAGTAAAGGTAGCTAAATCGTCATAATACAACTGAAAAACACGGGCATTGGTAGTGGCGGGAATTAGCTTAACAGTTGCCTGTACGATAATTCCACATTGACCTAGCCCTGCTAGTACTGCTGTAAATAAATTGCGATTGTACAACAGTGAACAAGTTTCGAGATCACCAATACCTGTAACTACCTTCAGTTCTAAAACATTGTCAACTTGCACACCATAACGATGAGTTGCACCACCAATACCCCCCACTGATAAAGTGCCGCCGATAGAAAGTTCGATGTAATCGGTAAGAACGGGCGGTGTTAATTCCTGCACAAGTGTTTGTTGCAATAACTGACTCCATAACACTCCAGCATCAACAATTGCTCGGTCTGTACCAATGAAATGAATCTTGTTGAGCGTACTTAAATCAATGACAATGCCTGCTTCTACTTGTGACTGACCGTAGGTAGAGTGACCCTGACCGCGTGCGGCAACCTTGAGCTTGTGAGTCCGAGCGAATTTAATAATTTGAACAATATCCTCAATTGAGCCTGGTTTAAGTAATGCTATCGGTTGACGATGCACGATATTACCAAAGTCAATACTGGCATCAGCAAGTGTCGCATTATCGGTGTAAAGCACTCCATCTAAGGAAGGTAAACTTTCAAAAACAGATGTGGCACTGGCAGATGTTACCCAGGAACGAGTAGTTAAATCAAACCCGATCACAATTGTAAGCTGTTCCACATTTAAGTCGCATAAAATAGCAACAAGATAAACCAAGGGTGTGTGCATCATGCCAGTAAAAAGATTCCTGAAAGCGGAA